>CAVUYS010000101.1:0-11805 GCA_963745745.1 uncultured Spirochaetota bacterium | reverse complement strand
TTCCCCCCCTGCTCGAAGAAACGCTCATAATCCCCGGAGGTGACGATGGCGATCTTGCGGCCCGGTTCGCCCAGCTTCAGGATGCCCACGAACTCCTGGCTGCGGCGCGGGTGGCGGATGGCCACGCTCCAGGGCTCCCGGCGTCCCTTGCTCCCCGCGATCAGGATGTCCCCGCTGGCTTCAACCAGGTATCGCCGGAAGCCCCGCTGCTCCAGCCAGGCGCCCAGCAGGTCCACCACCGCTCCCTGGGCAATGCCTCCCAGGTCCAGGGCGAAGCCCTCCGGCAGCCGGTAGCGCCCCTCGCCGTCCGGGCGCACCTGGCGCCAGTCCATCCGGCCGCTGGCCCGCCGGATGTCCTCCGCCGGCGGCAGCCTCCCGCCGGTATCGAAGGACCAGAGCCGGACCAGGGGCAGGATCGTGGGGTCGAAGGCCCCCCCGCTGGCGGAGGCCACCTCCAGCGCCACGGCCAGCGCCGAGGCCACTTCCGCCGGCGGGACCAGGGCCTGGCCGGCGTTGAGCCGACCCACCGGGCTGTCCGGCAGCCGCCAGTCGAACAGCGAGGCTTCCCGGTCGGTGTAGGACATCAGGGCTTCCCAATCCGGCGCGGCGCGGCCGGCCACCAGGACGTTCAGCGGCGAGGTCATGGCCAGGGCGGAGTGCTTCTGCACGGGCAGCCCGCAGCCCCCCAGGGCGAGGGACAGCAGCAGCGCCGCCGCCGGCAGCGCCGGGGCTGACAGGGCGCGAGGTCGGCTCATCCGCATCAGATCATGTCCAGCACGGGCACCACCAGCGCGCGCAGCCCGGTATAGGGAAAATCCTCCCGCAGGGCGCGCAGACGCTCCAGGGTCCTGGCCTGGCTCTGCGCGTCCGTCACCGCCATCAGCACGTTGTTCAGGGCGGGCCAGACCTGGTCGCCCTGGTGGGGGCCGGTGGTGCCCACCCCGCTGGCGTTGTGCCAGCGGGTGTAGCTCTGGATCCCGCACTCCCGGAGGGCGGCCAGCACCTCCTCGTCGATGGCCCGGTCGTAGATCACGAACACCGCGATCTTATCCACGGCTGGCCTCCTGCAGCTTGCGCAGCCTGCGGCGCTCCCGGCCCGACTCGAACAGGTGGTAGAGCACCGGCACCAGGAAAAGGGTGAACAGGGTGGAGAGGGTCAGGCCGCCGATCACCGTCAGCCCCAGGCCGCGGTTCAGCTCCGAGCCGGAGCCCTGGAAGAAGGCCATGGGCACCAGCCCGAGGACGGTGGTGAGCACGGTCATCAGGATGGGCCGCAGGCGCGTCCTGCCGGCGGCCAGCACCCCGCGGTCCAGCTCGTAGCCGCGCTTGCGCAGCATGTTGGCGTAGTCCACCAGGATGATGCCGTTGTTCACCACGATGCCCACCAGCACCAGCACCCCGATGCCGGAGAAGGCGCTGAAGATGGTGCCCGTGGCCAGGTGGATCCAGATGACCCCGATGAAGGCCGTGGGCAGGGTGAACAGGATGATGAAGGGGTCGCGGAAGGACTCGAACTGGGCGGCCATGATGAAGTAGACCAGGATGATCGAAAGGGCCAGCACGAGCACCAGGTCCTTGATGGTCTTCTGGATGTCCTCCCAGGAGCCGCCGTAGATGATCGTGAAGCCCTCGGGGATGGCCAGGCGGTCCACCCCGGCCTTGATCCGGGCCACCGCCGAGCGCACGTCGCCCAGCACCTGGGCCTCGATGTCGATCACCCGCTGCTGGCCCTCCCGCTGGATGGTCACCGGCCCGTAGCCCCGGTCCACGTCCAATAGATCCGTGAGCGGCACGCTGCCCCCGGCGGGCGTGGTCACGGAGATCAAATCCAGGTCCCGGCTGCTGACCCGGTCCTCGGGGCGGAAGCGCACCCGCACGTCCACCTCATTGCCCTCCAGCAGCACCTTGGCCACGGCTTCCCCGCCGAAGGCCCGCTTGATCGTGGTGCCCACCGCGGCGGCGGTCAGGCCGTACTGGGCGGCGCGGTTGCGGTCCACGCGGATGCGGTACTCCGGCAGCCCCTCCTCCCGGGAGATGCGGGCGTCCACCACCGAGTCCACCGAGTCCATCACCGACTTCACCTGCTCGGCCAGGCGCTTGCCGCCCTCCAGGTCGAAGCCGCGCACGGAAACCTTGAGACCCCCTCCCGTCCCGCCGCCCCCCATGGGCCCGAAGCCGCTGGAGAAGCGCACGGTGGCCCCCGGCACCCCGGCAAACAGGGGCCGCAGGACGTCGGTGATCTGCTTGTCCGTGCGGCTGCGCTGCCCGAGGTCCACCAGGGCCAGGCGGATGCTGGCCGTGTTGGCGGAGTTGCCGCCGAAGAACATCCCGGAAGCCCCAACCTGGATCAGGGCGGATTTCTTTTCCGGAACCTTCTCCTCGATGATCCGATAGATCCGGTCCACCGCCTCCCGCGTGGTGTCCAGGTCCGAGCCGATGGCGGTGGTGATGGCCAGGTTGATGTCCCCCTGGTCGGACTGGGGGATGAGCTCCACGCCGATGCGCGGGATCAGCGCCAGGCTGGCTCCGAACAGGACCACGATCCCGGCCAGCACGATCCAGCGGTGGTGGATCGTCCAGGACAGGGCGGTCCGATAGATGCGGTCCACGAAGCGCAGCACCGTGCCGCGAGCCTCCAGCTCCTCCTCCACGTTGAGCAGGGTGTTGGACTTCTGCCGGACGCGCACCGCCCGGATGCGGCTGGAGAGCATGGGCACCACGGTCAGGGCCACCCCCAGGGAGGCCAGCAGGGAGAAGGTGACCGTGAAGGCCAGGTCGCGGAACAGCTCCCGGGCCAGGCCGCGGATGAACAGCACCAGGGGCAGGAACACTGCCACGGTGGTCAGGGTGGAGGCCATGACCGCATTGCCCATCTCCAGGGTGCCGTGCCGGGCCGCCTCGCTGGGCTTCACCCCGCTTTCCCGGTAGCGGAAGATGTTCTCGATGATGACGATGGAGTTGTCCACCAGCATGCCGATGCCCAGCGCCAGTCCTCCCAGGGAGAGCATGTTCAGGGTCAGGCCGGCGAAATACATGGCGATGATGGTGATCACGAAGGACAGGGGGATGGACACCCCGATGATCAGCGTAGTGGGGATGTTGCGCAGGAACAGGAACAGGATGCCGATGGCCAGCAGGCCTCCGATCAGGGCCGTCTGCCAGACGTTGGCGATGGCCTGGCTGATGAAGTTGGAGGGGGCGAACACCTCCACCAGCTTGATGTCGGCGGGCAGCGACTGCCGCAGCCTGGCCAGGCGTTCCTTGACCCGGGCGGCGATCTGCACCGTGTTGGTCCCGGACTGCTTTTGCACGCGCAGGATGATGGTCGGGCTGCGGTCCAGCAGCACGTCCGTCTCGTCGTCCACCTCTCCGTTGTATACAGAGGCGACGTCCTCCAGGCGGATGGTCCGGCCGCCCGAGCCGCCCACCACCACCCCGCGGATCTGCTCCGGGGAGCTGAACTTGCCCAGCGTGCGCAAGGAGTACTTGCGGGCCCCCTCGACCACCGAACCGCCGGTGACGTTCAGGTTTTCGGCCCGCAGCAGGCCCACCACCCGGTCGATGGTCAGACCGTAGGAGGCCAACAGGGCCCGGTTCAGGTCCACGTTGATCTGGCGCTGCACCCCGCCGTCCACCGCCACGCTGGCTACCCCGTCGATCTGCTCCAGGTTGGTCTTGACCGTGCTCTCGGCAATGTAGCGCAGGCTGGCCGGGTCGCGCCGGCCCTCCACCGAGAGGATCATGATCGGCATCATGGAGGGGTCGAACTTGAACAGCACCGGCTGGGTGGCTTCCTCCGGGATGAAATCCCGGATCAGGTCCAGGCGCTCGCGCAGGTCGTTGGAGGCATCGGCCAGGTCCGTGCCCCACTGGTACTCCACTACCACGAAGGCGCTGCCTTCGCTGGAGGTGCTGGTGATCTTCTCCACCCGGCTGGCCGAGGCGGCCGCGTTCTCGATGGTCTTGGTGAGGTTCTCCTCCACCTCTTCGGGGGACACGCCGGGGTAGGAGGTGTAGATGAGGATCACGGGGAAGGAGATGTCGGGGATCAGGTCGATGGCCAGGCGGCCCAGGGAGAAGATCCCCAGCACCGCCAGGGCCAGGCAGATGACCACGACGGTGACCGGCCGCTTCACGGACAGGTCGGTGATCTTCACTTTCGCTCCTCCGCCACGGTGACCTCGTCCCCGTCGTTGAGGTTCTGCTGGCCGACCACCACCACCTGTTCCCCGGCGCTGATCCCGCTGTCCACCGCCGCGGTATCCTCCTGGACGAAGGCCGTGCGCACCGCGACCTGTCGGGCCCTGCCCTCCCGGACCACGAAGGCCACCTGCCCTTCGGGGCGATCCACCAGGGCGGCCAGGGGAACGCGCACGATCTGCTGCTCCTGGCGCAGCAGCAGGCGGGCCTCGGCGAACATCCCCGGCTTCAGGGCCTGCGCCGGGTTGTCGATGCGGACGCGCACCTCCAGGGTGCGCGAGACGGGGTCCAGCACGGGGCTGAGCCTGCTGACCGTCCCGTGGAAGACGCGGTTCGGATAGGAGAGCACCGAAAGCTCGACTGGCAGTCCTTCGCGGATGCGCCCCAGGCGCTTTTCCGGGACGTCGACCGCCGCCTCCACGGTGTCCAGGTCGACGATCTGGAACAATGGGCCCGCCGGGGACACGGTGGCGCCCACTTCGGTGAGCACGCTCTTCACCACCCCGTCGATGGTGGAGGTCACCTCCGCGTTGGCGAACTTCAGGCCCGCCTGGTCGCGGTCGATGACCGCCAGGACCTGCTCCCGGGCCACCCGCTCGCCGGCCTGGACGCGGAGCTCCTTGATCTTGCCGGTCACCGAGGAGAAGATGCCGACCTCCCGGATGGCAAAGACCGAGCCGTACAGTAGAAGAGTTTCGCGCGCAGGGCCGCTGGAGGCGGTGACCACCGCCACGGGCACCGCGAACTGCTCCGGGGCCTTCGCGGGACCTCCCCGGGCCGGTCCCGCCGGCGGTTTCGGCAGCATCCTGGCCAGCGGGCTGTCCGGGAGCAGCCTCGGCAGAACGAGCAGCGCGGCCACGGCCGCCACTACGACGACCACGATGATGATGACGATGGCTTTCGCGCCCTTCTTCATTGGTTTTCCTCTCCATCCGAACCGACGGCGTCCATCAGGTCCAGCACGTTCTGGTTGTAGCCGAACACCGCCTGGGCCAGCGCGAGCTGGGCGCCGTTCAGGCCGAGCTGGGCATCCTTCAGGTCCGTGCTGGAAATGTATCCGCCGCGGTACTGCACCTCGGCCGACTCGTACAACCGCTGGGCCAGGCTCAGGCTCTTGCGCCCCGAGGCGATCTTGGCCTCCTCGCCGGCGATCTTCAGCAGGCCGCTCTCCACGGCGATGCGCACGCCGCTCTCCAGGCTGGGGTACTGCTGCCGCATGTTCTCCAGCTGCAGGGCCGACTTGCGGACGGCGGCGCTCTCCTCGCTCCAGGGAAACAACGCGGAGACCGGGACGCTGAAGGAAAGCCCCGCGGTCCACCTGCCGTCCCAGGCCTCGGCGTTGAACCAGTCGTTCTTCCCCTCCGCGTCCATGCCGCTGTCCAGGGAGTAGGCCATGAACCCCGCCAGGGTGGGCAGGGCCAGGCTGCGGTTGAGCGCCGCCTGGGCCGCCAGCAGGTCCAGGCTGCCGCGGAAGCTGGCCAGCTCGTACTTGCGCTGCAGCGCCCGGGCCAGCAGCGCCTTGCGATCCAGGCCGAAGGCCAGCGGCTCCAGCTGCCCCACCAGCTGGAATTCGAACTCCTCCTCCTGGATACCCAGCGCGCCGCGCACGTTGAGCAGGGCGATCCTCACCGCGTTGTCGGAGCCGATCACGGTGGCGCGGTAGTTCTCCAGATCCGACTCGGCCCGCAGGACCTCGTAGTCGGAGACCTGGCCCGCGCCGTACCGCAGGCGGGCCACCTCCAGCGCCTCCTGCTTGCGATCCAGGGTCTCGCGGTTGATGCCCTGCACCTCGAGGGCCAGCAGGTACCCGAAGAAAGCCCGCTTGATCAGCACCACCAGCTTGCGGGTCTCCTCCCCCAGGTCCAGGCGGGCCTGGGCCACCGCCTGCTCGGCCAGCTTCACGCTGGCCTTCAGCTTGCCGAAGGTGTAGAGCGACTGGCTCAGGTTGGCCGTCAGTCCGAGCGGGTCGGTGGCTCCCGCGGGAAACCCGCTGAACTCCGGCTGCGGGTAAAGGTGGGTGTAGGTCAGGCCGGCGGAGAGCGAGGGATACCGGGCCGCGCGGGCGCCGGCCAGGTCCTGCCTGGCCGCCTCCAGGCTAAGGGCCTTGGAGCGGATGGCGGTGCTGTTCTGCACCCCGTAGGCCACGGCCTCCTCCAGGCTGAAGCGCCAGCTCTGGGCGCCCGCCGGGAGCGCGGCCAGGATCAGCAGCAGGGCTGTCGCCAGGGCGCCTCTCATCGTTGCCTCACTCCTTCCACCAGGATGCGCATCATGGTGTCCGCCATCACCTCCGCCGACTCCCGCGGCTGCCCGGCCTGCGGACCCGAGGCGTGCGTTCTTCGCCAGGGGAAAGCCGACCAGCACCTGGGCCACCTGGCTGGCCATGCCGGTGAAGGCCAGAGCGATATGGCTCGGGGGGATGTCCGGGCGGATGGCTCCGGCGCGCTGGCCTTCCTCCACCAGCCCGGTGATCCGCTGGAGGTGGCCGGCCCACTTTTCCATCATGGCCGCCAGCAGCCTCTTGTGCAGGCGGGCCAGGCCGGGATGGGAAAAGGCGGCCAGCATCTGCAGGGTGTCCCGGTGGCGGACGAAAAAATCGAACTGGCCCAGGGCGATGGCCCGCAGCCTGTCCAGGGTCCCCGAGCAGCGCCGGGCCTTTTCCAGAATTGAGTCCTGGAGGCTCTCCAGCACGTTCACGGCGGTGTGGAAATACAGATCTTCCTTGTTTTTGAAGTACAGGTACAGGGTGCCCTTGGCCAGGCCCGCCTCCCGGGCCACCGCTTCCAGGGTCGCCGGTTCGTAGCCCTTGCGGGAGAACACTTGCAGCGCGGCCTGCAGGATGGCCTGCCGTCTGCCTTCCTTGTCCGGATTCCTGCCCGCCATCGCCGCGCCCGCCTTCCCCCGCCCGCCTTGCGCCCCCGCGGCGCCGGGCCCCGCGTAAATGACTGAACGGTCAGTCAGTAGAATAGCGGAGGCACAACAGGAGGTCAAGGGGTAGAAGGAGAATCAAGAGAGAGTCTCTCAGCGCAACAGCAGGCCGCCGCTCACATCCACCGTCGCCCCCGTCATGTAGCTTGCCCGGCGGGAGGCGAGAAACACCACAACGCCGGCGACCTCTTCGGGCTGCGCGATCCGGCCCAGCGGGATCTGCTCTTTGTAGCGCTCTTCATTCTTCTCCAGAGTCTCAGTCACCATCTCGGTGTACATCATGCCGGGGGCCACCGCGTTCACTGCGATCCCCTGGGCCGCGGTCTCGCGGGCCAGGGAAACGGTGAAAGCCACGATCCCTGCCTTGCTCGCGGAGTAATGCGACTTGCCCGAGGCCGAACCGAGGAAAGCGGCCGGCGACACAATGTTGACGATCCGCCCGCCGCTCCAGCCTTCCTGCACGTACAGCCGTACCAGCTCCCGGCAAGCCAGGAAGGTTCCCGTCAGGTTGGTCTGGACTGTCAGGTTCCATTCCTCGATTCCCATGTCGCGCACGAAAGAAATCGGGCAGATTCCGGCGTTGTTCACCAGGATGTCGATCCGTCCGTATTCGTCCAGCACTGCGCGAAAAAGTCTGCGTATGCTGCTTTCCACTCCAACGTCGCCCGCCACCGCCAGGGCCTGGCCGCTACCCGCGCAGGCGATTCGCTCTGCGACCTCCTGCGCCTTTTCGCGCTCCGAGCGGTAGTTGACGGCCACGCGCGCCCCTTCCGCTGCCAGGGCCAGGCAAATCGCCGCGCCCAAGCCGCGCGACCCCCCTGTCACCAGTGCCACTTTGCCTTTCAACTCCAGTTCCATACCGCTCCCCCCGCCTACGGCTATGCGCCGCCGCCCGCGCAGCGACCCACGCGTATTGGATACCGGCCGTATTCCGACAAGGTATCGAGCATGGCTCGATAGGTGTCAGCCCTCACCTGGGAATGAATCGTGTTGCTGGACGTCAGGATGAACCGCCCGCCGGGAGCGATGTTCTCCAGCAACCACAGCACTTCCCGGCGGACGTCCTGCGGCTCCCCGAAGCTCAGCGTGTGTGCGCAGTCCACGTTGCCGCAGATTACAGCCCGCGCACCGTAGTCCTGGTAGGCCCGGGCGATGTCCATGGCTCCCGGCTCCAGAGGATGCAGAAGGTCCACCCCGCTGTCCACGATCAGGTCGAGAAACTCGTCAAGCTTGCCGTCGGAATGAAATAACACATGGCGGCCGCGGGCGTGCACCAGCTCCACCATTTTGCAGATCGCCGGCAGACAGAACTCGCGGAACTTGTCGCGCGGGATGAAGGCATTCTGCCGGAAGGCGTAGTCGTCGGCCAGCAGGATCATGTCCGCCCCCAGTTCCAGCGCACGCTCGACCTGGGTCAGGTGGTAAGCGCTGCAAATCTCATTGAGGGCGAGCACCAGCTGCGGCTCGGTGTACATAGCCACCAGGTACTCTTCCATGCCGCCCATCAAGTACCAGATGTGGTTGAAGGTTGCCTTGGTGGAGAAGCAGATCGTGCGTCGGCCAGCGAACCTGCTCACGGCCTGCATCAGGTTGCGGAAGCCGGACTCCACCAACGGATCGGGGCACTCGAAGCGCCGCAGGTCCTCCAGGGAATGGATCGGACCGTCAAGATAGTCGTCGGTCTGTTCCGCACCGTGTTTGCGAATCATTCGCCACTCGTTCGTGTAGATGCCGCCAGCCTCGTCGAGCCAGCGGTTGGCGAAGTCCCACTTCGTGAACACCACGTCCACGTCCTCGACCTCGCAGAAACCCAGGTAATCCAGCCCCGGGTGAAGCGCGGAGATCACCGCCTGAGAGATCAGCAACTCGAAATATGGCACGCGATCCGGGATGCGGTGGGCGAGTACGTCCAGCACGCGCCGGCGGGAATCCGCCATCAGCACGGGATATTCCAGAAGCCAGAGAGCGAAGCGATGGCTGCCCGGTAGCGGCGGTACTTGCGCTCGTAAACCTGGATATTGGCCGGATTCGGGTCCAACCGACCGCTGGGGTGCACCATCGCTTCGACTCCCTGCTGGAACGAAGCGAAGGCGCCGCAGGCCACCCCGGCGGTGATCGCGCAGCCCAGGGCCCCCAGCTCCTTCGCCCCGATCCGCTCGATGGACAACTGCAGGATGTCGGCGAACATCTGCACCCAGACCTCCGATGCCGCGGCCCCGCCGGCCAGCCTGGCCCTGTCGGGCAGCGGGCGCAGCGCCCTTAGTTTCTCAATATGCGTGCGGTGGCTGAAGACGATGCCTTCGTACACCGAGCGCAGCAGTTGGGCCCGCCGATGCTGACCATTGAGCCCCACGAATGCGGCCTGGGCGTCCGGCCCCGCGTTGGAACCATAGAGAAAAGGCAGGAAGACCGGTACCGGCTCTTCCGCCGGCGTGGAATCGACTTCCCGGTTGCAGAGTTCGTACACGGAAACCCCGTCCTGGTCACAGCGGCTGCGCTCGGCACCCATGAGCTCCTTGACGAACCACTCCAGGTTGCTCGCCGAGGTGGGGCTGCCTTCCAGGGCCAGCCAGAAGCCGGGTATGCAGAAAACCGTGGTCATGAACAAAGACTTGGAGACAAGCGGCACGGAGGAGACGAACTGGTTGTTGCACCAGGTGCCCGCGATGATGTTGAGCACGCGTCGTCCGTCACCCCGGTCGCGATCGCGCTGGCGTCCACATCCCACATTCCGCCTGCCACCGGCGTTCCTTCTTTCAGACCGGTCAGGCGGGCGGCCTGGCGCGTCACCTGGCCGCAGACGTCGGCGGACAGTCGCAGTGGAGGCAGCTTCTCCTGCAGGCCACCAAGACCCAGTTCCTCCAGGAGCCCCGTGTCGTAGCGGATGTCCCGCACGTTCATGAGGCCCGAAGCCGACATGTTCGTGATCTCGCCCCAGGCCTCACCGGTGAGGCGGTAGCGCACGTAATCCTTCAGCGGCAGGATCCAGCGGGCCTTGGCCAAGACTCGCGGTTCGTTTTCCTTCATCCAGGCCAGCAGGGGGGCCATCTGGGCGGGGAAGTAGGTCTGCAGTATCCTCGGATGGACTCGATCGAAGGTGCCGTCCGCGACCCAACGCTCTATGCACCCCCGCGCGCGCGTGTCCACGCCTTCCATGGCCGGGTACAAGCCTTCTCCCTTGCCGTCCAGCAGATGCACCCCGCCGCCGTGGCCGGTGAACGCCAGGCCCAGGATGTCCCCAGCGTCAACCCCGGCCTGCTCGATGACCTTCCGGATGACCTCGACGTTCGCCCTCCAGATGTCGTCCAGGCTGCGCTCGAAGCGGCCCGGCGCCGGGGTGCGCACCTCCACTGGGCTGGAGTGCACGGCGACCTCGTTCCCGCGCAGGTCAAAGAGGGCTGCCTTGATCAGCGTGCTCCCGTTGTCGACCCCCAATAAGTAATTCGGCATCGCCCCTAGATCTCGCCCATCGCCTTTCTTCTTCTGCCCACCAGGTAAGCGTCGAGCGACACGATGAACACCAGGATGATCCCCACGATGATGTTTTGCCAGTAGATGCCGACTTCCAGGATGTTGAAGACGCTCACCAGCATGATCATGAAGACCACCCCGAGTAGCGAACCGACGACCAGCCCTTTACCACCTGCCATGCTGGCCCCGCCGAGCAGGCAGCTGATGATGATCTGCAGTTCGAGGTTCGTGCCCAATATTATCGAGGAAGTTCCAAAGTAGGAGGTGACCATGATGCCGGTGAAAGCCGCAAGAAGGGAGCAGATCACGAAGGTCATCATCCGGTTCCATTTGACCTTGATCCCCACCAGGCGCGCCGCCTGGTAGTTGCTGCCGATGTAGTAGAGCTTTCTGCCCGCGTCGGTCCGCAGCGTGATGAACTGAGCCAGCGCCACGATGATGAGCATGATCCAGAAAAGGTGGTACACGCCCAGGATCTTGCCCTGACCGAGGACGAGGAAATCGGGGGCCTTGACCGGCACGCCGTAGCGCCGGTCACCCCTCATGAACGCGTTAACCAGCCCCCGCCCGATGTACATGGTGCCCAGCGTGGTGATCAGAGGGTTCACCCCCACATAGGCCACCATGAAGCCGTTGAAGAAGCCGAACACCACGCCCACTCCGACTCCGACCAGGAACGAAGGGAGCACCGGCGTGCCGGAGGCCACCAGGATGGCGGTGATCGCCCCGGCCAGCCCCATGACCGAACCGACGGACAGGTCGAACACTCCGCTGATGAGCAGCAGCATCATGCCGGCGGCGATGATCGCGTTGGGCGCAATGCTCATTTCGAAGGATTCGAGGAATACGACTACTACCCCAACGAGGCCTTCGCCAACCACAACGCGCTGCTCAAGGAGGGGACCGACGAGCAGCTCAAACGCAGCCACCGCATCATCGTCGGGCCGTGGACGCACGGCTTCGGCGGCTCGCGGCTGGGGCAGCTCGACTTCGGGCCCGACGCGACGCGGAAGCACGACTCGACCCTCCGCTGGCTGGACACCATCCTCAAGGGCGGCAGGGCCAAGGACTTCCAGCGGGCCCCGATCCGCATCTTCGTCATGGGCGCCAACCGCTGGCGCAACGAGCAGGAGTGGCCGCTGGCGCAGGACCCGCTACACGCCGTTCTACCTGGCCTCCGGCGGCACGGCCGACGGCCTGCTGGGCGAT
>CAVUYS010000100.1:0-48004 GCA_963745745.1 uncultured Spirochaetota bacterium | reverse complement strand
TACACCGTGCTCGCGCCCCCGACACCGAACCATTGTTGATCGTCAACGTGGCGCTGAAGCAGCCCCCCGCCCGCGTCGGCATGCCCGTGCTCACCATCCCGCCGTAATCCGGAGCTGGAGATCGGCGCGGAACCACCGCCACCGCCCCGCTGGCCGGCCGGTTGTTGGTCAGGTTCACGTCGTCGGCGGCCTGGATGTCGGCCACCAGATAGTAGTTGCCCGCCGCGGTCGGCCAGGTGTTGCCGAAGGGCAGCGCCCCCGTGCTGTCGCTGGCGGCCAGCCCCCCGGCGATGCTCCCCGAACCCACCAGCTTGTCCCCCGCTTCGATGGTCGCGTTGCCCAGCGAGGCGTACACGTACCAGCTCACGTCCTGCGTCCCGTTGGTGCTCCCGCCGTTGGTGATGTTCACCGTGCCGGTGAAGCCCGCCCCCGCCGTGGTGCCCGCGCTGTGCACCACCACCCCGCCGTAGTTCACGTTGGCCGCCGGCGGGGCCACCACCACGATCGCCGCGGTGACCGGCTGGTCGTTGGCGCTCACCGCATCGTCCCCGGCGAACAGGTCCGCGATCAGGTAATAGCTGCCCGCCGTCGTGGGCCAGGTGCTGCCGAAGGCCAGTGGTCCCGAGTTGGCCCCCGCCAGCAGACCGCTGGCGATCATCCCGGTGCCCACCACCTTGTCATCCGCGCTGATCACCGTGTCATTCAGCGAGGCGTACACGTTC
Organism: uncultured Spirochaetota bacterium; assembly: GCA_963745745.1. Taxonomy (GTDB): domain Bacteria; phylum Spirochaetota; class Spirochaetia; order SZUA-6; family DRHE01; genus MIBK01. The sequence goes on along the minus strand of CAVUYS010000100.1, from coordinate 47,282 downwards.
CAGTACAGGTTCTGCGAGCCCGCCCAGCGCGTAGGCGCCGCCGATGTTGCTGATGGTCAACGTGCCGGTGAAACCCGGCCCCCGCCGTGGTCCCGCCGGTATGCGCCACCGCCCCCGAGTAGTCGGTGGCCCCCACGGCGATCACCGCGCTGAAGGGCGCGTTGTTCCCAGGTGCGGTCTCGTCGTCCGCCAGGATCTGGGCCACCAGGTAGTAGTTGCCCGTGGCCGCTGGCCAGCTGTTGCTGAAGGGCAGCGGCCCCGAGCTGCCCGAGGGCCCCAGCGCGGCGAGGATCCCCGAGCCCACCAGCTTGTCCGTGCCGTCGACGATCGTGTCCCCCAGGGAGGCATACACGCTCCAGTACACCGTGCTGCTGCCCCCGATGACCGAACCATTGTTGATCGTCAGCGTGGCGTTGAAGGAGCCCCCCGCCCGCGTCGGCGTGCCCGTGCTCACCGTCCCGCCGTAGTCCGGAGCCGGAATCGGGGCGGGAGTCACCACCACCGCGCCGCTGGCCGGCTGGTTGTTGGTCAGGTTCACGTCGTCGGCGGCCTGGATGTCGGCCACCAGGTAGTAGGTGCCTGCCGCCGCCGGCCAGGTGTTGCCGATGGGCAGCGCCCCCGTGCTGTCGCTGGCGGCCAGCCCGCCGGGGATGCTCCCCGAGCCCACCAGCTTGTCCCCCGCTTCGATGGTCGCGTTGCCCAGCGAGGCGTACACGTACCAGCTCACGTCCTGCGTCCCGTTGGTGCTCCCGCCGTTGGTGATGTTCACCGTCCCGGTGAAGGCCGGCCCCGGCCGTGGTCCCGCCGGTGTGCGCCACCACCCCGCCGTAGTTCACGTTGGCCGCCGGCGGGGCCGCCACCGCGATCGCCCCGGTGACCGGCCGGTTGTTGGTCGAAACCGCATCGTCCCCCGCGAACAGGTCCGCGATCAGGTAGTAGTTGCCCGCCGTGGCCGGCCAGGTGTTGCCGATGGGCAGCGCCCCCGAGTTGGCCCCCGCCGCCAGACCCCCGGCGATCACCCCCGAGCCCACCACCTTGTCATCCGCGCTGATCACCGTGTCCCCCAGCGAGGCGTACACGTTCCAGTACAGGTCCTGGGAGCCCGCCAGCGCGAAGGCCCCGCCGATGTTGCTGATGGTCAGCGTGCCGGTGAAGGCCGCCCCGGCCGTGGTCCCGCCGGTATGCGCCACCGCCCCCGAGTAGTCGGTGGCCCCCACCGCCACCACCGCGCTGGAGGGCGTGTTGTTGGCAGGTGCCGTCTCATCATCCGCCAGGATCTGGGCCACCAGGTAGTAGTTGCCCGTGGCCGCAGGCCAGCTGCTGCTGATCGGCAGCGGCCCGGAGCTGCCCGAGGCGGCCACAGGCCGCGAAGCTGCCCGAACCCACCAGCTTGTCCCCCGCGTTGATCACCGTGTCCCCGGGGGAGGCGTACACGCTCCAGTACACCGTGCTGGAGCCCCCCACCGGCCCGTTGTTCACCGTCAGCGTGGCGCTGAAAGCGCCCCCCGCCCGCGTCGGCGTGCCCGTGCTCACCGCCCCGCTGTAGTCCACCGCCGGCGCCGGGGCCGCAGCCACCGTCACCGCGCCGCTGGCCGGCTGGTTGTTGGTCAGGTTCACGTCGTCGGCGGCCTGGATGTCGGCCACCAGGTAGTAGGTGCCCGCCGCGGCCGGCCAGGTGTTGCCGATGGGCAGCGCCCCCGTGCTGTCGCTGGCCGGCCAGCCCGCCGGGGATGCTCCCCGAGCCCACCAGCTTGTCCCCCGCTTCGATGGTCGCGTTGCCCAGCGAGGCGTACACGTACCAGCTCACGTCCTGCGCCCCGTCTGGTGCTCCCGCCGTTGGTGATGTTCACCGTCCCGGTGAAAGCCGCCCCCGCCGTGGTGCCCGGTGCTGTGCGCCACCACCCCGCCGTAGTTCACGTTGGCCGCCGGCGGGGCCGCCACCGCGATCGCCGCGGTGACCGGCCGGTTGTTGGTCGAAACCGCATCGTCCCCCGCGAACAGGTCCGCGATCAGGTAGTAGTTGCCCGCCACCGCCGGCCAGGTGTTGCCGATGGGAAGCGCCCCCGAGTTGGCTCCCGCCCCCAGGCCCCCGGCGATCACCCCCGAGCCCACCACCTTGTCATCCGCGCTGATCGCTCGTGTCGCCCAGCGAGGCGTACACGTTCCAGTACAGGTCCTGCGAGCCGCCCAGCCCGAAAGCCCCGCCGATGTTGCTGATGGTCAGCGTGCCGGTGAAGGCCGCCCCGGCCGTGGTCCCGCCGGTATGCGCCACCACCCCCGAGTAGTCGGTGGCCCCCACCGCCACCACCCCGCTGGAGGGCGTGTTGTTCGCCGGCGCGGTCTCGTCGTCCGCCAGGATCTGCGCTACCAGGTAGTAGTTGCCCGTGGCCGCGGGCCAGCTGCTGCTGATCGGCAGCGCCCCCGAGCTGCCCGAAGCGCCCCAGGGCCGCGAAGCTGCCCGAACCCACCAGCTTGTCCCCCGCGTTGATCACCGTGTCCCCCGGCGAGGCGTACACGCTCCAGTACACCGTGCTGGCGCCTCCCACCAGCCCGTTGTTGACCGTCAGCGTGGCGCTGAACGAGCCGCCGGCCCGCGTCGGCGTGCCCGTGCTCACCGTCCCGCTGTAGTCCACCGCCGGCGCCGGAGCGGCAACGACCGCCACCGGACCGTCCGAGGGCTGGTTGCCCGCGGCGTCGATCTCGTCCACGGCGGAAAGCACCGCCACCAGGAAATAGCTGCCGGCCACGGATGGCCAGGTGTTGCCGATGGGGATCACCGCCGGGGCCGCCGCCAGGCCGATCCCGCCGCTGATGTCCCCGGAAGCCACGATCTTGTCGTCCATGCCCAGGCCGGTGTCGCCCAGCGAGGCATAGACGCTCCAGGATACGTCCTGGGAACCGTCGGCGGTGCCGACGTTGTCGATGGTCAGCGTGCCCGTGAAGGCCGCCCCGGCCGTGGTCCCGCCGGTATGCGCCAGCGAGCCGGAATAGTCGGGGAGCTGGAGGGTAACGGGAACGGACGCGCTGGCATTGTTGCCGGCATTGAGGTCGTCAGCGGCCGAAACCATGATGAACAGGCTCTTGGCTCCGCTGGACAATGGCCAGGTGCCCCCGAAGGGAACATCTGCCCAGGCACCCGCGGCCAAGGCGCCCAGGATATCTGCATCCAGCAGAGTGTCGCCGCTGCCCAGGGTTCCATCATCGGACAGGTACACCCACCAATAGATATCCTCGACGCCGCCGGCGACCAGGGCATTCTGGACGCGGAAGGTCGCGCCGGCGACGGGCGTTCCACCCGTGACCGGGCTGGGAACGACGAAGCTGGCGGGCACCAGGCTGTAGTCCACGGTGGGCGTGGCGGTCGTGACGTTGACGACGGCCGTGGCCGTGGCCGGGATGGGGGTGGCGGAATCCTGCACCTCGATGGTGTCCGCCCCGACCACCGCGCCCGCCGTGTAGGCGCCGGTACCGGCTCCAATAGTCGGCGAACCGGAGCCCGAGGCCGTCAGGCTGAAGGTGTACGGGGCCGTCCCGCCGGAGGCCACGAAGGTCAGGCCGCCTCCCGCGTTAATGCTCACATTGACCGGGCTGATGGCCAGGACCGCGCCGGTAGGGGTGATCGTGATTGCCGCATCGCTGGTCCGGCCCTTGCTGTCCGTCACCCGCACGGTCACGGAGCCGACGGTGCCCGCGGTGAAGGCGCCGGTGCCAGCGACGATGGAACCCGTGCCGGTTCCCGGAATCACGGAATAGCTGTAGGGAGGCGTTCCGCCCGTGGCGCTGAAGCTGAGCAGGCCGCTGACTTCGGCAACGGAGGCCGCCGCGGGGGCGATCTGCAGCGGGGTGTCGTCGATGCGGTCCCCGAGCACGCCGTAGAAGGAGAAGTCCTTGCAGCCGGCCAGGACCAGCGCCAGCAGGACCAGGAACGCCGGGAGGAGCAGCAGCAGCGTGCGGTTTTTTTTCATACCCTTGTACCCTCTACAGTCTCCAGCTCAGGCAAAGGCCGGGGGTGAACCCCATGATCAGGTAGGGGCTCTCGAAGAACACCTCGTAGGAGGCTTCCAATCCGAGCCCCAGGCTGCGGCCCAGGGCGAGCTCCAGGCCCAGACCGCTGCGCACGTACGGCAGCATCTTGGCCAGGGAGCCCAGGGAGTCGGTGCCCATGACCAGGACCGCCGCCCCGCCGCCGAGGTGGAAGAGCAGCCCCCAGCGCCCTCCCAGCTCCATGGAATAGCGCACGGACAGGCCCACGGGGAGCAGGAAACCGAGGCTGGACTCGCTGGCCCCCTGGGCCTGGAAGGCGGTGACGCCCAGCAGGGCCCCCAGGCCCAGCCGCGCCCCGGCTCCCGCCGGCAGGAAGCCGATCTGCAGGATCGACTGGTACCCGATCGGGAAGTAGTAGCTGGCCGCCCCGACCGCCAGGAAGGGTGCCACGCTCGGGGTGATCTGCAGGCGGGCGCCGGCGTAGCGCCCGGCCGGAGGCGGGGTCCCCGGCACCACCCCCGGCTCGGTCCCGGGCACGGTTCCTGGTCCGGGCTCGATCATGAGCCCCGCCCCGATCCCTGTCCCGGGCACGCTTCCGGGCCCGGGCTCAATCCCAGGCCCCGCCCCGATTCCGGCCCCGGTTTCCAGGGCCGGGCCCCCGGCGGGAAGCCCCGCTCCGGCATCCGGGCGCGGCCCGGCCGGGCCTGCAGGGCCCGGCAGGCCGGCGGAAGTCCCCGGACCGCCCGCGACAGGACCCACCGTCGCGGATGCCGCCGGCCGGCGCCGGCCGCACCCGGGGGCCGTAGGCGGCGACGCGCTCCTCGATCCTCCCCCGTACCCGGTCCAGCAGCTCGTCCAGGGCGTCCAGGATCAGGCTGTCCAGCACCAGGTCCACCCGCCCCTTGCGGTCCACGGCGGCCGTCATCAGACGGGTGGACACCTCGTACCAGCTCAATTGAAGGGACATGCGGGAACCGGAGCCGGAATAGCGGCATTCCAGGGCGAATTCCGCGCCTCCCCGGGCCGCGCTCTCCAGGATCGACGGGGCGGGGGCGGGAGTGCGCCCCGGGCGGGAAGCCGCGGCCGGGGAGCCGCGCAGGCGCACCGCCAGGCCCAGCCCCTCCAGGCGGTAGCGCACCGCCTCCTCCACCACCGGGCGCAGGGCCTCGGCGTCGGGATCCGCGGCCAGCACCTCCACCCAGGCCGCGGGCTCGGGAGGCAACACCTCCTGGGCCGCAAGCGAACCGCAGACCGCCAGGAGAAACCCGGCGGCCGCCCGGAAGCCAAATGAGCGCAACATACCTCTTCTATTGTCGAGCGCCGCTGTTATAATATGTATCGCGGTGCGGGACGATTTTCCGCGCGGTGGGTCCGGGAATTTCCGGATTTCCCAGGAAAAATCTTGGAAAGTACCTCGGGTGCCGATATATACTGTATATTTACACTAAGACCGGCAGGAGGGAAAATGAAGCTAAGTATCACGCATCAGGAAAAGTACTCGCGGGGCCAGCTCATCCTCAGGACGTTGTTCGGCTGGCTGTACATCGGCATCCCGCACCTGTTCCTCATGGCCATCGTGGGAATCTGGTCGGCGATCCTGGCCTTCGCCACCTTCTGGGTGGTGCTGTTCACCCAGCGCTTCCCGAAGGGCATCTTCGACTGGCAGATCAAGTACATGAACTGGGGCGCGCGGGTCAACGCGGTGCTGTCCAACCTGGTCGACGGCTACCCGGCCTTCTTCCCCAAGGGGGAGAGCGACACGGTGAAGCTGTCCGAGGACTACCCGGAGAAGGTGCGCTGGTGGCTGGTGCTGCTGCGCTGCCTGTTCGGGTTCATCTACGTGGGCATCCCGCACGGCATCTGCCTCTTCGTTCGCCTGATCGCCACCGAAGTGCTGATGTTCATCGCCTGGTGGGCGGTGCTGTTCACCGGCAAGTACCCGGTGCGCATGCACGGCTTCAACGTGGGCACCTACCGCTGGATGTACCGCATCAGCATGTACCTGGGCTACTTCACGGACAAGTACCCGCCCTTCTCCGGCAAGGAGTGAGCCGGGCCGCGCCAGCGCGCGGGTAAAAAGAGCCCCTCCGCCCGGAGGGGCTTTTTCGTTTTCGATGCCCGGCCTATCGCGCGTCGATGGCCAGGATGTAATCCTCCAGAGCCTTGCGCTGCTCCATCTCCTTCCGGGCCAGGCGGTCGATCTCGGTCAGGAAGCCGGCCAGCTCGGTCTCCTGGGCGTCCAGCTGCGAGACGTAGCGCTTGTACAGCGCCGAGTCCCGGGAAAGGGAGTCCATGTTCTGGCGGATGCGGCTCTGCTCGGTGCGGATGACCTGGGCCTTTCGCTCCTGCTCCTGGCGCTGGCGCAGGGTGTCGGCCAGCTCGCTCTTGCGCCGGGACACCCCGCTCAAGGCGTCCTTCACCTTCTGGCTCACCGCCTGGCTCTTCTGGTAGACGGCGACCAGCTCGTCGCTGACGTTGCTGACCGCCACGGTCTGCTCGGCCTGGCGCTCCTCGGCCACCAGCAGCTCCTGGGAGCCGCCGGCCGGCAGGCGCACCAGGAAGCGGTACCGGTCGCGCGTGCGCTCCTCGGCCTGCTTGGGCTCCACCAGCGTCCAATCCGCGCTGAGGGGGTGCTCGATCAGCAGCTCCCGGCCGCTGGTCCCGCGCACTTTCGCCGTGTAGGTCTTCTCCCGGCGGTAGGTCACCGTGCTGGTCAGGGTGCCGCGGGCGATGCGCACGGACACCAGGCGCTCCGGCACGCCGCGAGCGGCGGGGGCCACCTCGGTTTCCAGGTCGAGGGCGAAGCTGAGCAGGCGCTCGGCCCCCGCGGGCAGGCTGTCGATCTGGGCGTCCCCCGCGTAGCTGCCGGCCTCGAACAGGGTGATCGGCCCGCCCATCAGGGTCAGGCCGGTGCTGTTCTTGAGCTTCAGACCGTGCATGGGGTGCTTGGGCTGGCTCGCCTCATTATAAATGGACACCCGCCGTCCCTCGACGTCCTGGCCCACGATCGGCAGCATGGCCGACTCCTGCCGCGCCAGGCTCACCGGCAGGGACAGGGAATACTGGAAGAAGGACCCCGCCTCCCCGCCCCGGGCCGCCGCGGCCACGCCCTGGCGCAGGTCCAGCGGTTCAGGGGCGAGCGCCTCCATTTCCGCGTAGCTCTCCTCAGCCATGCGGGCCGCCGGGGCCGCGGCCCCCGCCATTGCCCGGCTGGGCGCGGGCGCCAGCCGGGCCTTCGGCTGCTCATCCTCTGCCGGCGGCCAGGTCCTCGTCGTAGAGCTGGGGTCGCAGCCCGGCGTACAGCTCCGGCACCACCACCGGGCGGCTCAAGTACAACGGCTGGTACAGGTCCATGGCGAAGGACACCGGCCGTCCGGAGACCAGGGCCAGCTTCACCCCGCGCCAGTCCTGGTCCGTGGTGTTCTCCACGATGGCCCAGCCCTGCAGGAAGTGGCTCTGCTCGTTTCCCAACACCAGCCGGTAGCTGGTCTTCCACACCGGGGTTTCCAGCAGGTAGCCCACCTGCACCCGCCGCTTGCCCTTGCCGCTGAAACCCAGCACCACCCGCTTGCGGTCCTGGCTGTGGCTTTGGGCCAGCAGACTCAAGGCGGAGCGCAGCTCACGGTCCAGCTCGGCGTTCAGGAAGCGCACTTCGCGCACCTCGCGCAGGGCGATGCTGCGCAGCCCGCGCTCGGACAGCAGGTTCAGCCAGGTCTCCGCGACCCCCTCGCCCGCGGGGCGGCTCTCCACCCCCAGCAGGGTGCCGCGCACGGTCTCCGAGGTGCTTACCTCCACCGCCTCGCCGCGCACCTGGGCCAGCACCCCGGCCAGGTCGGGATTCCCGGTCAGGTCGATGGCGAAGCTGCGCAGGGTGCGGGCCACCGGGTCGCGGGAGGCGTAGTTCACCCCCGTGATCTGTCCGCCGTCCAGGTCCCGCAGCACGAGGCTCTTCAATAAATCGTTGATCTCCGCCGTGCGGAAGGCCAGCTCCAGGGAGGCGTTGCCCTCGACGGTGCCTTCCCGCTGGAAATAGCCCACGCCGCTGGAGAACAGCACCACCCGGCTCAGGGGCAGGGCGGCCTCCGCGGTCTTCGCGGCGGAAGCCGCCGCGCGCCCTGCGCGCCCGCCGGCGGCGCGGCGAACGCCAGGCCCAGCACGGCGCAGATCGCCAATCCAGGAATCAAGCTGCTTTTCATACCTCAAACTACCTCCGGATGCGGATGTTGGACAATCCCGGCCTCACTCCGGCAGGCCGGCCAGCAGGGCGGCCACGGCGGCGTAGAACTCCGTCAGGCTGGCGTATCCGGCCGGCCGGGCGCGGGCCGCGGGCAGGCCGATCAGGTCCAGATGGTCGCAGGAGGAAAGCACTCCCATGAAGTTCCAGACGCCGGGCCGGGGCTCCGCGGCCGCAGCCGCTCCGGCCCCCCGGCGGCCCAGGGCTCGATGCGGTCCGCCGACCCCCGGGTCGGGCCGTCCATGGAGCAGGTGCTCACGATCCCGTCGTTGGGCCACCATTCCGGGTCGCTCCCCGAGGCGCCGATGAAAGCGGCCAGGGAGTAGGTCAGGAAGCTCATCCCCGGCTCCGGGACGTGGCGCCTGGAGAGCGGATCGCGCGTGGTCTGCTCCGTGGCCCAGGAGAAGTAGTACACGTCGGGCCGGGCCGCGACCCACAAGTTCAGCTCGCGGGCCCCCTGCGGCGAGCCGTCCCACATGCCGGTGTCGTGGCTGCGCCACCAGTCCTCCGCCCGCGCGAAGCGGCGGCGGAAGCGGACCGGGGACTCCCCCGGCGCCGGCTCCAGTCCCCAGGCCTCCAGGCGCAGGTCCAGGCCCAGGCCGCCCGCGCCCGAGCCGCAGCGCTTCGCGTCGGGCGCCGCACCCCGGTAGTACAGCCCGGCGGCGAAACGGCGCAGGCCGCGATCGGCCGTATTGTAATGGTAGACGGCGGGGGTCCCGTCGTGCGGGCTGGCCAGGGTGGTGACGCTGCGCACCCAGGCCCCGGCGCCGCTGTGCCCCCCGGCGAACAGGGGGCTCAGCTCCTGCGGCGGCGTGACGGCCCTTTCCGCCGGATCGCCCTCTTCCAGCAGTTGCACCAGCAGCCGGGAGGTCAGCCCGCCCATGCTGTGGCCCACCAGGTGCACGCGGCGGCTCTCCCCCCAGTCCGGCAGGAGGCCGGGGCAGACCCGCCCGAATCGCCCGTGCCCGGCGGCCCCGGCGTGGGCCTGCCCGTAGTCCACCCGGCCGCCGTGCAGGGCTGCGTACAGCTCGCAGGCCCGGTCCCAGTTGCTGGAGGCCGGTCCCACCGCCACGGCGTAGGCCGGATAGCCCAGGGCGCGCAGCTCTCCGGCCAGGTCCAGGCGGCCGCCCCAGTAGTTGAGCCCGGCTGGTCCGTCCTCGGCCCAGCCCAGGAAGCCGTGCACCAGCACGATGGGGTGGCGGTTGGCCCGCGGTGGAGTCGACAGACGGCCGGCTGCGGGGAGCGCCGCGGGGACCGCGGAGGGATCCGCGCTGAAGGCGGGCCAGGCCGGCAGGACCACCTGCAGGATCCCCAGCGCCAGGACGGCCGGCAGCTTGCCCATTTCGCCCTCTAGTATAGCACGCCCTTGAACCGGGCCGCAGCGAAGAATTATGTTGGAAGAGTGATCCCGCGGGAGATGATCCGGATTTCCGATACGCTCTGGGAGCTGCCGGCCACGCACAAGAAAGGCATGCGCGTGCCGGCGCGCTTCTATGCCACCGAAGCGCTGCTGGCGGCCATGGACCCGGCCGTGTTCGAGCAGGCTGCCAACGTGGCCACCCTGCCGGGGATCGTGGGCTGGTCCTTCTGCCTGCCCGACGGCCACAGCGGCTACGGCTTTCCCATCGGCGGGGCGGCGGCCTTCGACCCGCAGAAGGGCGTGATCTCCCCGGGGGGCATCGGCTTCGACATCAACTGCGGCATGCGCCTGGTGGCCACCTCCCTCACCTGGCCGGAGCTCCAGCCCCGCCTGCGCGAGCTGGTGGACCGCCTGTTCGAGGCCATCCCCGCCGGGGTGGGCGGCCGCGGCTTCGTGAAGGTCTCCCAGGACGAGTTCCGGGAAATGACCGAGCAGGGCATGCGCTGGTGCCTGAAGAAGGGCTGGGCCTGGAAGGAGGACCTGGAGCGCACCGAGGAGGGCGGCGCGGTCCGTGGGGCCGACGCCTCCACGGTGAGCGCGAAGGCCGTGGAGCGCGGCTACCAGCAGATCGGCACCCTGGGCTCGGGCAACCACTACCTGGAAATCCAGGTGGCCCGCCCCGAGAACATCTTCGACCGCCGGCTGGCCGAGGAGCTGGGCATCCGGGCCCCGGAGCAGGTGGTGGTGATGTTCCACTGCGGCAGCCGGGGCTTCGGGCACCAGGTGGCCACCGACTACCTGTCGAGGTTCCTCGGGGTGATGCAGCCCAAGTACCACATCTCCTGCCCGGACCGCGAGCTGGCCTGCGCCCCCTTCGGCTCCGAGGAGGGGCAGGCCTACTTCGCGGCCATGAAGTGCGCGGTGAACATGTCCTTCGTCAACCGCCAGGTGATCCTGCACCGCCTGCGGGAGGTGTTCGGCGAGGTGTTCGCCCGCGATCCCCTGGAGCTGGGGATGCACCAGATCTACGACGTGACCCACAACACCGCGCGTTTGGAAATGCACCTGCCGCCCGGGGAGCGCCGGCCGCGCGAGCTGCTGGTGCACCGCAAGGGGGCCACGCGCGCCCTGGCTCCCGGGGCGGAGGGCCTGCCGCCGGAGTACCGCCGCAGCGGGCAGCCGGTGATCATCGGCGGCTCCATGGAGACCGGCTCCTACCTGCTGGTGGGCGCCCCGGGCGCCGCGGCCACCTTCTGCACCACCGCCCACGGCTCGGGCCGGGCCATGGGACGGCACGAGGCCAAGAAGCGCTTCCACGGCCGGGAGCTGGAAAAGAGCATGCACGAGCGGGGCATCTACGTGCGGGCCGCGTCGGCCTCCGGCCTGGCTGAGGAGGCCGGGGCGGCCTACAAGGACATCGACCAGGTGGCCGAAGCCACGGAGTTGGCCGGCCTGAGCCGCCGGGTGGTGAAGCTCGTCCCGGTGGGCAACATCAAGGGATAGCGTGGGCTACCGGCTGCTCGAGGGATTAACGCAGGCGGACGTGGCCTTCCGGGCGGAGGAGGAGAGTCTGGAAGAGCTCTTCCGCACGGCCTGGCAGGCGACCCTGGAGTTGATGCTGCCCGATTCCGGCTCGCTGCGCCGCACGGCCCGCCGCCGTACCGCGCTGGCCAACCCCGCATTGGACCTTCTCCTGTTCGACTTCCTCGGCGAATTGATCTATTATAAAGACGCCGAGGGGCTGCTGCTCGACCTGGAGAGCCTCGCCCTGGAGGGCGGACCCGGCGGGTATCGCCTGGAGGCCGCGGCGGCCGGCGAGGCGGCGGACCCGGCGCGCCACGAGCTGGGCCTGGACGTGAAAGCCGTCACCCTGCACCACTTGGCGGTGGAGCGGGTCCCGCGGGGCTGGCGGGCCACCGTGGTCCTGGACGTGTAGCGCCGGACGGGCAAGGAGGGTGCCATGAAATACCGCGACCTGGGACGCACCGGGCTGGTGGTTTCGGAAATCGGCTTCGGGGGCTGGGCCATCGGCGGCTCCTGGGGCCCGCAGTCGGAAGCCGACTCGGTGAAGGCCCTGCACCGCGCGCTGGACCTGGGGGTGACCCTGATCGACACGGCCGCCGGCTACGGCAACGGGCAGAGCGAGCGGATCATCGGCAAGGTGATGAAGGAGCGGGGGGCCTGGGGCAAGGTGGCCGTGGCCACCAAGATCCCGCCCTCCCCGGGCTGTGGCCGCCGGCGCCCTACGACCGGGCCGACGAGCGCTACGGCGAGCAGTACCTGCGCGAGAGCCTGGAGGAGCGTCTGGCCAACCTGGGCACGGACTGCGTGGACATCCTGCAGCTGCACACCTGGAGCCGGGCCTGGAACCGCGACCCCTACCCCCTGGAGGTGCTGCAGGACCTGCGCGACGAGGGCAAGCTGCGCTTCATCGGCATCTCCACCCCGGAGCACGACCAGAACTCCTTCGTGCAGCTGATCCGCGAGGGCCTGCTGGACGTGGTGCAGGTCATCTTCAACATCTTCGAGCAGGAGCCGGCCGCGGAGCTGCTGCCGGCGGCCGCCGAGGCGGGAGTGGGGGTGATCGCCCGCATGCCCTTCGACGAGGGAGCCCTGACCGGCAAGTACACGGAGACCACCAACTTCGCCGAGTCGGACTTCCGCAGCCGCTACTTCATGGGCGACCGTCTGAAGCGCGTGGTGCGCGAGGTGGGCAAGGTGGGCGAGGACCTGGAGGGCACCGGAGTCTCCCTGCCGGAAGCGGCCCTGAAGTTCGTGCTGGCCCACCCGGCGGTGAGCGCCACCATCCCCGGCATGCGCAACCCGGAGCAGGCCCAGGCCAACTGCGGCGTCTCCGACCGGCCCGACCTCCCCGAGCCTCTGCTGCTCAAGCTGCGGCGGCACAACTGGCGCCGGGCCTTCTGGTACGAAGGAAGGTAGCCCATCCCCCCCGCGCTGTTGGAATGGGGCCTGGAGTGCATCCGCTGGCTGCAGGGCTGGCGGAGTCCGGTCCTGGACCTGGCCATGCGGGGACTCTCCGCCCTGGGCAATGAGAGCTTCTTCCTGCTGCTGTTTCCCTTCCTGTACTGGTGCCTGGACTCCCGCCTGGGCCTGCGCGTGTCCGTGGTGTACTTCCTGTCCGGCTGGCTGAACCACGCCCTCAAGCAGGCCCTGGCCCAGCCCCGCCCGGCGGACCTGGCGGCGGGCATTGCCCTGGTGGAGCAATCCGGCTATGGCCTGCCCAGCGGGCACGCCCAGGGGGCCGTGGTGCTGTGGGGCCTGCTGGCCCTGCTGGCGGTGCGGCGGGGCGCGGGACGCTGGGTATGGGCGCCCGCCGTCCTGCTCATGCTGGGCGTCGGCCTCTCCCGCGTCTACCTGGGGGTGCACTTCCCCACGGACGTCCTGGGCGGCTGGGCGGTGGGGGCCGCGGTTCTGGCCGCGGCCTGGGCGCTTGGGCGCCTTCCGGTACCTGCCTGGCCCACCCGGCTGCCCTGGTGGACGGGGATCCCGATCGCCGGCCTGCTGGCCGGCGCCGCCCTGGCCCTGTTCCCGGAAAAGGACTCCGTGGCCATGGTGGCCGGCATGCTGGGCTTCCTGGTCGGCCACTTCCTGCGCCGCGGGCTCTGGTCCGGCGACCAGGAGGGCGGCCTGCCGCGGAGGCTGCTGCGCCTGCCGGCGGGCCTGGTCGTGCTGCTGGGGTTGTACCTGGGACTGAAGCGCCTCTTCCCGGCCCAGGGCCAGGCCCTGTACCTGCCCCTGCGCTTCGTGCGCTACCTGCTGGCCGGAGGCTGGGTCTCCCTGGGCGCTCCCCTGCTGTTCCGCTGGATCGGACTGGCCCGGCTCAGCGCTCCGGGTAGTCCGCCCGGCCCGGGCGCGACCAGTCGATCCTGACCCCGATCCTGGCCGCCAGCCCTTGGTCGTCGTGGTACAGCATCCCCGCTTCCTCGGAGGTGATGCCCGCGGGCGTACGCCGGAAGTGGAAGGCCTGGTGGTGCGCCGCCCGCACCTTCCGTGCCCGGCCCCCCTCGATGCCCTGGAAGTGCAGGCTGCCGTTGCAGCCGCACAGGTAGGTGCTCTCGGGGCTCTCCACCTTCACGTAGAACACGGTGCCGCGCACGCCGGCCACCGCCACGGGCGTGCGCACGGTGAAGCGCCGGCCGCGGGGGATCATGGCCCGCAGGCGGTACAGCACCAGGGCCAGAGCGCCCTGCCGCAGCGTGACGCCCGCCTGCGGGTCCACGCTCAGCCTCGTTCCGGGCTCCAGCTCACCTCGCAGTACGCTCCGGCCCCGGTGGCCAGCAGGCTGCCCGGAGCCACCGCCGCCCCGATCTCCGCCGGAAGGGTCCAAATTTGACAACCATAGCCGCAGGCCTTATAACGGAGGCATGACTCCCACAACCGAGATCCGGCCGGTACGCACCGCTGGCGAGCTGCGCAAGTTCATCCTGTTCCCCTGGCGGCTGTACCGCGGGAATCCCAACTGGGTGGCTCCCCTGGTAAGCGACCAGAAGCTGCTGCTGGACCCGCGCAAGAATCCCTTCTTCCAGCACAGCGAACTGCAGCACTACCTGGCCAGCCGGGACGGGAAGATCGTGGGCCGGATCTCCGCCATCGTGGACCACAACTACGTGGCCTTCCAGCAGGAGAAGGCCGGTTTCTTCGGCTTTTTCGAGTGCATCGAGGACGAGGAGGCCGCCCGGGCGCTTTTCGCCGCCGCGGAGGGCTGGCTGCGGGAGCGGGGCATGCAGCGCGTGATCGGGCCAACCAACCCTTCGACCAACGACGTGGTGGGTCTGCTGACCGACGCCTTCGACCAGCCGCCGGTGCTGCACATGCCCTACACCCCCCGGTATTACCTGCGGCTGTGCGAGGCAGCGGGCTTCACCAAGGCCCGGGACCTGTACGCCTACTACATGGAGTCCATAACCCCCATCTCCGAGAAGATCCAGCGGGTGGCCGAGCTGGTGCGCAAGCGCCGCAAGGTCACCATCCGGACCATAAATCTGAAAAAGCTGTTCACCGAGGAGATCGAGCTGCTCAAAACCGTGTACAACGACGCCTGGACCCGCAACTGGGGCTTCGTGCCCTGGACGGAGGCGGAGCTGGAGCACACGGCCAAGGATTTGAAGAAGGCGGTGGTGCCGGACGTCGTGCTGCTGGCCTTCGTGGACGGGGAAATCGCCGGCTTCTCGATCGCCCTGCCGGACCTGAACGTCGCGCTGCGGCACATCCGCGGGCGCCTGTTCCCCTTCGGCCTGTTCAAGGTGCTGTGGCACGCGCGCAAGATCAACATGCTGCGCGTGCTGGCCATGGGCGTGCGCAAGAAGTTCCAGGGCCTGGGCCTGGACGCCCTGTTCTATTATGAGACCTACACCCGCGGCAGGCAGGCCGGCTTCGATCGCGGCGAGTTCTCCTGGATCCTGGAGGACAACTTCCCGATGCGCAATGCCATGGAGAACTGGGGCGCGCGCATCTACAAGACCTACCGGATGTACGGCAAGGAGCTGTAGGCCTCTTTTTCAGGCCGTGATCCCGTACTCCTTGATCTTGTTCAGCAGCGTCCGCCGGCTGATGCCCAGCTCGGCCGCGGTGCGCGTGCGGCTGCCTTCCCAGCGCCGCAGCGCGTTCACAATGGCCTCCCGCTCCAGACTGTCCAGCGAGCGGGCGGCCGTGGCGGTTCTGGCGGCTCCGGCCGGCAGCGTGAGGTCCGACGGTCCCAGCGTGTCGGATTCGGCGAAAATCATGGCCCGCTCCAGCAGGTTCTCCAGCTCCCGCACATTGCCGGGGAAGGCGTAGCCCCGCAGCGCCTCCAGGGCCTGGGCGTCCACCCCGCGCACGCTCTTGCCCAGGCGGGCGTTCAGGCGGCGGATCAGCCGCCCCACCAGGGGGGCCAGGTCCCCAGGCCGCTCGCGCAGCGGCGGCACCGACAGGCGGATGACGTTCAGCCGGTAGAACAGGTCCTCGCGGAAGCGCCCCGCGGCCACCATGGCGTCCAGGTCCCGGTTGGTGGCCGAGATCACCCGGGCGTCCACGGGGATGGACAGGGTGCCGCCCAGGCGCTGGACCCGGCGGTCGGCCAGCACCCGCAGGAGCTTGACCTGCAGGGGCAGCGGCATGTCGCCGATCTCGTCCAGGAACAGGGTGCCCGTGGAACCCAGCTCGAACATGCCCGGCTTGCGCCGGTCGGCTCCGGTGAAGGCCCCCTTCTCGTAGCCGAAAAGCTCGCTCTCCAGCAGGGTTTCGGGAATCCCGCCCACGTTCACCGGCACGAAGGGGCCGTCGGCCCGTCCCGACAGGGAGTGGATCAACCGCGCGATCACCTCCTTGCCGGTGCCGCTCTCGCCGGTGATCAGCACGGTGGAAGGGGTGGCGGCCACCTTCTCCACCATGGCGCGGATCTCGCGCATGGCGGGAGAGTCCCCCAGCACCTCCAGGCCTTCCGGGGCGGCGGCCAGCTCCACCTCCGCCTCCAGGCGGCGGCTTTCCAGGACGCGCTTGAGGCGCACCACCAGCTCCTCCGGGTCGAAGGGCTTGACCACGTAGTCCCGGGCGCCCAGCTTCATGGCCTCCACCGCGTCGCGGATCTCCCCGTAGGCGGAGATCATGATCACCGGCACGCGCAGCCCCTGCTCCTTCAGCCAGGCCAGCAGGCCCAGGCCGTCCAGTCCCGGCATGCGCAGGTCCACGATCGCCGCGGCGAAGGCCTGCTCGGACAGCAGGCGCTGCGCCGACAGGCCGTTCTCCGCCCCCGCCGTCTCCAGGCCCTCCAGGCGCAGGTAGCGCTCCACGGATTCGCGGATGTTCTTCTCGTCGTCGACGACCAGGACCTTCACTCGGCCTCCCTGGGCAGCAGGACCCGGGCCACCGTGCCGCCGCCGGGCCGGTCCTCCAGCTCCAGCTCCCCCCCGGCGGCCTCCACGAAGCGGCGGGCCACGGCCAGCCCGATGCCCGAGCCCTTGGTCTTGCTGGTGAAGAAGGGATCGAACACCTTGGCGCGGATCTCCGGCGGGATGCCCGCGCCGCGGTCCAGCACGCTGACCTCGGCCCGGTGGCGCTGCGCGCCGCAGCTCACCTCCACCTCCCCCGCCCCGCTTTCCAGCGCATTGCTGATCAGGTTCTCCAACACGGAACGCAGCCGCTGCGGGTCCACCCGCACCCGCACCGGCCCATCCGCTTCCAGGCGATAGCGCAGCCGGCCGTCGTAGCGCAGCGCCAGCTCCCGCAGGAACAGGTCCAGGTCCAGCTCCTGCGGCGCCCCGCGGGGGTCACGCAGGAAGTCGCCGACCCGCTCGGTGAGCAGTGCCAGGCGCTGGATCTCCTCCTCGATGATCCGCAGGTCCCCATGGCGCTCCGCCGGGAGGGTCTTCTTGAGCAGGCCGGTCTGCAGGCGGATGGCCGAAAGAGGGTTCTTGATCTCGTGGGACAGCGTGCGGCTGATCTCCCCCAGGCGGGCCAGCTCGGTCTGCGCGGAAAGGCGCCGGCGGTACTCGCTGTTGCGGCGGTACTGGGCCGCCACCAGCGCCCCGAGCGCGGCCAGGGCCAGCGGCACCACGGCCTGGGCCAGCCGGAACACGCGCTGGCGGGCCAGGTAGCGCCCGGCGGCCAGCTCCAGGAACAGTACGCGCGGTGCCCCGGCCGGAAGCTGGGCCAGCGGACCCATCATCTGCGGCGAGCCGCGGCCCGGACCCTGGCCGGGACCCTCGCCCCGCCGGTGCGGCCCCCCCCACATCCTGCCCATCATCCCGGGCGGCAGGCCCAGGAAGCGCACCAGCACCAGGCTGCTGCGCTGCGGGCGCACCCCCGGCGACTGCGGGTTCTCGAGCAGCTCCGGCGCCGTGCCGAAGCGCTGCAGCGCCTCCCCGCCGGCCGTATAGACTCCGAAGCCCAACACCCGCCCGCGGAGCTCCGGCAGGTCCAGGCTCCGGTTCTCCCGCAGGTTGTCCAGCAGCGCGGTGGCCAGCTTCTCGGATTCGTATTCGACCAGCAGCGCGCCGCGCTTGCGCTCCCCGGAAAGCAGGAAAACGGACAGCGCCGCCAGGCTCAGGAAGAAGACCAGCAGGAAGACGTAGAACAACAGACCTTCGCGGGGGCGCATTGGCTCATGCTCCTTCGGCAATAGTACCCGGAACCCCGGGCATGGGAAAGGCCGGCGCCCAACGGACGCCGGCCCCCCGTTCTTACGCTTGCCCGGACGACCGGTTTACCAGCCGCGGGAGCCCATCATGCCGTAGCCCCGACCGCGGCCGCGACCTCTTTCCAAGTCGTACTCCTTGCCGTCGATGATGGCCTTGGTCACCCACAGGTAGCTCTCCTCCTCACCCTGGGCCACATAGCCTTCCACGGTCACCTGTTGGCCTTCCTCCAGCTCCAGCTCGGACAGGTAGAAGCGCGGCACCATCAGCTCGTAGTCCTTGCCGTCGGCCTTCAGCTCCGCGTGCATCCGGTTCTGGAAGTACACCGGGCCGGTCACGGTGAGCTTGTCCTCGGAGAACTTCAGCCCGTATTCCTCGTCCTGCGCCCACGGTCCCCGCGGGCCGCGCGGCCCGCCGCGTCCCTGCCAGCCCCGTCCGGCTCCGCAGCCCGGGCAGCCGCCGGGACCGGGCCCGTAGAAGCCCCGCCCGTAGTTCTGCTCTTCCTTCTTGCCCGAGGCGAAGGCTCCAGCGGCGGCCACGGCCAGCGCCAGGAGCGCGATCCACATGGTCTTGCGATTCATCGTCATCCTCCTGTGAAGAATCATTCTGCAGAGGGTAAATGCAAGACCCATGCCAAACCACGGCCCGGCAGGAGGCCGGCGGGCTCGCTGGAGGGGCCATCTTCGTCGAATTTGCCTGATTTCGGGCCCGGTGCCCACCTAGCGGGCCTGCTCGAGCCCGCCGTCTGGGAAAATTTTTCCCAGGGTCAAAAAATGGGCAAAAGATTCCCCGCGAACGCTGTTGCCAGCCCTACCGGGCGCGCCTCAAGGCGCGTAGTCCGTTGAAGATCACCAGCAGGCTGGCGCCCATGTCCGCCGCCACGGCCAGCCACAGGCTGGTGAAACCCAGCGGGGTCAGGGCGATGAAGACCACCTTGACCAGCAGGGCGAAGAGGATGTTCTGCCGCACGATGCCGCCCACCCGGCGGCTCAGGCGCACAGCTGTCGGCAGGCGGGTGAGGTCGTCGGACATCAGGGCCACGTCCGCGGTCTCCAGTGCGGCGTCCGCTCCGGCCGCCCCCATGGCGATGCCGACGGTGGCCGCGGCCAGGGCCGGGGCGTCGTTGACCCCGTCGCCGACCATGGCCACACCGCCGTGCCTCGCGGCCAACTCGCGGACCGCCTCGACCTTGTCCTCAGGCAGCAGCTCGGCCCGCACCTCGTCCACCCCCAGCTCCGCGGCCACGGCGCGGGCGGTGGCCCGGTTGTCCCCGGTCAGCATCAGGGTGCGCCGCACCCCGGCCCGCTTCAGCTCGGCCAGGGCCCGGCGGGCGTCCCGCCGCGGCCTGTCGGCCACGGACACCGCCCCCAGCACCTGCCCATCCCGCCCCACCAGCACCGCGGTCTGCCCCTCCGACTCCAGGCGCTCCAGGAGCGCTTCCACCGGCGGGGAGCACCAGCCCATCTCCTCGAACAGGCGGTGGTTGCCCACGAACAGCCTGCGGCCGTCCAGCACGGCGGAGGCGCCGCGACCGGGCAGGGACTGGAACTCCCCGGCCTCCGGCGGCGTCAGCCCCCTCTCCCGGGCATGGGCCAGGATGGCCCCGGCCAGGGGATGCTCCGAGCGGGCCTCCACGGCCGCGGCCACCAACAGTACCTCGGTATCCGCGGCCTGCGCCGGCGCTCTGGCGGCCCCCCGCGCGTCGCCGGTCCCCAGCGCGTGCACGCCGCTCACTCGCGGGCGGCCCTCGGTCAGGGTGCCGGTCTTGTCGAAGGCAAAGACCGGGATGGCGGCGAGGTTCTCCAGGCTGATTCCGCCCTTGATCAATATCCCTTCCCGGGTGGCGCGGGCCAGGCCGCTGACGATGGTCACCGGAGTGGAGATCACCAGGGCGCAGGGACAGGCCACCACCAGCAGCACCAGGGCGCGGTAGAACCAGACTCCCCAGGCCTGGCCCAGGGCCAGCGGCGGCAGGACGGCCAGCAGAACGGCGGCTAGAACCACGGCCGGGGTGTAGACGCGCGCGAAGCGGTCCACGAAGCTCTGGGAGGGAGCCTTGCGCGACTGGGCTTCCTCCACTCCGTGGATGATGCGGGCCAGCGCGGTGTCGGCGGCCGGCCGGCTCACGCGCAGCTCCAGGTAGCCCTGGCCGTTGATGGTCCCGCCGTACAGCGCGTCGCCCACGCCCTTGTCCACGGGCATGGACTCCCCGGTGATCGAGGACTGGTCCACGGCGGAGGCCCCTTCGGTCACGGTCCCGTCCAGGGGGATGCGCTCCCCCGGCCGCACGGAGACCACCTCGCCGACCGCGACCTCGCTCACGGGCAGCTCACGCTCCACGCCGTCGCGGCGCACACGCGCGGTGGGGGGGCTGAGGTCCATCAGCGCCTTGATCGAGCGCCGGGCCCGTTCCATGGACAGCGACTCCAGCAGGTTGGCCAGGGCGAACAGGACGATGACCGTGGCTCCCTCCAGCCAGTCGCCGATGGCCAGGGCTCCGATCACGGCCAGGGTCATCAGCACGTTGATGTCCAGGGAGCGGCTGCGCACGGCGAACCAGGCCTTGCGGGCCATCAGCCAGCCTCCGGAAAGAATGGCGGCCCCGTACAGGGGCCAGCTCACCGCGCGCGGCAGGCCGGCCAGGGCCAGAGCGAAGCCCAGCAGGGTCAGCAGCCCCGAGGCCGCGGTCAGGATGAGCCGCTGGCGGCGCTGCCAGAAGGACGGCGGGGGGGCCTCTTCCTCCTTCTCGGTGCGCGGGGTCATGTGGATCTCGCGCAGGGCCTGGGCCAGGGCTTCGGGGCTGCTGCGGTGCATCACGGTGAGCTTCTGGGCCACCAGGTTGAAGTCCAGGTCGTCCACCCCTGGCAGGGCGCCGAGCCTGGCCCGGATCAGGGCGATCTCCTCGTCGCAGTCCATCTCGGGAATGTAGAACACCGTGCTGTGCCGGTGCTCCGCCTCCCCGCTGGAGGCGTACCCCAGCTTCCGCAGCTCGGCGGCCAGCTCCTCCGGGGTGAGCCTGCCCGGGTCGTACTCCACCTCCAGGCTGCCCGCGGCCACGTTCACCGCGGCCCAAAGCACGCCCGGGCGCCGGCTGAGCATCTTCTCCACGGTGGCGGCGCAGTCGGCGCAGTCCAGGCCCTGCACTTCCAGCACCCGGTGGGCGTAGTTCTCCCCCAACCTGCCGGCGATGCGCCGGGCCTCCTCCTGCAGCCGGGGCGCGGAGATCAGGGCGGGATCGTAGCGCACCGCAAAGCTCTCCCCGCCTCGGGCCAGGGCAATGCCCTGCACGCCGGCCAGGCGCCCCAACCCTTCCTTCAGGCGATCGCGGCATCGCCCGCAGTCGTTGCCCGCAGGCAGTACCACCGGTATGTCCAGGCTGTGCTGCATGACCTCCCCTTCGATCATGAGTAATTTACATATAGTGCGGCCGGTTGCATACCCATTCGCGATCCCGGCCAAACGGCCAGGTGTCCGCCCCGGGCCCCGTGGCTACCTTCAACCTGCACATACGATCGAGGAGGTTGATATGTCAAGGATGCAGGAATTCTCAAAAGAGCTGGCCGAGGCGGTGCGCCAGGCCGGAGCCTACACGCTGCAGGTCGACGCCCGGGGAGGCTACCCGGCCAGCGGGATCGCTTTGGAGGCCAAGGCGGTGCTGACTGCCGACCACGTGGTGGAGCGGGAGGAGGACATCGCGGTCGGGCTGCCCGACGGTCGCCGCCTCCCGGCGCGCCTCCTGGGGCGGGACCCGGGAAGCGACCTGGCCCTGCTGGCCGTGGACGGGACCCTGGAGGTGACGGGCCGGGCGGCGGAGGCCGAGCCGGAGGTGGGCGAGCTGGTGCTCAGCCTGGCGCGCCCGACCGAGGAGGGCATCGAGGCCAGCCTGGGGATCATCACCGCCCGCGGCGGCCCGCTGCGCACGCGCTGGGGCGGGATGCTGGAGCGCTACCTGGCCAACGACGGGCCGCGCTACCCCGGCTTCTCGGGCGGCCCGCTGGTCGCCCCCGACGGCCGCTGGCTGGGGGTGAACACGCACCGCTCGCAGTACGGGGCGGGCGTGGCCCTGCCCGCCGCGCTGGCCCTGCGCATCACGGCCAGGCTGAAAACCGGCGGCGTGCGGCGCGGCTACCTGGGCGTGAACAGCCAGACGGTCGAGCTGGCGGCGGGCCTGCAGGAGGCGCTGGGACGCAAGCAGGAGTCGGCCCTGCTGCTGGTCGGTGTGGAAGAGGGCAGTCCCGCGGACCAGGCCGGCCTGCTGATCGGGGACCTGCTGGCCGGCCTGGACAAGAAGCCGGTGCGGGACCACCGGGAGCTGCTGGAACTGCTGCACTCCAGCGAAGCCGGACAGAAGGCGGAGGTGGAGCTGCTGCGCGGAGGCAAGCCCCTGCGCCTCGCCCTGACCCTGGGCGAGCGGTCCGCCGGGCCCCGCTCCCGCTAGGCCCCATGCCCGCGATCCGCGTCGCCGTGCTGGCCGCCGCCGAATGGGTCCGGGCCGGGTTGGAGGCGCAGCTGGAGTCCCAGCCGGACCTGCGCGTGGTTTCCCTGGACTCCGCCCGCAGCCGGCCGGCCTGCGACGTGCTGGTCGTGGCCGAAGACCGGGACCTGCGGGCAGGCGGCGCGCAGGGCGGGCTGGCCGCGGCGGCCGGCGCCTCGGGCGGACGGGCCGCCTCGGGGTACGCCGCGGCACCAGCGGTGGTGTGCCTGTCGGATGACCCGGGCGCGGCGGGGCGCCTGGCCGCCGCCGGCCCGCCGGCCTGGGCCCTGCTGGGACCGGGGGCGGGCCGGGAGCAGCTGGCCGCCGCGGTGCGCGCCGTGCACCGGGGGCTGGTAGTCCTGGCCCCGCCCCTGGCCCCCGGCTGGTTCCCCTCCCGGCCGGCGGGCGAGGGGCCGCGTCTCACCCCGCGCGAGCGGGAGGTGCTGGCCCTGCTGGCCCGCGGCCTGGGCAACAAGCAGATCGCCTGGGAGCTTTCCGTGAGCGAGCACACGGTCAAGTACCACGTCTCCTCCCTGTACGCCAAGCTGGGCGCCGGCAGCCGCACGGAGGCCCTGCGCCTGGGCATCGAGCGCGGCCTGCTGTCGCTGTGAGGCCCGATGCGGTACAATCTCCGGCGAAATGAGCGCCAGCAATCCCCAGGACCTGACCGCCGGGCTCCCGCCGGAAGCCCCGACTTTGGCCGACATCGAGCAGGCCGCCGCGCGCATCCGGCCCCACGCCCACCTCACCCCCGTGCTCACCTGCTCCGCCTTGAACCAGCGCGCCGGCGCGCAGCTGTTTTTCAAGTGCGAGAACTTCCAGAAGGTGGGAGCCTTCAAGTTCCGGGGGGCCGCCAACGCGGTGTTCTCCTTGAGCGACGCGGAGGCCGGGCGCGGGGTGGCCACCCACTCTTCGGGCAACCACGCCCAGGCCCTGGCCCTGGCCGCGCGCCTGCGGGGCATACCGGCCCACATCGTGATGCCGGACAACTCGCCCAAGGTCAAGGTGGAGGCGGTGAAGGGCTACGGCGGGCGCATCGTCTTCTGCCGCCCCACCCAGGAGGAAAGGGAGCGGACCCTGGCGGAGGTGGTGCGGGAAACCGGCGCCGCCTTCATCCACCCGTATGACAATCCGCGGGTGATCGCCGGCCAGGCCACCGCGGCCCGCGAGCTGCTGGCCGAGGTGCAGGGCCTGGACCTGCTGCTGGCTCCCGTGGGCGGAGGAGGCCTGGCCAGCGGCACGGCGCTGGCGGCCCGCTATCTTTCCCCGGCCACCCGCGTGGTGGCCGCCGAGCCGGCCGGGGCCGACGACGCCCAACGCTCCCTGCGGGAAGGAAGGATCGTTCCCTCCCTGAATCCGCGCACCGTGGCCGACGGCCTGCGCACCTCCCTGGGCCGGCTCACCTTCCCCATCCTGCGCGCCCTGCTGGCCGAGGTGGTCACGGTGAGCGAGGAGGGCATCGTGGCGGCCATGCGCCTGGTCTGGGAACGGATGAAGATCCTGATCGAGCCTTCCGCCGCGGTCCCCGTGGCCGCCCTGCTGGAGGGAGGGCTGCAGGTCCGGGGCCTGCGGGTGGGGGTGATCCTTTCCGGGGGGAACCTGGACCTGGACGCCCTGCCCTGGCTGCCGCCGCGGTAGCGCTCCTCCCCCGGCCCGCCTCAGGAGCGCACGGTGATCTTCCGCGGCTTGATGGCCTCCTTGCGGTGCAGCGTCAGGTTCAGGACGCCCGCCTCCAGGACGGCGTCGATCTTCGCCGGGTCGATCGTGTCGTCCAGGGTGTACACCTGGCGAAAGCTGCCCCGCGGCCGCTCCCGTACGAGGAAGGTCCCTCCGCCGCGCGGCTCACCGCGGGGCTCGGCTCTCCGCCCGGTGATGCACAACTCCGAGGCATCCACGTCGATGTCCAGGTTCTCGCGGGACACCCCCGGCATCTCCAGCCGCAGCAGGATGTTCCCGTCCGGCAGCTCGCTCACCGTGCCCAGCGGCCGCAGCAGCGGCTCGTGGTCGGCGGCCTTCAGCTCCTTGCGCTCGGTTTCCTTGTTCGCCATTGCCATACCCCCCTTTACCTGGCCTTCAGCTCGATCTTGCGGGTCTTGGCCTCCTCCTTCTTCGGCAGCTCGATGGCGAGCACGCCGTCGCGGTAGGTGGCCTCGACCTTCTCGGCGTCCACGGTAGCCGGCAGGGCGACCGTGCGCTGGAAGCTGCCCTCCCAGGTCTCCTGGCGGTAGACCTTGGCCCTCTCGTTGACCTTCTCCCCCTTCTTCTCGCCCTTGATGGTCAGCACGCCCGGAGGCGATGGAGATGTCGATGTCCTTCTGGTCGAGGCCCGGAAGGTCGCACTCCACCGTGAAGTGGTCCGGGTGCTCCACCACGTCGACCGCCGGGGAGATGCGCCTGTCGAACAGCCCCTGCATCTCGGGGAAGCGGGGGACTTCGAACAGGTCGTTGATCTGCTGCTGGAGCCAATCGAAGGTGCCGGCGGGCTCCAGATCCCTGTCGCGCCAGCGAATCAGTGCCATAGCACACCTCCTGAAAATGGTTTCAGAAACAATTATTCAAATTCCGTGCCACATTCCCACCGGCCAGGCTCAGGATGGGCGGCATAAATTATTGCCTCAAAATAAAATAGAAGAGGCTCTCCGCCGCGCTCCCGGCGCTCGAGCGGGGCGTGTCGAATTGACCCAGGACCGAAAAAAAGGGCGCCGCGCTGTGTCAGGGTGCTACAGCTTGCCGGCTTGCGCTATACTGGCGGGCATGCCCCGAGGCGGACGGATTCTTCTATTACTGCTGCTGGCGGCGCTCACCCCGGCGGCCGCGCAAACCCCCGGCCGATCCTCCCTGGCCGAGGACAAGGCGCTGCACTTCCTGTTCGGCGCTTCCTGCGCCCTGCTGGTCTCGGCGGCGGCGGCGCCGGCCTGGCGGGATTCACCGCTGGCGGACCCCGCCTATGCGCTGTGCGTTTCAGGAGCCGGCCTGGGCGCGGCGCTGGGCGCGGGGGCCGCCAAGGAGCTGCTGGACCGGGCGGGCTTCGGCCGGCCGGAGTGGTCGGATTTTCTGGCCACGGCGGCCGGGGGTCTGGCCGTCGCCGCCGTGGTCTTCGCCGCCGGCGCCGGCGACCGCCAGGCCCGCGTATCGCCGGTTTATGCCAGCGTCGGGATCGTGCTGGCGCTGCCTCCGGCGGCGGGCCTGCTCAGGCGCCTTTCTTCCCGGAGAACCAGCGCATCATCGGAGTGAAGTAGTGGTCCGCCCAGCCCTGCGCGTACTCGGCGCCCTGGCCCGCCGGGATGTCGCTGTGCTTCAGCGTGATCCGGGTGCCGCCGCGGGCTTTCTCCAACAGCACCTCCAGGCGCGAGTCCGGGCTGCCGGCGGGAAACTCCGTGGTGCGCCAGCTCTGCAGGATGCGGAATGCGGGCTGGCCGCTGGCAGCCTGCCCTGCGGGTTCCATCGCCAGGGTCCGTCCCTCGATATAGCCGTCCCAGGCGGTGAACCGCCCGCCCACCCGCGCCTGCACCTCGGCCTGGGCGCCGGTGAAGGCCGTGTGACCGGCGCTGTCCAGCCAGGCCCGGTACACTTCCTGGGGCTCGGCCGGCAGCACCGTGGAGACCTCGAAGGATTCCGGCTGCGGCGCGCTCACTCGCCGCCCTTCTCGTCGCGCTTGACGATTTCGATGGTGAAGTTGCCGGCCATGGCCGCCAGCGCGCCGATCGCCGCCAACACGGGGGCCAGGACCACGCCCACCACCCCGAAGGTCAGGGGGATCTCCAGGTAGGTCTTGCCCTTCTCGTCCTTGATGATGATCCGTCGAATGTTGCCCTCGCGGATCAGGTCCTTGACCTTGCGCAGCAGGTCCTCGCCGCTCACGCGAAACTCGTTCTTCTTGTCGCCCTCATCCGCCATGTCGGCCTCCTGCCTTGATGATACTCGCTCCCGGCCAAGCCCGCCAGTGTCAGAGGTCGCGCTTGTAGACCCGATGGGTCTTGTACACCGCTGCCGCCCAGGGTCTGCATGTCCGACAGCATCAGGGAGGTGGTGTCGGCGATCTGGGTCATCTCCGCCTGCCGGAAGCGCCCGGTGTTGGCGGTGCGCTCCAGGGTATGGTACAGCAGGGCGTTGCCCCCCAGGCGCTGGTACTCCGGCAGGATGCCGGCGCCGTTGATGATCAGCGAGTCGGTGCGGCGGTACTCGGCGGCCAGATCCAGCAGGTTCCAGGGCGCGCAGGCGCCCGCGGGCCCGCTGCAGCGCGGCGGACAGGTCCGGGAAACCGAACACGAAGCCCGCGGGCTGTCCATCGTAGGCGATCACCTTGATCAGCCCCGGCTCGGCCACCTGGGCGAACTGCCGGATCACCTGGCGCAGCTCTCCTTCGCTGTAGGGATAGGAGTCCGGGTGGCTGGCCGCGATGGCCGTGTTGTAGATCTGGCCCAGGCGGGGGGCCAGGGCCAGCAGCTCGCGCTTGCGCCGGAACTCCAACAGCTGGAAGCGCCCGCGGGCCAGCACCTTTTCCGCCACGCTGCGCACCCGCTCCGGCATGCGGAAGACGTCCCGCGCCAGGCGCGCCGAGTAGTAGTGCTTGAAGGGCCTGTAGCCGGCCTGCTCCAGGAGTCCGGCGTAGTAGGGGGGGTTCCAACCCATCATGGTCATGGCCGCGCGGTGCTCGAACCCGTCCACCAGGACCCCGACGCCCGTTCCCGCCCCCATGCCCCCGGGCCCGGCCACGGAGCTCAAGCCGCGCCCACGGGCCCAGCGCTCCACCTCCGCCAGCAGGGCCCCGGAGGTTTCGGGGTCCTGCTCGCTCTCGAACAGGTAGAACCAGCCGAAACGCCGGTCATGGCGCGCATTGTACCGGGTGTTCTCCAGGGCCAGGACCCGTCCCACGGTGGTCGTCCCCCGGCGGGCGAGGAAGAACTGCCCCGGGGAATGCTCGAAGAACGGGTGCCGGCGCTCCAGCAGCTCGCGCACCTGGCCGCGCAGGGGGGGCACCCACTGCGGGCAGGAGCGGTACAGGAGGTAGGGCAGCTCCAGGAAGGCCCTGGCCTCCGCGCTGCGCGGGCCGGCTACCGGCAGGACCTCCACGCCCATGAAGCCTCAGGCGGTGATGGCCTTGTGCAGCTTGACCAGGCGCTGCGAAAGCAGGCGGGCCAGGAAGATGCCGTAGTGGGGGCGCTCCTTGATCGCGTTGATGAAGGCCTCCTTGGTGATCTTGATCAGGACGCCCCGGCCCTTGGCCCGCACGGTGGCGGAGCGGCGGTTGTTGAGCAGGAAGGACATCTCCCCCAGGAAGATGTCCTGGGGGCTCAAGACCGAGACGCACTTGCCGTTGGCGATGATCTCGAACTGTCCCGACACGATGTAGAACAGGTGGTTGGATTTCTCCCCCTGGGTGAAGACGGTCTCCCCGTCCTGGATCACCACCTCTTCCTGGTCGGTGAACACCTTGGGCACCACTTTGCCCTCGCTGCCGGCGTGCCGCAGCTCCAGGGTGACCTCGTTGCCCTTCTCGTTGTAGGTGAGGGAGGAGAGGTACAGCTCGGCCATGGCGATGCCCCGTCCGTGCAGCTCCTCCAGCCCGTCCTCCCCCCGCCGCGCCCAGCGGGCCTTCCAGTCGAAACCGTCGCCCTCGTCGCGGATGAGAAAGCTGGACCTGCTGGGCCCGATGCGGTAGCTCAGGTAGACCTTGCGGCCGGCGATGGCCGGGTCCTTGTTCTTCTCCCGGATCAGGTCCAGGATGTCCTTGCCCTGATCCAGCCAGGCGCTCTTCTCGTCGTAGCTGATCCGGCAGTTGCCGTGCTCGATGGCGTTGATCAGCAGCTCCATGAGGGCCACGTAGAAGCGGACCTTGCCGTCCATGTCCACCAGGTTGGCGTTGAACAGGAAGTTGGCCAGCAGGTTGGAGTAGGTGATCAGGTCGAAAGGGTCGTTCTCCAGCAGGAAGGATCCGGACAGGTTGGCCTGCAGGAGGAAGTGCAGGTCACGCTGGACCAGGATGCCCCGGTTCTGGGTCAGGATGCGCAGCAGGCGGGGGAAGTAATCCGCGAGCTTGTCCAGGGAAATGATCGACAGCAGGTTGATCCCGGCGAAGCTCTTCAGCAGCTCCTGCTCGCTCTCCTCCTCGTGCAGCAGCACGAAGCCCCCCGAGTACAGCCAGGGATCGTTCTTGATCTCCTTCAGGATCGCCTTGAGCTTGATGTACTTGTCCGAGCAGTTCACCACGATGATTTCGGGCAGCTCGTAGTTCAGGTACTGGACGATGATGGCTCTTGTCCCGCAGGTACACGGGCACGAACTCGTCCCCGAAGTCCGTGCAGGCCTGCAGGATGGCCCGGTTGGTGCGGTCGTCGGTGCTTAAGATGGCGATGTTGCCCATGAGGTTGCCCGGTCCCCATTATGGCGAAGTCCCGTCCGGGCGTCTATCACTTTTTCGAGGCCAGCAGGCTGCTCAGGTCGACGGAGGTCATGGGCTTGGCGAAGTAGAAGCCCTGGAAGGTCCGGCAGTCCTGCGCGGACAGGTAGCGGAACTGGTCGACCGTCTCCACCCCTTCGGCCACGACGTCCATTTTCAGGTTGCGGGCCAGGGCGATGATGCTGTTGACGATGCGGGCGTTCTGGCCCTTGTCCAGGTTGATCACGAAACGGCGGTCGATCTTCAACAAATCCACCGGGAAGTCGGACAGGTAGGCCAGCGAGGAGTAGCCCGTGCCGAAGTCGTCGATGGCGATGCGTATGCCGGGGTGGCGGGCCTTGATCTGCTCCAGCTGGCGGCGCGCCGCCTGCGGGTCGTGCATCAGGCTGGTCTCGGTGATCTCCACCTTCAGGTTGGACGGATTCACCCCAGTGTCGCGGATCACCCCCAGCAGGCGGTGCACCATGTCCTCCCGCACCATCTGCCGGGAGGAGAGGTTCACCGAGACGTACAGCTCGGCGTAGCCGTTCTCGTTCCAGGAGCGCAGGTCGCGGCAGGCCCGCTCCAGCACCCAGTCGCCGATCGGCAGGATCAGGCCGGTGTCCTCGGCCACGGGGATGAAGTGCGAGGGGGGCACCAGCTCCCCGCTGGAGTTGCGCCAGCGCAGCAGGGCCTCCGCCCCTTCGATGTGCCCGAAGCCGTTCACGATCGGCTGGTAGTACAGGTCCAGCTGCCGCTTGTCCAGGGCCCCGCGCAGCCCGGACTCCAGGGTCACCCGCTCGCGGGCCTTCTCGTTCAACTCGGCGGTGAAGTACACGTAGCGGTTGTGCTGCTCCTTGGCCTTGTACATGGCCACGTCGGCGCTGCGGATCAGGGACATGGGATCGGTGCCGTCCTCGGGGATCAGGGCGATGCCGATGCTCACCCCCACCGCGACCTTGCTGGAGTCCTCCACCCCCGGCAGGTGGAAAGGCCGCCGGATGGCCTCGATGATCTTCTGCGAGACCACGGCCGCGTCGGTGGGCCGGGCCAGGCGGGTGAGCAGGATGACGAACTCGTCCCCGCCGAAGCGGAACAGGTCCTCCTGGGGCGCCGTGCCGGGCTCCAGCTCGGAGCCGAAGCGGTACACCTGGTCGCTCTCCCGCAGGCAGCTGGAAAGCCGCCGGGCGCACTCGCAGAGCACCCGGTCGCCGATGGCGTGCCCCAGGGTGTCGTTGACCTTCTTGAAGCCGTCCAGGTCCAGGAACAACAGCGCGCCCTGGGAGTCGTGGTAGCGCTTCACGTTCTGCAGGAACTGGCCCAGGGTGACGTAGAACAGGTCGCGGTTGCCCAGCTCGGTGAGCTTGTCGTGGTAGGCCAGGAAGCGCAGCCGCCGCTCGGCCATCTTGCGCTGGGTGATGTCGCGCACGATGCAGGTGAGCACCCTCTCCCCGCGATGGCTCTTGGAGTTGCCGAAGGTGAGCTCCAGCGGCACCACCTCGCGGTTCTTGTTCTGCCCCAGCATTTCCAGCGAGTGCTCCAGGCGGGAGGCCTTGCGGTCGGCCACATCGACGATGAAGTACTTGCGCAACAGGTCGCTGTAGCGCTCGTACACGGAGGGAGGGAAGAGCATGGCCAGGTCCTTGCCCAGCAGCTCCTCCCGCGAGTAGCCGAACACGTTCTGCACGGCGGTGTTGGCGAACAGGATGCGGAAGTTCTCGTTGATCTGCAGTATTGGGTCGCTCATGGTCTCGGACAGCGTCGTGTAGCTGTCGCGCAGGATCTCCAGCTCCTCCACCGCGTTGCCGGTCACGCTGGGGTTGGCCGCGAAGCCGAAGACGGACGGCTGCCGGCCGCGGCGATGGGGCACCAGCCGCAGCTCCAGCGCCACCAGGCGGCCGTCCCGGTCCACCGCCTGCAGGGACATGGACTGCGGGACCGTCCCGATGCAGGCCGCCTTCAGGCGGCGGCCGAGCTCCTCCCGGGAGGAGGGCTCGAAGAAATCCACCACCTCCCGCCCCCGGGCGGCTTCCGGGTGGCAGCCGAACAGGTCGCTGAAGGCCTGGTTGACCTCATGGAGGCGTCCCTGCTCGTCGGCCTGGAACAGGACTTCCGAGCTGTTGGCCCAGAGGATCTCCAGAGGCGTGCTGCTGGCTTGAGGTTGCTGGCTCACTGTGGCTTTACCCGCTACCGACATGATCGGCATTGCCCCCCATTCTTTTCAACCGATGCACCCGGCGCCGCCGCCCAGCTCAAGGCGCGGAGTTGAGGCCGGCCTTTGCTCAAGAAAAGGCCGGGGTCGCCCCCGGCCTCAAGCTGGTTGCGGTGTGCAGCCTTCGCGCGCCGGCGAGCGCCCCTTAGAGCTGCACGCGCACGTTGACCGAGCCGCCGTAGTCGCCGTTCAGGAAGTTGTACATGGCGCTCAGGTCGACCTTGACGAAGAACAGGTTGATGGCCGTCCCGCCGAACACCCAGAAGGACCAGCCGTTGGCGTCCGACACGACCTCGAAGCCGCTGGCGGTGGGCGTCGGGTAGCCGTAGTAGGCGAAGGCCGTTTGGAGGTTGGTCAGATCGCTGGTCAAGACGCCGTCCTCATAATATTCCATGGACGAAGACAGACCTCCGCCGGCGTTGGAGATGCCGTAGGCCGCGCCGATCCCGATGCTGGGCGTGAAAATCAGGGCGTTCCAGCTCGCCTGGGCCTTGGCTTCGATCGTGTGCGTGTCCCAGCTGAAGACCAGGTCCGGATCAGTGAAGACCAGCGTTTCCGCCCACCCCACCGGTAACGACGCCGGCATTGTTCATCATGGTGGTGATGTCGATGGTCTCCCTGGAGCTCACGTCCGTAATCCCGATGCGGCCGCGGATGAAGGTGTAGCCGCCCCCGATGGACAGGGTGGGGATCAGTCCCTTGCCCTTGACCACGGGCAGGCGCACGTCGCCGCCGATCAGGAAATAGTCGGCCGTGATGTTCGAACTGAACAGGTCCTTGGCCTCCTCGGGGATGATGGCGAACTTGAAGCCCATGTCGAAGGGCAGGCCGAAGCCGCCCAGCCTGGCCCCCGCCGCGATGGTCGGGAAGGGGATGCCGTAGGTCTGCAGCTCCTGCGGGACGGTGGTGCCCGCCCCCAGCTCGGCAATGATGGGTTCTATGGTTTCATAGGGAAGGAACATGCCGCCCACGGTGACGCCCACCCCGAAGTGGGGGAACTGCCCGATGTAGGCGTGCGACCAGTTCAGGCCGATGGAAGCGGAAATCGGCAGGCTGTTGGCCACCCCATCGGCAAAACCCTGGAAACTCGGCTTGCCAGGCGCCGAAATCGATCGTCTGCGCCCAGGCAGCCCCGGTCAGGGCGGCGAGCAGGGCCACCGCCAATAGCATCTTTTTCATCGAGTACCCTCCTGACAACGTAAAGTATATACCCTCAATATCGACTTTCCAGGTCAATTCGTCTCTATCGGATTTCGTAGCGCACTGCGTCCCGCCCGGCCTCCCCACGGACCTCCAGCAGGTAGCTTCCCCGGCGCACCGGCAGCTCCAGCCGGAAGGGGTGCTTCAGCTCCCGGGTTTCCCCGTTGAGCCGCACCTCCAGGGTCTCCTCGCGGCGGGCGGCGATCCAGGCGGGGATCCCCTGCGGCGCCTCCAGTCCGTCCCGGTAGAAGGTCGCCCCGTCCCGGGGGTACAGCACCCGCGGCCCGCTGCCCCCCTCCAGGAACAGCTCCAGGGCCAGCTCCTCCAGCCCCTGCCCTGCGCCGTGCACCGGGCAGGCGCGCCGCGGCAAGGTACCCTGGCGGAAGAGCTCTTCCCGCCCGGATGGGCAGGCTGGGGAGGCCAGGAAGCCGGTCAGCGTGCAGATCCGGGCGGCCGCCAGCCCCGGCGGCGGGAGGGGGTCCGCTCCGCCGGCACGGCCGACCGGCCGTCCCGGGCGCTCCTGCAGCTCTTCCAGCAGCGCGCGCGCCACCGCCGCCGGCACGGAGCTGCCCGTGGCGCCGGGGGCCGGCCGGCGATCCAGGCTGCCGGCCCACACCCCGACGGTGTGAGCGGGGCTGGCGCCCAGGCACCAGAGGCTGAAGTAGCCGCTGGCGGTGCCGGACTTGAACATCGCCGGAAAGGCGACGTTCAGCCGGGAATGCGTGCCGAAACCGGTGGCCCGCGCCGAGGGGTCGGACAGGATCGAACCGATCAGCCAGGCGCTCTCCCGGGAGAACACCCGCGGGCCTCCGGGGGCGGCGGCCGGGATGGCCATCCCTTCCGCGGTGACCAGGAAGCGCACCCCGGAAAGCGGCGGAAGCAGGCCGCCGCGGGGCAGGGCGCTGAAGGCCCGGGTAAGCTCCAGCAGGGACACCGGCGCGTTGCCTATGGCCGCTCCCAGGCCCAGGCTTCCGGTCGGCCCGGGGTCCAGCCCCAACTGGGAAAGGGTCCGCAGGAAATCGGGCAGCCCCAGGCGGGACAGCAGGTAGACCGCTGGCACGTTCAGGGAGCCGGCCAGGGCGCTGCGCAGGCGCACCAGGCCGCGGCTGCGGCGGTCGAAGTTCTCCGGCCGGTAGCTCTCCTGGGCGCCGAAGCTCAGGGACAGGTCGGGCAGGAGGGAGGCGCAAGTCCAGCCCCGCTCCAGGGCCAGGGCGTACAGGAAGGGCTTGAGCGTGGAGCCGCTGGGGTTGCGCACGAGCGCGGCGTCGATGTCGGCGTGCGGGCCCGCGGGCTTCAGCCCCGGCGCTCCGGCGTAGGCCAGGATCTCCCCGCCGGCGTTGTCCAGGACCACGGCCGCGGCGTCCCGCGGCGCGGGCTTGCCGGCGGTCTCCGCCAGTGCCAGCTCAGTGGCCAGCCTCCCGGCCGCGGCCCGGTAGAGCCCCAGGTCCAGGGTGGTGGTCACCCGCACGATCTCCCGCCCCCCGGCGCGCAATGCGGCAAGACGCGGCAGCTCGTTTTCAATATAGGCGGTGAAATGCGGGGCCAGCCGCTCCGGCCGGCCGCGGCGCAGGGTGGTCAGGGCCTGGCGCACCTCGCCGGCGGGGATGTCCACGCGCGGCGACAGGGCCGCCGCGGCGTCGCCCAGGGCGCCGGGATGGCGGAAGGGGTCCAGCAGGGACGGGGAGCGTGGCAGGGTGGCCAGGAGCAGGACCTGCGCGGCGGACAGCTCCTGCAGGGGCCGGTCGAAGTAGGTCACGGCCGCGGCGCCCACCCCCACGGTGTTCAGGCCGAAGGGAAGGAGGTTCAGGTAGAGGCGCAGGATCTCCTGTTTGTCCAGCACGGCTTCCAGGCGCAGTGCCGCCAGCGACTCGCGCAGTTTGCCCCGCCAGCCGCCCTCGTGTGGCGCCAGCAGACGGGCCAGCTGCATGGTGATCGTGGAGGCGCCCGAGACCACCCCGCCGCGGCGCAGGTTGTCCCGCGCGGCGCGGGCCAGCGCCAGGGGGTCCAGGCCGCAGTGGCGGAAGAACCGCCGGTCCTCCAGGCGCACGAAAATCCGCCGGACCTCCGGCGGGAGCTCGTCGTGCCCCAGGCGCAGCAGGAAGGCGCCCTGCGCGCCGGGCAGGGCGGTTAGCAGGCGCCCGTGGCGGTCGGTCAGCCGCGCGCCTGCCAGGGAGGCGCGGTGCGCCTGCAGCGGGGCATACGGCAGGCGCAGCGCCGCGGCCGTTAGGAGGGGAAACAGGAGGAGGGCCAGCGCGCGGAGGCGCAGCCTCCTACGGGGTGATCCGGACAATCCTGCCGGCGCTGCGGCCGAAGACTTCAGGCTCATACATCAGCTCGGCCGTGGCCGGAGGGGTGCGGAACGAGCCCGGCGTGGTGGCCCGCACCAGGAAGGAAACCGTCTCGCGGCCGCGGGGGAAGCGGTCGAAGAAGAAGCGCACTTCCGCGTCGTACACCTGCTGGACGGGCAGGGAGGAATAGTCCTCGTACTCAGCGGCCTCCCCTTCCCCTCCCCTTCCTCCGCCTCCTCCTCGGGCGGAAGCTTCTGGGAGGTGGCCAGGGAGCCGTCGATCACCTCGGCCCCCGCGGGAATGGGCAGGCGCAGGGCCAGGAAATCGCGGTCGCGGCTGGAATAGACGACCGCTTTCACCCGGTAGACCTGCCCGAGGCGCAGGCTGTCCGCCTCCTTGCCGGCCGGGTCCGCCAGGGTCACCGCCACCCCGATGCCCTCGTCGCGGGCCTCCTGTGATCCCGCCTCCAGGGCGTAGCTCAGGCTGGCGGTGTAGTACAGGCGGCCGCGGCCCTGCTTGCCGATCTCCAGGGGCAGGACCTTCTCCCCCGTCCCGCCCTCCGTGCGGGCCAGGTCCCGCAGGGCCTCCGCGTCCAGGCGCCGCGTAACCGGCGCGCGGGACAGCCCCCGGAAGGCCTGCTCGGCCAGCACCACCGAGCCCAGGCGCACGCGGGCCTGGAAATCCGCGTCCTTCTCTCCGCTGCCAGCCAGGTACTCGGCGAAAGCCTGCAGCACCCAGCCGGTGGTGGAGGTGTCCAGCCAGGCCCCGCGGCGCTGCCCGGCCAGCAGGTCGTCGGCCAGCGCCTGGGTGATCTGCGATTCCGGCGCCAGGCGCCGGTAGAGCATCAGCAGCTGGGCCTTGGCCTGCAGATCCCCGCCGAAGTAGTACCAGGAATCCAGCGGGCCGGCCAGGGTGACGGAGCGCGTGCCCACGCGCAGGTGATTGCGCAGGTCGGCCAGCAGGCGTTCGGCTGGGGCCCGCTCCCCCACCCGCTCCAGGGTCAGGCCCAGCAAAGCCCGCCCTCCCAGGCCCATGCTTTCGGTTTGCCGCGCGGCGCGCAGGGCTTCCGCGCGCACCTCCCGTCCGCACACGGCCAGCACGTACAGCGCGTAGGGCTTCAGCGCGGGTTGGGCCTGCGCATAGCCGCTCTCCAGATAGCCGAGCAGGGCCTCCCAATCCAGCCCCGCGGGCGCGGGGATGCCGCGCTCGCCGGCCAGGGCCAGCAGGTGGGCGGTGCGCGCCGACACATAGTAGCTGGACCGCCGGTGGGACGGGTCCTGCCAGTAGGTGAAGCCCCCGTCCGCGGTCTGGTAGGCGGGCAGGGCGCTCAGCTCCCGCTCCACGGCGCTGCGGTTGTCCGCCAGCCAGTCGTAGAGCACGTAGGCGAACAGCTTGCTGGTGCGCTGCTCCAGGCAGTCGTAGGGGTACAGCTCCAGGAAGCGGATGGCCTCCACCAGGCCGGAGGCGATCGTGGAGTCCAGGGTCAGCGCCAGCCCTTCCTCCGGCAGGCCCAGGAAGCGCTCGGGCATGGCCAGGCCTTCCCGCACGCTGTCCTCCGTCATGCCCACGATGGTCACCGCCTCCCGCACCCAGCTGGCCTGCACTTCCAGGGCGGCCTCCACGGTTTCCTGCAGCACGGAGCTCTCCACCCGGAAGCGCAGGGAGGCCTTCCCCGGCGCGGGGGGCCGACCAGCGGAAGGCCAGCTCCCGGGTTTCCCCGGCCCGCAGGGTGAGCTTCTTCTCCGGCTTGTCGCGGATTTCCAGCAGGTCGCTCTCGGCGCGCACGCCCAGCTCCACCGCCTTGTCCTGCAGATTCGTGACCACCACCCCGGCGGTGGCCTCGTCCCCGGCGCGCAGCAGGCGCGGCAGGGCCGCGCGCACGTTCAGCGGATTGGCCACGCGCAGCTCCCCCTCCGCCCGGCCGAAACGGTCCTCGGACACCGCCACGGCGGTGGTCCGGAAGGTGGTCAGCGAATCCGGCAGGCGGAAGCGGGCGGTCACGGTGCCGTCGGGTCCGGTAAGCAGCGCGGGCTGGAAGGCGGCCAGGGCGCGGAAATCGCGGCGCACCGGGTAGTCGGCGCCGGCGGCCTCCTCCTCTCCCTCCTTGTCCCCTCCGGGCAGGTCGCGCACCTTCCACACCACGGGGTCCATCAGCAGGTCGCGGGAATCGGCGTGATGCACGCGGTCCGGATACAGCCCGGGCTGGTAGAACACCTCCAGGGGGTCCGGGAGGTGGTAGTCGATGAGGTCCAGCACCCCGCGGTCCGCGGCCACCAGCGCCACCTCGGCGCCGGCCAGGGGCTTTCCCCGCCAGCGCGCCCGGATGGTCACGGCGGCCTCCTCCCCCGGCCGGTAGCTGGCCGCGCCGGCGACCAGCTCCAGCTCGATGCGCCGGGGGGCCGGATCCACGGCCAGGGCCTGCAACCCGAAGCAGCCCCGCGGCTTGCCCAGGTCGGGCAGGTCGGGGGAATCCGGCGGCGGGGCGGTGCGCCCGCTCACGGCCGAGAGGCTCACGTAGACCACCGGCACGTGCTCTTCGCGGATCTCCACCTCCACCGTGTCGGTGCTGCCCTGAAGCTCGATGACCCGCTGCTCCTGGAGGCCCTCGCGCTCCACGGTCAGCAGGTAGCGTCCCCGCTCCAGCGGGCTCTTGACCAGCAGGCGGGCCTTGTCGCCCGGGGCGTAGGCGGGGCGATCGGGCACCAGCTCGATGCGCTTCTCGTCCCAGCGCCGCCACAGCACGTTGGCGCTGCCCGTGGAGTAGAACTCCAGCCGGGTCAGCGCCTCCCGCCCCTGCCGGTCCTTTCCGGAAAGCTCCAGGTAGTAGAGCCCTACCGCCGCGGTGGTCAGCTCCTGCCAGGCCAGCTGCCGGCCTTGCGCGTCCCGCCGGCCGGGCAGGCCGACGGTGAAGCTCTTCTCCTCGATTTCCTCCCGCTCCCAGCGCGTGTCCAGGCGTCCGCCGACGCCCTTCTCCCGGACCATCTTCCAGTTCTCCCGCAGCAGGCGCCCTTTGAGCTCCCGGGCTCCGGAATACGCCGCCCCCAGCGGGTCCAGGGCGGTGAAAGCCGCGAAGAAGGGGATGCCGGCGGTGGCGAAGTACAGCGCATCCGCCTTGTCCCGCGCGGAGGACAGGCGGGCCCCGATCAGCAGCTCCGAGGTGAACACCGGCAGGCCCGCGGACTTGGAAACGGCCTGGCGGTCCACGTCCTGGACCGTGGCGTTGAGCTCGTAGTGGTAGACCCGCCCGGGCCGGCCTTCGGCCAGCTTCTGCCGGGCCGTCACGGTCCCGTCCCCGCCCAGGCTGCCCTCGGCCCTGCCCAGGTCCTCGTAGTAGCCCTCGTAGGACTCCCCGTAGTACTGGTCGTAGTACTCCTCCCCGCCGCTGCGGGCGCCGAAGCGGAAGCCCTGGTACAGCCCGGCCGGATCCGGCGGGCGGTAGGGAATCTCCCGGCGGGCCCACCACCAGCTCCAGCGGCCGCGGCTCAGGTTGCCCCCCGCCAGGTATTTTCCGGCGAAGCGGGCCTCCAGGCTGTCGCCCATGTACTTGGGCCCGGCGGGCAGGTCCAGCTCCAGGGCGAAGGCCACCCGGCGGAAAAAGGCGATCTTCACCGGCGTCTCCTGGCGGTGCTCGCTGCCGGCCCGCTGGTAGACCAGCAGGTAGTCGTCCGGCTCCAGGCCGGCCGGCAGCTCCAGGCTGCCCCAGAAGCGTCCGGTTGGCGGAAAGCTTCCCGGCCGCGCGGGCCACCACGTTTTCGCCGGACCAGCCCTGCCACAGCTCCACTTTCCAGTCGCCCCGGCGGGCCTGGAGGCGGCCCAGCACCAGGTCGCGGTCGATGCCCAGGAAGGACAGGCTTTCCCCCGGCCGGTAGAGGCCCCGGTCCGAGGCCAGCCAGGTCACGGGCACCGGCTGGGCGGCCTCCGTCGCGGAGCGCAGGTTCCAGGTGTAGGAGGGCGAGCCGGCTGGCCGGTACACCAGGCGGTCTTCGCCCAGGCGAACCTCCAGCTCCAGGTCTTCCCGGCGGGGGCCCAGCAACGACGCCAGCTCTCCGGCCTCGAGGGCGAAAGAGGCCAGCCCGCGGTTGTCGGTGGTCTGCCGGATCCGCTCCCCCGCATCCCCCGCGGCCGAGCGCAGGCTCACCTCCGCCCCGGCCAGCGGCTGCCCGGTGGCCAGGCTGGCCACCCAGGCCAGCAGGCGGTTGTGGGCCACGTGCAGGGAAACCCCCAGGTCGGTGACCTGCAGGCGCAGGTCGGCGGTCTGGGCCTCGATCTCCTCCGACCACCAGGAGCGGGCGTTGAAGCGCCAGCGGGCGAAGGCGCTGCCCGTGCCCGCGGCGTTCAGGAACGGGCCGAGATCCACGCCCCGCAGGACGCGCGTGTTGCGCGGCAGCTCGCCATAGGAGGCCAGCGGCACGTCCGGCACGGGCTGGAAGGGATGCTCCAGGCGCCCGGCCGCGAAGGCCCCGCTCAGGGCGTTCTGGAACTCCACCACGGCCACCGGCGGGAAGCCCTTTTCCAGGAGCAGGTCCCCGGAAGCCCGGTAGCTCACGTAGCTGGAGGCCGGGCCCACTTCCAGGGTGAAGCTGCGGTCGGCCGGCAGGCTCTGCCCGTACAGGTCGCGCAGGCCGGCCCGCACCGTGACCGTGAAGGTGGATTCGAAGGCCACGGGCAGGTTGCGCAAGCTGATGGAGGCGCCCGTCACCTCGGCGTTTTCCTCTACCCGATAGCCGGGCAGCTCCACGCGCACGAAGTCCAGCGCTCCCTCCGCCAGGGGATGATTGAACTGGAGCGACGCCTCCACCGAGGCCAGCCAGTCGTACAGCTCGGCGTTCTCCACCCGCAGGGGCTCCAGGGTGTGAAAGCCGAGGGACTGCTCCTCGGGGGTGCCGTAGGCTTCCGGCCTGGGGCGGGCGCCGGCGGCCAGGCGCACCGTGACCTCCGCGTCCCAGGGCAGCTCCCGCTTCATGTCCAGCAGCAGGACCCGCTGTTCCTCCCCCTGCTCCTGCCCACGTCCCTCCCCACGGGGGTGGCGCAGCTCGAAGGGGTACCCGCGCCCATCGGCCCGGACCTCCAGGGCGGGACGGAGGGTGTCCAGCTGCACGGGATAGTTGAAGGTCAGCTGCAGGGTGCGGCAGCTCTCCGGCTCCACGTCGGTGCCGGAAGGCTCCAGCGACAGGAGCCGGAGCGCCGGGGTGCGGAAGCGGAAGGCGTCCAGGCCCGCCAGCGTGGAGCCGTCCTGGGCCTTCAGGCGCGGGTCGATCAGCACCGTGTACTCGGTGGCCGGGGCCGGGGCGCCCTCCGGCTCGAAGGCCAGCAGGCGCGAGCCGTACCAGCGGAACACGCCGGGCAGCGCCGGCTGGAGGCGCATCGCCTCCGAGGAGGCGGCCGGCTTCGGCAGGCGGGCCAGGGGCACCACCGGCTTGTTGAACAGCACCCACGCCCCGCCCTCCAGGTTTTCCCAGGGCACCTCGCCCGTGGGGGCGTGCTCCACCACGGCCAGGGAGCCTTCCGGCAGCTCCTCCAGCGGGGGGGCGTCCTCCGGGAAGACCCGTCCGGCCAGGGCGGAATCGCTGCGCTCGCGTCCCAGCAGGTCCGCCAGGCAGCCGGTAAACACGAAAGCCGCGGCCAGGGAAAGCAGGAGCAGGCGCTTCATGGCCTCACAGTAAGGGGAAGCGCGCCGGGGCGCAAGATGGCTACTGGGCGAGGAAGTCCTCCCCTTCCCCCAGGCCCTGCAGGCCGTCCCCCTCGGCCAGACCTTCCAGCAGGCTCCCGCCGGCCAGGGCGGTCTCGACGCCCTGGGCCAGCGGCCGGGAATACACGGCCTCCACCAGCGTGGTCACCTCCCGGCGGATCCGGCGCTCGACGCGCGCCCCGGCGGCCAGGCGCGGCACCTGGGTGCCGGCCGCGATCGCCAGGAGCGCCGCGCGGCGGGGACGGCCCAGCGGGCCGCGGGGCGCCGCGCCCACCGCCCGGGCGCGTCCCGCTCGGGCGCGGCGGGGCCCGAGGGGCCGGCGGCAGCGCCGGTCGCGCGGCGTACAGGCCATCCAGGGAGGCGGCCAGCTCCCGCCCGTAGCCCTCCAGGAACTCCTGGAACCGCCGGCACTCCGGGCAGCCCTGCAGGTGGTCTCTGGACGGCCGCGGCGGCTGCGACCAACCCCTCTGCCGTCGTCCCTTCCCGGTCGTGCCGCTCCTGCAGCCAGCGGCGCACCCGGCGGCAGGCCGGCCGCCGGACCGTGTTCTTGTTCTTGCTCATCAAACCTCCATGGCCCGGGCCAGGCGGGCCCGCGCCCGGTGCAGGCGGGACTTCACGGTGCCCACCGGCGCCCGGAGCAGGCCGGCGATCTCGCCCAGGGAGAAGCCCTCCACGTCCCTCATCATCACCAGCTGCCGGTCCCCGGCCGAAAGGCTCCGGAAGGCGCGCAGCAGGCGCGCCGAGCGCTCCCCGGCCAGAAGCGGCTCCAGGGGATCGGCCGGAGGGTCGGCGGGCAGCAGGCGCAGGCGCTCCAGACCTTGCCGCCGGCGGTGGCCGCGGCGCAGCAGGTCCAGGGCCCGGCGCCGCGCCAGGCTGTAGATCCAGGTGGCCAGCGAGGACTGGAAGCGGAAGCCGGGCAGGCTCGCGGGACACGGACAGGAGGACCTCCTGTTCCGCGTCCTCCAGCTCCTCGCGCTCCCCCCGCAGCAGCCCGGCCAGCAGGCGCCGGATCATGGGCCGGTGCCGCCGGACCAGGCTGGCGAAGGCCTGGGGGTCCCCGCCAGCCAGGTAACGGCGGACCAGCTGGAAATCAGCGTCGGGGCCCGTTGCGTCCAGACCCGTCTCCCTCGGCGTCCCCTTCCCTGGCCCCCCGGCGCCGCTCGCGGATCGCCTCCATGAGCCGGGCGTAGTCCCAGTCCCCGAGCAGCCGCCGCAGCTGCACCTGCCGGCTGATCTGGGCCAGGCGCAGGCGGTATTCCCACTCCAGGCTGGCCCGCAGCTGCCGCTCCACCTGCCCCATGTCCACCGGTTCCCGCAGCAAGAGGCGCCGCAGCTCCGCCCTCAGCACGTCGATCTCGGCCCGGGCCTCGCGGACGCTCTTCTGCGTGCTCTCGAAGATCGCCCGGGCCTGGTCGATCTGCTCCTCGCTCAGGCCCAGCTTCCTCCAGACCTGCGGGTCCTCTGCCGCCTGGCCAGAGGCCCCGGCGGCGGCCATGGCCAGCAGCAGTACAGCTACGATCCATCGTCTCATCTTTCGAACCTCCTGGTGTCAACTTGCATCATTGGTCGCCGCCGCGGCCTGGAGGGTTCCCTGAAGCGACAAAAAAAAGAGGCGGTGCGCCGGGCACCGCCTCCTGGATAGCTCTGTGGGAAACCCGGGAGATTACTTGCTCAGCAGCTTCTTGCCGATTTCCACGGCGCTGGCCGCGTCCGCGGCGTAACCGGCGGCGCCGATCTCGTCCGCGTAGTTCTGGGTGACCGGGGCCCCGCCGATGATGACCTTGGTCTTGGTGCCCTTCTCCTTCAGGCTTTCGATGACGCCCTTCATGGCCACCATGGTGGTGGTGAGCAGGGCCGACAGGCCGACGATGTCCGCCCCGTCGACCGCGGCTTTGACGTACTTATCCGCGGGCACGTCCACGCCCAGGTCCTGCACCTCGAAGCCGGCGCCCTTGTACATCATGGCCACCAGGTTCTTGCCGATATCGTGCAGGTCGCCCTTCACGGTGCCGATGGCCAGCTTGCCGATCATCTTAATGCCTGCCTTGACCAGGATCGGCTCGAGGATGGACATGCCGGCGTGCATGGCCCGCGCCGCGATCAGGACCTCGGGGATGTAGATCTCGTTGCGCTTGAACCGGCCGCCGATGATGTCCATGCCGGCGATCAGGCCTTCCTCCAGCACCTTCTTCGGAGCGACCTTCTCCTCCAGCGCCTGGTTGACCAGCTTTTTGACCTCGTCCGCTTTGCCCTTCTGCAGGGCTTCCGAAATCGCGTTCAATGAAACCACTCAATTCCTCCTTCGTAGGATATTCTTATGCGCACCACTATAGCGGATGTTGTGGATCCGGTTTTGTAAAATGAGCGCTTTTTCCGGTATTTTGGTGTTTTATGAATCGAAAAAAAAGGGTATCCTCGATCTCAGCATGCCCGCGGAAACCTGGAACAGCGAAGCTCTCCTGGGGTCCTTCCAACGGCTGGCCGAGCGCTACCAGAAGGAGAGCCACTTTGGCGCGGCCCTGGTGAGCGACGGGCGGCTGGCGGCCAACCGCTGCGAGTACTATCCCTGGCACCGGGCCCGGCAGCGCGAGGTGGATCCGGCCCGCATGATCCAGGAGTCGCTGCGCTGGGGCGAGCCGAACATCGCCCTGGATTCCGAGGGGCTGTACGTGTGGTGCGTGCCGCTGTGCCTGAACAACGAGGCGGTGGGCGGCCTGTTCTCGGCGGTGCATCCCGAGCGGACCCGGGAGGAATCCGGTCCGCTGATCGCGCAAGCGGCCTGGAGCCTGCTGGAGCTGGCCTGCGCGGCCAACCTCTGCAACGAGAGCCTGATGCGCCTGAACCGGGAGCAGGGCCGGGCCAGCGCCACCAAGGCCGAGGCCATCCACTCGGTCAAGCGCAACCTCTACCAGAACCCCCGCGAGGTCTATCTGCAGGAGGAGTTCGCCCTGCTGGCGGCCATCCGCAAGGGGGACAAGGAGCGGGCCCGTTCGATCATCAACCGCATCCTGATCCGCATCTACGCCCTGGGCGGCGAGGCGCCTTCGCCTCGATGGCCAACCTGACCGTCGAGGCCGTCGATCCGAGCAAGACCGGCGTCGCGACCGGGATCAACACGATCATGCGCACGATCGGCGGCTCACTCGGCGGCCAGATCGCCGCCTCGATCGTCGCCGCCCACATCGTCCTCTCGACCGGGCTGCCGGTCGAGTCCGGGTTCACGGTCGCCTTCGCGATGTCGGCGGCGGCGATGGCGCTGGCTTTCGCTACGACGCTGGCGATCCCGCGCCGGCTTCCCTACGCGCCGCTGCGCGGAGAGATCCCGCCCGCCCCCGCCGAGCAGCCCAAGGGCGCGCTCGCCCGCGGCTGAGCCGGCGGCGAGTCAGGCGAGCAGGCCGGCGGCGAGCAGCGCCTGGGCGCGCTCGATCGCCTGCGGCGGGATCGAGTGAGCGGCGTCGGTCTCGAGATAATCGACCGCGAGCCCGCCGGCGCTGAGCAGCTCGGCCGCCTGCCTTGCGAAGCCGACCTCCATGATCGGGTCCTGGCGGCCATGGTGGATCATCACCGGCAGCCCCTCACGGCCGTCGAGCTCGGCCCGCCAGCCCTCGACCGTGGGGATGAATCCGCTGAAGGCGAGGATGCCCGCCGGCGAGGGGCGGCCGGCACCGATGCCGACCGAGTAGGACATCACCGCACCCATCGAGAAACCGCCGATCACCGCGCGCGACCAGTCGAGGCCGCGCCCGGCGAGGAAACCGTCGAGGAAACCCGTCAGCTGCTCGAAGCTCGAGGCGAAGGTCGCCGGATCGGGATAGCCGACCCGCGGCACGACATACCAGTGACGGCCGCCCGGCGGGATCCCGGTCAACGGCGCCCCGGTGCTGACGCCGACGAGACGGCGCTCGGGATCGAGCAGATCGATTAGCCCGTAGAGGTCGCGCTCATCGGTACCGCGGCCGTGGTTGAGGATCAGCGCCCCCTCCGGCTCGCCCGCCGGTTCGCGGACGAGGTGGTCGAGGCCGATGTCGGTGATCGTTGCCATCGAGCTCAGCTGGCGCGCGCGGCGCGCGGGTTGGTGATCGGTGTCAGCACCGCCTCGATCTGCTCGCGGCGGTCCTCGAGGAACGGCGGCAGGATCAGCTTCTCGCCGAGCTTGTCGGGATCCTCGTCGACCGCGAATCCGGGGCCGAGCGTGGCGATTTCGAAGAGCACGCCGCTCGGCTCACGGAAGTAGATCGAGCGAAACCAGAAGCGGTCGATCAGCGGGGTCGGACGAGCGCCGTGCTCACTCGCGCGGCCTCGCCAGGCCTCGTGATCGTCCATCGTCGAGGCCCAGGCGATGTGGTGCACCGTTCCCGCACCCTGGAGTCCGTGGTCGGCCGGGGGCGCGTCGTAGGCCCAGAGACCGCCACGATCCTCGCCGCGAGCCTCCCAGGCGCCGTCGCGCCGCTCGAACTCGAGTCCGGCCTCGAGCAGATCGACGCTGCGCTGCGGATCGGCGCTGTAGGCGCGGGCGCCGTCGAAGCCCTGGAGCGCGACCTCCTTCGGCACCTCGGGATGATCGGCGATCAGCGGCGCGTCGGCGACGTCGGTGGCGACGCGGAGTTCGTGCTCGAGCCCCTCGGGATCGCGGAAGCGCAGGCGCTCAGCCTCGCGCTCCGATTCGGTGCCGACGCCGCCGAGGCGCTCGGCCCAGAAATCGAGCGCTTCGCTCGAGCCGACCCGCCAGCCGAT
The DNA here is from genome assembly GCA_963745745.1 of uncultured Spirochaetota bacterium. GTDB lineage: Bacteria > Spirochaetota > Spirochaetia > SZUA-6 > DRHE01 > MIBK01. The sequence goes on along the minus strand of CAVUYS010000100.1, from coordinate 2,596 downwards.
CCGGTGCACCATCCCGGCGCCGGCGCGACCTTGCGGCGAGCCGGGAAACTCGAAGAAGGTCAGGTCGGCGCCGGGGCTCCCCTGCTCGTCGGCGTAGAACAGGTGGTAGACGCTGGGCTCGTCCTGGTTGACCGTCTTCTTGACCATCCGCAGACCCATCGTCCCGGCATAGAAGTCGACGTTTCGCTGGGCGTCGGCGGTGATCGCGGTGATGTGGTGGATGCCTTCGAGCTTCATCTCCTACCTCTTTCGTTGCTCTCGTTGTAACCAAGTACTTGCGGGATCAACTACTTTACCAAGAACTAGTTGCACGCGCAAGCACCCTGTTACCCTCCGGTACATGGAAGGTACGGCGAAAAGCGGGCTCTCCGAGCGCGAGCTGGCTGCCTGGCGCGGCCTGCTCGAAACGCACAGCGAGCTGATCGCAAGCCTCGACCACGAGCTCGAGCGCGTCCACGGACTGCCGCTCACCTCCTATGAAGTCCTGATCAACCTCGTCGATGCCGACGGCATGCAGCTGCGCATGGGCGAGCTCGCCGATCGCCTGCTGCTCAGCCGCAGCGGGATCACCCGCCTCGTCGATCGGCTCGAGCGCCAGGGACTGGTCGAGCGCCGGCGCTGCAACGACGACGGCCGCGGCTACAACGCCGTTCTCACCCGGCCCGGGCGCGAGAAGATCACCGCCGCTCGCCCCGACCACCACGACGGCGTCCGCCGTCATTTCCTCTCCCGGCTCGAGCCCGAGCAGCTCGACACGCTGGCCGACGTCTGGGAGCGGGTCGGCAGGCACTGATCCGATCGACCGTCCAAGGCCCCGAACCCGAATTGGACTTTGCGTTATCTGAACGACCGTTAGGATTGCCGCATGACCGTTGAAACGAGTAGCCATGCCACGTCCAGCATCGATCGCGACCGGGTCAAAGCGCTGACCGAGCGGGAGATGGAGAAGCTGGCCGCGCAGACACCGGCCTCGAAGCAACGCTACGAGCGCGGCGTCAAGGTGATGCCCAACGGCGTCCCCTCCTCGTTTCAGACCAACGACCCGTGGCCGGTCTACGCTGTCTTGATAAGTGAAGCCATTGGCGTCGGTGCTGAATCTGTAATTCAGGGCAGTCCAGCTAAAGGACTCGGATTGCCAGTTCTGCCCCGCACTGGCGGAAGTGGGCACCGAGTAAGTCACGGCCGAGTTCTCGCCGACATATGTCACCGAAGACTGGGCCACTCCGTAGGAGACATCCTCTTGTTGTGGCGGAAAAATCGACGCGAATTCATCTACAATCGTCACGCCGCCGCCTGTCTCCGGCTTGTTAAGGGCAAGATATTCGCCGTCCTTTTTCAACTGGAAGTTGGTGTGCAGTTCGCCCTCCGGATGCGTGGTAAAACCGTTATCGCAGTAGACAATCTTGTATTCGCTCGGGGCCAGCACCGTTCCCTCGGGAAATGCCCATTTCGTGGGGCTCGTCGGGGTCGTCCGTAAGATACCAGCCGCTGATGTCGAAGGTGGTGGCGTTTGGGTTGTGGATTTCGATCGAATCTGACGACACGCCGTTGCCGTCAATCAGCGTGTACTTGTTGTCGGCCATCAACTCGGAGATAAAGGGATTCGAACCTCAGCACCAGCCTGGATTCCAAATGCTCGATCAATAGCCGTTTCCTATCGCCAGTCCTTTTGTTTCCCAATGCTCGCGGAAAAAACAGCGGCTTTTTCATGATATGCTCTGCCGAAATTTATGGGATTTTGTGTGACTAGATGTGCAACTTCTTTCGCCGTCGCCAACCGTAGCCCACGAGTGCGACAGCACTGATGCCGAGGAGGGCAAAGTGGATGGCTCGGTAACAGGTGTCAAGAGATAGGCATGTAATTGGCCACTCGCGTTTATCATCGTGCCAGCGATTTGCCCTGAATCGTTGATAGCATCTGCTTCATATAGTGTCCAACCGGACACTGGGGCAATCACTTCGTTCAGGTTCGTTGTAACCACATTGTAGTAGAAGCACGCATGGGTACCAGAGTCACTCGTCTCACAGGATCCCAGATTTCGGCCGCTATTGTTGATGCCGAATGCCCGACCACTCCGACCACCAAATGTGCCTAAATCGACCATTGTGCCGTGATCGTAGAGGAAAGCATGATAGGGATCTATAGCATTGCTGTACCCCACCACTTGGCCAAGGTCGTTGATGTCGACGGCATAGCTGTAGGTGTCGCCGGGAAGAGTACCAATCTCCGTCATAGTCCCGTTGCTATAGATGAAAGCATGGTAGAAGCTTGATACCCTGGATAACCCGACGACTTGTCCATAATTGTTCATCGCCAAGGCGTAGCATATTACATCGCCCTGGTTTGGAAGTGCGCCGAGGTCAGTCATCGTACCGTTACTGTAAGAGAAAGCGTGAAAGCCGGTACCCATACCGGCATAGCCCGTCACTTGCCCGCTATTGCTTATGCCCGTTGCGAAACTAGTTCAAAACCGTTGCTGGGAAGACTCCCTACGCTGGTCATAGTCCCGTTGCTGTAAAGGAAGCCACGGTAACTGGTCATGTTGTTGTTCCAAGACTTGCCCGCAATCTGCCCGCTGTCGTTGATAGCGAAAGC
>CAVUYS010000099.1:0-55178 GCA_963745745.1 uncultured Spirochaetota bacterium | reverse complement strand
CGGCCGGCATCATCAACCCGAAGTTCTTCGTCCTCCGCAACCTGTTCAACATCCTGGAGCAGATCTCCGTGCTCGGCCTGGTGGCCGCCGGCGCGACGATCCTGATCATCTCGGGCAATTTCGATATTTCCGTCGGCGCCATGATCGGCCTGTCGGCCTGTATCATGGCCATGCTGCTGAAGACCGGCATGAACGAGCTGCTGGCGGCGCTGATCGGCATCCTGGTCTGCGTGGCCTGCTCGCTGTTGAACGGGTTCCTGAGCATACGCCTGGGGGCCCCCTCCTTCATCATCAGCCTGGCCACCATCGGGGTATTCCACGGGGCGGCGCTGGCCGCCACCGAAGGGGTCATCCAGACGATCTACGAGCAGTTCGGGGCGATCAGCAACACGAACCTGTTCAACGTCTTTCCCCTCATGTTCGTCATCAGCATCCTGGGCTTCGTCTTCGTGCACGTGCTGCTGAGCAACACCCGCCTCGGGCGGCGGGTGTTCGCCATCGGGGCCAACCGCAAGGCGGCCTTCCTCTCGGGGATCGGGGTGAAGCAGAACACCCTGGCCTTCTTCGCCCTGAGCGGCCTCTTGGCGGGGGTGGCCACGGTGGTGCTGCTGTCGCGGCTGGGGGCCGCCCTGCCCACCACCGGAGCCGGCCTGGAGCTGAAGGCCATCGGCGCGGTGGTGATCGGCGGGGTGCCGATCACCGGGGGGACCGGCAACGCCCTGGGCACCTTCCTGGGCGTCCTGCTGATCGGCGTGATTTCCAACATGCTCAACCTGTCGCGGGTCAACCCGTATTACCAGGAGATCGCCTACGGCGCGCTGGTGGTCCTGTCGGTGGCGGTCAGCTACCTGCGGATCAACGCCGGCAAAGAAATACTGAAACTCGTTCTTAGGAGGCAACAGATGAAGGTCGGGGTCGATCACTACAGCTATCACCGCTTTTTCGGCGAGGTCTACCCGCAGCAGAAGACGCCGGACAAGAAGATGACCGTGGAGCAGTACATTCAGCGCTGCGCCCAGATGGGCTGCGACGGGCTCACCCTGGAGTCCTGCTTCATGCCCCGGTTCGACAAGGACTACCTGGCCTCGCTCAAGGGCCTGCTGGACGAGCACAAGATGGACCGCGTGTACGGGTGGGGCCACCCCGATGGCCTGGAGGGCGGGAAGAACAAGAAAGCCTTCGCCGAGATGATCGAGCACATCGAGTACGCCGCGGCGGTGGGGGCCAAGGTCATGAAGGTGATCGGCGCGAGCCTGATGTTCCGCTTCGAGCCGCACGCGCCGATGATCGAACGGCTGTCCAAGATGTATTCGGAAGCGGTGAAGGTCGCCAAGAAATACGACGTCAGGCTGGCTACCGAGAACCACATCGACTTTGTAGCCGATGAAATGCTCACCCTGGTCAAGAACGTCAATTCCCCCAACCTGGGCATCAACTTCGACACGGGCAACTTCCTGCGGCTGCTGGACGACCCCATCAAGGGGATGAAGAAGCTGGCCAAGTACGTGCTGTCCACCCACGTCAAGGACCTCAAGCCTCAGAAGGGGGTTGCGGCCGACGAGTGGTTCTTCTTCTCCTGCACCCCGGTCGGGGAGGGCATGGTCGACAACAGCCAGCTGGTCAAGGAGCTGAAGGCCGTCAACTACCCGGGTTTCCTGGCGGTGGAGATCGACTTCCTGCACCCGGACTACCACGACGACGAGGACAAGGCGATCGAGCAGAGCGTGCAGTACCTGAAGAGGATAAGCGCATGAAAAAGATGAACGTGGCGATCATCGGCGACAAGTTCATGGGCAAGGCCCACAGCAACGCCTGGAGGCAGGCGGGCTACTTTTTCGACATCCCCATCCAGCCGGTGCTCAAGGTGGCCTGCGGGCGCAACGCGGAGCAGTTGAAGCAGTTCGCCCAGCGGTGGGGCTGGGAGGAGGTGGAGACCGACTGGCGCAAGGTGGTGGGGCGCAAGGACATCGACATCATCGACGTGTCCACCCCGACTTACCTGCACCACGACATCGTGATCGCGGCGGCCAAGGCCGGGAAGCACATCTACTGCGAGAAGCCGACGGCGGTCAGCTACCAGGAAGCCAAGGAGATGTACCAGGCGGTCAAGGCGGCCAAGGGCAAGCACTACATCAACTTCAACTACCGGCGCTGCCCGGCGATTCAACTGGCCAAGCGCCTGATCGACGAGGGCAAGCTGGGCCGCATCTACCACTGGCGGGGCGCCTACCTGCAGAGCTGGATCATGGACCCGACCTTTCCGCTGACCTGGCACCTGCGCAAGGAGACCGCCGGTGCCGGGCCGCAGTACGACCTGGGCTCGCACAACGTGGACCTGGCCCGCTTCCTGGTCGGCGAAGTGAAGAGCGTGATGGCCATGACCGCCCACTTCATCACCGAGCGGCCGCTGCCGGACGAGTCCGTGGCACGCACCTTCCAGGCCGGCTCCAAGGGCACGGAGAAGGGCAAGGTGGGGGTGGAGGACGCCGCCTTCATGACCCTGGAGTTCGAAAACGGGGCCCTGGGCGCCGTGGAGTCAACCCGCTTCGCCGGCGGGCGGAAGAACTACAACATCTTCGAGATCTACGGCAGCAAGGGCAGCATCCTCTTCGACATGGAGCGGATGAACGAGCTGGAGTACTTCTCCATGGAGGACCCGGACTACGCCCAGGGCTTCCGCACGATCCTGGCCACCGAGCCGGTGCACGCCTATGTGGCCAACTGGTGGCCGCCGGGGCACGCCATCGGCTACGAGCACGAGCACGTGCACGCCGTGGTGGACTTCCTGAAGGCGGTGGATTCCGACCAGGAGATGACCCCGAACCTGTACGACGGGATGAAGGTCATGCAGGTCCTGGACGCGGGCCTGGAGTCGGCGCGGACGGGCAAGAAGGTTGCGCTGAAGGACATGGAGTAAATCGATGGAACAGATCACCCTGCTCAACACGATCAAGGGCTCGCGCTTCGAGGGCTTCTTCCCCAAGGCCTGGGACCTGAAAAAGCTGGACTGGTGCTGCAGCCGCCCGCCGGAAGAGGTCTACAAGCGGGAGAAGTGGTGGCACAAGGACTTCCAGCCCGTCTGCGGGGACACCCTGGAGGACTTCAACACCCTGATGGGCCACGAGATCGCCTTCCAGGTGAAGCTGGCCAAGGACGAAGGCCGGCAGTGCATCCTCATCCTCTCGGTCGGACCCATGGGCATGTACCGCTGGGCGGTGTAGTTCCTGAGGCGCTGGAACGTGGACTGCAAGCACCTGCACGGCTTCAACATGGACGAGTGGTCCGACGCGGAAGGCAACACCCTGCCCCCCTCCAATCCGGGCGCCTTCCGCTACGCCATGGAGAAGCCCTTCTACGGGCCGCTGGGCGAGCTCACCGTTCCGGAAAAGCAGCGCCACTTCGCCACCCGCGAAGAGCTGCCCACCTACGCCGGGCGCATCGGCGAGCTGCGGGCCAAGGGGGCCAAGTTCGTGCTGATCTACGGCATCGGCTGGTGCTTCCACATCGCCTTCTGGGAGCCGCACTTCGCCGAGGACTTCAAGAACATGGAGGAGTGGCTCAAGCCCACCCACCGCCTGGCGGCCAAGCTGCACCCGCTGACGATCGTCCAGAACTCGATCACCTGCTTCAAGAGCCGAACGACGCTGGTGCCGGCCTGCGCCAACACCATCGGCCCGGGCATCTTCATGCAGGCCGACGTGACCATCGGCGGGGTGGACGGCTACCTGCCCGTGCGCGACATGAACTACCAGGGCCAGGCCCTGTGGGTCACCCTCAAGTACGGCCCGGACATGTGGATTCCCTCTTCCGTGATGCCGCAGCTGCCCGGAAAGCTGTTCTTCGTCAAACCCCTGGCTGGTCCCCTGGAGCCGGATGTCAATTGAGGATGGCGCTCCCGGCCCTGGCGGCCTTCCCGGCCGCCGGGGCGCGGGTGACCAGAGCCTAGGGGCTAGAGGGTCGGGCTTCCGCCTGCGGCGTCTTCCTCGGGCTCTTCGTAGAAGAAGTCCCGGATCAGGCCGTCGATCGTCCGCGCGTCCTCTTTGGACAGGCCTACGATCCGGTAGCCCGTATTGTAGAAGTCCGGATTCGCGTCGGGTTTGCACCACATGACCCTGGCCTTTAACAGCACCTGCCGGGTGCCTTTCATTTCCTTGGGCAGATCCATTCTCAGGCGAAAAGTCCGGCCCGCCGCGACTTTCCGGTCGCTGATCACCATGAAGCCTTCCGTGGTGAGGTCGGCCAGGTAGCCCACCAGCTCGCCGCTGTCCTGCGCGAACACCCGCAGGTAGTAGATGATGTGCCGGCGCTCCGCGCGCCTGGCTTCGACGTCCTTACCGCCCACTGCTTCGCCCCTTGCCCACGTGCAGGAACAGCTGGATGCCCGTGCTGTCCGAGGTGACCGAGACCCTGGCTCCCGGCAGCTCCCGGGCCAGGTCCCGCAGCTCTTTTTCGCTGCGGTAGATCAAGACCCAATCCAGCCAGAAATCCATGAAGGTCCTGCTGGAGTTGGAGGGGTGGAAGTTCCCAATCACCATCTGTCCTCCCGGCAGGAGCAGCTCATAGAGCCTGGCCAGCACCGCCGCGGCGATCGGCGGAGAGAGATAATCGAACAGCCCCATGGAGTAGATCAGCTGGTATCGCCCCCAGCGCTCCTGCAGCTGTTTGGTGAAGAGCATGGCGCGCACCGACTCCCGCAGGTACTCGGCGGAGATCTTCGTTCCCAGGGACTGCTCCAGTTGGGCCACGACCCTGGCCGCTTCCAGCAGCGCGTACTGGTCCTGATCGAAGAGGGTAAAATGCAGCCGGCGGGCGATTTTCGCCGAGACCAGGATATCCTTCAACTCGAAAGCCGGACCGCAGGCTACCGACAGGATGTGCACCCTGCCGCGCGGCGCCGCTTTTCCGGCCCGCCGCAGATACTCCCGGACCCACCCGGCGATGTAGCCGCGCCGGCTGCGCACGGCCTCGGCTCCGGGCTGCTCCACCGGATGTTTGTGCAGCAGCCTGGAGAAGGAGGAGTCCCCCTCGTAGGCATTGGCGTAGATCATGCGCATCATCTCGTAGTCCCCCGCGTAGCCGCGGGGCTTCAGGTTGGTGCGGGCCATGACAGGGGAACACAGGATCACGTTCCACAGCAGCTTGCGGAAATAGAAGGCGTGCTCCTGGGCCTCCTTCTCGGGGAGCTTGCCGACCAGGCGCCGCAGCGTTTCCAGCTTGGCATCCAGAAAACGCATGAAGTCCCGGCCGTCGGATTCGAGGATCCTCTGCTCGACGATCTGCCGGACCGCTTGCGGTTCGGCCTGGTGCTCGGCGTCCAGGGCGTCGAAATGGCCGCGGTAGACGCTCAAGGAGTAGGCCAGGTCGGCGGCGTAGTTCTTGAACTCCTGGCGGATCCTGGCGGGCTGTTCCAGCAGCGGGGGGATGACCTGGGCGAGGGCCTGCAGCCGCACGGCTTTGCCGCGGAAGAACAGGCTTTCCAGGTCGTGGAAGTCGCGGGTCAGCACCAGCCTGCCGGCGAACCCTTCGATGTTGGGTTCCGGAAGCAGGCGGCAGGGCCCCAGCTCCGTTTCCCGGCCTTCCAGCCTGATGCCCAGCCGGGCGAACTGCGCCCCGTCCGGGGGGCGGCCGCCCGGCGGGAAGCGCACCCAAAGGGAATACTTGGAGGCGAATTTGACGGTGATCGGAAGCTTTTTCCTGGCCCAGATCACCCATGCTTCGACTATGGCCTCTTTTTGCTCCATCCTGCTTGCCTATGCGGCCACCGCGTCGCCTTGCTGGGTCCTGCTTCCATTGTCGGCCCAGCCCCGGCATTGATAAAGCGCTCCGCCGGGCTTTACACGGAATTGTATATCACATATGAATGAGCTATGTCCGCGGAGACGGTCCAAGCGCCCCAGGTCACCGGCGAGGAACGGATCAGCCGGCTTCTGGAGAGGAACACCCTGCGCTTCCCGGGCGACCTGGAAGGGCTGTTCCTGGAGGACTATCAGCAGAAGTCGCTGACCTTCCTGCGCATCTCCTACCTCCTGGGAATCGCCCTGTATTCCGCCTTCGGCGTCCTGGACATCTTCATCGCCCCGCTGACCAAGAACCTCATCTGGCTCATCCGCTTCGCCATTGTCTGTCCGTTCATGGCCCTGTCCCTGGCGCTGACCTGGACTTCCTTCTACCGGAAGATCGTGGAGCTGGACATGAGCCTGGTGGCGCTGCTGGCCGGTTTCGGGATCATCGCCATGATCGTGGTCTCCCGGGACCCCAATACCACCCGCTACTACTATGCCGGGCTGATGCTCGTGCTGATGTGGGCCTATACCTTCACCAGGATGCGTTTTCGCTTCGCCACCCTGACCTGCTGGCTCATCGTGCTGGGCTACGAAGCGGCGGGAGTCCTGCTGTTGAGGATGCTCAGCGACCAGGAGCTGTTCGTCGTTTTCATCAACAACAACTTCTTCTTCATCGCCGCGAACGTCATCGGCATGGTGGTCTGCTACCTCATGGAGGTCCTGGCCCGGAAGGACTTCCTGCGGCGCCTGCTGATCATCGAGAAGCAGGACCTGCTGCAGTCCGAACGCAACACCCTGTTCGAAAGGAACCGGCTGATCGGCCTGGAGCTGGAAATGGCCCGCCGGATACAGCAGCGGCTGATCCCCCAGAAAACCCCGAACGAGCGGATCGCCTTCCTGTACCGGCCCATGGAGCAGGTGGGGGGAGACTACTTCGACTTCCTGCAGCTGTCCGACGGGGCCAAGCTGGGCCTGTTCCTGAGCGACGTCTCGGGGCACGGCGTGCCCGCGGCCTTCATCACCTCGATGATCAAGAGCTCGCTGGCGCAGTCCAGGGGCATCCTGGAGCATCCCGCCCGCCTGCTGAGCTACCTGAACAGCGTGCTGATCAACCAGACCAACGAGAGCTTCATCACCGCGTTTTACGGAGTCTATGACCAGAACGAGTGCAGCCTGCTGTACTCCAACGCCGGGCACAACCCTCCCTTCCTCTGCCTGCGCGACCGGGTCGTGGAGCTGAAGGTCAAGCAGACCCAGGTTCCGCTGGCCTTCGTGGACAACGACGAGCTGGCCAGGCGCGCTTCGGCCTACCGCAACCACCGGGTCACCCTGCCCCGGGGCTCGAAACTGGTGCTGTACACCGACGGGCTGGTGGAGGTCCGGCAGAAGGACGCCGAGGGCCTGTTTTTCAAGGACGTCATCAACGACAAGATGCTCCGGCTCCGGGACCAGCATCCCCGCGATTTCGTAGCCAACCTCTTCCAGGAGCTGGTCAGCTTCCGGGAAGGCGAGGATTTCGACGACGACATCTGCCTGATCTGCATGGACATCCTCTAACCGCGCAGCAGAAAACCTCTTGCCTTCCTTCCCAAAGTGTGGCAGAATACGTGCATATATTCACATATGCGTATGTGAACAGGGAGGAAGGAAGCCTGCCCAATCCCAGCCTGGAACGGGAGATCGTGCTGCTGCACAGCCGGGTGTGCTACGGGGTGGCGGACCCCAAGCGCGTGCTGATGCTCTACGCCCTGGAGAAGGGCCGCGCTGTGCGTGAACGAGCTGGCCGCGGAGGTGCGCCTGCCCCAGCCGGCGGTTTCGCGGCACCTGCGGGTGCTGCGGGAGCGGGGGCTGGTCCGCACGGAGCGCCAGGGGCCGACCATCTACTACTCCCTGGGCGATCATCGCCTGATCGAGGCCCTCAACCTGCTGCGCGCCGTGCTGGCCGGCCGGCTGGCCGCCGAACGCGAGCTGGCGGGGCCGGAGCGGTTGGGACGGCCGCAGCGGCCGAGCCGCGGACCGGACCAGGAGGCGGACGTGAAGATCGGCATCATGGTACTGGACGGGCCCTACCAGCACCAGGCGGCGGACAGCGCCTGGCACTTCGTCCGGGCCGCCCTGGCCCGCGGGCACCAGATCGTCGGCATCTTCCTGTTCGCCGACGGGGTCAACAACGCCAACCGCTTCGTCAATCCCCCGGGGGAGCGCAACATGGCCCAGCGCTACGAGGAGCTGGCCGCCCAGGGCGTGCCGATCGTGGCCTGCACGGCCTGCGCCAAGTTCCGCGGCCTGAAGCCGGACCTCAAGATGGAGCACCTGCAGCTCTCCGGGCTGGGGGCCCTGGCGGAGTACCTCGCGCCAGGCCGAGCGCTTCGTCACTTTCGGGGATTAAGGGGGACAGGGTGGAAGCGCAAAGTGGCCATGCTGATGCGCAAGGCGCCCTACGGCTCCGTGTACCCGGCGGAAGGCTTCCGGGCCATGATGGGCGTGGCCGTCTTCGAGCTGCAGCTCTGCGTCGATCTTCCTCGACGACGGGGTGTACACCCTGTCAAGGGCCAGAAGCCCGCGGCCCTGGACATGAAGCCGCTGGGCGATGGCTTTCCCACGCTGCCCGACGTCGGGATCAAGGAGTTCTACGTGCACGACCGCTCCCTGGCCGAGCGGGGCCTGGCCCCGGAGGACCTGGTGCTGCCGGCCCGGGTGGTGAGCGGACCGCAAATCGAGGAAATCCTGGCCGGCTGCACCGCCGTGCTGCCGTTCTGAAAGCCGCGGAGGGAACATGCTGCACACGGTCAACAAGTCGCCGACTCGGCTCCGATAGCCTGGAGTCCGCTCCTGCGCGTGGCCGCGGCGGGCGACGCCGATCCTCCTCCTGGAGGACGGCGTGTACGCCGCCCGGCCGGGGGCCCGCAGCCAGGGGCTGCTGGAGACCGCGCTGGCCGCCATCCGCGTCTACGCGCTGGGGCCGGACCTGGAGGCGCGCGGCATCACCCGGGTGATCGCGGGCATCCGGGTGATCGGCTACGACGGATTCGTCGAGCTGGTGGAACAGCACATCGTGGTTCCCTGGCTCTGAAAGGAAGGATACGATATGGAAGCGATTACCGCCGACAAGGTGCAGGACTCCGTGGGCCAGGCCTGCCCCATGCCCATCGTCCACATGGCGAAGAACATGCGCCTGATGTCCGCCGGCCAGGTGCTGGAGATCCAGGCCGACGACGAGGGCGCGCACGCGGACATTCCCGCCTGGTGCGAGCAGACGGGCAACGAGTTCCTCGGCGAGGAGACCGCGGACGGCTTCTATACGATACTTCGTCCGCAAGAAAGCCTAGGAGGACAGCATGGCAGCGAAGAACGGGACGACGATCGTCCTCTTGAGCGGCGACATGGACAAGGTCTTCGCCGCCTTCACCCTGGCCTCCTCGGCGGCGGCGGCGGGGATGAACACGACCATGTTCTTCACCTTCTGGGGCCTGAAGGCCATCCAGAAGGGCAACCTGACCGGCAAGGGCTTCATGGGCCGGATGGTGGGCCTCATGAACCGCGGCGGCCTCGAGCGCCTCGGCCCCTCCAAGTTCAACTTCGGCGGCATGGGTCGCTGGATGTTCAAGAAGATGATGGCCGCCAAGGGCGTGACCACCCTCGCCGAGCTGCGCCAGGCCTGCATCGACCTGGGCGTGCACTTCCTCGCCTGCAAGATGAGCATGGACGTGATGGAGATCAAGCGGGAGGACCTGATCCCCGAGGTCGAGGACGTGGTGGGGGCCGCCACGGCCATCAAGGACGCCGCCGACGTCCAGCGTCCAGTACTTCATCTAGAAGCTCGTATGAGCGTGACGCCGGGGCCGGACGGCTGGCCGCGTCGCCTGCGCGCGGCGGGGGCGGAGAGCCCCTCGCTCTGCTACCAGTGCCAGCGCTGCAGCTCGGGCTGCCCGCACGGCCGCGGCCATGAGCATCCCGCCGGCGCGGATGATGCGCCTGGCCCAGCTCGGGCCTGGAGGAACGCCTCGCTGGGGGACGCCAGCATCTGGCGCTGCCTGGGCTGCGACTCCTGCACGGCCAGCACTGCCCCTACGGGGTGAGCGTGCGGCGCTCGTGGAGCTGCTGCGCCAGAAGGCCATGCAGGAGCACCTGGCCGGCCGGCAGGAGGGCTTCCAGGCCGACCCGCAGCTGGCCAAGGGCCTCCAGGCCCTGGGCCTGCTGGGCGGCAGGGTGCGGCAGTTCCACAATGTCTCCGGCGAGGACAACGCCTCCCGCCTGGCCTGGACCTCCAACCTGGCCCGGCAGCCGGCCGGCCTGGACCGGCAGCCGGGGGCGGAGACGGTCTACTTCGTGGGCTGCGTCTCGGCCATGTTCCCCATGAGCTACGCCATCCCCCAGAGCTTCGTGAGCCTGCTGGCGAAGGCGGCCTTGAGCTTCACCACCCTGGGCGGCGCGGAGTGGTGCTGCGGCTTCCCGCTGATGATGGCCGGACAGCTTGCGCCAGGCCCGGGAGCTGATGGCCCACAACCTGGAAGAGGTCCGGGCCCTGGGCGCCCGCCGCCTGGTGCTGACCTGCCCCTCCTGCTACCACATGTGGAAGCACGTGTACCCCGGCCAACTCGGAGAGGAGCTGGGCTTCGAGGTGCTCACCGCCAGCCGAGCTGGTGCGCGACCTGGCGGCCGGGGGGACCTTGCGCTTCGGGGAGCCGAAGCGGCCCGGGGTGGTGACCTACCACGACCCCTGCGACCTGGGCCGCAAGGGCGGGCACTACGAGGAGCCGCGCGAGCTGCTGCGCCAAGGTTCCCGGCTTTCAATTCGTCGAGATGGAGAACAGCCGCGAGCACGCCCTGTGCTGCGGCGGCGGCGGCGACCTGGAGACCTTCTCCCCGGAGCTGACCGCCGAGGTCGCCGCCCGGAGAGTGGCCCAGGCCGCGGCCGTGCAGGCCTCGCTACCTGGTCTCCGCCTGCCCCCAGTGCGTGCGCACGCTGGCCAAGGCCGCCCGGGCCCGCGAGCTGCGGATCAGGGTGCTGGACCTGGTGCAGTTCGTGGACGCCGCCACCGAGGGATAGCGCAAATGCCGAAGCAAGCGCAGAAGAAAGCCGTCGCGCGCGGCCCGAGCCGCGCCCGCGCGGGAACCCGGCCGCCCCCCGTGCTGGTGCTGGGCGGCGGGGTGAGCGGGCAGAAGGCCGCCCTGGACCTGGTCGGAGCCGGCTTGGAGGTGCTGCTGGTGGAGCAGGGCAGCTCGCTGGGGGGCACCACCGCGCAGCTGGGCCTGATGTTCCCCCTGCACAACTGCCTGCTGTGCCGGGGCGAGGCCCGGCACGGACCCGGCTGCACGCGGCCCACCATCTCCCAGGACCTGCTGGACCATTCGCGGCCGGAAAGCCTGCAGGTCTGGACGCGCAGCCATCTGGAGCAGGCCAGCCGGGAGCCCGGCGGGTACCGGGTGGCGATCCGGCGGGAGCCGCGCTACGTGGAGGAACGCCGCTGCATTTCCTGCGACCGCTGCGCCCGGGTCTGCCCGCAGGCCCTGCCCGATCCCTTCCAGGCCGGACTGGTGCAGCGCAAGGCGGCCTACCGGCCCTCCCTGCGCGCCGTTCCGGATGCCTACGCCATCGACAAGGGCCCCTGGTGCGAGGGCTGCGGCAAGTGCGAGGCCGCCTGCCCGACGGGCGCCATCTCCCTGCAGCAGGCGCCCCGGCTGGAGGAGCTCAGCGTCAGCGCCATCGTGCTGGCCACGGGCCTGTCCCTGTTCGATCCCGCCCGCAGCCAGGAGTACGGCTACGGGCGGTACCCCAACGTGTTCACCGGCCTGGAGATGGAGCGCCAGTGCTCCGCCGACGGTCCGGGCGAGGGGCGCATCCTGCGGCGCAGCGACGGCCAGCCTCCGGCGCGCATCGCCTGGCTGCAGTGCGTGGGCTCCCGCGACAAGGAGCACGACTATTGCTCGGCCTTCTGCTGCGGCTACGCCACGCGCCAGGCGGTCCTGGCCCGGCGCATCCTGCCCTCCGCCGAAGCCAGCGTATTCTTCATGGACGACCGGGTGTTCGCCCGCTCCTTCAGCGACACCTACGATCCGCTGCGCCGGGCCTACGACATCCGCCTGGAGCGCTGCCGGCTTTCGGTGCTGCGCGAGGATCCGGCCACGCGCGACCTGCTCCTGCAGGTGAGCGGCGAGGACGGCAAAATCCGCGAGGAGCGCTTCGGCCTGGTGGTGCTTTCCGTGGGAGCCCAAGGCGCCGCAGCAGCGGGCGGCCTCCCGGGCAGCCTGGGCCTGGAAGCGGACCCCTTCGGCTTCGTGCGCACAGCCAGCCTGTCCCCCGTGGACACGCGCCGCCCGGGGGTCTTCGTGGCCGGCGCGGCCGCCGGGCCGGCGGACGTCGCGGACAGCGTCACCCAGGGCAGCGCCGCCGCCGCGCGGGTCTGCGGCTACCTGGGCTGGAGGCCGCCCGCCGCCCGCGCGGATGCCGGCGCCAAACCTGGAGCGCCGGCCGCTCAACCGGCGCGGCGCATCGGGGTGCTGGCCTGCGACTGCGCCGGGGAGATCGGCGGGGTGATCGACCTGCCGCGGGTGCTGCAGCAGGCCGCCGGACTTCCCGCCGTGCAGGCGGCGCAGTCCGTGCCCTTCGGCTGCTTCCCCGCAGGACTGGAGCAGATGCGCGCCCTGGTCCGCGAGCACCACCTGGAGGCGGTGGTGGTCGGGGCCTGCAATCGGCGCACCTTCGGGCCCCTGTTCCAGAAGAGCCTGGGGGTGGACCTGCAGTTCGTCTCCCTGCGCGAGGAATGCGCCGCGGTGCACCGGGCCGACCCCGCCGGGGCCACGCGTCAGGCCGGCGAGCTGCTGAGCCTGGCGGTGGGCAGCCTGCGCGGAGAGCCGTTGGACGTCCCCGGAGTCCCGCGGCCGGCCCTGGCGGCCCTGGAGCCGGCAGGGGGCCAGGGGCCGATGGCGATCGTCCCGGAACGTTCGGCGTTGGTTGTTGGAGGGGGCCTGGCCGGGCTGACCGCCTCCCTGCACCTGGCCGACGCCGGGGTGCGCGTGCACCTGGTGGAGAAGGAGCGCAGCCTGGGAGGCAACGCGCTGCGCCTGAACCGCTCCCCGGAAGGCGCCGATCTGCCCGCGGCCGTGCGGGCCCTGGCCGAGCGCGCCCGCCGGCACCCCCGGCTGACGGTGCACGCTCCCGCCCGGGTCCTGCGCCGGCAGGGGCTGCCCGGAGCTTTCAGCGTCACCCTGGAGGACCAGACCCTCCTGCGCGCAGGGGCCGTGATCGTGGCCACGGGAGGCGAGGAGTTCCGGGGCCCGGTCTACGGCCTGGGCTCGGAGGAGCGCGTGGTGACCCTGCTGGAGCTGGGAGAGCGGTTGCGCCGCGAGCCGCGGCTGCCGGCCCGCCTGGCCAGCGTGGTCTTCATCGGCTGCGTGGGCCCCTGGGACCAGCCCGGCAGCGCCCAGGCCTGGCGCTGCAGCCGCGGCTGCTGCGAAACCATGATGCGCCAGGCGCGCGCCCTGCGGGAGGCCAACCCGGAGGCGGAAGTGGCGGTGCTGGTGCGCGAGGTGAACACCTACGGCTTCCGCGAGGAGGAGTACACCGCGGCTCGGCGCGCGGGCGTGCTGTTCGTCCGTTTTCAGCCCGGGCAGCCGCCGCGCCTCAGGCCGGCGGGGGGGGGCCTGGAGCTGGCGGTCGAGGACTGCAGCCTGCAGGAAACCCTCTTATTCCATCCGGACCTGGTGGTTCTGGCCGCGGCCATCGTCCCGCGCGCGGACTCCCGGATGACCGCCGCGCGGCTGGACATCCCGCTGGACGCGGAAGGATTCGTCCGGGAGTGGGAGGCCAAGACCCGCGGCTTCGCCTCCCTGCAGCCCGGAGTCTTCCTGTGCGGCCTGGCGCACGGCCCCAAGCCGCTGCGCGAGGTCATTCCCCAGGCGCTGGCCGCCGCCCAGCAGGCCCTGATCCTGCTCTCGCAGGACCGCCTGGTTCCGGCGGACACCACCGCCGAGGTGGACGCGGGACGCTGCGCCTCCTGCCTGACCTGCCTGCGCGTCTGTCCCTACGGGGTCCCGCGCCTGCAGGAGGCGGACTCCAAGCCCGGCCGGGCCCGGCGCCGCTCGGTCATCGATCCTTTCCGCTGCCAGGGCTGCGGCACCTGCGCCGGCGAATGTCCGGCCGGGGCCATCCGCCTCCGGCGACACGGCGGGCCGCGGCTCCTGGGACTGCCGGGGCGGTGGCTGTCCAGCGCGGGAGGCCAGGCATGAGCCAGCGGCAGCCTGAAATCACCGTCCTGACCTGCTCCTTCTGCGGCAACCTGCCCGTGGAGATGGCCGGCCTGCAGGGCATCGCCTACCCGGCCTCGGTGCGGGTGCTCCCCGTGCCCTGCACCGGGACCATCGGGGTCCAGGCCCTGCTGCAGGAGCTGGAGGGTGGCGCGGATGCGGTCCTGGTGGTAGCCTGTCCGGAGGGCAACTGCCACCACCTGAACGGAAACCTGCGCGCCGCGCGCCGCCTGGCCCAGGCCCGGGGCCTGCTCCAGCAGGCGGGGCTGGCGCCGGAACGCCTGGCCCTGGTGCACCTGGGCGTGGGACACGGGCAGGCCTTCGCCGACGCGGTGAGCGCGCTGGCGGACAGCATCAAGGAGGCGGTATGAGGATCGAGCCGTTCGAGTTTCCCGACGAGCTGTACTACACCCTGGAGCACATCTGGGCGCGCGCCGAGGGAGACCTGGTGACGATCGGGCTTTCCCAGTTCGGGCAGGAGCTGGCGGGGCGCATCGCCTACGTGGAGGTGCCGCGCGCCGGCAGGGCCGTGGTCAAGGGGGAGCCCTTCATGTCCATGGAATCCGGCAAGTGGGTCGGCCGGGTGAAGTCGCCGGTCAGCGGAACCGTGGTGGAGGCCAACGAGGAGCTGGAGTGGGAGAGCGAGGTGGTCAACAAGGACCCCTACGGCAAGGGGTGGCTGGCCCGCATCAAGGCCTCCAATCCGGCGGAGCTCTCCGAGCTGCTGCGGGCCGGCTCCCCGGAGTTCGCCGCGCACATCGCGGCGGAGCGCGCCAAATACAAGAAATAGGAAAGTAGCAGGAACGCCTATGCTCCTTCACGATCTGGGCCACGTGCCCTGGCTGGATTCCCAGCTTCTCTATCACGCCCAGGCCCGCCTGGGCCGGGAGGCCCTGTACATCCTGGCCCCGCGCGAGCCCTACGTGTGCATCGGCTTTCATCAGGATCTGGAGCAGGAAGTGGACCTGGCCTACTGCCGCCAGCGGGACCTGCCGGTGTTCCGCCGGGAAGTCGGCGGCGGGGCCGTCTTCCTGGACGGCAGGCAGATCTTCTTCCAGCTGGTGCTCTCCCGGCGCAATCCCCTGGCGCAGGGAGGCAAGGCGGAGGTGTTCCGCCGGCTGCTGGAGCCGGTGGCCGCGGCCTACAACGACCTGGGCGTGCCGGCCCGCTACCGGCCGGTCAACGACCTGATCACCGCCGAGGGGCGCAAGATCTCCGGCACCGGCGCCGCCGAGATCGGGGACTGCCTGGTGCTGGTGGGCAACCTCATCGCCGATTTCGACTACGACACCATGGTGCGTGTGCTGCGCGTTCCCGACCAGAAGTACCGCGACAAGGTGTTCCAGAGCATGCGCGAGAACCTCAGCACCCTGCGCCGGGAGACGGGCCGCGATTTTCCCTGGGCCGAGATGGCCGGCCCCCTGGCCCGGCGTTTCGCGGAGGTGCTCGGCGCCCTGGAGGCGGCCGAAGTGCCCGCCGCGGTTCGCGCGGAGGCCCTCCGCCTAGAGCCCGGCTTCCTGGCCGAGGAGTGGCTGTTCAAGAAGGGCCGCCGCCTGCCCTCAGGGCGGGACGTGCGGATCGCCGGGGAGGTCAACGTGCTGCAGCGGGTGCACAAGGCCCCCGGCGGGCTCCTGCGCGCCACCCTGGTGCTGAAAGCCGGCCTGCTGGAGCAGGTCTCGCTGTCGGGGGATTTCTTCTGCTACCCCATGGACGCGCTGGAACGGCTGGAAGGCAGGCTCAACGGCGCGCCGCTGGAAAAGGCCGCGGAGCTGCTGGAGGCCTTCTACGCCAGCGGGGTGGAGTTCCCGGGCGTGGCGGTCGCCGACTGGCTGGAGGTCCTGGGGGCCAAGGGCCGGGGCTGAGGTGAGGCCTGGCGTGGCCCGGGGCCTCGGTTGCGCGGAAGCCGGGTCTCTGCTAAGATTCGTGGACTTCAGGTCGCAAATGAACAAGCCCGATGCAAAGTCCGGGAAAGGCGGCCCCTACCGGCACAGCCGGCAGCGGGACCGCATCCTCGCGCTGCTGCAATCCACGCAGAGCCATCCGACCGCCAACTGGCTGTACAGCCGGCTGCGCAAGGAGTTCCCGCGCCTGAGCATGGGCACGGTGTACCGCAACATCGGCATCCTCCTCCAGCAGGGTCGCTTGAGCCGGATCGCCTTCGGCAGCACCTTCGACCGGCTGGACGCCAACATGCAGCCGCACTACCATTTCCTGTGCGAGCAATGCGACAGCATCCTCGACCTGGACCTTCCCGTCGAGCCGAGCATCGACGGCTGGCTCGGGAACAAGACCGGGTTCGTGGTCCGCCGCCACGAGCTGGAGTTCCACGGGCTGTGCCCGAAGTGCGCCGGCAAGGCTTGACGGCCCGCAGCGGGCGATCCATGATAGTAATCGTTCCGATTAACTATTGAGCGAGGAGGGTTTCATGGCCGAACGAAAGACTCTGACCAGCGAGTCCGGGGCCCCGGTGCCGGACAACCAGAACTCCCAGACCGCCGGGCCGGGGGGGCCGGTGCTCCTGCAGGACCACCACCTGCTCGAGAAGCTGGCCCGCTTCGAGCGGGAGCGCATCCCGGAGCGGGTCGTGCACGCCAAGGGCTCCGGGGCCTTCGGCTACTTCGAGCTCACCAAGGACCTGTCGCGCCATACCAAGGCGAAATTCCTCCAGCAGGTGGGCAAGCGCACCGAGGTGTTCGTGCGCTTCTCCACCGTGGCCGGGGAAAAGGGCTCCGCCGACACGGTGCGCGACCCCCGCGGCTTCGCCGTCAAGTTCTACACCGAGGAGGGCAACTACGACCTGGTGGGCAACAACACCCCGGTCTTCTTCCTGCGCGACCCGCTGAAGTTCGCCGACTTCATCCACTCCCAGAAGCGCGACCCCTACACCAACGTGCAGGAGCCGGACAACGTGTGGGACTTCTTCTCCTTGTCCCCCGAGACCACCCACCAGTTCGTCTGGCTGTTCGGGGACCGCGGCATTCCGTCCAGCTACCGGAACATGGACGGTTTCGGCTCGCATACCTTCCAATGGCAGAACGCCGGGGGCCAGGGCTGCTGGGTCAAGTACCACCTGAAGACCGACCAGGGCATCAAGTGCCTTACCGCCCAGGAGGCGGCCAGGATCGCGGGGGAGAACCCGGACTACTGCCAGCTGGACCTGCTGCGGGCCATCGAGCGCCGGGAGTTTCCCTCCTGGACGGTGAAGGTGCAGATCATGAGCTTCGCCGAGGCCGCGAAATACCGCTTCAACCCCTTCGACCTGACCAAGGTCTGGTCGCAGAAGGACTACCCGCTGCAGGAGCTGGGCAGGCTGGTGCTGGACCGCAACCCGGACAACTACTTCGCCGACGTGGAGCAGGCGGCCTTCAATCCCGCCAACTTCGTGCCCGGCATCGGGCCTTCGCCCGACAAGATGCTGCAGGGACGGCTGTTCGCCTACGGCGACGCCCACCGCTACCGGCTGGGGGTCAACCACACCCAGATCCCGGTCAACCAGCCGCACGCCGCCGAGGCGCGGAACTACGGCCGCGACGGGTTCATGCGCTTCGAGGGCAACCAGGGGCGGGCCAAGAACTACGAGCCCAACAGCTTCGGCGGCCCCGTCCAGTCCGGAGAGTCGACCTACGCCCCCCTCGAGGTGCACGGCGCCACCGGCTCCTTCGCCTGGGAAAGGCACAAGGAGGACAATGACTTCGTGCAGGCCGGCGACCTGTACCGCCTGATGGGCGAGGAGGAGAAGAAGCGCCTGGTGGCCAACATCGCCGGCGGCTTGAGCCGGGTGAGCCGCGGTGAAATCGTGGAGCGCAGCCTGGGCAATTTCCGCTCCGCGGACAAGGACCTGGCCGATCGGCTGCTCAAGGCCATCCGCGAGCTGCGCAAGGGCTGAGGCAGGGAGGTAGCGGCGGGAGCGGGCAGCCGCTCCCGCCGTTTGTCGAGCGGGCTTTCCGCTACTTCTGCATTTCCTTCGAGAACCAGGCCTCGAACTTCCTGGCCGCCTTGTCGGTGGCCTGGACGCACAGCGGCAGGATCTCGGAAGCATCGAACACCCCGCCGAGGGCGAATTTGATGGTGTCGTCGGAGCCCGCGTAGGTGGACTTGCGCAGGATCACCTGGCGGTTGCGGTCCAGGACCAGGACCGTCACGAAGGAAGTGACCCGCGCGGTCCCGAAGCCGGCGATGGCGAACTCCTTGGTGAGCTTGAAGTAGGCGCTGCAGACCATGAAAGCTTCCACGTCGGGAAAGGCGTCCAGCAGGACCCGGTAGGCCACGTCGTCGTTGAGCGGGTAGAACACGTACCCGTCCGGGGCGTCGTAGAAGGCCTTGTTCAGGCTGAACTTCTGGGTCTCGAAAGTGCGGTAGGCGGGCGCCCCGATGACCTGGGCCTCCGGGATGAGCTGGAACGGCAGGCCGGCGGCATACTTGCCGAACATGTCGTCCCGTAGCTTGACGGCCAGGGGCTTGAGCTGGAAGGACTTGTCCTGGGCCAGCTGGTTCACCAGGGCGGCCAGCCCTCCGAAATCCGACATGTCGATGCGCTTGTCGCAGTATATCGAGATGAGCGCCGCCTCCTCTACGCTGGCCATTTGGCCCTTCTCCAGGGTGGCGCACGAGAGCGAGAACAGGACGGCCGCTGCCAGGCTGGCGCCCAGGATCAGACGAGAAGCTTTCATGTTTCCTCCTTGCTCCCTTATCGGCCGGACGGCGGGCCGGCTTTCGGCCGCCGCCTATGCTTTTTTCGCCCCCGCTCCCAGCCCCCGGCGCTCCAGCTGTCCCCAGCCCCCGACGCGGGCGAGCATGCGCAGGAAGCCGCGCGCCCGCAGCAGGCTCAACAGCTGGCGGAAGCCGAAGTTCTCCAGCAGCGCAAACAGCACGAGCAGGAGCTTGTCGCCCAGCGGGAAGTACTCCCGACGGTGCTCGGCGATGATCATGGAGCTGGTGGAGACCAGCAGCCCCATCAGCACCGTGGCGGTGAACAGCAGCAGGAACATCGGCAGGCCGATCGCCCCCAGGGCCAGGGAGGCGGCGAAGGCCAGGTAGCCCTCGGCTTCGAACCAGGGCCCCAGCACCTCGAACAGCAGGTAGTACGGAAAGACCACCAGGCCCGCGCGCCCGTAGCGGGGGTTGCCGATCATCTTGGAGTGGAAGCTGACGATGTCCAGCAGTCCCCGCTGCCAGCGGTCCCGCTGGCGATTGAGCATCTTCAGGCTTTCCGGGATCTCGGTCCAGCAGTTGGCGTCGAAGGCGTACTGGATGGCGAAGGGCACGCGGGCTTCCCGCAAGGTCCGGTTCAGGCGCACCACCAGCTCCATGTCCTCGCCCACCGTGTCTTTCAGGTAGTGCTCGCTGCGGGTCAGGTAGCCGTGGGCGTCGACCACCCGGCGGCGGTGGAACAGGCCGAAGGCCCCCGAGATGATCAGCAGTGATTTCAGCGCGGCCCAGCCGACCCGTCCGGCCATGAAGGCGCGCAGGTACTCGATGGTCTGGAAACGGGCCACGGCCCGCCGGGGGATGCGGGTCCGGACCAGGTCCCCCTGGCGCACCGTGCAGCCGTTGACCGGCAGGATGTTGCCTCCCGCGGCCACCACCTCCTCGTCCGAGGCCAGGAACTTGCCCGCCAGGGCCAGCAGCGCGTCGCGCTCCAGCATGGAGTCCGCGTCGATGCCGGCGAAGTACTCCTTGCGGGCCAGGTTGATGCCGGCGTTGAGCGAATCGGCCTTGCCGCCGTTGACCTTGTCCACGACCAGCAGCTCGGGGTAGCGCCGGCTGGCGTAGATGCCGCGGATCTTCTCGGTGGTGAGGTAGCGGTGCACGAACAGGTCGGCGCGCTCCAGCTGGAAGTAGTCGACCAGCTTCCGCAGCGTGCCGTCGCGGGAGCCGTCGTTCACCACGATCACCTCGAAGTCCGGATAGCGCAGGGTCAGCAGCGAGCTGACGCTCTCCACGATCGAGGCCTCCTCGTTGTAGGCCGGGCTGATGATGGAGACCGAGGGCAGCACGTGCTCCTTGAACAGGAAGGGCAGCCGCAGCAGGTCGCCGAAGGCGGCCTGCCGGCGGGCCCCCAGGACGGAGAAAAGCAGCAGCAGCAGGTAGGAGCCGTTCAGGGCGGCGGCGTAGACCGCGAAGAGGGCATTGAACCAGCCCAGGAAACGGGTGCCCAAGGCCCCCGCCGCCGGGCCAGCCGCGGGGGGGGCCAGCAGGGCCAGCAGCAGGCAGGCGGCGGGGATCAGGGCGACCCCCACCACCAGGAAGGAGGCCAGCAGGCCCACCTTGGGCCGCTCGCGGCGGGGCGTGGAAGCTTCCGCGGCGGCGGCCGCCTCCAGGCCCAGGGAGCTCAAGAGGCGGGGCTCCAGGTAGCGGCTCAACTCCCCGGCCAGGCGCCGGTCGTCCCGCAGCACAGTTTTCAGGATGCGGATGGCCTGTCCCTCGATCTGCGGATTGCGGTTGCGGTTGAGGAAGTTGATGATCTGCCGGGCGTGCCCGTGGCGGATGATCTCCGTGAGGATCTGCGCGACGGTCGGGGAATCCGGGGAGAGCAGCTTCTCGGCCAGGTAGTCCACGTAGTTGGCCAGCACGTCCAGCAGCACGGCGTGGGCGGCGACCCGCTTCTCGTTCAGGCAGCGCAGCATCACGGAGCGGAAGTGCTGCGGCCGGGCGCGCAGGATGGCGGTGACCGCCAGGATCACGCTCTTGCGGATCAGCGGGTCCTCCAGGTGGTTGAACAGCAGGGACAGGGAACGCACCGTGGGGATCGCCCCCAGGGACTCGGCGGCCAGGTTGCGGATCAGGAAGTCCTCGTGCTCCAGGAAGCGGGCCAGGTCCACGCTGCCGGGATAGGAGGAGCACAGGATCCGGAAGCCAGCGTGGGCGATGTCCAGGTCCGGTGAGTCGACCCTGCTCAACAGGTAGCTTTCCAGCTCCGGGGAGCGCCAGCGCCCGGCAAAATGGATCAGCAGGAGCTGGATTTCCTTTTCGGGGCGCAGGCGCAGCATCGGCAGGAGCGCGGCCAGCTCCTCCCCGAACTCGGAGAGCAGGCCCCACAGGCTTCTCTGCCAGCGCAGGGGCTGCCCGGCCAGGCAGTCGATCAGGGTGGGGATGGCCAGGGCCTCGCCCAGCTCGGTGAGCGCCGCGGCCAGGAAGAGCTTCACCGCGCGGGAGCCTTCCTTCTCCATGGCGAGGATCAGGCCGGCCCGGGCGGTGCGGGTGGAGAACAGGGGCAGGTGGCCGGCGGCCCGCATCCGGCGCAGGCGGCCGCGGGAGTGCAGGTCCCGCAGGAGCCGTCTCTCCAGCCGGGCCTCCTCCAGGGCCCTGGACAACGCCGCCCGCCCCGCCTCCGGGAAGCGGACCGCGTCCGAGGCCCGGGCGCATTCGCCGAGGAACAGCCAGCGGTGCCGGCGCAGGAAGCGCCGCTCCGGCCGGCCGGCGGCCCCCGCCCCTTCCAGCAACCGGTAGATGATGGAGCGGGCCCGCTTCTGCCGCGACTCCCGGATCCGTTTTCCCAGGCGGCGGGCGAAGAACCACAGGACGACCACCGCGTCCAGCGCCAGCGCGGCCAGAAAGATCAGCTGCGGGGTCGGCAGGGACAGGCTCATGGGGAGACTTTCCGGGTCAGGTTGACCGCCAGACCGACGACCTCCGTCAGGGAAACGGGCTTGCGGAAGAAGTGGCGGATGTCCCGCTCCACGGCCTTGCGGATCAGGTCCTCGTTCTTGCGGTGGGAGACCAGGACGAAGGGGATCGTGTTCCAGAGGGCGTTGGTCTGCAGGCGCTCGCGCAGGGTGAAGCCGTTCAGGCGGGGGCACATGGCCTCGCAGATGATCAGGCCGGGGGCGGCGGCCTCCACGGCGGCCAGGGCGCTCTCCCCCTCCGGGCAGACCTGCACGGCGAGGTCCGCGGCCTCCAGGGCGCGGACCAGCAGCTCCATGGAGCCGGGATCAGGATCCACCAGGAGCACGGTCGGCCGGGAGGATACCGCCGCGGCCGAGGTCTGGGAGGTGTCGCAGATGGTGTTGGCGCCCATCCTGCCGGCGATGGCCAGGCGGTGCATCATGGTCTGTTCCAGGCGCAGGGCCAGCTGCTCGCGGGAGCCGTCCTCCAGGAAAAGCTCATAGAAGTTGACGATGCCGATGGAAACCGTCAGGCGCTGGGTGAAGCCCCGCGACTGCTGCACCTGCTCGTGGATCTGCTCGGCCAGGGCCCGCGCCTCCGGGGCGCTGGCCTGCGGCAGGTAGTAGCCAAAGACGGAGCCGCTGAACTTGAAAGCCACCTGGGCCTCATGCCCCGGTCCTGCCCGGACGTTCAGCAGAACCTGGGCGACCGCGCGCAGCGCCTCGTCCCCGCGGGCCCGGCCCCAGCGCTCATTGATGGCCACGATGTCGTCCAGCTTGATGGCCAGCAGGGCGGCGTTTCTCTCCTGGTCCCTGGCCCGGGCGAACTCCAGCGGAAGCTGCAGGCGCAGCAGGTGCTCGTCGGGCAGGCCGGTCAGCGGGTCGCGGAGAAAGCGCTCGGAGGCCGGAGCGGGCTGCCCGGCGGCGGAGGTGGACATCTGCCTTCATTTTCGGCAAACCCAGGCGATTTAGGCAACCTTTGGCCGCCATTCCGGTCCTTCTGGCAGACCTTAATCCCTCCTGAAAGGCTCGTAATGCAGCGAAAAATTCTTCTCGTCTATCCCGCCATTCCCACCACCTATTGGAGCTACAAATACGCCCTGCCGTTCGTGCGCCGCAAGGCGGTCATGCCGCCGTTGGGCCTGCTCACCGTGGCCGCGCTGCTGCCGCCCGACTTCGAGCTGCGCCTGGTGGACGTCAACGTCCGCTCCTTGACCGCCGCCGACGTGGACTGGGCCGATCTGGTCTTCGTTTCCGCCATGATCGTGCAGAAGAGCTCCTTCGAAGAGGTGGTGAGCCTGTGCAACCGGCGCGGCCGCCCGGTGGTGGCCGGCGGGCCGTACCCCTCAAGCTCCCAGGAGCAGATCCGGGGCGTGGACCACTTCGTGCTGGACGAGGCCGAGCTCACCCTGCCGCCGTTCCTGGCCGACCTGGAGCGCGGCTCCCTGCAGCGGATCTACCGGAGCGCCGAAAAGCCCGATCTGGCCGGCACCCCGGTGCCGCGCTACGACCTGGTGGACACCTCCCTCTACGAGACCATGCCCGTGCAGTACTCCCGGGGCTGTCCCTTCGAGTGCGAGTTCTGCGACATCATCGAGATGTTCGGGCGCAAGCCCCGCACCAAGGCCCCCCAGCAGCTCCTGCGGGAGGTGGACGCGGTGTACGCCACCGGCTTCCGGGGCTCCCTGTTCATCGTCGACGACAACTTCGTGGGCAACAAGGTGCGGGCCCGCGAGATGCTGCGGGCCCTGGGAGTCTGGCAGCGGGAGCACGCCTTCCCCTTCGTGATTTCCACCGAGGCCAGCATCACCCTGGCCCACGACGAGGAGCTGCTGTCGCTGATGGTCCAGGCCGGCTTCGTCATGGTCTTCGTCGGCATCGAGACCCCCGATGCCCAGGCCCTGGCCCTGACCAGCAAGACCCAGAACCTGCGGGAGGACATCCTGGCCAGCGTGAGGCGCATCCAGGCCCACGGCCTGGAGGTCACCGGCGGGTTCATCGTGGGCTTCGACGGGGAAAGCGACGACATCTTCGAGCGGCAGCGGCGCTTCATCCAGAGCGCCGGCGTTCCCACCGCCATGGTGGGGCTGCTGATGGCCCTGCCCCATACCCGCCTGGCCCGGCGCCTGGCCGCCGAGGGACGCCTGCTGGAGGACTGCCAGGGCAACAACACCCACCACCTGCGCCTGAACTTCGTTCCCCAGATGCCCGCGGAGCGCCTGCTGGAGGGCTACAAGGGGCTGCTGGCCGAGATCTACTCCCCGCGCGCCTATTTCCAGCGCTGCCGCACCCTGCTGTCCCGGCTGCCCAAGCGGCCGCTGGTCCGGGCTGGACTGCGCCCCGGGGACACGACGGCCTTCTTCCGCTCCCTCTGGCGGCAGGGCTTCAGCAGCTACGGGCTGCGCTACCTGGGCCTGCTGCTGTGGACGGCGTTGACCCGTCCGGCGCGCTTCCCCGTGGCGGTGACCCTGGCGGTGCGCGGGCTGCACTACTTCCGCATCACCCGCGAGATCCTCGAGGCCCATGCCTTCGCCACGGTGGTCCGCGACCTCACCGAGGCGCTGCAGGCCGAGGCCGCGCGCCTGGCCGCCGCCAAGGCGGTGCCGCCCCTGCAGGCCCTGGAGTCCTACCTGAGCGGGCTCCTGCGTCCGGTCCGCCAGGCCTACCAGCGGCTGAGCGACGAGGCCCGCATCCTGGTCGGGGACGCCCTGGAGCAGTTCGAGCGCCGCTGCCGCGGCGCGCTGGCCTCGGCCGGCGGCGCTTCGGGCTGAAGCTCGGGTCCGGCGGGAGGGCCGCGCCCCGCTCAGGCCCGCAGGCGGGCGATCGCGGCGGCGAGCTGCGCGCTCACGGGCGTGGCCACGCCGTGGGCGGCTCCCAGGCGCAGGATCGCGCCTCCGTACAGGTCCCCTTCGTCGGCGGGCGCCCGGCTCTCGATGTCGCGCTGGTAGGAGGTGCGGGTCTCCGGGGGAAAGCCGCCGGTCGTGGCCAGCGTGCTCTCCACGATGTCCGCCGGCAGGTCCACACCCCTGGCCGCCGCGATCCGGCGGATCTCCTCCATCACGCCCCGGGCCTGGGCCGCCAGCCTGGGGGTGGCGAGCACCTGCCCGAAATCCGCGCCATGGGCGGCGGTGACCAGGGCCAGGGAGGCGATGAACAGGTACTTGCTCCAGATGGCCACGGCGGGGTCCTCGTGCCACTGGTACGGGATTTCCGCCCGCTCGAGCACCGCGCGCAGCTCCCCGCCCCGCCAGGCGGGAGCTTCCGGATCGGGGCCCAGGTGGATCCTGCCGGCCCCTCCCACGTGCTCCACGGTGCCGGGCTCCAGGCGGCGGGCGCTGACGTAGATGCAGGCCGGCGGCACGATGCCGCGCCGCAGGCGCGCGCGCAGGCGCTCCCGGATGTCCGCACCGTTCAACAGGGGCAGCACCACCGTGTCGGGTTTGATGACCGCCGCCAGCCGTTCGGCCACCTGCTCCAGATCGTAGCTCTTGACGCAGAGCACCGCCAGGTCGGGCGCGGGAGCCTGCTCCAGGCTGTCGGTGGCCAGCTCCGGCCGGACCTGCACGGCGGTGCCGTCCGGGCGGAGCAGCCGCAAGCCGGCGGCCCGGATGGCCTCCAGGTGCGGCCCGCGGGCGATGAAGGTGACCCTCCGGCCGGACGCGGGAAGGCGCAGGGCCAGGCGGGAGCCGATCACCCCGCCGATCCCGCCGATGCCGATGACCGTGACCTCGCGGATGGGTGCTTCGCTCATGCTTCATTCTGCCCGGGATCCGCGCGGCGCCGCAAGCGCGCTGGGGCGGCTGGACAAAGGGCCAACCCCCGCATTACGGTGAAGCGTGGACACGCACCAGAGCGCTTGGGGCCAGGCCGTGGCCGGCTCGCTGATCAAGGAGCTGGCCAAGCGGCGCATGGAGGGCAGCTACGCGCCCAGCGCGGAGCAGGCCCTCCGCGAAATCCTGGCCATGATCCCCGCGGGGGCCTCCGTCTACCGGGGCGGCTCGATGAGCACCCCGGGGATGGGACTGTGGGCCGAGGTCGCCCGCCTGCCGGGAGTGAAGCTGATCGACCCGTACGAGCCGGGGTTGAGCAAGGAGCAGGGTCTGGAGCGCCGGCGGCAGGGACTGCTGGCCGACATCCTGATCACCAGCACCAATGCCATCACCCTGGACGGCCGGCTGGTCAACCTGGACGGGACCGGCAACCGGGTGGCGGCCATGATCTTCGGGCCGGCCAAGGTCATCCTGGCGGTGGGCCTGAACAAGGTGGTCACCGACCTGGAGGCCGCCCGGGAGCGGATCAAGCGCTACGCGGCCCCGGTCAACGCGCGGCGGGTGGGGGTCAAGACCCCCTGCGCTTCCACGGGCCTCTGCGTGGACTGCGACTCCCCGCAGCGCATCTGCAACGCCTGGAGCATCATCGAGGGGCAGTCGGTTCCCGGGCGAATCCACGTCAAGCTGATCGGCGAGGATCTGGGGTATTGAGCGCGGCGGCTGAGCGGCCGGGCGGGTTTCTCTTCGCCCGGTACCTGAGCGGGTTCGACCAGGACGGGCGCAAGCGCTGCTCCTGCGGTCAGGTCCACGAGCTGGGCACCCGCGAAATCCTGGTCGGCGACGGGGTCCCGGCCGCGATCGCCGAACGCCTGCGCCGGGATTCCGGCCGGGATACGGTCGTCTGGGTCCTGAGCGACGAGAACACCGAGGCGGCGGCGGGGGCGGCGCTCAAGCAAGCATTGCGCTCCGCGGGCGGCCTGCCGATGGCCGAGGAGGTGCTGCGCGCTTGGCCCGAAGCCGGAGTGCACCCCCGAGCTGGTGGCCGGCCTCTGTACCCGGGCGCGGGCGGCCTCCGCGGGGCTGCTCCTTTCGGTGGGCGGGGGCACCCTGAGCGACCTGGGCAAGAGCGTCTCCCGGGAGCTGGGCCTGCCCAACTGGGGCCTGATGACCGCCCCCTCCATGGACGCCCACACTTCCGGCACCGCGAACTGGAAAACCCCTTCCGGGGCGGTCAGCCATCCGGCCACCCCTTCCCGCCGGGTGTTCTGCGCTCCCTCGGTGCTGCAAGAGGCGCCGGAAGAGCTGTTCCTGGCCGGCCTGGGTGACCAGCTGGCCAAGTTCCTGGGCTATCTGGACTGGCGGCTGGGAGCCTGGGTGTTCGGCGAGTATTTCTGCCCGGAAACGGCCGAGGCCTCCCTGCAGTCCGCGCGAGTGACGATGCAGGCGCTGCGGGAGCCGGCCCTGGCCCCGGGCGAGCTTCGCCTGCGCCTGGCCGACGGCCTGCTGACCTCCGGGCTGTGCATGCAGAGCCTGCGGCAGTCCCGGCCCGCCGCCTCGGCCGAGCATACGGTTGCCCATTTGTGGGAAATCGCCCACGTGGCGCGCGTTCCGCGCCTGGCCCTGCACGGCCTGCTGGTCGGGGCCGCCGCGGCCCTGGTGTACCGGGCCTACCGGGAGTTCTTCGCCCTGCTGCCGGAGCTGCCCTTGGACGTGGAAGCCCGGGTGCGGGAGCTGGGCCGGGAGCCTTCCTGGGAGACCAGGCTGGACGAGGGGATCCGGCCCTACCGGGCCATCCTCGAGGCGCAGGCCGTGGGCAGGCCTTCGGTTGCCCAGACCTGCCGGGCCAGCCTGACCCGTTTCGCCGAGTGCCGCCGGAGCCTGCAGGAGCTGGCCGAGGGCCTGCTGGGCGAACTGGACGAGGGCCTGCGCCTGCTGGCGGAGCGCGGCTATCCCTTCGACCTGACCGGATACGGCCTCACCCGCCCGGAAATCCTGCTGCCCTTCCGCTGGGTGCGCCTCCTGCGCAACCGCACCAGCGCCTTCGACCTGATGCACCTGCTGGGGGTCGAAGAGAGGATCTACCGCACGGCGCTGGCCGGCGGCTGACGCGGGATGCCAGCGGCGCAAGCTCGCGCCCGGCGCTCAGGGCTCCTGCCGCTCCAGCTCCCAGTCCCACTCCTCCGCCTCCTGCCCGCCGTACAGGCGCGGGTCGTCGAGGTGGCCCCGCAGGAAGGCGGCCAGTTCCTCGGCGGAGGGGAAGGTCCGCTCGCCGATCAGCTCGTCGTCCACCAGGCGCAGCCGGAGCCGGCCCTGGTGGAAGAGGTAGTCGGCGAAATACCAGCGCCCGGAATCCTCCGTGTCCCGCAGGTTCAGGAAGCGCCGGCCGCCGATCTCCGACACGAAGGCCGGATAGCTGACCGGCTCCTCCCCCGGGCTCTCGGCCAGCAGACTGAGCGCCGTCCCTCCCTCGTCGCGGAAGGTGAGCAGGTAATCCTCCTCGCCCTCCGCGGCGGCCTTCCAGGCACCGAGCAGCGCCTCGTCGCGGATCGCCTGCTGCGGGCTGCCCAATGGGAACTCGGAGCCGTACGGGCAGCCGGCCAGCAGCAGCGCGGCGGCGGCCAGCAGGAACGACCGGGATCTTCGCGGCAGCATGCTCCTAAGCATACACCCCCGCCTCCAGCCCCATCCAGGCCAGGCGGGCCGCGCCCCGCAGGGTCGCCTCCGGGGCCTGTTCCCAGGCCAGCCCGGGGAAGCTGCGCATCTTCAGCTCCAGCAGGGCCCGGGCGCCGCCGCCGGTGCAGCGCATCCGCCCGCTCAGCCGCCAGCCCTCCTCATAGTAGCGGAAGCGCCGGCGCATCTCCCGCACGATGGCCGCGCAGGTGGCCTGCAGGAAGTCGTCCCGGGTGCTGCCCAGGGTGAGCCCGCGGTAGGAGGCCCGGCGCTGCCGAAGGCTGGTGCGGTCCCCCGAGAGGAATGGCTCCATGCGCACCGGCGTGGGGCCGGCGGCCAGGGTTCGCGGCAGGTGCTCCTCGAAGAACTCCCGTTCCTCCATTTCCCGATAGAACTGGCGGCGCACCCATTCCACCGCTTCCCCGCCCGTGGACAGGATGTTCATGATCAGCCACTTGCCGGGGAGGGCGTGGTTGCGGATCAGGTAGCGCTGGCTGGCGCGGGGCCGGCTCGTGCACAGCACCATGACCTCCACCGTGCCCGTGGAGTTCAGGATGTCCCCCTCTTCCGTCACCCCGGCCCCCAGCGCGGCGCAGGCGGTGTCCCCGGCGCCCATGACCACGGGGGTCCCGGTTGCGATCCCGAGACTCCGGGCGGCTTCCGGGAGCGCCGTGCCGACCGTCGCGGCGGAGGGCAGGATCGGGGGCCATCGTCCGGGGTCCAGGTCCAGGTCCCGGATCAGCTCCCGGTCCCAGCCGGTCTGCTCCAGGGTGCGGTACAGCCCCGTAAAGGCGGCGTTGGAGGGGTCCATGCCCCATTTCCCCGTCAGACGCCGGGCCAGAAAGGTGTTGGTGTGGCCGAAGAAGCGCGTCCGCCGGTACAGGTCCGGCTCCGCGTCACGTATCCAGAGCGCGCTGGTGAGGGAGATGCCGCCCGGGAAGGGCAGGTTGGCGGCCGAGGACAGGAAGCGCTCGCTCCCGACCCGCCGCAAGGCTTCCCGGGCCTGGACCAGGCTGCGGCGGTCCAGGTGGATGATCGCCGGCCGCAGCGCGGCGCCTTCGGCATCCAGCGGGACCAGTCCGGGGCACAACACCGACAGCCCGACGGCCCGGGCCCGCCGTACTTCCACTCCCAGGTCCTCCACGGCCGCGGCGGCCTGCCGCCAGAGCAGCTCGAAGTCCAGCTCCACGTGGTCGGGGCGGGGAATGGAGTAGGCATAAGCGCGCGCGGCCCGTCCGTGGATTTCGCCGTCTCGATCCACGAGGGCCGCCTTTATGGAGGAAGTTCCAGCGTCCAGCGCCAGCACGACTTCCGGCATCGGCTTGACAAACCCGGGCATCAAGGTATGATAACCGATAACATATGACCGGCGTGGAGATCCGTGTCCGCTACTGGGGCCTGATCGCCTCCAAGCTGAATCGGGAGATCGAAACCCTTCATTTCCAGTCCCCTCCGGAAGTACGGGCTCTTCTGGACCGGATCATAGAAGAAACGGGCCCCGAAGGTAAAGAAGTCCTGCGGCAGCCGGGGGTCCTGCTGGCCGCCAACGGCCGGTCCGTGGGGCCGGCTCAGCGCCTGGCCGATGGGGACACGGTGGACGTGCTGTCCGCGGTCGCGGGCGGCTGAAGAGGTACGGTATGCCGAAGTGGCTGGAGCATGCGGCGCTGAGCGTCTCGGATCTGGACCGCTCGATCGCCTTCTATCGTGACCATCTCGGCCTGCGCCTGGCGCGCGTGATCGAGCCGGACGGCGGCTCCCGCCTGGGGGACATCGTCGGCCTGCCGGGCTGCCTGGCCCGCATCGCCCACCTGGAATCCGAGAAGGGCATGCTGGAGCTCTTCGAGTACCGCCGGCCCCGGGGCCGGCTCCGGCGCCGGAACCAGGCCGACCTGGGCTTCAGCCACGTGGGTTTCGCCACCGCCGACATCCAGGCCGATTATGACCGCCTGCGCCAGGCGGGCGTGAGCTTCCTCAGCGCGCCGGTGGAGTTCCGTCCCGGGGCCTGGGTGGTGTACTTCCGCGGACCCGACGGGGAGACCGGCGAGCTTCGCCAGACCTGAGGAGGAAAGCCCTGGAGCTCGGATTGCAGGGAAAGAAAGCCGTGGTCACGGGCGGCGGCGGGGCCATCTGCGGGGAAATCGCCCGGGCCCTGGCCGCCGAAGGGGCGAGCGTGGCCATCTGGGACCTCTCCGCCGAGGCGGCGCGGGCCAGGCTGGCCGGATTGCCGGCCACGCGGCCGGCCGGGCTGGCCCTGGCCTGCGACGTGCTGGACCGGGAGAGCGTGCGGGAAGCCCTGCGCCGGACCCTGGAGGCCTTCGGCACCGTCGACATCCTGGTCAACGGGGCCGGCGGAGGCCGGCCGGAAGCGACCACCTCGCCCAAGCTGTCCTTCTTCGACATCCCCGCCGCAGCCCTGCAGGGGGTCCTGGGCCTGAACTACCTGAGCGCCGTGATCCCCTCCCAGGAGGTGGGGAGGGTCTTCGCCGGGAAGCAGGCCGGGGTCGTGCTGAACATCGCCAGCGTGGCGGGCTGGAGGCCGCTTTCGCGCGCCATCGCCTACTCCAACGGCAAGGCGGCCACCCTGAGCTTCACGGCCTGGCTGGCGGTGCACATGGCCCGGGAGTATTCCCCCGCCATCCGGGTGAACGCCGTGGCTCCCGGCTTCGTGCTGACGGAGCAGAACCGCTTCCTGCTGCTGGAGGAGACGGGGGCCCCCAGCGAGCGGGGGAAGCGCATCCTGGCGGCGGTGCCGATGCAAAGGCTGGGAAGGCCGGAGGAGATCGCGGGGGCGGTGCTGTACCTGGTGTCGGAGCAGGCCCGCTTCGTGACCGGCGCGGTGCTGGCGGTGGACGGCGGCTTTTCCGCCGACTCCGGGGTCTGAGGGAGCCGGCTGAAATGGGCCCACTTCCCGAGCTCAGCGACCAGGACATCCGCGGGCAGCTCCAGGCCATGCAGGCCTCCCACCGGCTGGCCGGGAAGCGCCTGCTCGTCATCATCCCGGACCAGACCCGCACGGCGCCGGTGGACCGTTTCTTCCGCCTCCTGCACGAGGTGTGCGGGCCAGAGGCTTCCAGGCTGGACTTCCTGATCGCCCTGGGCACCCATCCGTTCCTCACCGAGGCCCAGAAGCTGTCCCGCGTGGGGATCACTGCCTCGCAAAAAGCCAGGCTCTACCCGCGCACCCGCATCCTCAACCACCGCTGGGACCGCCCCGGCACCTTCCGGCATCTGGGGCGCATCGACGGGAAGACGATGGGCGAGTTGAGCGGCGGGGCCTGGCGGGAGGACCTGGAGATCTCGATCAACCGGCGGATCCTGGACTACGACCGCCTCCTGGTGCTGGGCCCGGTGTATCCCCACGAGATCGCCGGCTTCTCCGGCAGGGGCAAGTACCTGTTCCCCGGGATTTGCGGGCCGGACTTCATCGACGCCTCGCATTGGCTGGCCGCCCTGCGCTCCAACCTCGGCACCATCGGCGTGCGGGACACCCCCGCCCGGGCGCTGATCGAGCGGGCCTGCGCGCTGGTGCCCACCCCGGTGACCTACCTGAACCTGGTGGTGGCCGAGGGCCGGCTGGCGGGGCTGTTCATCGGGGAGGAGCGCGAGCCCTGGGAAACGGGCGGTGGAGCTGTCCTCCCGCCTGAACGTCCGCTATGTTCCGCGGGCTTACCGCTCGGTGCTCTCGATCCCCTCGACCCACTACGAGGATTTCTGGACCGGGGCCAAGGCCTTCTACAAGCTGGAGCCGATCGTGGCCGACGGCGGGGAGCTGATCGTGTACGCCCCGTGGATGAAGCGCATCTCGCGCACGCATGACCAGTTGCTGCGCCGGGTCGGCTTCCACGTGAGCAGCTACTACCTGGCGCACGCCGGGCGGTACGCCGGCATCCGCAAGGCCGTCCTGGCCTATTCCTCCCTGGTCAAGGGAGCGGGGGACTATCGCGACGGGCGGGAGACCACGCGCGTGCGCGTCGTGCTGGCCGCCGCGGTCCCCGAAGGGTTGTGCCGGGAGATGAGTCTGGACTGGAGGGACCCGCGGGAGCTGGACCCGCGGGACTGGGAGAACCGGGAGCAGGACGGTCGGGCGATCGTGAGGGAGGCGGGGGAGGTGCTCTATCGGGTGGGCACCGAGGGGAGGATGCCATGACGGCGGGAAACGGGACTCAAGCGGACCTGGTGCGGGAGGCGGAAAAGCCGGGCCTGCCGAACATCCGTCAGCCGAACCTGAAGAGCCGGGTCTTCGAGCTGCTGCTGAACATGATCATCGACGGCAAATACCGGGACAACGACATGCTGCCCCCCGAGCGCCTGCTCTGCGAGGAGCTGGGGGTGAGCCGGACGGTGATCCGGGAGGCGATCAAGTCCCTGGAGAGCCGCGGCGTGCTGGGGGTCATCCACGGCAAGGGCATCAAGGTGATCCCGGCCACTTCCAGCGACATCTCCAACGCCTTCATGCTGTACCTGCGCCGCCAGCACCGCGAGGTGTCGCCCCGCGACCTGATGGAGATGCGCTTCTCCATCGAGACGGAAATCGCCGCCATCGCGGCGCTGCGGGCCACGGAGGCGGACATCCGGGAAATGGGGGAGATCCTGGGGCGGATGCGCAATGCCCTCCGGGTTCCGGACCAGTACATCCGCGCCGACCTGGACTTCCACATCAAGCTGGCTTCCGCCACGCACAACATCCTGTTCATCACCATACTGGAGTCCCTGCTCATCCCCCTGCGGCGCACCTTCGAGGAGATCGTGGAGCTGCAGGATCCGGATTTGAGCTGCCAGGAGCACTCCCGCATCCACGAGTGCATCGCCGCGCGGGACCAGGCGGGGGCCCGGGGAAATATGGTGCAGCACCTGGAAAAGACCCGCTTGCGGCTGGAGCGGCGCGGGAAGCTATGACGGACTGGAAGGGCTACCGGGGGGCGATCCTGCGGGTCGACCTGGGCGCGGGAACCATCCGGCGCGAGGAGCTTCCGCGAAGCTGGGTCGGCCACTACCTGGGCGGCAAGGGTTTGGGCACCTGCCTGCAGCAGCTGGAAAACCCGCCGGGAACCGACCCCCTCTCCCCGGAGAACCGCATCATCCTGGTCAACGGCCCGGCCGCCGGCACCGCGGTGCCCACGGCCACGCGCCTGGCCCTGTTCGCCCGTTCCCCGCTCAACGGCCTGACCCTGGAGTCCTACCTGGGGGGCAGCTTCGGGCACTACATGAAGAAGGCGGGGTACGACGCGATCCTGATCCAGGGGCGCGCCCGGGAGCCCGTCACCCTGGTCATCGCGGACGGCCAGGCCAGACTGGAGGAGGCCGCCGGGCTGTGGGGGCGGGAGATCTATGACACGGAAGGCGCCCTCCAACGGGCTCACGGCGCCGGGGCCCAGGTGCTGTCCATCGGGCCGGCCGGCGAGCGCCTGGTGCGCTACGCCTGCGTCGGGCACAACCGGCACCGGCACTTCGGGCGCATGGGCGCGGGGGCGGTTTTCGGTTCCAAGAACCTGAAGGCCGTGGCGCTGACCGGCACTCAAGGAGTGGAGGTGCACGACCCGGCGGGCCTGCGGGACTACGTGCGGGAGCTGAACCTGCGCATCCGCGAGCATCCCGGCACCGGCAAGGTGTACCCGCTTTCGGGCACGGTGAACTTCGTGGCCAAGGCCAACGCCCTGGGGGTGTTTCCCAGCCACTATTGGCGCCGGGGCCAGGCCGCGGCCGCGGAGCGGATCGGCTTCGAGTTCATGCGCGAGCACACCCTGGTGCGGCAGACCCGCTGTCACGCCTGCCTGATCGGCTGCGCGCACATCAACCGCGTCCAGGACGGACCCTACCAGGGGGTGGAGATCGACGGCCCGGAGTTCGAGACCATCTACGTGTTCGGCGGGCTGTGCGACGTGGGCGATCTGCGGGAGATCATCAAGCTCAACGACTGCTGCGACCGCCTCGGCCTGGACACCATGCACGCGGGCAACGTCCTGGGCCTGCTCATGGAAGCCACTTCCCGTGGACTGCTGCCGCCGCCCTACCGCCTGGCCTGGGGGGACACCCCGCGCATGCTGGAGGCCCTGGAGGGGATCGCCGCGCGCCAGGGCTTCTGGCGCCTGGCCGGGGAGGGCTTGAAGCCCCTGGCCGGGGAGCTGGGCCTGGAGGACGAGGTCGTGCACGTGAAGGGACTGGAGCCGGCCGGCTACGACCCGCGCGGGGTGCAGTCCATGGCCGTCACCTACGGGGTGGGCAACCGGGGCGCCACCCACCTCGACTCCAACTCCTACGCCCGCGACATCTCGGGCCAGGCCCGCGAGCACGAACTCGCCGGGCCGGACCGGGCGGTGGACCGCTTCTCCCTTTCCCGGAAGGCGGAGCTGGTGGCCAACATGATCGACTTCAACGCCATCGCCGACTGCTTCGTGCTCTGCCGCTTTCTCAACCGGGACCTGCTGACCTGGGAGGACTATTCCCGGATGCTGTACCTGCTCACCGGGACGAGCAAGTCGGAAGCCGAGCTGCGGGCCACCGCCCGGGACATCACCACGCTGGGCCGCTGGTACAACCTGGGCTGCGGCCTGGGGCCCGCGGATGACCTGCTGCCGGAGAGGTTCTTCCGTGAGGCGCACGCCGACGGCGGCTCGGCGGGGCGCCGCCTTTCCAAGACGGAATACCTGGAGGAGCTGGGGCGCTACTACGCCCTGCGCGGTTGGAACGAGCAGGGGGTCCCGGGCTACCGGCCCTGGCTTCCGCCGGCCGGTCCCCCCGCGGCCCGCTGACCCGCCAGCCCCTCAGGCCCCTGCGGACAGCGCGGTGAAGCCGGGCTTCAGCAGCGGGTAGAAGCTGCGGTACAGCCCGTAGTGCCGGTCGTACAGCCCGTAGTGTTCCGGGTTGGGGGCGGTGTCGGTCTCGATCTCCAGCTGCCGGCAGGCAGTTTCGAAGTTCGGCCAGACCTTCAGCCCCACCCCGGCCACCAGGGCCGCGCCGTAGGCCGCCCCCCCGATGCTGCCGCTGACCGTGATCACCCGCTTCTTGAAGATGTCGGCGTGGATCTGGCGCCACAGCGGCGATTGGGCCCCGCCGCCGGAGGTGGCGATGTAGCGGAAGTCCCGCCCCAGGGAGCTGAAGATCTCGCTCACGTCCCGGAAACTGAAGATGACCCCCTCCAGCACGCTGCGGTACAGGTCGCGCTTGCGGCTGGTCAGGCTCAGCCCCACGAAGGCCCCCCGCGCGCTGGGATCCACGTGCGGGCAGCGCTCCCCGATCAGGTAGGGCAGGAAGACGATCCCCCCGGCCCCCACCGAGGACTTCTCCGCCTCGCGGCTGATCAGCTCGTAGGCGTCCAGCCCGCTCTGCTCGGCCACCTCGGCTTCCGCCCCGCCCAGCACCTCCAGGGCCCAGGCCAGCGAGCCCCCGGCCGCCAGGGTGACCCCCATGGCGTGCCAGCGGCCCGGGATCACGTTGCAGAAGACCTGCAGCTTGCCCTGGGGGTTCTCGCGGAAGGACTCGTAGGCGGTGGAGATGATCCCGGCGGTGCCGATGGTGGTCATCAGCACGTCGCTGGTGGTCACCCCCGTGCCGAGGGTCTGGATCACCGCGTCCCCGCCGCCGCCCACCACCGGAACCCCCTTGGGCAGTCCCAGGGCTTCCGCGACCGGGGCGCGCACCGTGCCGCTGACCCCCACCGACTCGTAGCAGGTGGGGGCCATCTCCAGGGGGATGTCCAGCAGGGTGAACAGGGTCCTGGACCAGGCCCGGGCCCGCACGTCGAACAGGCCGGTGCCGGAGGCATCGGACACCTCGGTGGCCAGCTCCCCGGTCAGGCGCAGGCGGATGTAGTCCTTGGGATTCACGAAGCGAGCCATCCGCTCGTAGGCCTGGGGCTCGTGCTGGCGCAGCCAGAGGATCTTGCCCCCGGTGTAGCCGGGCAGCATGCGGTTGTTGGTCAGGGCCAGGAGGGCTTCCGCCCCGCCGGCCTTGGAGGTGATCTCGGCGCACTGGGCCTCGGTGCGCTGGTCGTTCCAGAGGATGGCCTTGCGGATCACTTGTCCTTCGCGGTCCAGCGGCACCAGGCCGTGCATCTGGCCGCTCAGGCCGATGCCCGCCAGGCTGATCGCCGCCTCCGGGTGGCGCCCCATCAGGCGCTGCACGGTCTTGGAGGCCGCGGACCACCAGTCCTCCGGGACCTGCTCCGACCAGCCGTGGCGCGGGGAGTACAGGGGGTAGCCTTCGATCTCGCTGTCCACGATCCGGCCCGCCTGGTCCACCATGACCGTCTTGCAGGCGGTCGTGCCGATGTCGATGCCCAGCAGCAGCGCCTGTCGCATGCCGGCCTCACTTCTCGGTGATAGTCGGGTCCTGGCAGGTGACCCACAGCAGCTGCAGCGGCAGGATGCCGGTGTTGAAGGTGGTGTGGAAGACCCCGAAGGGCACGTACAGCCCGTCGCCGGCCTTGATCTCGTACTCGTCCTCCCCCACGACCATCCTGCCCTGGCCCTGGATGACGAAGTACACCTCCTCGTGCTGGGCGTGGGAGTGGCCGGTGGTCTTGCCGTTGGCGTAGACCGTGGTGTAGCCCATCTGCAGGTTCTTCGAGGGGGAGCTCTTGGGGTCCACCAGGTAGTAGGTGTCCCGCAAGGTCGTGCCTTCGCGGCCCTTGACCGCGAAGCGCAAGCTGCGATCGCAGGTGTCCGGGGTCTGGTCGTTGATGTTCACCACGAATTTCATGTCGTTCCTTTCCTCAAGGCTTCCGGTTGAAGTACCGGATGCGGATGTGCTTGGCCTGCAGGTACTGCTCCAGCCCTTCGGGGCCGTGCTCGTAGCCCTGGCCGCTGTCCTTGAACCCACCGTAAGGGGCGTTGATCACCCCGGCGTCGGGGTTGTTGATGGCCACGTTTCCGGACTCCAGGCCGGAGGAGAACTCGTCGGCCTCGCCCAGGTCGTCGGTGTACACGTAGGTGGCCAGGCCGTACGGGGTGGCGTTGGCCAGCTGGATGGCCTCGCTCACGGTGCGGTACGGCATCACCCCCACCACCGGCCCGAAGGTCTCCTCGCGCATGACCAGCATCTCGTGGTTCACCCCGGTCAGGACGGTGGGCAGGAAGAAGTGGCCCTGGCGGTAGGCCGCCCCTTCCGGTTTCTTTCCGCCGCAGGCGATGCGGGCCCCCTTGGACACCGCGTCCTCCACGTGGCGCCGGGACTTCTCCACCCCGGCCCGGTTGGCCATGGGGCCCAGGTCCGCGTCGGGCTTGGCCAGGCCGTCGGCCAGGACCAGGCGGGAAGTGCCGGCCACCAGGGCTTCCAGGAACTCCCCGTAGACCGCTTCCTCCACGTAGATGCGGTTGATGGCGATGCAGATCTGCCCGTTGTTGCGGAACGACCGGCGCACCGCCCCCTTCACCGCCTCCTGGAGGTTGGCCCTGCGGCTGACGATGAGCGGACAGTGCCCGCCCAGCTCCAGGGAGACCTTCTTCATCCCTTCGGCGCAGAGCTGCAGCACCTGCCGGCCCACCTCGGTGGAGCCGGTGAAGGCCACCTTCTTGACCAGGGGATGACGGATCAGGCGCGGGCCGGCCTGGGAGCCGGCGCCGAAGACCACGTTCACCACCCCCGGCGGCAGGCCCGCGTCCACCAGGCACTCCACGAAGTGCAGGGGGGAGAGCGGGGTTTCCGAGGGCGGCTTCAGCACGATGCTGCAGCCGGCGGCCAGCGCCGCCCCCAGCTTCCAGGCCACCAGCTCGATGGGGTAGTTCCAGGGGGAGATGCCCACGGATACCCCCACGGGCTGGTAGACCACGTAGCTGGTGGTGGTGGGGTCGTAGCCGGGGATGACCCGGCCGTACACCCGCTTGCCCTGCTCCCCGTAGTAGCGCAGGATCTCCGCGCCCTTGAGCACCTCGCCGCGCGCCTCCGCCAGGGGCTTGCCCTGCTCGCGGGTCATGAGCGCGGCGATGTCCCCCGCGCGCTGTTCGGCCAGGGCGGCGGCCCGGAACAGGAGGTCCGAGCGCTTTTCCACGGACAGCCGGGACCAGGCCGGCAGGGCCCGGTGGGCCGCCTCCACCGCGGCGTCCAGCTGGGCCTCCGTGGCGCGCGGCACCCGGGCGAACACTTCTGCGGTGGCCGGGTTTTCCACTTCGATGTGCTCGCCGGAATCCAGCCAGCGGCCGTCGATGAGCAAGTTGTGGGCCTGCATTTCTATCCCCTTGCGGCGGGTGAAAGCTCGGGCGCGCTCGAGGGGCTTTCCCCCCGGCGCGCCCGCGGCGATTTCAACCGTTAGTCCTTGAAATTATAGAAGTTGTCGTAATCCTTGGCAATAAACAGGACGTTGTTCTTGACCTTCAGGTACTCCTTCAGGCCCACCGTCCCGTCCTCCCGCCCCAGTCCGGAGTTCTTGTTCCCGCCGTAGGGCGCCTCGATCTTGGACATCACGTTGGTGTTCAGCCAGACGATGCCCGCGTCGATCTTCTTGGCGGCGTAGAACAGCTTCTTCGGGTCCTGGCTCCAGAAGGTGGCCCCCAGGGCGTAGGGGCTGTCGTTGGCCATGCCGATGGCCTCGTCCAGGTCGCGGTACTTGATCACCACCAGCACCGGGCCGAAGATCTCCTCCTGGGCGCACTTCATCCTGTTGTTCACGTTCTCCAGAACCGTCGGCCGGTAGTAGCTGCCCTTGTCGCAGGGGGCCGCGGTGTAGGGCTCCCCGCCGGCGGCCACTTTCGCCCCCTCGGCGACGGCCTGCTTCACGTAGCTGTCCACCTTTTTCAGCTGCTCGCGGTTGATCAGCGAGCCCATCTGGGTCTTGGGGTCCAGGATGTCGCCCATCTTCAGGCTGTTCACCCGCTTCACCAGCTTCTCCATGAAGGTGGAGTAGATCTTCTCGTGCAGGAACAGGCGGGTGGAGGCGCAGCAGACCTCCCCCTGCATCAGGCAGAAGCCGACGATCAGGGAGTTCACCGCCCCCACCACGTCGCAGTCCGCCTCGGCGATGAACGGGCCCTTGCCGCCCAGCTCCAGGATGACCTTCTTGATGATCGGGCTCTTGGCCGAGGCCTCCAGCAGGCGCTTGCCCACCTCCACCGAGCCGGTGAAGGAGATCATGCGCACGTCCGGGTGGGAGATCAGGGCCTCGCCGGTGCTGGACCCCGAGCCGGTGACGATGTTCACCACCCCGGCCGGCAGGCCCGCCTCCTGGAAGATCTCGCCCAGCAGCACGGGGGTGATGGGGGCCAGGGAGGAAGGCTTGGCCACCATGGTGTTGCCCACGGCGATGGCCGGGCAGATGCAGCGGGTGGCCAGGTGCAGGGGGAAGTTCCAGGGGGTGATGCCGGCGGCCACCCCGTAGGGCTCGTAGGAAACCCAGTCGAAGGCGGCGTTCCCGGGCAGGGGGATGACCTCCCCCTTGATCTCGCGGGCCTGGTTGGCGAAGTACTCCATGGCCCGGATGGAGTAGGGGATGTCCACGTTCTCGGTCTCGTAGATCGGCTTGCCCACGTCCTGGGCCTCCCAGCGGGCCAGCTCCTTCAGGCGGCGGCGCATGATGTCGGCCGCCTTCAGCATGACCTCCGCCCGCTTGTCCGGGTCGATGTCCGACCACACCCCGCTGTCGAAGGCCTTCTTGGCCGCCTGCACCGCCCGGTCCACGTCCTGGGGGGTGGCCGCACTCAGCTCGGCGATCGGCTCGTTCTTGGAGGGATCCAGCGAGGTGAAGGTGCCGCGGTCGCTGGCCTCGCTCCACTGGTTGTCGATGAACAACTTGAGTTTCTTCATTTTCTCCTCCTCTTCCTGCTATTCCTGGATGACGATGGGGATTTTCATCAGGCTGGCGAACTCCTTGAGCTCTTCCAGGTAGTCGCCGTAGACCAGCGCGTTGTGGTGGGGGATGCCGTTGGCCAGCAGCGATTCCACGAACTTCATGTTGCCCCCCTTCATGCGGATGGTCAGGTTGGTGCCTTTCAGCAGCGGCTCGCCGGCCACCACCTCCCCGACCCCGGCGTGCATGGTGAACTCTCCCCGGATGGAGTTCAGGCGGCAGACGGTGGCCGTGCCGGCTTTCAGCGAATGCACCTGGGCGGGCCCGCCGAAAACCTGCTCGATCTTCGGCTTCCCGTTGGAAAGGTCGTGGGGCCCGTTGCCGCAGTGCCAGAACAGCAGGGTGTCGTTCTCCTGGATGAGGTTGACGAAGTCGGCCATCCAGGGGGTGGTGCCCGACAGGGCGTATTCCAGCATCAGGGTCAGGGAGCCGTCCACGTCGCACTCGCAGGAGGCCATGACCCCCTCGGCGTTCATCCTGCCGTTGGCCGGGCAGATGGGGGTGTGGTCGTTGTCGCGCAGCTCCGGCCAGCAGTCCGGGGCGTAGGACTGCAGGTTCCGCTCCTGGGCGACCTTCTTCACGGCCAG
The DNA here is from genome assembly GCA_963745745.1 of uncultured Spirochaetota bacterium. GTDB lineage: Bacteria > Spirochaetota > Spirochaetia > SZUA-6 > DRHE01 > MIBK01. The sequence continues at coordinate 14,741 of CAVUYS010000099.1, read as the reverse complement.
GTACACCCGGGACAGGCCGCGGGCCTCCTGCAGGCCCTTGGCCGGGATGTCGAAGATCTTCTTCTGGATCTCCATGTCCCGGTCGACCTCCTTCTCCTCGACGGCGCGTGATGGTGTTGGTGAACTCGTACATCGAGATCTTGGTGATCTCGGTGCCGAAGACCTTCTTCACCGCCAGCTCGTCGAAGCCGGCGATCTGGAAGCCGTCGGGGCGCATGCCGATCACCCCGATGGTCGCCTCGCGCAGGTAGGCGATGGCCCGCACCGCGCCGGTGAAGGCGCCCAGGCGCCGCTGGGCCTGCGGGTCGCTCACCGGTCCGTAGATGAAGCTGAAGGGCTTGTCGAAGTTCTTGAACAGGGCGCCGGCGGCCATCACCCCCACCATGGAGCCGGTGAAGTTGCGGCTGGCCAGGGCCAGCTCCCCGATCCCCCACAAGGCGAAGGGGCACTCCAGGTTGCGGATGATCTCGGCGGTGAGCTCCCCGGTGTTGAAGGTGCCGTTGAACAGGATCACGGCGTCCACGTCCTGGGCCTTGAACAGCTTCCAGGCGCGGGTGGCCTGCTCGCGCTTGGCCACGGGCTCGGGGAACTCGACGACCTCCGCGTTCAGGCGGGAACGCAGGTGGCCTTGAGCCTCGGAGGAATAGCGGACCGCCACGTCCTGGCCCTGCAGGAAATCCAGGATCAGGTTCACGAAGCCGATGCGGACTTTGCGGAACTGGAGCGGCATTTCGGTCCTCCTGAATCGGGTGTAAAGTTGTATGTTATCTTACCACCAATCATCCATTTGTCAATCAGAGATTCCGTGATAGGATTCTCCATGCAGCTTCAGAACCGTATTGCCTTGATCACCGGAGCGGCCCGGGGCATTGGACGGGCCATCGCTCTGCGGCTGGCCGGCGAAGGGGCGAGTATCGTCGTGTGCGACCTGGACCTGGAAGGCGCCGGCTCGGTCGCCGGGGAAGTGGAGCGCGCCGGAGGCAGGGCCTGGGCGCACCGGCTGGACGCGGCCGACGAGCCGGGGGTGCGGGCTTTCTTCGAGGCCTTCCGCCGGGAGCACGGCGGGCTGGACATCCTGGTCAACAACGCGGGGCATCTGCCGCAACGTGCTGATCGAGGACATCGACGGGCAGGAGTGGGATCGCTACCTGCAAGTGAACCTGAAATCCGTGTTCCTGTGTTCTAAGGAAGCGTTTCGCATCATGAAGGAGCGGAAGTACGGAAAGATCATCAGCCTGGCCTCCGCCGCAGGAAAGATCGGCGGGGTGGTCGCAGGGGCGCATTACGCCGCCGCCAAGGCCGGGGTGATCTGCTTCACCAAGTCCCTGGCCCTGCAGGCGGCGCCCTACGGGATCAATGTCAATGCCATCGCGCCGGGTCCGATCGCCACCTCGATGACCGAGGCCTGGGGCCAGGAGCTGACCGAGGCCTTCGTGGAGAAGATACCGCTGCACCGTTACGGGACGCCGGAGGAGGTGGCCGAGGTCGCTCTGCTGCTGGCTTCGGACCGCGCGGGTTTCATCACCGGGGAAGTGATCGACATCAATGGCGGCCTGCTGATGGATTGAGCTGACTTTTTTGCTTGACAACGCGGACATATGATATATGATAACTTGGCTTTCAACCTGGGCAAGCGGTCTCAGGGTCGATACAGTAAAAGAAAGATGTTTTCTAACGTATTATTCTAACCGCTCACCCGCCGGGTGGAAGGGGGTTGAACCGCCGCGGCAAGGCGTGGATTGGATTGGGTTTCCAAGTCTGAAGCCGATTCGGAGGTAAAGGAGATGAGGAAAGGATTTGCGATCCTGGTCAGCGCCCTGTGCCTGATCGCGCTGGTGGCCGGCACCGCCGCGGCCCAGGCCAAGTTCGGTCTCAACGACATCCCGACGATCAAGAACAAGAAGGCCCTGAACCTGATCATCGAGACCGGCGATGCGCACGGCAAGACGATTCCCGCCATCGAGGAGTTCACCAAGAAGACCGGGGTGAAGGTCAACGTGGAACGCGTGGCCTCCTCCGGCGTGTACGGCAAGGAGAACGTGGAGCTGATGGCCGGCACCGGTTTCTACGACCTGGTGTACGTGGAAACCGCCTGGACCACCGAGTGGTCGGATTACCTGCAGCCCCTCGAGGACCTGGCCAAGAAGTACGACCCGAAAAAGGAAGCGGGGCTCAAGGCGGACCTGGCCTACATGTCCCCGTCCATCCTGGTCTGCGGCCAGGCCTACGGCAAGCAGATGGTCCTGCCCTTCTACACCTTCGACATGGTGATGTGGGTCCGCCAGGACGTCTATGACGATCCCACGGAGAAGGCCAACTACAAGGCCAAGTACGGCGCCGAGCTGAAGGCCCCGACCACGGTCGATGAGCTGCACAAGCAGGCCGCCTTCTTCACCCGCAAGAAGGGCGACAAGCTCAAGGGCCAGGTGCTGGACCACGACCTGTACGGGCTGTCCATGCAGGCCGGCGCCTACCAGTGCAACGACGAGATGTCGGCCCGCCTGTGGGGCCGCGGCCAGGACTGGGCCACCGTCGTGCGGGACTCCTCGGGCAAGATCAAGGAGTTCGTGATCACCAAGGCCAACAAGGCGGCCATCAAGGAAGCCCTGACCGAGTACAAGACCGAGCTGCAGTGGGACTCCCCGGGCGCCCTGACCGCCAACTTCGACTTCACCGTCGCCCAGATCGGCAACGGCAACGCCATCATCGCCCCCACCATCTGGGCCAACTGCACCGTGTGGGCCAACGGCATCCTGCAGGAGAAGGTGCCCGGCGGCAAGATCGGCATGTACCCGACCGTGGGCGGGCACCCCTACACCGGAGCCTGGTCCTACGGCGTGTCCAAGTCCTCCAAGAACCCCGAGGCGGCCTACTGGCTGACCCGCTGGATCGCCTCCTTCACCTGCTCCAACATCATCTTCAAGGAAGCGGGCATGGTTCCCGCGCGCATCGACGTGCTGGAGGCGCCGGAGCTGCGCCAGGGCGCGAACGCCTATCCGCTGGGCATGGTCGCCGACTACCACATCAACATCTGGAAGGCCACCTCCAAGGATGTGGGCAACTACTGGTATTTCAACACCAAGGCCGGCGGCAAGGTCTACGACATGCAGATCTTCGCCATCAGCAAGGCTCTGACCGGCGAGCAGACCATCGACCAGGTGGTGTCCGAAGTGGTCCGCCAGACCCTGGACCTGACCACCAAGTTCGACAAGAAGTACAAGATCCGGGAGGAGAAGTAACTCCGGTTCGCCGGCCCGCGGGTCTCCGCCAACTCTACGAAGTGCCGGGGAGTCCTCCCCGGCACTTTTTGAATGGAAGGTTGAAATAACCACGATGTCCAGTCAGTCCATTCCCCGCAAGCCCACGATCTGGGAGACGCTCACCAACGAAAAGAATTTCAAGTGGACCCTGCTCATCCCGCTGCTGCTGCTGCTGGCGATCTTCATGCTCTACCCCCTGCTGTACAGCTTCTTCTTTTCCTTCCACGACTGGGGGATGCAGGGACCGCCCACCTTCAGCGGGCTGAACAACTTCCGGCAGCTGGTCAACGACCGCGGCTTCCTGCTGGCCTTCGGCCGGACGCTGGAAGTGCTGGTGATCTGCATCGCGGTGGAGATCCTGCTGGGGCTGGCGCTGGCCATGCTCTGGAACCGGGAGTTCCACGGGCAGAACGTGGTCCGCGGCCTGGCCCTCCTGCCGCTGCTGGTGGCCCCGCTCATCCTGTCGCTGCTGTGGAACTTCATGCTGGATTTCGACTTCGGCATGTTCAACCAGGTCCTGCAGGCCATCGGCTTGAGGAAGGTCTACTGGTGGGCGCCCAACATCGCCCTTTTCACCATCTGCGCCATCACCATCTGGCAGTGGCTGCCCTTCTCCGTGTTCGTGCTGCTGGCCGGCCTGAAAGGCCTGCCCAGGGACGTGTTCGAGGCGGCCAGGGTGGACGGGGCCCGGGGCTGGTACACCTTCCGGCGGCTCACCCTGCCCATGCTCACCCCCCTGATCATGATCATCATCGTGCTGCGCTCCATGTGGCTGATCCGCCTGTTCGATCCCCTGTTCGGCACAACGCGCGGCGGGGTCAACACCGAGCTGCTGGACTGGATCACCTACCGGACCGCCTTCGTCATGTTCGACATCGGCTACGGTTCGGCCATGGCCATCGTCTCCTGGGCCTTCACCATGATGCTGTGCATGCTGATGTTCCGGCAGCTGATGAAGGCCTTGAAGCCCAAGGAATAGGAAGGAAAGCGCGATGTTCAAGAAGATCCTGTTCTGGCTGGTGACCCTGCTGGTGCTGTTCATCGTGATCGTGCCCCTGGTCTGGATCTACCTGACCGCCTTCAAGTCCCAGACCGACATCTTCTCCACCAACCTGCAGCGCATGGTGGTCTTCAAGCCCACCCTGAAGAACTTCGTGGACCTGTTCACCCAGTACCCGTTTCTGGCCAACCTGTTGAACACCGCGATCGTCAGCGTGCTGGGCACCGTGCTCACCATGGCCGTGTCCCTGCTGGCCGCCTACAGCTTCGCCCGCTGGAACACCGGGGGCGGGGATCTGCTGTTCATGACCGTCTCCACCCGCATGTTCCCCATGGCGGTGGCGGCCATCCCCCACTTCATCTTCTTCAAGGTCCTGGGCCTGCTGGACACCCACTGGGGGCTGATGCTGCTGTACACCTTCTTCAACATGTCCTTCGCCACGTTCCTGCTGTACGGCTTCTTCAACGAGGTGCCCAAGGAGGTCGAGCAGGCGGCGATGATCGACGGCTACGGGCGCATGGAGATCTTCCGCAAGATCGTCTTCCCCCTGATCAAGCCCGGGCTGGCGGTGACCTCCGTGTTCTGCCTGATCTGGATGTGGAACGAGTTCTTCTTCGCCTTCCTGTTCACCCGCAGCACGGCGCGCACCGTCAATGTGCTGATCTCCTCCTTCTGGGGCGGGCTGCAGGTGCAGTACGGCCTGATGGCCGGAGGGGCGGCGATCACCATCCTGCCCACCCTGCTGGCCGCCTGGTTCATGCAGCGCTACATCATCCGGGGCCTGACCTTCGGAGCGGTGAAGGGATGAGGAGGTTGCAGTCATGCCGCGCCTGAAGCTTTCCGACCGCATCACCTGGGCCGTGCTGGGCTGGATCTTCTTCAACCTGCTCTGGCTCAAGTTCCTGGATGCCCTGGTGCCGCTCTGGGTCGGGACCATCATCGCCACGGCGGCCGCCGTGCTGTTCGTGATTTTCTGGCCGCGCCCCCAGGAGGAACTGGAGGAGGAGGAGCCGGATGCAGCGAACCAGAAACAGGAGGGGAAGTAACCGTGGCTGAGGTCAGTACTGGAGAACGTCACCAAGCTCTACGGCCGCAAGCGGGCGGTGAACGGCGTGAGCCTGACCTGCCGGGAGGGGGAGTTCCTGGCGATCTTCGGGCCCACCGGCGCCGGCAAGAGCACGATCCTGAAGATGATCGCCGGCATCGAGCCGATCACCTCGGGCCGGATCCTGTTCAACGGGCGCCCGGTCAACGACCTGCCCCCGCAGCAGCGCAACGTCTCGATGGCCTTCGAGAGCTACAACCTCTACCCGCACCTCAACGTCTACGACAACATCGCCTTCCCGCTGCGCGCCCCGCGCTGGGGGCTGAAGCTCTCGCACGCGGAGGAGCGGGCCAAGGTCGGGGAGATCGCCAACTTCCTGGGCATCGGCGAGCTGCTGGAGCGGCTGCCGCAGCACCTGAGCGGCGGCCAGAAGCAGCGCGTGTCGCTGGCCCGGGCCCTGGTGCGCAAGCCCGAGGTGTACCTGCTGGACGAGCCCATCGCCCACCTGGACGCGCGCCTGAAGTTCTCCACCCAGTCCCTGCTCAAGGATTTCGCCGCGAAGTACAGGGCCACCATCATCTACGTGACCCACGACTACCGCGAGGCCCTGGCCCTCTCGGACCGGGTGGCCGTGCTGCGCAAGGGCCAGATCGAGCAGGAGGCCGTGCCGGAGGACATCTACTACCGCCCCGTCTCCGATTTCGTGGGCCGCCTGATCGGCGAGCCCCCCATGAACCTCATGGACGGGCAGATCGTGGAGCAGGGCGGGCGCAGCTGCTTCCAGGCCGGCAGCAGCTTCTGCCTGCCGGTGCCCGCGGGCCTGCAGGACTCCATGCGCGCCTGCGCGCGCCAGGAGAACGGCGGCCTGGTGGCCCGCCTGGGCATCCGCTGCGAGTACATCAAGCTGGCCAGGGAGAAGATCTCGGAGACCTCCTTCCAGCTGCCGGTGTACGCCATCGTGCACGAGGCGGAGTCCAGCGTGGTCACCTTCGAGTTGGCGCAACGTCTTCTTCTACGCCAGGGTGCGGCAGGAGCTGGGCCTGGTGGACTATCGGGTTTCGGAGAAGCTCTGGCTGGACTTCGATCCGCAGCACATGATGTTCTTCCCCAAGACCATCGAGCTTTCAGCCAAGGTATAGGAGCGCGCCGGTGAGCAGAGTAGAGCTGGACAAGGTTTGGAAGATCTACCCCCGCGGGAACGTGGTCGGGGTCAAGGACCTGAGCTTCACCATCCAGGACAAGGAGTTCCTGGCCATCCTGGGGCCTTCCGGCGGCGGCAAGAGCTCCACCCTGCGCATGCTGGCCGGCCTGGAGGAGATCTCGCGGGGCGAGATCCGCTTCGACGGGCAGCCGGTGAACCAGCTGGGCCCCGCCGAGCGCAACATCGCCCTGGCCTTCGAATCCTACGCCCTGTACCAGCGCCTGTCGGTCTACGAGAACATCGCCTTCCCCCTGCGGGCCCGCAAGATGAAGAAGGCGGCCGTGCACGAGAAGGTCATGTCCATCGCCGAGCTGCTGGACCTGAAGGACCTGCTGAAGAAGTACCCCTCCTCCCTGGCCGGGGGCCAGCAGCAGCGGGTCTCGCTGGGGCGGGCCTTCGTGCGCCAGCCCAACCTCACCCTGCTGGACGAGCCCATCTCCCACATGGACCAGAGGGTACGGGCGGAGATCCGGGCCCGCATCCGCCACCTGCACGACGAGATGAAGAACACCACGGTCTACGTGACCCACGACCAGGCCGAGGCCGTGTCGCTGTGCGACCGGATGGTCATCCTGCACAAGGCCGAGCTGCAGCAGATCGGCACGGTGGAGGAGATCTGGAGCCGCCCGGCCAACCGCTTCGTGGCCTTCTTCGTCGGCGAGCCGGCCATGAACTTCCTGCCCGCCAGGGTGGAGGGCGAGCGCCTCACGGTGAGCTCGGCCCAGGGCCCGCGTCGCCTGACCCTGCCCGCGGCGGTGCCCGCCAAATACTCAGGCAAGGAGCTCACCCTGGGGCTGCGCCCCCAGCAGCTCAAGGTGCACCGCCGGGAGCCTTCCGGGGACAGCCTGCCGGGCAAGCTGCGCCTGATCGAGTTCCAGGGCGAGACCACGGTGCTCACCCTGAGCGTGGGCGGGGAGAGCGGCGGCGAGATGAAGGCGGTGGTGGCGGCCACCGAGCGCTTCGAGACCGGCCAGACGGTGTGGCTGTCGGCCGAGGCGAAAAACATCCACCTTTTCGACGGCGAGGAAGCCATATTCAGGAAGTGAGGTGATCCGGCGGCCGGGATAAGCCCGGGCTACGTGAACACTGACCTGTTGAAACCGGCCCATCGCCTGCATCCCCAGTGGCTGGAGCGCACGCCGCAGAAGCGCTTCGGCGAGCCCTGGGAAATCGCGGGGGCCGCCGTGTACCTGGCCTCGGAGGCGGCAGGCTACTGCACCGGCAGCGACCTGGTGGTGGACGGAGGCTATACCCTCTGGTGAGGGTGGGGAGGATGAGCATGGACCTGGAACTGAAGGGCAAGCGGGCGGTCATCACGGGGGGCAGCGTGGGCATCGGGCTGGCCGTGGCCCAGGCTCTGGCCGCCGAGGGCGTGGACGTCGTCATCCTGGCCCGCGACGCCGAGCGGGTCCAGCGGGAGGCGGCGGCCATCGCCAAAGCCTACCGGGTCCGCGGTCTGGGCCTTTCCGCGGACATGTCCAAGGCTGGCGACATCGAGGAGGCCGCACGCCGCATCGCGGCGGCCTTCGACGGCATCGACATCCTGATCAACAACGCCGGCACCGGGACCGCCGAGACCATCATGGAGGCCCCGGACGAGCAAGTGGCAGTACTTCTGGGACCTGCACGTCATGGCCGCGGTGCGCCTGTCCCGGGCCCTGGTGCCCCTGATGCGCAGGCGCGGCGGCGGGGTGATCCTGAACACCGCCTCCATCTGCGCCAAGCAGCCGCTGGGCTACGAGCCGATCTACAACACGACCAAGGCCGCGCTGGTCATGCTCTCCAAGTGCCTGGCCAATGAGCTGATCAAGGAGAACATCCGGGTCAACGCGGTCAACCCGGGGCTGATCCTGACCCCGGACTGGCGCAAGACCGCCGGCCTGATGACCCAGGGCACCTCGACCACCGTCGACCAGTACCTGGACAAGATCGCCAAGGACAATGCCCCCATCGGGCGCTTCGCCACCCCGGAGGAGCTGGCCCACTTCTACGTCTTCCTCTGCTCCCCGCGCGCCGGCTACTGCGTGGGCTCCTCCTACTACGTGGACGGCGGCTGGCTGAAGACCATAGATTGATGCCATGATAGCCATAGCGGTTCGAGAGCCGGGGAAGCTGGAGATCGTCGACATCCCCAAACCGGTCCCGGGGCCATACGAGGCGGTGATCCGCAGCCAGATCGCTTTCATCTGCAACGCCACCGACCGCAAGCTGCTGGGCGGCATCTTCCCGGGCATGGGGCCGGAAAAGTACCCGCTGCTGCTGGGCCACGAGAACGTCGGGGTGGTGGAAGCGGTCGGCCCTCAAGTCCGCAGCTTCCGGCCCGGCGAGCGGGTGGTGGGCGGGCTGCTCCTCCGGCCCACGGACGCCCGCTTCCAGGCGGGCTGGGGGGGCAACAGCGAATACGTCGTGGCGGTGGACCACGCGGCCATGGCGGCCGACGGGGTGGCCGACGAGGCGCACGGCTGGAACGAGTCCTTCAAGATCATGCGCACCGCTCCGACCGACATCCCCCTGGAGGCGGTGGGCCTGCTGTGCACCTGGCGGGAGGTGTACGCCGGCTTCAGCGACTTCCACCTGAAGCCCGGCGACCAGCTGCTGATCTTCGGCGGAGGCCCGGTGGGCCTGAGCTTCTGCCGCTTCGCCCGTCTTCTGGGCCTGGGCTGGATCGGGCTGGTGGACCCGGTGCCGGCCAAGCGGGACAAGGCGCTGGCCCTGGGGGCCGACGCGGTGTTCGCGCCGGGGGCCCCCGAGATCGCCCGCCTGGCTGCCGAGCGGGGCCGGCCCCTGGACGCGGTCATCGACGCGGTGGGCAACGAGAAGGTGCTCAACGCCGGCCTGCCCCTGATCCGCATGGGGGGCTCGCTCTGCGTCTACGGGGTGGTGAGCGGCCCGCGGGTCACCCTGGAAAAGGATACCGGCCCGTACAACTTCAACCTCTACTGGCACCAGTGGCCCACCCGGGACGCGGAGGCCGCGGCCCAGGAGCCGCTGATCGCCTGGATCCGGGCGGGAAAGCTCTCCCACCGGGATTTCCTGACCGCGGAGTTCCCGGTCCGGGAGGTGGCCCGGGCCATGGCCGCCTCGCAGGAGCCCGGGGCGATCAAGACCCTGCTGCGTTTCTGAAGGGGGCGCACGTGAAGCGATACCTGCTGGCCCACGACCTGGGCACCTCGGGCAACAAGGCCACCCTGTTCAGCACCGAGGGGCGGCTGGTAAAAAGCGCCACGGTGGGCTACGACAGCCATTTCTTCAACAACAACTGGGCCGAGCAGAACCCCGAGGACTGGTGGCGGGCCGTGGCGGAGTCCACCCGGGCCATCATGACCGGCGTGGACGCCGGAGAGATCGCCGTCATCTGCTTCAGCGGGCAGATGATGGGCTGCCTGTGCGTGGACGCGCAGGGCCGGCCCCTGCGCCCCCACCTGCTGTACTGCGACCAGCGGGCGGTGGAGGAGGAGGCCCGCATCCTGTCCAACATCGACGCCCGGGAGTTCTACCGCATCGTCGGCCACCGGGCCAGCGCCTCCTACTCCGCGGAGAAGCTGATGTGGGTGCAGAAGCACGAGCCGGAGCTCTACGCCCGGACCCACAAGATGCTGCACGCCAAGGACTGCCTGAACTTCCAGCTCACCGGGGTGCTGGCCACGGAGTACTCCGACGCCTCGGGCACCAACCTCCTGGACTTGAAGTCCCTGGCCTGGTCGCCGAAACTGGTCCAGGCCGCCGGGCTGGACGCGGAGAAGCTGCCCCGCCTGCTGTCCTCCACGGACGTGGTGGGGGAGCTCACCCGGGAGGCCGGCCGAAGCCCTGGGCCTGAAGGCGGGCATCCCGGTGGTGGCCGGCGGCGGGGACGGGGTGTGCGCCGCGGTGGGGGTCGGCTCGGTGAAGCCGGGCATCACCTACAACTACCTGGGCTCCTCCTCCTGGATCGCCACCACCAGCGCCGAGCCGATCCTGGACCAGGAGATGCGCACCTTCGTCTGGGCCCACGCCGTGCCCGGGATGCGTGCAGCCCTGCGGCACCATGCAGACGGCGGGCAGCTCCTACGCCTGGCTGAAGAACCAGATCTGCACCCTGGAGAAGGCGGCGGCCGCCGAGCTGGGCCTGAACCCCTACGAGCTGATCAACGCCGAGCTGGAGAAATCCCCCCCGGGCGCCAACGGCCTGATCTTCCTGCCCTACCTGCTGGGGGAGCGCACCCCGCGCTGGAACCCGGATGCCAAGGGGGCCCTCATCGGCCTGACCCTGGAGCACACCCGGGCCGACGTCATCCGGGCGGTCATCGAAGGGGTCACCCTGAACCTGAGCATCATCCTGGACATCTTCCGGGAGAAACTGCCCATCGAGCGGATCACCGTGATCGGCGGCGGGGCCAAGGGCGCGGTCTGGCGCAGGATCATGGCCGACGTGTACCAGGCGGAGATCCTCAAACCCGACTACCTGGAGGAGGCCACCTCCATGGGGGCGGCCATCATCGGCGGGGTGGGCTGCGGGGTGTTCACAGAGCTTCGAGGTCGCCGACCGCTTCATCCAGGTGACGGAGCGCACCCGCCCGGACCCGGCCCCGGCGGCCGCCTATCGCCGGGCCAAAGACCTGTTGAACGACAGCTACGCGGCGCTGGAGCCGCTGTTCGGCCGCTTCGGCAAGAAAGCCTGACAAGGAGAGCGCGATGAAACAGGCCGTCATGACTTCCCCCGGGGTGATCGAGTTCCGCGAGGTGCCCGCCCCCGAGCCGGCCGCCGGGGAGCTGCTGCTGCGCATGAAGCGCATCGGGGTGTGCGGTTCGGACATCCACGTGTACCACGGCAAGCACGCCCTCACCCCCTTCCCGGTGGTGCAGGGCCACGAGGTGTCGGGGGTCGTGGAGAAGCTCGGGCCCGGGGTGCGCGGCTTCAAGCCGGGCGAGCGGGTCACCTTCCAGCCCCAGGTCTTCTGCGGCCAGTGCTATCCCTGCACCCACGGGGCCTACCACATCTGCGACAACCTGAAGGTCATGGGCTTCCAGACCACCGGCGCGGCCTCGGAGCTGTTCGCCGTGCCGGCGGCCAAGGTGCTGAAGCTGTCCCCGTGCCATTACCCTGGACCAGGGGGCCATGGTCGAGCCGGTGGCCGTGGCCGTGCACGCCCTGGGCCGCAGCGCCGGGGTGGCCGGGAAGAAGGTCCTGGTGCTGGGCGCGGGTCCCATCGGCAACCTGGTGGCCCAGGCGGCGCTGGGCTCCGGCGCGGCCAAGGTGCTGATCACGGACCTGAGCGACTTCCGGCTGGAGATCGCCCGGAAGTGCGGGATCCCGGCCGCGGTCAACACCGGCCAAGGCCGATCTGGCCGCCGAGGTGCGCCGGCATTTCGGCGAGGACAAGGCCGACCTGATCCTGGAGTGCGTGGGCTCCCAGGCCACGATCGCCCAGGCGGTGGCGCGTGGCCCGCAAGGGCACCGACATCATCGTGGTGGGCGTGTTCGGGGAAAAGCCGACCGTGGACCTGGGCACCGTGCAGGACCGGGAGCTGCGCCTGATCGGGACCCTCATGTACCAGGAGCCGGACTGGCGCCGGGCCATCGAGCTGATCGGCAGGAGCAAGGTGCAGCTGGATCCCCTCATCACCGACCACTTCCCGTTCGCCGACTACAAGAAGGCCTACGAGCACATCGAGGCCCACCGCGACCGGGCGGTGAAGGTCATGATCGTGGTGGACGAGTAGGATTCCTGCTACCGGCGCCGGGCCAGGCGCTCCAGGCCGGCCAGGATCTGCGCGTCCCCGATCAGGACCGCCTCCTCCAGCACCCGGGAGACCGGCGGCGGCACGTCCTGGGAGCTCAATAGCAGCGGCGGGGCGTCCAGGTCGTCGAAGAAGCGCGCGGTGATCTCCGCGGACAGGCGTGCTCCGATGCCCTGGCTGGCGGCCGCCTGCTCCACGACGGCCACCGCCCCGGTCCTGGCCAGCGACTCGCCGATGGTCCGATAGTCGATGCCGGGGGCGTCCAGGGTGCGCAGGTCGATCAGCTCCGCCGAGATGCCCCGCTCGGCCAGCTGAGGCCGCAGCCCCAGCAGGCGGGAGGTCATGCCGCCGTAGGTGAGCACGGTGAGGTCCGTGCCCTCCGCCAGGCGCCGGGCCCGGCCGAAGGCCACGCAGTAGTCCAACTCCCCCTCCGGAACCGGAAACTTCAGCCCGTAGAGCGAGTGGTGCTCCAGGATCACCACCGGGTCCAGGCTGCGCATGGCCGTGTTGAACAGGCCGATGTAGTCGAAGGCGTTGCCGGGAGCCACCATCCGCCAGCCGGGGAACAGGGCGAACAGCCCCGCGGGGTCCATGGAGTGCTGCCCGCCGTAGCCGCAGCCGGTGGCGATGCGCGTGCGCACCACCAGGGGCAGGTCGGTGGACCCGCCGTACATGTGCCGGGCCTTGGCGATCTGGTTGAAGAGCTGGTCGGCGGCCACCAGGGAGAAGTCCGGGAACATGATCTCCACGATGACCGGCAGGCCGCGCATGGCCGCGCCGCAGGCCAGGCCCACGAAGCCCCCCTCGGAGATGGGCGTGTTGAGCACCCGGCCGGGGAAGCGCTGGGGAAGGCCGCGCGTGGCCCCGTAGGCCCCGCCGCCGAAGTTGGCGATCTCCTCGCCCAGCTCCACCGCCTCCGGATGCGTTTCCAGCCAGCGCCCGCTAACCGCGGCGATGGCGTCGGAGTACTTCACCTCCGCCAGGCGGGAGAAATCCTCGATCTCGCGGTACTCCAGGCCGGCGAGCTCGCGGCCGTCGCTGCGCGCCCCGTGCGCGGCGGTTTCCACCGCCGGCCACAGGCCCGGCCTGGGCCGCGGTCGGGTTCCTTCCCCTTCGATGCAGAACTCCACGGCCTGGCGCACGGCCTCTTCCGCGTCGGTGCGCATGAGCTTCCCACTGCCCGCGCTCCAGCAGCCCGGCCTCCAGCAGGGCCGCCGGGAAGGTCTGCAGGGCGTCGCGGGCCAGCTCTTCCTCCTCCTCCTTGCGGCTGCGGTAGCCGAAGGCGCTGCCCGGCTTGTCTCCGGCGTGGTGGAAATGGCGGTAGCAGAGGCACTCGATCAGGAAAGGGCCTTCCTCCCGGCGGCAGGCCTCGGCGGCTTCCGCCGTCACCGCGTGCACCGCGGCCGGGTCCCCGCCTTCGACAATGCGGCCCCGCATGGCGTAGGCGGCCGCGCGCACCGAGAGCTCCTCCACCGCGGCGGCCGACGCCGCCGAAGTGGCCACCGCGTAGCGGTTGTTCTCCACGAAATACAGGATGGGCAGCTTCCACAGCCCGGCCAGGTTGAGGGCCTCGTGGAAGGAGCCCTGGTTGACCGCCCCGTCGCCGAAAAAGCAGGCTACCACCGCGCCGCTCCCGCGCCGCTTCTCGGCGAAGGCGGCTCCCGTGGCGATCGGGATGCCCCCGCCGACGATGGCGTTGGTGCCCAGCACGCCGGCTTCCACGCAGCGCAGGTGCATGGACCCGCCGCGGCCGCCGCACCAGCCGGGAGCCAGACCCAGGATCTCGGCCAGGGTCCTGCGCACCGCTTCCCGGGCTTCGGGGGTGAGCTTCTCGCGCCGGGGGTCCCAGGAAGCGGGCAGCACGAAGTCCAGGACCTTGGCCAGGAACTGGTGGTGGGCCCGATGGCTGCCGGCGATCAGGTCCCCGCCGCGCAGGGCGGCCATGGCCGCCGCGGCCACCGCCTCCTGGCCCACGCTGGAGTGCACCGGACCCCACACGCAGTCCAGGTTTTTGAGGCGCAGCAGCTCGCTTTCGAAGGTGCGGATGAGGTGCATCTGGTACAGGATGCGCCCGGCCAGCAGGGGGTCCAGGGCTTTCAGGTCCGCGGGGGTGGAGCTCCAGCGCTGCCAGTCGAAGCGGCAGGAAAGCTTCTGGGTCTTCATTCCGCGGCCCGGGGCTTCAGCCCCCGCCACCGCTCCTGCTGGAGCACTTCCGGATTGGCCACGTTTTCCGGCAGGAAGCCGTCCAGCACGTCCAGCACCCGCTGGGCCGCCAGCACGGCCATGCGCACGACGCAGTCCCGGGTGAGCGCGGCGGCGTGCGGGGTGAGGATGGCCCCCGCGGCGGCCAGCAGAGGGTTTCCAGCCTCGGGGGGCTCGCGCTCGAACACGTCGATGCCGGCCCCCCCGATCTGTCCGGACTCCAGTGCCCGGGCCAGGGCCTGCTCGTCGATCAGGCCTCCACGCGAGGTGTTGACGAGCAGGGCGCCCTTCTTCATCCGGGCCAGGCGCGGGGCG
>CAVUYS010000098.1:0-46741 GCA_963745745.1 uncultured Spirochaetota bacterium | reverse complement strand
GAAATATGTCGGGATGGCAAATGCAGTGCCAGATTCTTTTACGCCGCGTAAATTCATCAACATGACGAACATGATGAAACTAACAGAAAGCACAACACGGTAATCATACAACGTGGGAAACGCAGATGTGATCTGCGCAACCCCAGATGCAATTGAAACTGAAACCGTGAGAATGTAATCGGTCAGCAGCGAGGCTCCCGCAATCAGAGCGGGGAATTCGCCAAGATTATCGCGGGCCACAATATATGCGCCGCCGCCATCCGGATAGGCATGGATGGTCTGCTCATACGAAATCGTGACAATGGCAAGCAAAATGACAATGGCAATGGAAATCGGAACCACAAAGCCAAAAGCTATCGTCCCTGCCGCAGCAAGAATAACAAGAATTTCCTGTGTGGCATACGCAGTGGAAGAAAGTGCATCCGATGCAAAAACCGCAAGACCAACGGCCTTTCCAATCGTTTGGTGAGATGCATCTGCTGTGGATAGTGGACGCCCGATAAGCCAGGAACGCCAAGCTTTGCGGGGGTTTGTAATCTGTAGTACGTTCAATAATGGATGTTTGTGAATTATTTTCGTGATTGATCATAAAAACCAGCTTATAGAAAAAATATATGCCCCGCCTAATTGCAAGAGCAAGGCGGATTATAGTACACATCTGTTTTTTACAGGCTGGGTCTTTGGGTTGGGTGAGGGGAATTTGCAAATAGAATGTACTGCCTTTGCCCACCACACTATCCACCCATACACGGCCGCCGTGATTGGTCGGCAATGGAATGAACAATGGCAAGCCCAAGGCCGGAACCATGCTGGGCGCGCGCTTCGCGTTGTTTGCCGCGATAGAATTTCTCGAACAGGCGCGGCAGGTCATCCGCTGCAATGCCGATGCCTGAATCTTCCACTGCAAAGATCAAATAACCAGGCTGGGATGAAGTGTGCGGATCGTCACACGCCCATTATCAGGTGTGTATTTGATCGCATTCTCCACCAGGTTATACACAGCCTGATGCAAAAGCGCCTGATCTGCCTCCACTGCATTGGGCATATCCTTGGAAAGTTCCACGCTCAAATCAATATTCTTTTGTGTGGCCTGCAACTGCAATGCGCTGGTCACACGTTCGATAATATCCAGCACAGTGACATTCTCCACTTGAAGACCAACCCCCAGGTCAATGCGGCCGAGGTCGAGCAGGTTATTCACCAGACGGGACATATTCTCAACGCCCGAAATAATCTTCTTTACATAGCCCTGCTGTTGTTCGTTCAACTCACCGACCATTTCAAGCATGGTGGCATAACCGCGCATCAACGTCAGCGGAGAACGCAGGTCGTGACTCACCGTAGCCACGAACTCCGATTTCATCGTATCCAATTCCTTGAAATGTGTCACATCACGCATGATACAGACACGCCCGATCTGTTGACCTTCCACGATCACCGAGGAAGCGGTTGCAAGATAGGTGCGTTTATCTGCCAGCACGATCTCAGCGGATTGGTTCTCGGTGGTCGTGCTTTCGCAACAAAGCCAGCAAGGGTCTAAGCTTTACGACTTGCTCGGTTTCCTGCCCATAGCTACTTCTCTATCTTCGATCTGACCCAGGCAACTGCAGCAGCGCGATTGGTCAGCAGCAGACGGTTGCGATGATCGGTCACCAGCACCGGGTCTGGCGTGGAATTGAGAATGGCTTCCAACTGTCGGCGGGAGGCTTCCACGCTCAGATACAAATGCGCATTCGCAACCGCCAACGCCGCCTGACCTGCCAGCGTGGTCACAAAGCGGACATCCGAATCAGAGAACATGCGCGGCTGTTCAAAACCTGCCCACACCACGCCATAATAACGATTTTCATGCCGCAAAGCCACAGCCAGCAAAGCCAGCGGCTGCGGCATGGATGGGTCAAGGTCTAATTCGCGTGAGCGGCTCAGATTTGGCAGGACGATCTTTTCCTGATTCTGCGCCAGCGCAAGGATCTGGTCATCCAGGTGGGCATAAATATCCTGCACAGCGCCCAATGGCAAAACGCGAGGGCAACTCCACAAAAGTATCAGGCAGGATGCTGGGCGAAAGCACCACACTGACTGAATTTGCGCCTGTGGAAAGAATTGCATCCAACACCGGCTTGACCGCATCCTGCATCTCCAGGCTGGAAGCCACGCCCTGACTGACACGCAAAAGACTGTTGATCTCTCCCAGGCGCGCCTGCAAACTGGAACGCATCTGTTCGAATGCGCGGCGCAATTGACCGACTTCATCCACGCCATCCACTTGAAGCGGATGATCGAGATTTCCCTGCGCGATACGGTTGGCTTCAGTAGCCAGGCTTTGCAGGGAACCAGTCACCACGCGCAAGCCTACACGCAATGAAACCATCGCCACAAATGCAAGGAAAATGATCATCAACGAAAGCGGCATGGCAATATTCAAGCGCAAGTTGCTGCGCCTGTTGCGCGGGGACAGTCAACACAACCGCCCACGGACGCCCAAGCACAGGCTGGTAATAAACCAATTGCCGCGTGCCATCTGACGCGGTATCATCATAAAAGAGCGGCTGATCCCCGCGTTGACCGGTATACGTGGTCAACAGTTGCGTCTTATCTGAATGATAAATAATACGTCCATTCTCGTTCAACAAAAAGCCCGCGCCGCCCAGATCACGCATGTTGTTAATATTTTCGATCAGCGGCAAGGTGAGCGGATTGGTCTCCAGCGTGGTGCGTCCGATCAACACACGCTGCACCTGTCCCGTCCATCCACAATGGCAACCAGAAAAGAAACTCGGGAAGCATCATCCTCAGAAATGGGCGGTATCGAATAGATCTGCGTCAGCACACCATTGGATGCCAGCAACATGCCGGATATTTCATCAGGATACAACTGGAAACTTCCACCGGCAGAATCAGGATACCCCGCCAGCAAAGCCTGGTCGCCCTTTGCTTCCAACACAAAGAATTGATCAAAATAAGGCACGGCTTGAATACGCAGTCCAATGATGGATTTCAACTCATCCCCGGTGGCGGTCAACAAACGCGGATCAGATGCCAGTTGCACAGCCAGGTTCTGACCTGTTTCAAGGAAGAATGGCACACTCTGCGCGGCAGATTCGCTTGCGCTGGAAAGGCGGTCTTGCAGCATATCACGCGCCGCACGCCCTGCCACCACCCAATCTCCGATCAACAAGGTTAACAGCAAAAGAGAAATGAACGTGCCCACCCCAAAGAGAAAACGCGACTCAAGACTTCTCTCGCCGGGAGAAGGCTGCAAAGGTTGTTTGCCGCCCCACATTGCAGGAAATGCCATTCGAAATGATCTGCGCCACAATGCCGCCCACAAGCAGCGCGTACACCAACACTCCCAATAGAGACAGCCATACAACCCAGCCTGCAAGTGTTGGCGTGGCGGGGAAAGCGATGCCTGCAAGAAGCGTGAAAAGGAATTCCATTTTGATGAATTATAGCCCTAAATATTCAGGCGCGCATTTACAAGATATGTAGGGGATGAGGAATACGCCCCGCGATATTCCTGCGGAAGGAGATCTGCCAGCGCCTGCATGATGAGACGTGTACCCTCAGGCACCGCATTATTTTTACCGGCAACCTGCCCAGCCAGATCGAACATTTTCCCCACTGTAATTTTCACCGGCGGCGCTGAAGTTTTTCAGGCGGCCGTATACATTCGCATTCTCTGTGCCAGTAACCACGATCGGCAAAACAGGCGCGCCCGATTTGTAAGCAAGAAAAGCCGCACCGCCACTGCCTTCTTCCAACGCGCCCTGTCAGTGAATAGCGTCCTTCCGTGGCGATCACGATCACGCGGCCTTCGGCAAGGCCATCCAACGCGGCGCGTAAGGCGCGTTTGTCTGGACGGCCGCGATGCAGCCAGATGATGCCGTACCAATCCATTAATTTTCCAAGAATGGGAAGATCATACAGCTCGGTCTTTCCGAGCGCATCTGGCATATATGGAAGTGCTGCCACAAGCGCAGGAGATCTGCATCCCCAAGATGATTGATGACCACCAGAACGGGTCCGCTTTTTGGAAAATTCTCCATGCCCTCGACGTGACTTCAGGACAAATTTTTGCAATGAGCTTCTACCAACCCCTGCGAAAAGGAACGAAACAGACGCGGCGGGCGCGGTCAATTCGGGCAGACGCGTTAAATCAGGCCGCCATAGATCAGTGATGGGTTTGGGAGGGGTTTCGCTCATGTTTTTTTTCCAGCATCAATCCCGAAGGACGAAAGGACTGTAGTATAAAAAAAACCGAAGGAGTGACATAAATTATGGACCTTATGTCATCCCTTCGGGGATCGGTTTTGGGGATTTTGCAATCGTGTCATCCCTTCGGGATTTCCCTATACTCTCTTATTTCACTCGCTACCCTGAGATGGCCTGCCCGGCATACACTCCATGATATTCGACGGGTAAAAGCCCTGCAATGTATCTCATGACCAGATCCGCGATGTGCGTTGACGGGCTTCACTGCGCGCCGCACCTTTTTCAGTCACTCGGCGGGAAGTGGATCGGCTTTGCCGATGCGCATTTCCAATTCTGCGGCCTTCTCTCCGCGTTTTGCACGCTGCCAGAAATCATCCATAGTGCCCCACAAGCCCCACGGGAATCACGGGCGCTTGCGCATGTTCAATGATATAGCCCACGCCCGGCATGGCGCGGCGCATGGCGGGTTCATGTGAACGGCCGCCCTCGGGCGCGATCACCAACGGACGCCCCGCCTTTAAAATTACGGACATGATCTTATCCAACAGAACACGATCATAATCTCCACGGTGGACGGGAATGACCCCATAAAGAGAAGAGCAGCGGCCCTGTCCTTTTTTCTCGAACACATCCGCCGCGCCGATCACTTCAGGCTCTTCGGGCCAGAAGCAAACCGTGATCGGCGGGTCGAAGATCGAAAGATGATTTATCGCGATCACGTACGGCTTGCCCAATGGCACATTTTCCCTGCCTATTACCTGCACACGCCCCATCAAACGAAATAAATTACGGATCCCAAAGCGGATGACTGCACGGTTGATACGAATCGCAGGTGAATTTCATATTTTTTTATTTGCATAATTCCATCACGCGCGCAAAGACCTATCTGCGTCCATCTTATCCGAATGATAATGACGGCATCATCCGCAGGGCGCAATGGAGCAACAGCACGGGTGGAGTCAAAACTGATCACGTTCGATCACTTTTTTCAGGATCTCGTCATAGTCCGCTTTTTCACCGCGGGCAATGATCTCGTCAAAGCGGCGTTCTGGCACGCTCTTCGGCACTCGCATCCAAATAGATCTTGATATTCGCTTCTGGTAAAACAACAGTACCAATATCACGCCCAACCATCTATGATCTGCTCGAACTGCAGCCGCTTTATCGCTTCCCGGACCGGCGTTACGCTCGTTCTCAACTTTTCAGCGATATCTTTGATATCTAATACTTGGCCATACTGGATGTCGCCTTCGACAATTTGATTCAACAGAAACTCATAGGCTTTGTCCTCGAGGCGGCGTGTATCAATCATAGGAAGACCTTCTTCAAAATTTTATATAAAATATTTTATGTTAAATATATCGCGCTGTCAAGCAAAATTGGACCTAATTTGAATGAGAAAGCTGCTCTTAAGGCTTGCTATGCAATATTATCTGATAGAAACGATCGAAATGCCCCACTGACCCGCCGCAGGCAGGCCTCCAGCTCCCCGGCCAGGAGCTCCGCGGTGGCCTCCGGCCCCAGGATCCGCCGGGCCAGGGCGGCCAGCTCCCCCGGCTCGGAGGGCAGGGTGTGGGTCTGGCGGTCCTCGAAGATCTGCAGGTAGTGCTCGATGCGCCGCAGGAACAGGTAGTCGCGCTTGAGGCTCTCGGCCTGCCCCGGCGGCAGCAGGCCGGCGGACCGCAGCCCTTCCAGCGCGGCCAGGGTGTTGCCGTCCGGCACGGCGGGAGCGTGGATGAGCTGCAGGGCCTGCACCAGGAACTCCACGTCCCGGATGCCGCCCTCCCCTTCCTTGATGTTCGGCCCGCCGGGCAGGGCCCGGGCCAGGCGGGCCCGGGAGGCGCGGCGCAGCTCGGTGACGCCGCGGGCCACCTCCGCCGCCGGGAAGGGATGGCGAAGCCGCTCGCGGGCCTGGACCAGGAAACGGGACCCGAGCTCCAGGTCGCCGGCCACGGGGCGGGCCTTGAGCAGGGCCTGCAGCTCCCACACCGCGGCGCTTTCCCGGTAGTAGCGCAGGCCCTCTTCCAGCCCGGCGATCAGCTCCCCGGAGCGGCCGTAGGGGCGCAGGCGCAGGTCCACCCGGTACACGTAGCCCTCTTCGGAATGCTCCGAGAGATCGGCCCTCATCCGGCTGACGGCGCGGGCCAGGACACCCAACTCCTCGGCGGAGGCCTCCGGTGAAGCCAGGGCCATCAGGTCGATGTCGGAGGAGTAGTTGAGCTCCTCCCCGCCCAGCTTGCCGAAGGCCAGGATCGAGATCCGCCCGGGAGCCAGACCGGCCTCGGCGGCGGCCCGCTCCCAGGCCGTCTGCAGAATCGCCTCGGCCAGCATGGACAGCTCCCGCATGATCTCCTGGATGGGCGCCCCCAGGCAGATGTCGCGGATGCCCAGGCGCACGTACTCCCTCCTGCGGCCCCGGCGCAGCTCGGCCAGCCATTGCGGGCGCGAGCCTGAGCCCAGCTCCCGGAAGGCCGCCAGCATCTCGGAGCGCGGGCGCTCGCGGTGCAGGTGCTCCGGTTGGGTGGCCCAGTCGAATACCGCGGGGCTGCGGATCAGGGCGTCGGACAGGAACTGGCTGCCGGCGAACACGGCCAGCAGCAGGTCCAGCCGGCGCGGCTGCGCCGCCAGGCCGCGGAAGTGCTCGCCCGCCGCCTGGTCCCCGCCGGCCTCGCGCAGGGCGGCCAGGAAACGCTCCCAGTTGTTCAGGGCCATGTCCGGATCCGGGCGGTGCTTCAGAAAATCCGTGGCCAGCACGGCCAGGCGCAGGAAAGCCCCCGTGGGATCCGCGGCGGCCAGGCCGCGCAGGTTGCGGTAGGCCCGCTCCGGATGGCGGAAACCGGCCCGCAGGAGGATGCGCTCCCGCCCGGCCGGGGCAATGGCCTCCGACAGGATCAGGTCGGCCACGTTCCCGGAAGCCGCATCGGGGAGATTCTCCCGCCCCAGGTGCCGCTCCACCGCGAAGCGCACCGCGGCGGTGCAGGTGTCGAACTCCAGGCGCAGCCTCTGGGCCGGGGTGAGCTCGCCGGAGGAGGAGTAGCCCAGACGCCGGGCCAGGTGCACGTACTCCTGGGAGTCCGGGGCCGGCAGGTACATGTCCGTGGCCGTGCCGCGCAGCATGCGCAGGCCGTTGATCAGGCGTCGCAGGAAGTCGTAGGCGGCGGCCAGGCGCTGCGCCTCCTCCGCGGACAGCAGGCCCAGGGCGGGCAGGCGCTCCAGCGCCTCGCGCAGATAGGGGGTGCGCAGCTGCGCATGAAGCCGGCCGTGGCGCACCTGCAGCAGCAGGATGACCCACTCCAGGTCGCGCAGCGCCCCGGGGCTGGTCTTGGCGTTCAGCTCTCCGGCGCGCGTGCGCGCCTCCATCTGCCGCTGCCTGGCCTCGCTCAACTCGCGCGTGTCCAGCGGCTTGCCGGAATACAGCAGCTCGTCGCGGATGCGCTCCACCTGCGCCCCCAGCTCGCGGCTGCCGGCGATGGCCCGCAGGCGGGCCAGGGCCAGCCGCTCCAGGGAGTGGGCCTCCCCCTGGGCCCCGAAGTACCAGCAGAACGAATCCAGGCTGCAGGCCGCCGGCCCCGAGGACCCGTAGGGGCGCAGGCGCAGGTCGATCTGGAAGATGCCCTGCCGCTTGGCCAGGACGGAGGCGGCGCTTTCCCGCACCAGCGCCTCGAAGAACTCGGCGTTGCTCAGGGCCGGCTGGCTGCCCCCCTCGCTGCGGCCCTGGTCGCTGTAGACGAACAGCAGCTCGATGTCCGAAGCGTAACCCAGCTCCCCGCCTCCCAACTTGCCCAGCCCCAGCACGGCGTACTCCGCGCCCAGTCCGGCCACGGTCCTGGGCCGGCCGTGGCGGGCCGCCAGGTCCTGCCAGGTCAGGCGCACGGCGGCCTCCACCACGGCCTCGGCCAGGCGGGTCAGCCCGCGCGACAGCTTCTGGAAATCCGCCAGCGGGTCCAGGATGTAGGCCAGCTCCAGGCTGAAGATCTCCCGGTCCTTGAACTCGTTGAGGGCCCGGCGCTTCTCCTGCAGGGTGCCGCCTTGCCCGACCGCCTCGTCGAGCAGCCGCGGCAGGACTTCCGCGGGCGTGCCCAGGCGCCCCGCGTGCGGCTCCAGCATGGGCAGCAGCGTCTCGTACTGCAGGCGGATGAAGTCCTCCCACAGGAAGTCGCTGGCCCCCAACAGGCGCGCCAGCTCCTGCAGCACGCGCGGGTTGGACAGCAGCTCCAGCCAGCGGCCCTCCTGCGGCTGGACGGACTCCACCAGGCGCTCGAAGCGGTGCAGCGCGGCGTAGGGGTCCGGGGCCCCGCCCAGGAAGTAGGTGAACTGCTTGGTCAGCAGCACCGACAGCTTGACCTGGTCGAGCACCGCCGGATCGGTGATGCGCCCGCCGCGGGCGTCCAGGAAGGAGAACTCGTCCTCGATGCGGTTGTCCACGGTGCGGATGCGGATGTGGTCGATGAAGATCGACCGCAGGGCCAGGGCGGTGCTCAGGGCGTAGAGGAACAGCGGGGTGTCCTGGGAAACCACGCGCAGCAGGGTTCTCCCGCCCTCCCCCGCGCCGACGGTGATCTGGGCGGGGTACAGGACCGATTCCGCGCGCAGCGACAGGCCGGAGAGGTGCACGGCGGCCAGCTCGTCCACCCGCTGGCGGGCCTGGGCCAGGCCCTCGGCGCCGCCCTTCTCCAGCAGGTTCCCCGTCTCGCCCAGCAGGCGGCGCAGGCGGGCCTCCCACAGCTCCAGCGGCTCGCCTTCGGGCAGGCGGCCGGAAAAGTGGTCGATGATCCGCCGCCGGGACAGGTCGCCGACGTCCCTGTCAGGTTGTGCCCAGGTGAACACGTCCCCGGAGAGGATGTTGAAGCCGGTGGCCCCCAGGATGCCGGTGATGATCGAGAACTCCCCCGGATAGTCGAAGGCGATCACCGTGCAGTCGATCTGCTGCCCGGCCCGCACCAGCACCTCCACCGGCCGCCGGGGGGAAAGGGAGGCCAGCGCAGTCAGGTGCTCGGCCACTTCCCGCGGGGAGAACAGCTCGAAGTAGCGGTCCTCCAGGCGGCGCAGGTGCTCGCCCACCAGCGCGGGGTCCACACCGGGGGCCAGGCTTTGCAGCTCGGCGAGGGAGGGTTTCATGGGCGGACAAAAGAAAACCTACCGGCGGGCCGGTAGGCTGCAGTGTAGCCGAGGACCGGCCGCCCCGTCACTTCTGGGGCTCGAAGTCCTCCTTGCCGGCGCCGCACACGGGACACACCCAGCTGTCGGGGAGGTTTTCGAAGGCGGTGCCGGGGGCGATCCCGCCATCGGGATCACCTTCCGCCGGATCGTAAACGTAGCCGCAGACCGAGCACACGTACTTCTTCATGGGCGCTATCATAGCATAGCCGTTTTTTTTTTCAAGCACGCGGAAGTCCAGCCGCCGCTCCCGCGGAAGCGGCGGCCTCGACTGGATGCTGCCGCAGCAGCGCGGCTAGGCCCGCTGTCCCAGCTGGGCGTCCATCATCAGCAGGCCCTGGGTATGGTCCTTGACCATCTTCAGCTTTTCCACGATCTCGCTGGCGTTGGCCTCCTCCTCCACCTGCTCGGAGACGAACCAGGCCAGGAACACCTCGGCGGCGTGGTCGTTTTCCGCGCGGGCCAGGTCCACCAGCTTGTGGATCAGTCCGGTCACCTTCTGCTCGTGCGCGTAGCTCTCCTCGAAGATCGCCAGCGGCGACTTCCATTCGGCGGGGGGAGCGGCGATGGCCTTCAGGGTCACGCGCCCGCCGCGGTCCAGCAGGAACTCGTACATCTTCCGGGCATGGGCCTGCTCCTCCTTGGCCTGCAGGTCCATCCAATGGGCGAAGCCCTTCAGGTTGCCGGTTGCGAAATGGGCGGCCATGGCCTGGTACAGATAGGCCGAGTACAACTCCGCGTTGACCTGCTCGTTGAGCGCGTCCTGCATCTTTTTTCCAATCATGTTTTTCTCCTCGTCAAGGTTGATAAATGGGCTCAGGTGAGAATGTAGCTAGGCGCGGTGCCCGGAGTCAAACGTACATGCGGAACAGCTGTTCCACGATCGAGGGGATTTCGGTGCGCTCCGGTTTTCCGTAGCGCCAGACGGCGCAGACCCCGAAAATCGCGCCCCGCAGGGTCTGCAGGACCAGCTCGGGAGCGAACTCCGTGGCCAGCTCCCCGCCCTGCAGCGCCAGACGGATCTCCTCCAGCATCAGGTCGTTGGCCAGGTGGTAGCTGTCCATGTAGTTGTTGATCGCGGTGGACTCCTCCCGGTTTCCGGGTTCCAGGAAGAGGGGGAAGATGCGGGTGAGGATGATCAGCAGGATTTCGATGTTGTCGTGGTAGAACTCCAGGATCACCCGGGCCATCTCCTTCAGGACGTCCACGTGAGCCTTGTTGTCCCGCCGGATGTCGTGAATGTTCAGCGAGAAGTCGTAATACTCCTTGTCCAGGATCGCGTTGAGGATCTCGGGGAGGCCCTTGAAGTAGTAATAGAGGGAGCTCTTGTCCATGTCCAGGGCCTGGGCGATGTCCCCCATGGTGGCGTTCTTTCCGCGGCGGATGAGGATCTGCTCGGCGGCGGACAGGATGGCCGCTCGTTTCTGCTCGAGACGCTTCTGTTTGGTAGTGGCCACGGCGGCTCCCTTGTTAAAATATTGTTTCAATTATAATTTCAATTCGCAGTTAAATCCAGCCTGTCGTGCCGGGGAGTCGGCTTGCCCCGGCCGCGGGTTCCGGGTAGATTGAGCCCATGGTCATTCATGAGTCGGAAGCCAAATCCCGGGCCGTCTACGGCGAAGGCCTGCAAAAGGTGAGCAAGAAGATCCTGGTGGGGCCGCGCCAGGGATTCTCGGGGTACCTGCGTCAGTTCACGGTGGAGCCCGGGGGTCACACCCCCTACCACCAGCACGACTGGCACCACGTGGTCTACGTCCTGGAGGGCCGGGGCAGCCTGCGCACCGAGGAAGGAGAACAGGCCCTGCAGAGCGGCTCCGTGGTCTACGCGGCGCCCGGAAGCCTGCACGGCTTCCGCAACACCGGCCCGGGAGTCCTGCGCTTCCTGTGCCTGGTGCCCGAGAAGGGCGACGCATACGGCACCGGGGACTGAGGGGTGCGCAAGGCTCGGCAGCGCGTCGGCATCCTGGGCGCGGGGGCCTGGGGAACGGCGATCGGCAAACACCTGGCCGAAAAGGGCCACAAGGTGGAAATCTGGTGCCGGGAGCCGGAAGTGGCCGAGGAGATCAACCACCGGCACGCCAACAGCCGCTTCCTGATCGGAGTCGAGCTGCCGGCCGGGCTGCACGCCCTGAGCGACCCCTTGGAGACGGCCACCCGCAAGGATCAGCTGCTGCTGGCCGTGCCCTCGGCCTACCTGCTGCCGGTGGTGCGCAGGTGCTGTTCGCGCCGGACATCCTCGATGGCCGCACCCTTCTGGGGGTGTTGACCAAGGGCTTCGTGGAGACCCCCCAGGGAGTGCGCCTGGCCACCGAGGCCGT
The DNA here is from genome assembly GCA_963745745.1 of uncultured Spirochaetota bacterium. Classification (GTDB taxonomy): domain Bacteria; phylum Spirochaetota; class Spirochaetia; order SZUA-6; family DRHE01; genus MIBK01. Next base: position 35,051 of record CAVUYS010000098.1, on the reverse strand, counting down.
GGAGAACCTGCTTCCCGGCATCTACAAGGACAACCTGGTGTACATCTCCGGCCCCAGCCACGCCGAGGAGGTGGCCCGCGGCAAGCTCACCGGCCTGATCAGCGCCAGCCGCAACGGGGCCAACGCCATCCGCTTTCGCCAGCTGCTGGCCGGCCCTCCCCTGGTGGTGTACTCCTCCCTGGACGTGCGGGGCGTGCAGATCTGCGCCGCGGTCAAGAACGTGATCGCCATCGCCTTCGGCATGCTGGACGCCCTGAGCGAGTTCTCCCCGTCGGTCGGCGACAACACCGAGAGCCTGCTGTTGGCCGCCGGGCTGAACGAGATCCAGCGCCTGGGTCTGGCCATGGGGGCCACCCACGCCGAAACCTTCAGCTCCATCGCCGGTGTGGGCGACCTGGACGTTACCTGCCGCAGCAAGTACGGCCGCAACCGCCGCTTCGGCCGGGAGATCATCCTCACCCACCTGCTGGAACGCTTCCGCGACATCGACGAGCTGATCGCCAACATCGCCAGCCTGGGCTATCTGCCGGAGGGCATCCTGGCGGCCAAGTACACCAGGATCCTGGCCGAGCAATACGGCGTGAACCTGCCGATGTGCTCCCTCGTGCATGCCGTGCTGGACCGGCGCACCGAGCCGCTGGCGGTGGTGGATCTCATCCTGAAGCAGCAATGATGGACAGCGGCGGGGCTTTCTGCTACAGTTTCTGCGGTTTTTCCCCGGCGCCGTACCCAAGAGGTAAGGGAGAGGTCTGCAAAACCTTTATGCACCGGTTCGATTCCGGTCGGCGCCTGTATAACGCAGGTACCAGCTCCAGGCCACCACGGTCATGGAGTTGACGAACTCCCCGGTGCCGATCTTCTCCGCCAGCTCCGCCCGTGCCACCTCCACCACCTGCAGGCGCTCCAGCTCATCCGGGCGGGCACGGGCCGGCCTCGCCCAGGTCCTCGGCGCAGAAGGTGGAGCACCAGTTGTTCATGAAGGCCGGATTGGCCGCGACCCTGCCGATGGGCGAAAGGCGGCCGGCCCGCCGGCCGGTCTCCTCCTCCAGCTCGCGGGCTGCCGCCCCGGCGGGCTCCTCCCCCGCCTCCACCAGCCCGGCCGGGAACTCCACCGTGGTGCGCCCCAGGCCGTGCCGGTACTGGCGGACCATCAGGAAGCGCTCGCCGGGCAGAACCGGGACCACGTTCACCCAGCCCGGAGCCTCCAGCAGGTAGAAGCTGCCCGCCCGGCCGTCCCTGGCGACGCGCTCGGCGCGGATCAGGTCGAATATCCCGCAGCGGGCCAGCACCTCGCGCCTGCGCTCGCGCCACCCCAGGTGTTCTTCCATATTGGAGGGTAGCAAACGTGCTCAACATTGACAATTCCCAAACCGATCCATATACTAGCAAACGAATGGCGAGCCCGCTACAGCTTTCGATCGTCAACTTTCAACGCAACTCGTACATCATCGTCGAAGGCAAGCAGAACGCCGACTGCTTCTACATCATCCGCAGCGGCAAGGTGCGGATCAGCAAGGAAGTGGAGGTCGTCGAGGAGGAGGGCGGCAACATCCTGGCGCCCGGGCGACTTCTTCGGCGTCATCTCCACCATGTCCTCCCACAGCCACATCGAGACCGCCCTGGCCCTGACCGACGTCTCCCTGATCTCCGTGCACCGCGACCAGTACGGCCTGCTCATCGAGCGCAACGCCCCGGTGGCCATGAAGATCATCCAGAGCTTCTCGCGCAAGATGCGCTTCCTCGACGAGGCGCTCACCCGGCTCACCTTCAAGAACACCGGCGAGCGAGCGACCCCTCGCCACCTGTTCAAGGTGGCCGAGTACTACGCGCGGCAGAGCCAGTACAACCAGGCCTACTACGCCTACTACCGGTTCCTGCAGTACTGCCCGCACGGACCCGAACGCGGACAAGGCCAAGGAGCGCATGGCGAAGATCCACCCCTACGCCAAGGCCGTGTACCTGGACAAGACCCGCGAGGACTTCACCCGCACCTACCCGAAGAACACGATGATCTTCAGCGAGAACGAGCCGGGCACGGAGCTGTACATCATCCAGAAGGGCGTCGTGAAGATCACCAAGATCGTGGAGGACAACGAGGTGCTGCTCGCCATGCTGAAGCCGGGGGACATCTTCGGCGAGATGGCCCTGCTGGAGAACAAGCCGCGCTCCGCCTCCGCCATCGCCAACGAGGACGTGCAGCCTCATGGCGGTGAACAAGGCCAACTTCGAGCGCATGGTCCAGACCCAGCCCCAGCTCATCACCCGCCTCACCACGCTGCTCGCCGAGCGGCTCTGGTTCATCTACAAGCAGCTCGCCAACACCCTGATCCAGGACCCGCTGGGCCGGCTCTACGACGCGCTGCTGCTGCAGCTGGAGAAGAACCGCGTGCCCGTCGCCGCCGGCGGCGCCCTACACCTTCCACGTTCGGCCCCAAGGAGCTGCTGAACATGGTGGGCCTCTCCGCGGACAAGGGCAACCCCTACATCACGCAAGCTGTTCGAGAACAAGAAGATGAAGCTCGCCGACAACAAGATCGCCACCACGGACGTGGAGGAGATCCAGAAGCAGTCCGAGTACTACAAGAAGATGGAGAAGATCCAGAAATCCCGGCAGGAAGGCTCCCTGCGCTCCCGCTGAGCAATCCGTCCCCCGAATGCCTAGTAAGTGCCCGTAACCCTTAACCCGGACCAATACGGCGAATAGCCGTGCTGGTCAGGCCTGGATCGGTCCTCAGTAGGTGCCGGTAACCGCAAGCCCGACCAGTAAGCGCTGTAGCTGGCCAGGCCGCCGGCGGCCTCCTCATGGACGCTCTGCAGGGAGGGGATATCCGCCCGGCGCACGGCCCGGCCTTGAGGATCCATGGGGTTCAACTCGATCAGGCCCTTGGAGAGGGTGAGCCGGTCGAAGTCCAGGCTGCCGAAGTAGTAGGAGCGGGGGTTGGCCTCGGGGGGGATGGAGACGCGGATGCGGCCTTCGCCCAGGAACGGATCCACGGGGATCCAGCCCACCGTCTCCAGGAAGAACTCCGCCCAGTAGTGCCGGGTGCCGGAGCTTTCGCCGCGCTCCATCAGGTAGCCGGCCACCGGCCGGGCGGGAACGCCGACCGCCCGGGCCAGGGCGCAGAACAGGACCGCGTAGGAGTAGGCGTCGGCCCTGCGGGTTTCCAGGGGCCGCAGGGGGTCGCGGTCCCCGGTCGGGGGCACCGGCTCCAGGCGGGTGAGCAGGTACTCGTAGAGCGCGCGGGCCTGGCGGTAGGGGTTGCGCTCCCCGGCCACCACGCTGCGCGCCAGCTTGAGCACCTGCTCGCTTCCGGCCGGTACCTGCGGGTCGGCCGCCGTGTAGCGCTTGTACAGCTTGGTGGCTGGTGTCGTAGGCGGGCACCCGGGCGATGTTCACCTTGGTCTCCACCGAATAGCGATCGACCATGTAGCTCTGGGAAATCCTGTAGCTTTCCCCGGGGACCAGGTTCTCCAGGCGGTACAGCTTCACCCCCCGCACCTCGTCGAACATCGGCTCCGGATCCTGGGCTACCAGCTGGATTCCGCGCTGCTCGGGGCCTCCCTGCGGCTTGGGCACCCAGAGGTACAGGCTGTTGGGGGCCTGCCCGGTCACCCCCTGGACCTGGACGGAGTACTCCAGCGCGTAGGTCTTCTTGAGCGGGAACAGCTTGGTGCCGGCCACCCCGCCCACCTCGACGTAGAGGGAGTTGCTGCGGCCCTTCTCGGTGGCCACCAGCAGGTGCCCGGAGGAGGCGCCGTCCGGGATGCGCACCTGGACTTCCTGGTCGCTCCAGGCCTCGTAATCCTGGTCGTACTCCAGCGCGGGGGTGAGCGAGCCCTCCTCCCCTTCGCTTTCCTTGTCGTCCTCGCTGGATACCCAGGTGAACAGCACCCGGGCTCCACCCCGGTCCTGGCCGAAGTTCATGCCGCTGATATTGAGCAGGGTGCCCACCGGGCCGCCGAGCGGATCGATGGAGCGGATATACGGCTCGCCGGCCTTCACCGGCCCGGAAATGACCACGGGGATCTGCTCCCGGTTGGTGAACAGGATGCCCCGGCTCTTGCCCCGCCGGGTGATCACGCGCACCAGGCCCGAGGAGGCGTCGTCGGGGATGCGCAGGCTGATCTGGTTGTCCTTCCACTCCAGGTAGTCGCCGGAAACCAGGCGGGAGCCTCCCACCGCCACCTCGCCGCCGTCGCGGTTGCGGCCGAAAAAGCGCCCGGTGATGACCATGACGTCCTTGGGGTAGCCGATCCGAGGGGTGATGGACTCCACCACCGGCGGCCGGCCGGCGATGCGCGAGGCCAGCAGCAGGAACACCACCAGCGCGACGAAGACCGCCGCGTACAGGAATTCCTTCCGCTTGTAAATCGGTATCGAGGGTTTTTGCGGCTCTTCCATGAAGCTCTATTCCGCCGCGGGAGCCTTCTGCTTCTCCAGCAGCTTGCGGTAAGGGTAGATCTCCACCTCGATCTGCAGGGTGAAGGTGTCGCCCTGGGCCACGTGGGGGGAAAGGCCCAGGGGGAAGAACAGCACCTTCTCCCCGGCGTTCACCGGCACGCTCTTGAAGGTGGTGAAGTATCGGGTTTCCTGGGCTCCGGCCATCCAGACCTGGCCCTGGGCCACCAGGAGCAGCTCGCCGTTGGCGTCCTGGTAGGGGGTGAAGACCACGTCGATGTGCAGCTTGTCGCCCACCAGGCGCACGGCCACCGAGCGCCCCGGCAGGGTGACCTTGCTGCCGGCGCTGTTCCATACCGGGGTCTCCCCCGGGGGCAGCACCTTGGCGGTGATGTTGAGCTGCAAGGCCTGGTCGATCAGGCTTTCCAGATCCTGGTCCTGGAAGATGCGGTCCAGCTCGCTGTTCTGGGCCTGGGTCCGCAGCCCCGCGACCACCAGCATGAGAATGACCGCCTGCAGCCTGGGCCTGTTCATCGGCGCCCCCTGCTGAAGTCGGCTTCCCGCACCAGCTGCGGCTCGCCCATCATGAGCAGCCGCGAGTCGGCGGGCAGGCGGATGAGCAGACCGGAGGTCTGCGGGGGCTGATCCAGGGTGCGCAGGAGCTGCTCCAGATCGTCGATGGGCGCGGCCACGATCACCTCCGTGGTCCCCGTGGGGCCGTGTCGGATGCTCATCCAGGGCAGGGTCGTGCGCCCGGTCATGAAGGCCAGGGCCACTCCCAGCGCCAGGATGGCCAGTGCCGCCGCCGCCGCCGCGGGCACCGGCAGGGCGATGCGCCGCTTCCAGATCCGGATCCGCTCGCGGCCTTCCGGCAGCGGCCGCGGGTCCGGCTGCGGCAGCGGGTCCGCGGCCAGCAGCTCGCGCAGCCGCCGGATGCGGGACACCGTCGCCAGGCAGGCCGGACAGGCCTGCAGGTGACGGGCCAGAACCTGGTCCCAGGGAGCCTGCACCTCCCCGTCCACGAAAGCCGACAGCGTGTCCCCGCTGGGGCACCTCAGGCCGGACCTGCTCATGCGGATTTCCCCTGCATCATAGCTCGCCCTCCAGGAGCTGCGCCAGCCGCTCCCGCGCCCGGAAAACCCGGACTTTCACATTGCCCTCGCTGATCCCCAGGATGCGGGAAATTTCCCGGTATCCCAGGTCCGCGTATTCCTTCAGCACCAGCACGCTCCGCAGCTTGTAAGGCAGCCGGTCCAGGGCCTGCTGCACCAGGGAGCGGGTCTCCTCCTGAAGCACTTCTGTTTCCCCGGATTCGGAGTACTGCCGGGAGTTGCGCGCCAAACGCTGGTAGGCCTTGCTCTCTCTGGACTTTTTCTTTTCATGATTAAGGGCCAGGTTCCGCAGAACCCGGATCAGCCAATACTTGGTCTGCTCCAGATCGGGCAGGGGTTCCCCCCGCTCGAAATACTTGATGAAAGCTTCCTGACAAATGTCCTCGGCTTTGTTTCGATTTCCGCATATTCGGTAGGCGATCCGGAACAGGATCGGGTAGAGGGTCTCATAGACGTGTGCGGAACCCGCATGCAACATATTAAACAACGATCCTCTGGTTGACGTTACAGCTTTTTCCAGCGCACCCCGCCGGGGGTGTCCTCCACCTGGATGCCCCGCTCGGCCAGCTTCCGGCGCAGGGAATCGGCCCGGGCCCAATCCCGGGCCTGGCGGGCGCGCGTGCGCTCCTCCAGCAGGGCCTGTTCCTCCGAACCCAGCGTCCCGGCTTCGCGGGTCTCCCGCGGCCTCCAGGCCCAGGCCCAGAATCCGGTCCATGGCCAGGGCCCCGCTCAGCCTGGCCGCGGGCGGCAAGCCGGTGTCGCGCACCAGGCCCCACAGCACCGCCAGTCCGCGGGGGGAGTTCAGGTCATCGGCCATCTCGGCCAGGAAGGCCTGCACGGTGCTCGCCTTCCGCACTGGGCTGCGCACCAAGCTCCGGGGTATCCGAGCTCCCGCGGGGGGAACCTCCTCCCGCAGCCGGGCCAGGCGCTCCTCCAGGCCGCGCCGGCCGCTGGCCGCCGCCTCCAGCGCCTCCCAGCTGAACTGCAGCTGCGAGCGGTAATGGGCGCCCAGGCACAGGTAGCGGTAGTCCAGCGGGTCGAACCCTTTCTCCCTCAGCGTAGCCAGGGTCAGGAAGCTCCCGGCCGACTTGGCCATCTTCTCCTTGGCCAGCACCAGGAACTCGCCGTGCAGCCAGTAGTTGACCCATTTGCGCCCCGTGGCCGCCTCGGACTGGGCGATCTCGTTGGTGTGGTGCACGGGCACGTGGTCGACGCCGCCGCAGTGGATGTCGAACTGCTCCCCCAGGTACTTCATGGACATGGCGCTGCACTCGATGTGCCAGCCGGGATAGCCGCGGCCCCAGGGGGAGTCCCAGAGCATGGCCTGGTGCTCGAACTTGGAGCGGGTGAACCAGAGCACGAAGTCCAGGGGGTTGCGCTTGCCCTCGTCCACCTCGACGCGGGCCCCGGCCTTCAGGTCCTCCAGGTTCGAGCCGCGCGAGCCTGCCCATAGTCCGCGAAGCGGGCGATGTCGAAGTACACGTTGCCCCCGGCCTGGTAGGTGAAGCCGCGTCTCTCGAGGCGCTGGATCAGGTCGATCATGTCCTGGATGTGCTCCGTGGCCTTGCAGACCACCGTGGGCGCCAGCACGTTCAGCGCGGCGCAGTCCTCGAAGAAGGCCCGGGTGTAGAACTCGGCGATCTGCCAGACCGTCTGGCCCTGCTCGCGCGCGCCCTTCAGCATCTTGTCCTCGCCCTCGTCCGCGTCGCTGGTCAGGTGGCCGACGTCGGTCACGTTCATGACGTGCCGCACCTCGAAGCCCAGTCTCCCGCAGGGTGCGCACCAGCAGGTCCTCGAAGACGTAGGTGCGCAGGTTGCCGATGTGGGCGAAGTTGTAGACCGTGGGGCCGCAGGCGTACACCCCCGCCCTCCCGGGCTGGAGCGGGCGAAAATCTTCCAGCGCCCTGGTGAGGGTATTGAAGAGCCGCAAGGAAAGGCACCTCCTTTTGTCCTGGAACTTTCCGGGGTTTCCCGCTACATTATCGCCGTGCCGCGGACCCTGTCCACGATAGGGAAAATACTCGAAAAGATCAATATTAAAGGAAGCATCCGCCGGGAAGAGCCCTTGAGCCGGCACACCACCTTCCGCATCGGCGGGCCGGCGGACCTGTTCCTCCAGCCGGCGGATCCCGGCGAGCTGCCCGCCCTGTTCGCCCTGCTGCGCGGCGAGGGCGTGCCTGTCTTTCCCCTGGGCGGGGGGGCCAACATCCTGGTGTCCGACCGCGGGATCCGCGGCGCGGTCCTGGACCTCTCGGAGCTGCGCGGCGGCCGCCGGGCCGACGGCCCCGGGGGGGAGCCCCGCCTGGAGTTCCTGGCCGGCACGCCGGTGAGCGCCGCCTGCGAGCAGGCCTGTCGCCTGGGACTGAGCGGGCTGGAGTTCCTCTATGCCATGCCGGGGAGCGTGGGCGGCGCGGTCTGGATGAACGCCCGCTGCTACTCGCGCTCGATCAGCGACGTGCTGGCCGAGGTCCAGGTCGCCGCCCCTGATGGAAGCCTGCGCCTGCACCTGCCGGGTCAAGAGCAGTTCGACTACAAGCTCTCCCCCTACCAGGGCATGGATGCCCTGATCCTGCGGGCCTGCTTCCGCCTGCAGGAGGGGGATCCTCGGGCCATCCAGGCGGCCATGCAGGCCAACCGCGCGGACCGGGAGGCCAAGGGCCACTTCCTCTGGCCCTGCGCCGGCAGCGTCTGGAAGAACAACCGCTCCTTCGGCGAGCCCACGGGGCGCATCCTGGACTCCCTGGGCTGCAAGGGCCTGCGGGTGGGCGATGCGGCCGTATCCGACCGGCACGCCAACATCATCGTGAACCTCGGCCAGGCCACCGCCGCGCAGGTGCTGGAGCTCATGCGCATCGTGGAAACCCGCGTGTTCGAGGCCCGCGGCTACCGCCTGGAGCGGGAGGTGCTCCCCGTCGGTGATTTCCTCAGCGCCTGAGCCGCGCTCCAGCCCAGGCTGACCTCCCTGCCGTTCTCGCCTCCGCCGGCCGAAAACCAGAACAGGAAATCCCTCCCGGACAGCTCCAGGCGGCCGAAGGGCTGCCAGCGAAACCCGCCAGCCTCAGATCGGCCGTCCGTGCTCCCGGCGATGCCGGCCTGCACGTGCACTCCCCGGCGTTCTCCTCCAAGCTGCCCGCGCAGCTCCGCTTCGCCCGCCTTCCACCCGCCTCGCAGCTCCAGATCGATCCGGCCGGCCTTCCCGCCCAGCGCCAGCTCCAGGCCCGCTCCGGCCGACTCCTCTACCCCGCCATCGGCTGCGTATTTCGCCCGCCCCCCGGCCTCCGCCCCGGCCTCCAGCCGGCCGCCCGCAGGGAGGGGAACTTCCACCCGGGCGGAGAGCTCCCCCTCCCGGGTCCCGGGCAGGTTGGCCTTGGGGGTCGCGGGCGGCCGGTCGACCCTGCACTGCCAGCTCCCGGAAAGTCGCAGCGCCGGCAGGGGCCGCAACTCCAGGCGCAGCCCCGCGGCCCAAGCCCCCGGATACAGTTCCCCTTCCGGCAGCCGGTAGTCCGCCGTGCAGGCGCCCAGCAATCCCTGGGCTGCCCAGGGGCCGCCCTCCGCCTCCAGCCTCCCGAGGGCCAGCAGGCCGGGGGCAACCTGTCCGCCCCCCGAAGCGGCGGCCAGCAGGCGGCAGGCCAGGCGCGGCGACTCCAGCCGCAGGCTTCCGCCCAGGTGCAGCAGGCCGCCGCCGGGGAAGCCCGGTCGTTCCTCCAGCCACTCTGGCGCCGGGGCATCCAGCGCCGGCGGCAGGGACCACAGGGCCAGGGCCTGGACCTCCACCCGGCCCGGCCGGCGCAGCCGGAGCGTGCCTCCCGCCTGCAGGAGTCCCGGGGGCCCGCCGCTGAAAAGCCCGCCGAGCCAGCGTTCCGCCGCCGCCGGGCCCGGTGCACCGCGAACAGGCCCAGTCGGCCGGGCAGAGGCTCCAGCCAGAGGCCGTGCCGGCAGGTGCCCTGCAGCGCCCCCTCCAGCCGGAAGCCGGTCGGCTCCGCGAAGACCTCGCTCGCCGGCGAGAAGCCCAGGGGATCGGCCAGCTCGCGCAGCAGGCCGCGCGGCGCCAGCGGCCCCAGGGCGCACCAGGCGGAGCCCAGGCCAAAGGCCAGGTACTCCGGGTCCACCCCGGCCTGGCGCTCCAGGGCCAGCAGCCGCCAGCCCGGGGTCCGCAGCTCCAGCCGCAGGGCCGTCCTTGCCATGTCCTCCAGCTCCACGGTGCAGCGCAGGCTGCCCTGGGCCGCCGGCTGCACCGGGCTTCGCATTGCCGCCGTCCAGCTCAGCAGCAAGGCGGCCACCGCGTGGTTCCCGCGCATCCTTCTATTGATAGACGGGGCTGGCGGGCCCCCCGCTTTTTTCCCTTGCTTTGATTGACCAAAAGAGGGGGAGCCGCTATCATGCCCGCACACTAATATGGATATTCTCACACTGAACTGCGGCAGCTCCTCGCTGAAATACCAGCTCTACAGCTGGGACAGGCGGGAAGTCCTTTCCAAGGGCATCGTCGAGCGGGTGACCGTCGGGGGCAGCTTCATCGAGCACTACGCCCTGGGCAAGGGCAAGGTGAAGAAGGAGCAGGATTGCCCGAACCACAAGGTCGCCCTGGAGCTGGTCCTGTCCATGCTCACCCACCCGGAGCACGGGGCCATCGGGGACCTTTCCCGGATCAAGGCGGTGGGGCACCGCGTGGTGCACGGCGGGGAGCGCTTCGCCCAGTCGGTGATCATCGACGAGGCGGCCCTGGCCACCTTCAAGGAGCTGGCCGGGCTGGCGCCGCTGCACAACCCTCCGAACATCCTGGGCATCGAGGCGGCGCGGGCCGTTCTGCCCGACGTGCCGCACTGCGCCGTGATGGACACCGCCTGGCACCAGACCATGCCCCCGGCGGCCTACCTCTACGCCCTGCCCTACGACTGGTACGCCAGGCACCGGGTGCGCCGGTACGGCTTTCACGGCACCTCCTTCCTGTACGTGGCCAAGCGGGCCGCCGTGCTTCTGGGCAAGGACCCCTTCCAGACCAACCTGATCCTGCTGCACATCGGCAACGGGGCCAGCGCCAACGCCGTGCGCGCGGGGGTGTCCGTGGACACCTCCATGGGCTTCACCCCGCTGGAAGGCCTGGTGATGGGCACGCGAGCCGGCGACCACGACCCGGCCATCGGCTACTACATCATGGCCAAGGAGAACCTGCCGCCCAAGGAGATGGAGAAGACCCTCAACAAGAAGAGCGGCATCCTGGGGATCACCGAAAAGTACACCGACCGCCGCGACGTCGAGCCAGGCCGCCGAGAAGGGCGACGAGCGGGCCCGCCTGGCCATCGAGGTGGAAGCCTACCGGATCAAGAAGTACATCGGCTCCTACCTGGCCGCGCTGGGCCGCATCGACGCGGTGGTCTTCACCGCCGGGGTCGGGGAGATGAACCCGGTCATCCGCGAGGCCGCCCTGAGCGGCCTGGAGGGGCTGGGCATCCGCTTCGACCCGCGCAAGAACGACGCTGGCCCGCACGCGCAACGCCGAGACGGTGATCTCCACGGAAGCCTCGCCCGTGAAGACCTTCGTGATCCCCACCGACGAGGAGCTGGTGATGACCGAGGACACCCAGGCCCTGCTGGTGGGCAGCTACCAGCCCCACACCCGCTTCAGCTACTCCTTCCAGCACCGGGACTACGTGAACCACGAGCGGGCCGGGGCCCTGGCCCTCGAGCTGAAGGAGCGGCCCCAGCTGGCCGAGGTGATCGCCCGCCTGCCCTGAGCATGGACCACCGCGGCGAGGGGGATGGCGGGCGCGGGTCCGGCGGCGGACGGCCGATCGGGATCTTCGACTCCGGCGTCGGCGGCCTCACCGTCCTGAAGGCTATCCGCGACCTGCTGCCGGCCGAACCGCTGGTCTACGTCGCGGACCAGGCCCACCTGCCCTACGGGCCGCGCCCGGCGGCGGAGGTGAGGGGGTTCGCCGAAGGCATTGCCGCCTTCCTGCTGGAGCAGGGCAGCAAGCTGCTGGTCGTGGCCTGCAACACCGCTTCCGCCGCCGCCCTGCATTCCCTACGCGCTCTTCATCCCCGAGTGCCCATCGCCGGCCTGGAGCCGGCGGTCCGGCCCGCGGCCGCGGCCAGCCGCACCGGGGTGATCGGCGTATTGGCCACCCCCGCCACCCTGCGGGGCGCGCTCTACGGCACGGTGGTGCGGCGCTTCGCCGGCGGGCTGAGGGTGCTGGAGCACCCCTGCCCCGGACTGGTGGAGCAGATCGAAAAAGGCGAGCTGGACTCCCCGGCCACCCGTGGAATTCTTTCAGCTGCGCTGGGGCCTATGTTGGCGCAGGGCGTTGACGCGCTCGTGCTGGGCTGCACGCACTACCCGCTGGTCATTCCGCTGATCCGGAAAATCGCCGGACCCGGCATCAGAATCCTGGACCCGTCCCCCGCGGTGGCCCGCCAGGTTTCCCGGTTGCTGAGGGAGCGCGGCCTGGGTGCCGCACCGGGTGCCGCGGCAGGCGTCGCGCCAGGCGCGGTGCCGCCCGCAGGAGCCAGCCAGGCGCCGCTAGTCCGCCTGTATACCACGGGCGACCCGGGGCGGCTGGGCGAGCTCCTGCCGCGTCTTCTCGGGGAGCAGCACGGGGAGCCGGCGTCCGTGACCGCCCTGCGCTGGGTGCCTTCGCCGGATGCCTGGCGACTGGAGAAAGCCTAGCGGGACATCTCGGCTGCCACGGCGCAGGCCAGGCGCACGTTGTTCAACAACAGCGCCACGTTGGCCTCGAGTGACCTGCCGGCGGAGTACTCCAGCACCTTGCCCAGCAGGAACGGGGTGACCCCCTGGCCCTCGATCCCTTCGCGCTCCAGGGCTTCCTGGGCGCGGGCCAGGTGGGATTCCATTTCCGCCTGGGGGATCTCCGCCTCCCGCGGAATGGGATTGGCCGCCAGCAGACCCTGCTCCAGCCCCAGCCGGCGCTGGGCCCGGAACATCCCGGCCAGCTCGCCGGGGGTCTCGGCGCGCATGGCCAGGGAAAGGCCGCTGTCGGCCGAGTAGAAGGCCGGAAAGCGGGAGGTGCGGTAACCCACCACCGGCACACCCAGGGTCTCCAGCACTTCCAGGGTCTTGGGCAGGTCCAGAATGGCCTTGGCGCCGGCGGAGACCACCAGCACCGGGGTGCGGGCCAGCTCCTGCAGGTCGGCGGAGAGATCGAAGGTGGCGGAAGCGCCGCGATGCACCCCGCCGATGCCGCCGGTGGCGAACACGGCGATGCCGGCCAGGCGGGCGGCCAGCATGGTGCCGCTTACCGTGGTGGCCGCGTCCAGGCCACGGGCCAGGACCCAGGGCAGGTCCCGCCGGGAGGCCTTCCAGACCCCGGAGGCGGCGCCCAGATGCTCGATCTGCTCCGGTTCCAGGCCCACGTGCAGGCGGCCGGCGATCACTCCCACCGTAGCCGCCACGGCGCCCGCCTCCTTCGCCGCGGCCTCGGCGGCGAGCGCCGTCTCGACGTTTCTGGGACGCGGCAGGCCGTGGGCGATGATCGTGGATTCCAGGGCGATCACGGGCTCGCCGCGGGCCAGGGCCCGGCTCACCCGCGGGTGGATTTCCAGCTCGGCGATCACAGGGTTCCCTCCTCCAATGCCTTCTCCACTTCCCGCATGGCCGCGGGCACCGCCCGCGCGATCGAGGTGCCGCCGCCGGCGCGCGCCAGCACTGCTGCCAGCAGCCGGTCTCCGGCGCCGGTGCTGTCCCGCGCGCGCACCACCCGCGCCGGGGCGAAGCGCGCGGAACGGACCCGGCCATCCGGCTCCAGCGAGTACAGGCGCACGCCGCCCGCCCCGCGCGGGACCAGCAGGTTGGCGATGCCCCTCTGCCGTAGAAACCGGGCAATCCACCGCTCCCCGCCGGTTCCCGGCGCCACCCGGGCCCGCAGCGCCCCGGCTTCCTCCCGGTTCACCGACAGCAGGTACAGCCCCCGCAGGCCCGGTTCGTGCCGCAGGAGCTTCTCCACCGACACGGCCTCGAACACCACGCGGGTGCGCCCGGCGAAGCGGGCCAGCAGGGAGCGCACCAGACCCGGCGCCAGGTTGGCCTCCAGCACGAGCAGATCCTCCGCGCCCAGGGAAGGCAGGTGCGGGCCGAGGCGCGGCAGGGTCAGGCCCCGCTCGATCACCGTCATGTCCGCGGCCCCGTACAGAAGCCGGCCGGACTGCATGAGTGCGCAGTAGCAGGCCGTGGCCTGCGCGGCAGGCGCAGCAGCACCGCCTGCGATGCCAGCCGCTGCCGTCCGCGGCCCTGACCCCGGCCCCGGCGCGCCTCCGCCCTGATCGCCTGCTCCAGCCACCGTCCGGCGGGATCGTCTCCCACCGCGGACAGCAGCAGCCGAGGCGCCGGCAGTCGCCGCCAGATGCGGTACCCCACCCCGCCGGCGGTCCAGCGGATGGCCGCCGGATTGGAGGTGCCCTGCAGGAAGCGTCCGCGGCGCGCCACCAGGTCCACGGCCGCCGCCCCAACGACGACGATCACGGAGGGCAGTATAGCCCAACCCGCGACCGCAGGCGACCTCCGCCGCCCCCCGCCGGGCGCCCTTGCCCGGCAGGGTTACCCGGTTTATATTCACCGGGAAAGGGAGGTCGGGGATGGTCCTCACCGGCGCGAAGCTTCTGGTTCTGGGCATCTTCCTGGCCAGCTACGTCCTGATCATCATGCTGTACAAGCACAAGCTGATCGTCGTGGCGGCGGCCGTGGCGGCCCTGTTGGCGCTGCGCGTGCTCAGCCCGCAGGAAGCCCTGCGGGCGGTGAGCTGGAACGTCGTTCTATTGTATTTCGGGATGCTCCTGGTCAGCGAGGTGTTCCTCTATTCCAAGATGCCGGACTACCTGGCCACCCTGTTCACCTCGCGGGCCAAGGGGACCGCCGCGGCGACGACGATCCTGTGCCTGTTCACCGGTCTGCTGTCCATCGCCCTGGAGAACGTGGCGGTCGTGCTGCTGGTGGCCCCGGTGGCCATGTCCATCGCCCGGCGCAGCAACATCAACCCCGTGCCGCTGTTCATCGGCATGGCCATCAGCTCCAACCTCCAGGGGGCGGCCACCCTGATCGGCGACCCGCCCAGCATGCTCCTGGCCGGCTATGCCCGCCTGAGCTTCAACGACTTCTTCATCTACAACGGCCGGCCGGGCATCTTCTTCGCGGTGCAGGTCGCCGCGCTCCTGTCCGCCCTGGTGCTGCTGTTCTTCTTCAAGAAGAACGATCGCCGGATGCCGTCCCTGGAACGGCATACCTACGACTCGCTGGTCCCGACGCTGCTGATCGGCTTTCTGGTGGTTTCGCTGGTCATCGCCTCTTCAATAAAGCACGACCTGGAAATTCTGGCCGGCCTCCTCTGCGTCCTCTTCGGCCTGGCCAGCTTCGTCTGGTACCTTGGGCATTCCCGCAGCCGGCAGGTGAAGGTCTTCCTGAAGGCCCTGGACTGGCAGACGGGCCTGTTCCTGATCGGCATCTTCGTGCTGGTGCAGAGCCTGGCCGCCGTGGGGCTGCTGGAGGACATCGCCGCCTGGATGCAGCGGGTGGCCGGCGGGCGGCCGCTGGTCGTATTCCTCCTGCTGGTGTGGGTGTCGGTGGCCCTCAGCGCGTTCATCGACAACGTCCCCTACCTGATGGCCATGCTGCCCGTGGTCGGGCTGCTGGCCCAGCGCACGGCCGTCGAGCCCTACGCCCTGTACATCGGGCTTCTATTGGGGGCCAGCGTGGGTGGCAACGTCACCCCGATCGGGGCCTCGGCCAACATCGTGGCCATGGGCATCCTGAAAAAACACGGCTACGAATCGCGCTTCGGCCAGTTCGTGCGCATGGGCCTGCCTTTCACCCTGGTGGCGGTCGTGGCCAGCAGCCTGTTCGTCTGGCTGCTGTTTGGCGGCAGCCGGCCGTGAGCACCGTGAACGCGCCGCGGGCCGTGCCTCCGGACTTCCTGTGGGGCGCGGCCACCGCCTCCTACCAGATCGAAGGCCATCCCCTGGCCGACGGCGCCTGCCCTTCCAACTGGCACCGCTTCACCCGCCGCAGGGGCAAGGTGCGGGACGGCACCAGCGGGGACCTGGCCTGCGACCACTACCACCGTTTCCCTGAGGATATCCGCCACATGAAGGAGCTGGGCCTGGGCGCCTACCGCTTCTCGGTGGCCTGGCCTCGCGTGGTGCCGGAGCCCGGCCGCCTGAATCCCAAGGGCCTGGCCTTCTACGACCGCCTGGTGGACGGCCTGCTGGAGGCCGGCATCCGTCCCTTCGCCACCCTGTTCCACTGGGACCTGCCTGCCTGGCTGGAGGACCGCGGCGGCTTCGTCCGGCGCGAGGCCCTGGAGCACCTGGATTTCTACGCCGAGGCCGTGTTTCGGGCACTGGGCGATCGGGTCGGCCACTGGCTCACGATCAACGAGCCCATGATCTACGCTTTTTTCGGGTACGTGTTCGGCCACTTCCCGCCCGGGCTGCACTGGCGGCTCCGGCCGGCCTTCGCCGCGGCCCATCACCTGCTCCTGGGCCACGCCCGCATCGTGCGCCTGTACCACGCCCTGACGCCAACGAGAGGCGGGAGGGCAGCGGGTGCGGCCCGGCCCGCGGGATCCTTGGGGGGCATCGGCATCGCCAACCACCTGCTGCACATCCGGCCCCTGCGCCCGGAGAATCCGCGGGACCTGCGCGCCGCCCGGCGGGCGGAGGCGGTGGTCAACCGCTTCTTCCTGGACCCTCTGTACTTCGGCCGCTATCCCGCCGAGGCCCTGCAGCGGGTGGCCCGCTACCTGCCCCGCGGCTGGGAGCGGGACCTGCCCGAGATGCGCGAGCCGGGCGACTTCCTAGGTCTCAACTACTACAGCGCCCAGAGCTATCGCCACGCGCCGCTGGCCCCGGTGCTGGGAGCCGTGGAAGCGCCGACCCCGGGGGCCCGGCGCAGCGCCATGTGGGAAATCGCGCCGCAGGGCCTGGGCGCGCTGCTGCGCCTCTTGCAGACCGAATACGGCAACCCTCCGGTTTACATCACCGAGAACGGCTACCCCCTGCCGGAGCGGCCCGGCGCCGACCCCCTGGAGGACGGGGAGCGCATCGAGTACCTGGCCGCGCACATCGACGAGGCCCTCAAGGCTCGTAAGCAGGGAGCGGACCTGCGCGGCTTCTTCGTCTGGTCCCTGCTGGACAACTTCGAGTGGCACCTGGGCAACACCATGCGCTTCGGCCTGATCCGGGTGGATTTCCAGGACCTGCGTCGCAGCTGGCGGGCGAGCGCCCACTGGTACCGGGAGCTGATCCGGCGATGATCGACTTCCGCCAGCTGGACGGCCGCGGCGATTTCTTCTTCCTGCGCCACGGGGAGAGCGAGGGCAACAGCGCCCGGCTCCTGCAGGGCCGCGGGGACTTCCCCCTGTCGGAGGAGGGACGGCGGCAGGCCCTGCAGGCGGCCGGCTGGTTCGCGGACAAGGACCTCCGGGCCGTGCTCTGCTCACCCCTGGCCCGGGCGGCCGAAACCGCGCGCATCCTCACCGCCGCGCTGGGACTGCCGGAGCCGGAAAGCCGCGAGGAGCTCACCGAGATCGACACGGGGCTGTTCACCGGCCTGACGGTCGAGGACATCCGCGCCCGTCACCCCCAGGCCTGGAGCGCGTTCCAGCGGGAGAGCTGGGAGGGGGTTCCGGGGGCCGAGAAGGCCGCCGAGCTTTCGGCCCGCGCCGGGCGCCTGTGGGAAAAGCTGGCCGCGCGGGCCGGCGGGGGACCGCTGCTGTGCGTCACCCACTCCGGCACGATGCAGTGGATCATCAAAGCCACTTTCGGGGCCCGCGCCTGGATGCCGGTAGTTCCCATCGGCAACTGCGCCGTGTGCCGCTTCCGCGTGGACAACCGCCTGCACCAGGAGCCGGTGCGCCATTACGCGGAGTGGTCCCTGCTGGCCTACCAGCCCTTCGCCGAGCCGGACCGCGAGGACCACCTGTTTCTGAAACGCTGAAGGGGGGCGCGTGAAAATCAACTTCTACCGCTGGGCGGACCTGTCGGCAGCCGAACGCCAGGCCCTGTGCCGACGGGCCGAGGCCGGGATGGAGGAGGTGCTGCCCGCCGTACAGCGCATCATCGCCGCGGTGCGCGACCGGGGCGACGAGGCGGTGCGCGCCTTCACGCGCGAGTTCGACGGCGCGAACCTGGACGGGCAACCCCTGGCCGTGAACCAGGGCGAGATCGCCGCCGCCGCCGACGCGCTCCCGGCGGAAGTCCGGGAGGCGATCCGGCAGGCGGTGGCCAACGTGCGCGCCTACCACGAGGGCCAGGCGGCCCCGCCCCTGAGCCTGCGCGAGATCCAGCGGGGGGTGTTCGCCGGGGAGCGCTGGAGCCCGCTGGACTCGGTGGGCCTGTACGTGCCGCGCGGCCGCGGCAGCTTCCCCTCGGTGGCCTACATGCTGGCCGCCCCGGCGGTGCTGGCCGGGGTGCCGCGTGTGGCGCTGGCCACTCCGCCGGACCGCGAAGGCCTGCCTGATCCGGCCACCCTGTTCGCCGCCGATCTTTGCGGGGTGCGCGAGATCTACCGGGTCGGCGGCGTGCAGGCGGTGGCCGCCCTGGCCTACGGCACACGCAGCATCCCGCGGGTGGACAAGATCCTGGGTCCAGGCAGCCTGTACGTGGCCGCGGCCAAAAGAGCCCTGAGCGCCGTGGTGGACGTAGGGCTGCCGGCCGGACCCTCCGAATCGATCGTGCTGGCCGACGGGGCAGCGGATCCCCGCCGGGTCGCCCTGGACCTGATGGTCGAGGCCGAGCACGGCGCGGACTCCAGCGCCTTCCTGGTCACCCCCAGCGCGGAGCTGGCCGGCGAGGTCCAACGTCTGCTGCCCGGGCTGCTGGCCGAGTTGGCCGGCCTGGACCCGCAGCGCGCGGCCTACGTGCAGCAGGTCCTGGGGGGCTTCGGCGGGATCGTGCTGGCCTCCTCCCTGCGGGAGGCCGCCGAGTTCGTGAACGCCTACGCCCCGGAGCACTTGCAGGTGGCCTGCGCCGAGCCCTTCGCGGTGCTGGGCCTGGTGCGCCACGCAGGGGAGATCCTGCTGGGCCAGCAGTGCCCCTTCTCCCTGGCCAACTACGCGGTGGGGTGCAACAACGTGCTGCCCACCGGGGGCTGGGCCCGCTCGGCCAGCGCCCTGGGCCTGCGCGATTTTCAGAAGTCTTCCTCCGTGGTCCACGTGACCGCGGAAGGCCTGGCCGGCCTGGCCGGCCCCGTGGCCCGCCTGGCCGGCTACGAAGGCTTCGCCGCTCATGCGCTGGCCGTGACCCGCCGGGAGGGATGAGAGTCATGGAGCCCGGACGTCCGCGGGAGCTTTTCGCCTGGATCGAGTCCTTCACCAACCTGGAGCGTTCCGGGGCCGTGTTCTCCGCGCGCGCCTACCAGCTGGAGCGCATGCGCCTCCTGGCCCGCCGCCTGGGCGACCCGCAGGACTCCTTCCGCTGCCTGCACGTAGCCGGTTCCAAGGGCAAGGGCTCCACGGCCGCGCTGCTGGCCTGGTCCCTGCAGGCCTCCGGGCTGCGCACCGGGCTGTACACCTCGCCGCACGTGGAAAGCTACCTGGAGCGCTGGTGCGTGCTGGAAAACGGGACCGCCGATCCCCGGCCCGGGCTGCTGGAGGAACTGGGCGGGCAGCTCCGGCGGCACATCGAAGCCCTGCCGCCGGCGATCCTCCAGGAATACGGGCAGCCCACCACCTTCGAGCTGCTCACCCTGCTCGGCCTTCCTGCTGTTCCGCGAGAGCGGCTGCCAGGCGGCCGTGCTGGAGACCGGCATCGGCGGCCGGCTGGACGCCACGAACGTGGTGTCCCCCGAGCTGTGCCTGCTCACCCCCATCGAGCGCGAGCACACCGACGTGCTGGGTGACACCCTGGGCCTGATCGCCCGCGAGAAGGGCGGGATCATCAAGCCGGGCGTGCCCGTGTACAGCGCGGCCCAGGCCCCCGAAGTTCGCGCCGTGCTGCGCGGCATCGCAGAGGAGCGCGGCAGCCCTATCGTTTTCGTGGACGAGGAGCTGGAAGAGCTGTCCAGCCGGTTCACGCCGGAAGGCACCGAGCTCGCCCTACGCTTTCGCGGCGAGGCCCCGCGGCGCTACCGCCTGGCGCTGATCGGCGATTTCCAGGCCGAGAACGCCGCCCTGGTGGACCTGGCCGCGCGGCGCACCCTGGGCCTGGCCGGGGAGGCCCTGGAACGGGGGCTGCAGGCCGCGCGCCTGCCCGCCCGCCTGGAGCTGCTGCGCGCGCACCCCCCCGTGGTCCTGGACGGGGCGCACACCCCGCATTCCGTGGAGAGGGTCCTGGCGGTGTTCCGGACCCTTTTCGGAACCGACGGCGTGCTGCTGTTCGGCGCGGCGCGCGGAAAAAAGATCGCGGAAATGGCCGCCCTGCTGGCCCCGGCCTTCCGGCGCGTCGTGATCACCACTCCAGGCACCTTCAAGGAGAGCGATCCGGCGGAAACCTTCCGGCTGTTCCAGGGGCCCTGTCCCGCCGCGCTCCTGGAGCCGGACACCGGCGCGGCCCTGGCGCTGGCCCTGGGGCTCACGGAAGGCCGGCGGCCGCTGCTGGTCCTGGGCTCCTTCTACCTGGCCGGGGAGGTGCGCCGGCGCCTGCTGGCCGCTCGTGGACAATTTCCCGCCCCTTAGGCTATCATCGAACCCGACCATGCTGCGAATCGCTCACCTGGCCGCCGCCCTGGCGCTGCTGGCGGCGCACGCCACCTTCCTGGGGCGGGGCCTGTACCTGCGCCGCGTGGGGCGGGGGCCCTCCGCGCTGGACCGCGCGGCGCGCTCCCTCTCGCAGCTCCTGCTGCCGCTGACCGCCCTGCTCGGCCTGGTCGGCCTGCGCGCGCGCGAACCCCGCCCGCTGCTGCACCTGCTGCTGGGGCTTTCCCCGCTGGCCGCCATCCTGCTGGTGTTCGTCGGGCGCCTGGCCTTGCGCCGGCGCACCGAGGCGCCCTGGCTGCTGCCGGCCCTCAACCTGGCGTTGATCGCGGCGGCGCTGGCCACCGGCTTCGCGGCCGCCCGGGCCGCCGGCTAGGCCGCAGGCTAGGGATAGGCGCTTGTCGCTGAACTGGCGCGAGATCGACCGGGTCCTGGCCGAGCTTCCCCTCGAGGGGGCGTTTGTCCGGCAGGTCTACCAGCCCGGCCACCCGGTGCTGGTGCTGGAGCTCTATCGCCAGGGAGTCAACTTCCGGCTGCTGTTCTGCTTCGCCGCCCCTCACCTGCGCCTGCATTCCAGCTCGGTCCGGCCCGCCAACCCCAGCCCGGCGCCGCGGTTCGTGTCCTTCCTGCGCTCGCACCTGCGCGACGGCAGGATCATGGCCGCCTCGCAGCTGGGCCGGGAGCGCATCGTACGCCTGGAAGTGGCGCGCGGGGAGGAACGCATCCTGCTGTGGGCCCGCCTGTGGGGCGGCGCCGCCAACCTGATCGTCACCGACCCGGAAGGCCGGATCCTGGACGCGCTGTACCGGCGCCCCGGGCGCGGCGAGGTGAGCGGAGGCCGGTTCCAGCCGCCTCCAACCGTAGAGACGGGCCCCGATCCGGACCGCTTCCAGGCCCGCGAGTTTCCCGGCGAAGGCAGCTACAACGAGCGGATGGAGAGGCACTACGCCGAGCTGGAGCGCGCCCGGGAACGGGAGCGCCTCCTGGCCTCGGCCGCCAGCCGCCTGGAGCGCCGGGAGAACCGCATCCTGGCCGGGCTGGAAACCCTGCGGAAGCGGCGGGAAAAGCAGGGGGAGCCGTCCCAGCTGCGGCACTGCGGCGAGCTGATCCTGGCCAACCTGCACGCGGTGAAACCCGGCGATCGCTGGCTCTCGGCCGAGGACTACGAGTCTGAGGGCCTGCCTCTGCGCATCGAACTGGACCCGCGCCTCGCTCCGGCGCAGAACGCGGAAGGCTACTTCCGGCGCTACCGCAGGGCCGTGGCCGGCCTGGAGCGCCTGGGGGAGGACATCGGGTCCCTGGAGCGGGAGCTGGAGGCGGTGCGACGGGAAAAGGACTCCCTGGAAAAAGCGGAGGACCCGGCTGCCCTGGCCGCTCTGGAAGCCCGGGACAAGACGGAGCGCAAGGCCGGGCGGCAGCGCGAGGCGGCGCAAGCCCCCGGCCTGGAGTTCCGCTCCGGGCCCTTCCGCCTGCTGGTGGGGCGCAGCGCCGCGGAGAACGACGCGCTGCTGCGGCGCCATGTGCGCGGCAACGACACCTGGCTGCACGCCCGGGACGTGCCGGGGGCCTACGTCTTCATCCGCAGCCAGCCCGGAAAAAGCGTGCCCCTGGAAGCCCTGCTGGACGCGGCCAACCTGGCCCTGCACTACAGCAAAGCCCGCGGCTCGGGAAAGGGGGACGTGTACTACACCCAGGTGAAATACCTGCGCCGGGCCCGGGGCGGGGCTCCGGGGCTGGTGCTGCCCACCCAGGAAAAGAACCTGCAGGTGCGTCTGGACCCGCAGCGCCTGTCGCGCCTGCTGGGCGCGGTCTGACCTGCCGCTATTGCGGCCCACTCCCATATTGAAACCCGGCCGGCCTTCCATATACTTTGGGTTATGAGAGTCCGCGCTTCCACCGTGGACGGCATCTTCTACCCGGCGGACCGGGAGGGGCTGGCGCAAAGGGTGCAAGGCCTGCTGGCCGGAGGAGGCCCCGCCGGCACGGCCTGCTGCCTGATCAGCCCGCACGCCGCCTACGAGTACTCCGGCGGGCCGGCCGCCGCCGCCTTCCAGGCTGCCGCCGCGGCCCCGGTAGAGCGGGTGCTGCTGCTGGGGCCGGTGCACCGCGAGGCCAGCGACCGGCTGCTGCTGCCCGAATCCGAGGCCTACCAGACCCCGCTGGGCTCCACCGCCGTGGACCAGGAAACCGTCCGCCGCCTGGCCGCGCGGGATCCCTGCTTCACCGTGGACGACATCCCGCACCTGGAAGAGCATTGCCTGGAAGTCCAGCTTCCCTTCCTGCAGACCCTGTTCCCGCAGGCCCGGCTGGTGCCCCTGCTGATGGGCCGCTCCACGGCCCGGCTGGTGGACGCCCTGGCCGCGGCGATCCGCGAGGAGCCGGCCCTGGCCCCGGAGCACACCCTGATCGTGGTTTCCGCCAACCTGACCGGCTATCGCCCGCGCGAGGAGGCCCAGCGGGAAGCGCAGGCGCTGCTGGGGTTGATCCAGGCGGGGGACTGGCGCGGCATCCTCGCCGGCACGGAAGCCAAAACCCTCAGCTCTTGTGGCGCCGGCTGCATCGCTGCTATACTGGCCGTCGAACAGGGGCTCGGGCTACCGGCCCGGATCCTGAAGGTGGCGAGCTCCCTGGAAGTGAGCGACGACGAGCGTCGGGTCGTGCACTACGGGGCGATCGCCTTTTGCGAAAAACAAAGCCATGGAGCAATTCCTGACAGCCGAGGAACGCGGCACGCTGCTGGAGGCGGCACGGCAGGCGATTGAGGACGGCCTCGGGGGGGGCTGCCTCGCCCGCGGCGGGGCAGCCGGAGCGCTGGGCGAGCGCCGCGGCGCCTTCGTCACCCTGACCCGGGGCGGGCGCCTGCGGGGCTGCATCGGCTTCGTGTCCGCCCAACGGCCGCTGCTGGAAACCGTGCGCGAGGCGGCCCGGGCCGCCGCTTTTCACGATCCCCGCTTCCCGCCCCTGCGCCTCAGCGAGCTGCCGGAGATCAGGCTGGAGATCTCCGTGCTTGAGCCGCCCCGTCCCGTGTCCGACCTCGCCGAAATCCAGATGGGCCGGCACGGCCTGATCGTGCGCCGGGGTCCGCGTTCCGGGCTGCTCCTGCCGCAGGTGGCCGAGGAGTACGGCTGGGACCGGGAGACCTTCCTTTCCCACACCTGCGCCAAGGCCGGGCTGCCCGAGGACAGCTGGCGGGAGGCCGGCACGCAGATCGAGCTCTTCGGGGCCGAAGTCTTCGGCGAGGCCAGGACCGGCGATGCCGGTCCTGGCGATGGCCGCTTGTGAGCCCGCAGCTTCCCGCCCGGCGGCTGCGCGACGGCCGCCCGGTCCTGGCCATCCCCGTGGGCACGGGCCGCAATGAGATCCTGCTGTCCAGGCTCCGCGGCCTGCGCACCTCCCCCGGATTCCGGGTGGGCCCCGACGGCGTGAGCGAGCGCCGCCTGGAGGGTTTCTACCAGGAAGAAGGTCGCCTGTACCTCTACGGCCTCTGGGAGCCGGGCGTCTGCCTGGAAGAGGTCCTCCAGCAGGAGGGGGCCCTGCCCTACCTGCGCCGGCTGGCCCGGGCCCTGGCGGCGCTGGGCGAGCGCCGGCCGGAAGAGCTGTCCACCGACGCGGTGCGCTTCCTGGAGGACGGTTCGGTGGAGCTGTTGAGCCCCCAGGTCATGCGCCAGCTGCGGGCGATCCAGCCGGAGGAGCACCGCCTGCGGACCTTCGAGGCCCTCAACCATCCGGATTCCCGCGGCCCCTCCTACTGCCTGGCCGCCATCCTCTACCGCCTGGTCGCCGGGGAGTACCCGTTCGCCGCCGCCGGCATTGAGGAGACGCGCCGCCGGGCGCGCGGGCTGCGCCTGGCCCCCCTGTCCCTCAGCCACCCGCGGGTGCGCGAGGAGGTGAGCACGGCCGTGATGGACGGCCTGGGGCGCGGCCGCGGCTCCCCGCCCACCCTGGAGCGCTGGGCCGCCTTGCTGGAGCAGTGGGAGGCCGAAGGCCTGTTCCGCGAGCTGCCCGAGGAGGAGGCCCGGACGCTGGCCGCCAGGGCCGGCCGGGAACAGGAGCAGGCGGCCAGGGCCTACCGGCGGCGGGCGTTCTGGCGGCGGCATTGGCGAACCGCCCTGATCGTCGCGGTGATCGTGGCCGCAGTCGGGATTCTTTCCGCGACCGTGCTGGGCAACCTGCTTCGACCCCGCTCCACCCGCGGACTTTCCCCGCGGGAGGTCGTGGAGAGCTTCTATCGAAGCGTCAACACCCTGGACCACGAGCGCATGCAGGACTGCGTCACCGGCCGCGCGGGCCGGCAGCTCATCAACCAGGTGATCCACGTCTACGTGATGAGCCGCGTGCAGCAGGGTTACGAGGGCCGCTCCCTGGTCCGCAGCGCCGAGGAGTGGGACCGCGCCGGCCGGCCGCAGCTTCACCCCCCCGAGGGGGTGTTCGGCATCACCGACCTGAGCCTCCAGGCGCTGGAGGATCAGGCCGGGCCGGCCTTCCAGGTGAGCTACCGGCTCTGGACTCCCGACCCCGAACAGGGAACCGTGCCGCGCGAGGCGCGGGAGCGGGTGTTCCTCCGGCGGGAGGGCGGGGCCTGGGTCATCCACCGCATTGAGGGCTGAAGGTCGTGCCGATGACCGCCAACCGGATCCAGGCCGGCGTCAGCGACCCCGCCTTGAACGCCCTGCTGGCCCGGAGCCCGGAGGGCGAGCGCCCCTTGAGCCGTCACTTCAGCCAGACCGAAGAGTTCTTCGTGCGCACCCAGGATGAGTACCGCGTGCCGCGGCTGGCCATCCACCACGACGTGCGCCGGCCCGAGCCCGACCCCGGCTACCTGGCCCGCCTGGGCGAGGTGCTGAGCCAGCTGCTCGAGCTGGCCCCCCAGCTGTGGCGGGGTCTGACCTACCTGTTCGATCCGGCGGAGGTCCTGCGCCCCTCCTTCTTCCAGCTGCACCGCCTGGGGGAGCGGCGCTACCTGTACCTGCTGCGCCTGGACCTGGCCTACCGGCCCCAGTCCCACCGGGTGCTGGAGCGAGGTGACAATGACCTCTCCCCCGCCTACAGCACCCGAGAGCTGTACCTGGAAAGCTCCCTGATCCCCCTGCAGGGGGTGGAAACCGAAAACGGCCGGGTGGACGGCCTGCTGATCGACCAGGCCATCTCCAACACCTGGGTGGGGGAGACCGGGCGGGGGTACTTCGTGCAGGGCATCTGGATGGACAACGACCTGACCCGCTTCTTCAGCCGGCTGCTGCTGCCGGCGGGTCAGCGCACCTACCCGTATTTCCCCTATCTCTGCAGGTACCGGACCCTCTGCCGCAGCCTGGTCCGTTTTTCCGCGGCGGAGCGCGAGGCCGCGCTGCCTCAGCTGGAGCGGGCCTACGGTTTCCTGAAGCCGGTCATGGGCCGCGTGGAGTCCGCCCTGAAGGGCCGGGAGTTCTCCGAGGACAATCCCGTGTTCCGCGAGCTGAAGAGCCGGATCCCCGCATCCTGGTACCTGCCCTGGGAGGGCCTGCGGGTGGAGGCCTACCTCAACGAGTACGACTTTAAGGAGTACAGAATTGAAGATCGGGCCTCATGAGTTCGCCGGCCGGCGCGTGACGGTGATGGGCCTGGGCCTGCACGGAGGCGGCCTGGCCTCGGCTTTGTTTTTCGCCCGGCACGGCGCCCGGGTCACGGTCACCGACCACCGCCAGGATCCCGCCGCCTTCCAGGCCTTGCTGCCCGAGCTGGCCGCGCACGGGGTGCGCACCGTGCTGGGGCGCCACGAACAGAGCGACTTCACCCAGACCGATCTGGTGGTGAAAAATCCGGCGGTGCCCCTCTCCTCCCCTTTCCTGGCTCTGGCCCGCGAGCGGGGCATTTCCGTGGAGACGGACCTGTCGATCTTCCTCGGGCTGTGCCCGGGTCCGATCCTGGCCGTGACGGGCAGCAAAGGCAAGTCCACCACCGCCACGGCTCTGGCCCGCTGCCTGCAGACCCGGCACCCGGGCTGCCGGCTGGGGGGCAACATCACCGTTTCGCCGCTGGGTTTCCTGGAGGATCTCGGGCCGGAGGACCCGGTGGTGCTGGAGCTCTCCTCCTGGCAGTTGAGCGACCTGCGGGGGCGGGGCCTGCTGGCCCCCCGGGTCAGCCTGGTCACCAGCATCCTGCCGGACCACCAGGACAAGTACCCGGACATGGCCAGCTACGTCGCGGATAAAAGGGTGCTCTTCGCCTCCCAGAAGCCGGAGCAGTTCGCGGTGTTCAACGCCGACGACCCCTGGCAGCGCGATTTCCCCCAGGGCACCGCGGCCCAGGTGCACTGGTTCTCCCGCGCCCCGCTGGGGCCTGAGCGCCCGGGAGCGTATCTGCAGAACGGCGTGGGATTGCGCCGGGAGGCAAGGACGGACCGAAACCCTCCTGCCGGCCAGGCTGGCGGTCCCCGGCGAGCACAATCGCCTG
Source organism: uncultured Spirochaetota bacterium (assembly GCA_963745745.1). GTDB lineage: Bacteria > Spirochaetota > Spirochaetia > SZUA-6 > DRHE01 > MIBK01. Next base: position 8,472 of record CAVUYS010000098.1, on the reverse strand, counting down.
AACCTGCTGGCCGCGGGGCTGGGCGCCCGCCTGTTCGGGCTGGAGCCCGAGCCCATCGCGGCGGCCCTGGGCAGCTTCGCGGGCATCGAGCACCGCCTGGAGCTGGTCGCCGCGCGGGAGGGGGTGCGGATTTACAACGACTCCGCGGCCACCATTCCGGAGGCCACGGCGGCTGCCTTGGAAAGCCTGCCGGCTCCCGTGTTCCTGATCGCCGGCGGCACCGACAAGAACCTGGAGTTCCGCCCCCTGGCCGGGGCGGCGGCGCGGGCCGCGGGCATCTACCTGCTGGCCGGCAGCGCCACGCGCAAGATCGAGGCCCTGTTCCGCGCGGAAGGCATCGCCTTCGAAGGGCCGTTCCCCGGGCTGGCGGAGGCGCTGGGCCGGGCCTGGGCGGCGGCCAGCGGCCGGGCCGCCCGAACCGGGGCCGCGGGGGCCTCCCTGCTTTTCTCCCCCGGCTGCGCATCCTTCGAGCTGTTCCTGAACGAGTTCGACCGCGGCCGGAAGTTCAAGGAACTGGTCGCCGCCCTGGGCTGAGAGCGTCCGAGCTCACTCGAGCTCACGAAAAAATTTGACACCGACCCGCAATTCTCTACAATTAAAGGCAGACCGCAATTCAATGAATACGGTAGGCTTCCCGCCCGCTCCGCTACGCTCTCCCAAGGAGGCGATGGTGAAAACGAACGTTCGCATCAGACTTCAATCCTTGTTGGGATTTCTCATCCTGCTTCGGCTCATCAGCCCGCAGCCGGCCCAGGGCTGCGAAGAGAGTTGCTGGCACCACGGGATGAACATCGTAGTCAAATCGGGAACCATCGCCCAGGCAATCCGCTCCGGCTGCGGCAATGACACCATCCTCATCGAAGCGGGGGGGCAGGTGGTGAGCGCAGGAACTGATGCTATCGGCATTGATTCCGGCAGCGGCAACGACAACGTGACCAACGAAGGGAGCATCTCTGTAGCGGCCACCGACGTGCAAGACGCCGGCGAGAAGGATGCTTGCGGTGGCCATTGCGGAATACACTGGAAGCACAGCTGCTTCACTGCGGATGCGGACGCCACGGCAATCGGCATCCAGGCGGGCAATGGCCAGGATTCGGTGCTCAACGCAGGCAGCATGGAGGTCACCGCCTCCACCCAGCTCTCCGACAGCGGGACCGCCCGCTCCCTGGCCATCGGTATCGACGGCGGGAACGGCAGCGACAGCAGCGAGAACAGCGACTCCGCGGTCGCCTCCGGCTCGGGCTCCATCGAAGTGTTGGCCGTTTCAACCGCCTCCTTGTCGGGCGAAACGTGGGAACTGGCGGGAAGGCATGATGCCGATCGCAGCGTGGACACCGAAGCCACGGCCATCGGCATCCTTGGGGGGAACGGCAGGGATTCGATCAGCAACGACGCGACGTTGACGGTCCGCGCCCAATCGGACATCACGGTGGAGGAAGCGTCGGCCACCCTGCTCGAAGTCCACGACGCAGACATTTCGCTGCACAGCAGCGCGCTGGCCGTCGGCATCGACGGGGGCAACGGCAAGGACCAGATCGCCAACCAGGGTGACCTCACCGTGACGGCGACTTCCACTATCGAAACCGACAGCTTGACAGTCGCCGGCATGGAAACTTCCATAGGATGCGGCACCGAAGTCGACGGCTCGAGCACCGCAACGGCCAAGGCAGTGGGGATATCCACGGGGAACTCCTGCAATGAGACCGTGGACATCGCCAATTCCTCGACGATCGCCGTTCAGGCCACCTCCTCAATCAACGCGGATTCCATCGCGCTGACGCTGGCTGACGTGGCCTCCACCACCGACACCTCCCTTACCGCCCTCGCCGACGCCTCGGGGATCGTCGGCGGCAACGGCAAGGACGCTATCTCCAACGAGGGCACCTTGACCGTGGGCGCTTCGGCCAGCATCGATTCGTTGGACCTGCAGCTCAGCCTGCTCGATATGGGCAGCGCGGACACTTCGCTCCAAAGCAGCGCGGCTGCCGTCGGCATCGAAGGCGGCAACGGCAAGGACACGATCGTCGAACCGGGGCGACATCAGCGTGACGGCGGAATCCTCGGTCAAGACCAACGGCCTGACCGTCACCGCGGTGAGCGGGCTGCCCTGGGTTCGCGACGCCGAGTTCGACGGTTCCGCCACCGCCACGGCCGCGGCGACCGGGATATCCACGGGCAACTCCAACGACGAGGTCCTGGGCATCGGCAACACCTCGACCATCACTGTGCAGGCCACCTCTTCGGTGGACGCGGGCTCCTACTCCCTGACGTTTGCCGATCTGGCCTCTTCCGTCGACACCTCCCTCACCGCCATCGCCGACGCCTCCGGGATCGTCGGCGGCCACGGCAAGGACACGATCGCCAACGAGGGCACCCTGACCGTAGGGGCATCGGCCGACATCGATTCTATTTCTGTCGAACTGAATCTGCTCGACGTCGCCAAATCCGCGGCAAACCTCGACGCTCAGGCCTCGGCAGTTGGAATCGACAGCGGTTCGGGAAACGACTCGATCCTTAACTCCGGCACGCTCTCCGCCGGCGCGACGGCGAACACCGAGTCCTGGAGCGCGGAGTTCAGCGCCGTGGACCTCGCCACCGGCGATTTCGGCTCCTCGACGACCGCCGAGGCGGTGGGGATCGCCAGCGGCCAGGGCACGGACACCATCCTCAACACGGGTTCGCTCACGGCGGAAGCCACGGCCGAAACCCTGACGGGTGACTTCAGCATGAGCCTGATCGACCTCACGCCCCTGGCAGACCTGGAGTTCTTGGGACTGGACACCCCGGGCGACGGCTCCACGACGGTCGAGGCGGAAGCAACGGGGGTTTCCAGCGGCTGCCAGGACGACAGCATCACCAGCTCCGGCAGCATAACCGCCAAAGCCACCACGGAGGCCACCCGCATCGGCGTCGAAGTCGGAGCCGAGGGATTGCCCGGGGGACTTTTCAATGGAGAGATCGCCGGCCTGGAGAACCTGGCCAGCGCCGACCTTACTCTGAGCTCGGAGGCCACCGCCATCGACGGAGGAACAGGGGACGATGAAATCACCAATCAGGGCAGCATCATCGCGGAGGCCTCGGCGACTTCCTGGGGAGGCAGCCTCAGCCTGAGCCTGCCCCTGGTGGAGTTGCCCTTCCCCAGCCCTTTCCCGGCGTTCTCTCTTGTCGACGCTGGGACGGAAGCGAACGCGGAGGCCACGGGGATCCAGGGGGGCGAAGGGGATGAACTGGTCCGCAATGAGGGCAACCTGGACGTCGACGCCGGCGCCAGCGCGCTGAACATCGCCGCTTCCGTCGGCTTTCAGGGCTCGGTCGACGACATAGCGGTTGCCATGACCCGGGTGGATGCCCTGACCGAGGCGGAAGCGACTGCCTCCGGCATCGAGGGCGGCGAAGGCGACGACCAGATCCTCAACAGCGGCGACGTCACGGTGGACGCGGTGGCGGAAACCCTGGCCGTTGCGGCGAACGTCGCGGTCCAGAACAAGGCCGAGCCGAAATACCTCGTTGACGTGCAGGGAACGCTGGTTGACGTACGGTCGACCACCTCCGCCGATGCCTCCGGTATCCTCGGGGGAACGGGCGCCGACGCCATCACCAGCAGCGGCGATATCACCGTGTCGGCTGACAGCAGCGACGCCGGGGTCGGGCTGTCCGCTGCGGTCGTGTGCGAAGCGGAGAAGGGCCTGGTCATGGACGGGGCCGTGGTCAAGGCGGATTCGACCGCCACCGCGGAGGCCGTAGGGATCGACGGCGGAGAGGGAGAAGACGCGATCCGCAACACCGGGAGCGTCGCAGTGAGCGCCGAGGCGGAAACGCTGAGCGCCGCGGTCGCCCTCACCTATCAGGGTTCCAGCTCCAAGGCTCTCGGCGTCCAGGGGGCGCTGGCCACCGTCACGACCACCTCGGAGGCCACGGCCAAAGGCCTGACCGGCGGAACCGAAAACGACCTCATCGTCAATGAGGGCGTCCTGAACGTCTCTGCGGATTCCCTGGCCATCGCCGCCTCCGTTGCAGTGGACATCATGCCCGGCAAGAGCCCGGGACTCGGGATGGCGCTGGCCAATGCCCAGAACCAGGCCACGGCCGAGGTCACCGGCATCGACGGCGGCGAGGGCAATGACTTGATCACCAACAGCGGCGCGGTCACGGTGGACGCCGACGCCACGGGGATCGCGGCCAGCATCTCGGTAACGCGGCAGGGAGCGGCGGGCAGCGGGACCCTGGACCCGGCCACCTTCGACGCGGGCAACAGCGCCGCAGCCACCGCCAAGGGCATCGACGGCGGAGAAGGCGACGAGACCATCACCAACAGCGGAGCCCTGAACGTCAGCGCCACGGCTGTAGCCCCCTCGGTGGGCGTGGCCGTCACCACTTCGAAGGGAATTTCCGCGGCCATCACCACCGCTGAGGCCTCCTCCAGCTCCGCGGGCATCGACACCGGAGAGGGTACGCACTGGATCCGCAACAGCGGGGCGATCACCGCCGATTCCACGGCCGTCGCGGCCGGGGTCAGCGTTTCGGTTTCCGGAGAAGGACTGGCCGCAAGCATAGACACGGTCTGGGACGGCGGAACGACCGCCACGGCCGATGCCGCGGGAATCAGGGCGCAGGGCGGCAATGACCACATCGAGAATGAAGCAGCCATCTCGGCGAGCTCCACGGCCATCGCCCCGTCAGTGGACGTGGCCGTCACAGGCAAAGGGGTGAGCGTGGGCATCAGCACCGCCACCGCTACGGCCTCCTCCGTGGGCATCGACCCGGGCGCAGGCGACGACTGGATCGACAACAGCGGAGCCATCACCTCCACCGCCTATGCCAATGCCGACGCTGTCAGCGTCGACATCTCCGGCAAGGGGGTGGCAGGCTCGGGCAATGACGTGTGGGACGGCGGGGTGGAAGCCTCTGCCAACGCCAGGGGCATCGATGCCGGCTCCGGCAGCAACACCGTGGTCAACACAGGCAGCATTACGGCGGACGCCACCGCCACTACCGTCTCGGCGGGCGTGTCCATCGTGGGCAAGGGCCTTTCAGTTTCGGTCAGCACGGCCACGGCCACGGCCGAAGCCGTCGGCATCGACCCCGGGGAAACCACGCCGGAGCTCTGGAACAGCGGCGACATCACCTCCACCGCCACGGCCACCGCGGTGACGGTGAACGCGGACATCGCGGGCAAAGGCATGGCAGCAGCGCTGGACGAGGTCTGGGATGGCGGCACAAAGGCGAGGGCCACAGCCCGAGGCATCGAAGCGGGGGCCGTCAACAACAATATCTGGAACGAGGGCGCGATCACGGTCAGCTCCGAGGCCACGACCCCCTCGGTGGGCGTGGCGATTGCGGGAAAAGGACTGAGCGCCGCGGTTACCACCTCCACCGCAACGGCCGATTCCATCGGCATCGACACCCGGGAAGGCGACGACGTCGTCGCCAATTCCGGAGCGATCTCGGCGACTGCGGACGCGGAAGCGTATGCCATCAGCGTGGCGGTCGCGGGCAAGGGAGTGGCGGTGGCCGGTGACGCGGTGTGGGACGGCGGCACCACGGCCTTGGCCAGGGCTGCAGGGATCGACACCGGCATCGGCAACGACAGCATCTACAACGCCGCGGACATCCTGGCCGATTCCTCGGCCACCACCGTGGCAGCGGGAGTTTCGGTGGCCGGAGAGGGCATCACCGCCGCGGTGAGCACTTCCACTGCGGATGCTCAGGCCCTGGGCATCGCTGCCGGGGAAGGCGCGGATCGGATCGAGAGCGTCGGCGACATCACCGCCAAGGCGTCCTCGACGGCCGTGACTGCTAATGTCGCGGTCGCCGGAAAGGGCATTGCCGGGGCAGCCGATGCAGTCTGGGACGGGGGGACGCACTCCACTGCCGTGGCCAAGGCCATCGATACCGGCATGGGGGTCGAGGACGACATGATCCTCAGCACAGGCAACATCACCGCCACCAGCGACGCGACGACCGTCGCCGTTTCCGCGGCCATCACAGGCCAAGGGCTATCCCTGGCCACCACGACCTCGACGACCACGGCGCAGGCCGTGGGCCTCGATGCCGGGGCGGGCAACGACACGATCCAAAGTGAAGGGGCGATCCTGGCCGATTCTTCGGCCACCGGCGTTGCCGTAGCGGCAGCGATCACGGGTACCGGCCTCTCCGGTGCCGCGGACGCGGTCTGGGACGGGGGCACGCACACCACCGCCCTGGCCACCGGCATCAACGCCGGCGACGGGGACGACAGCGTCGCCAGCACCGGCAACATCACCGCCACCTCGACTGCGACCACCGTGGCCGCGGATGTGGCCATCACGGGACCGGCGTATCCCTGGCCACCAGCACGGCCACGACCACAGCCCAGGCGGTCGGCATCGACGCCGGCGCGGGCAACGACGTCATCCAGAGCCAGGGGGCCATTTCTGCCGACGCCACCGCCACCGGGGTGGCAGTGGCCGCCAGCATCACGGGCACCGGCGCTTTCCGGGTGCCGCCGACGCGGTCTGGGACGGGGGGACGCACACCTCGCCACGGCCACCGGCATCGACGCCGGCGACGGGGACGATGTCCTCCACCTCGGCGGGTCCATCTCGGCGACCGCCGCTGCCACGACCGTGGCGGTGGACGTCGGCATCACGGGCAAGGGAGTTTCCCTCGCGGCTACCGCCTCGACCACCACAGCGGCGGCCACGGGCATCGACGGCGGCACAGGCCGCGATTTCATCGACAACTCAGCCGGCATCACCTCCAGCGCCTCCACTTCCGGGGTGGGAGTTGCCGCGGGGTTGACCGGTCTGGGCCTTTCCGGCGCAACCGACGCGGTCTGGGACAGCGGGACCACGGCGACCACGGCTGCCAAGGGAATCGACGGGGGAGCCGGAGACGACACGCCTGGGTGAGCTGCTGGAGCACGGCGGTCAGGGCGGCGCCGTTGGCGCGCAGCGTGAGCCCGGTGTTGGCGCGCAGCATCACCGGGGTCCATCCGTGAGCGGCCAGGCCCTCGGCGTACGTGGTCCCCCGCACGTCGCGGCGCCGCCGCCAGCTGGACTCGTCCTCGCAGAGGCCGTGGAGGAAGACCACGATGCGTCCCGTCGCCGCGGGGTACGCCGTTCGCACGCCCTCCGCCGTCAGCTCGACGTCGCGACCGTCCACGCGCACCGCCAGCGGGATCGCCCACCGCGGGCGCTCGTCGGCGAGCCGGTCCCCGATGAGGCCGTTGACCGCGGCCCGCAGGAAGCGTCCGCGGGGGTGGTCGTCGAGCCGGCGTCCGACGCGCTCGTCGAGCCGCGAGGCAGCGGCGGCGTCGAGGCCCCGGCCCGCGGCGCGCAGGCCCACGCCCAGCCCGAGCCGTACACGCCCGACGCGACCGCCCGGTGCGCCCGACCGGGCAGGGACGACGCCCGCCGAGCGGGCGGTCGACCACCCCGTGGACGCGGTCCACGAGGGCCAGGTGGGTGTCGCGGACGGTCCGGACGCCCAGGCCGTCGACGACCTCGACCGCCAGCGACAGGGCGTCGAGCACGCCGGGTCCGGCGGTGGCGCTGCTGGGGGGCATGGCCCGAGCGTAGATGCGAGTGGACACCTGTGCACCCACGGCGCCCCCGGAAGGCGTCACACTCGCAGGATGCACGTCGGCGGATCTGACCGTCGGCAAGGGATGCCAGACGACCGTGCGGCTGTATTGGGGCACGAATGATGGCGGAACGGTGGCAGCGAACTGGAACAAGGTCATGGACATTGGCTTCCAGCAACAGTGCGAAGTGATAGGCATGCTCACGGGCCTCGTGGGCGGCACCACCTACTACTATCGCTGGAGCGGCAGCAACGTGTTCGTGGGCGAAGTGTTCGCGCCAGCAAGCACAACATCACCGCCAAGCCCGGCTACACGCCCACAAACTTCGGGTACTACAGCAGCATCGCGTGCGTGGGCTACCAGCCGTCAACCGCGGTGTACTACTATCCGATGCTGGTGATCGTCGGCACGAACATCGGCGGATTCAGCTACAGCCAGTTCATGTCGGGCACGCGGGACGACCTCCGGTTTGTGAGCGGCGTGCCGGGCGGCGACGACCTGCCCTACGAGGTCGAGTCGTGGGATCCGGCCGGCCAGTCCTACGTCTGGGTCATGGTGCCCGTGATCAAGACGAACGCCACGATCCGCATGTACTGGGGCAGGGGCGGCGAGGTCTTGCCCGATGCATCGACCAACCGGCTCGTGTGGTGCGAGAACTATGTGGCCGTGCTCCACATGAACGACAACACGGTCAACGGCGGCATCACCGGCATCGTCAGCGACTCGACGGCGTACCTGAACAACGGCCTGCAGGACATGAACAGCAGGACCAACGCCATTGTCAGCGGCGGCCAGTGGTTCGACCTGAACGACAGCATCCGCATCCTGAACTCGAGCTCGCTTCAGTTCACCAACACCACGCTCGAACTCTGGGTGAGTTACCAGCATACCAACTGCGACAACTACGC
>CAVUYS010000097.1:0-133296 GCA_963745745.1 uncultured Spirochaetota bacterium | reverse complement strand
CCTCTCGTATTGCCGAGGATGGCGGAAAGTCCGGAACTCCCGCTTTCTACGTGAAAAACTGTTCGATGGCAGCTGAAGCCTTGGAAAAAAACTTCATGCGCTGGGTGAGGGCTGGAGTGAAAATAACTCTCGGTTCTGACGCCGGCGGCGTGCCTTTATTCTTTCACGGTGAGAACGCTCAGGACCTGGAGTACATGGTCAAGCTCGGCTTGAGTCCGTTGGAGGCCATCATCGCTTCCACAAGGCATTCTGCCGAGTGCCTCCGCCTGGATCGCCAGATCGGGACTATCGAGCCAACTAAGGAAGCGGACATATTGATTCTGGAGGGCGATCCGCTGAAAGATATCAGGATACTGGCAAAGAAAGAGAAAATACGGGGAGTCATCAAGGGCGGCCAGAAGGCTGTCTGGAAAATTGCATAAACCTCGCCGCGGTCGTGCTCTTGTGAAGGCCACCTGTGGAGTAGAAACGGTCGCGCAGCCCCCAAAAAGCCTCCGCCGCGAGCGGCGGAGGCTTTCCGTCTCAACGATGTTCTAGCGGATTCCCTGGTCGATGAGCGCCTTGATTGACCCGATGTTCTGGGGGGTCACGGTACCGACACCGGTGTCGATATGCAGACCGGGGATCTGGTAGCGCTTGGTCAGCACGATCTGCAGGACTGGGAAGTACCCCTGGAGGTACAGCACCTGATCAGAAGCTGGCGCTGATCCAGCCGCCCTGGATGGCGGCGACGGTCGCGGGTGAAAGGTCGATGCCGCCGCAGACGATGTCAGCGGGCTTCCCCAACCCTATGTATGCCGCGTTTGTGCTAGTCGTGCCTGGGCTCGCGCTGCTGCTGGACTCCTGGCTCGTGCTGATCGGCCCGGCGGTGGTCTACGGACTGTTCCGAATCTTCATCCGTGGCGAGGGCCGCTGGCTGCACGCAAAGTTCGGGCGCCAGTACGAGGAGTACCGGCGGCGGGGCTGGTGAAATGCTTTTAGCTGCGACCTCGGACGGCTACTGCCCCTACCGGCCTGGCGCTCCCTGCGCTCAGAAGAGCGCCGGGCAATCACCTCGGCGAGTTGCGCTGCGAAGTACGCCACACCAGTTATATTCTTGACCGTCTACCGCGACAAAGATAGAATCGGCGAACTGATGTACACGGCTGCTAATAAAGGAGAAAGGCGTGGCCAAGTCTTCTGGGTTCCGTTTTTCACTCGGGCCATGGTGTCTAGACACTGGCCGCGACGCGTTCGGTCCTCCGGTACGCAAGGAACTGTCGCTGTCCGAGGTGCTGAAGTTCTGCGCGGAACTGGGATACCAGGGCATAGAGCTTCACGATGATGATATCGTTCCCAATATCGATGACCGGAGTCACGGTCAAATAACCAATCAGGCAGCGGAAATTCGAAAGCAGATCGATGAACAGGGTTTGGAGACAGTCTTTGTAGCTCCAAGGCTGTGGGAAGATCGGCATACAATCGATGGGGCCGCGACCTCCAACTCGGTAGATGATCGTCGATACGCTTTGGAACGGGCCAGGAAGGCGATCGACATCGCCCAGGTCATGGGGACAAAAAGGCTAATATATTTCTTTGGTCGTGAAGGGACCTACATGCGGGAGGCAAAAGATCCCCAACTTGCCTTGGACAGGATTTTGTCGTTTGTGAACGAACTGCTCCAGTACGACAAGAGCATTCAGATTCTTGGGGAAACCAAACCAAATGAACCGATGGACTTGACGTACTGCCCCACCGCGGGGCATTTCATCGCGCTTGCTTACAAATCGGTAGATCCTTCCCGTGTGGGCGTTTGCATCGAATCCGCACACTGCATTATGTGCGGTTTGGACCCTGCCGAGGAGCTCGCACACGCGGTTTGGCATGATAAGCTCTGGTGTGTCCACCTCGACGACCAAAATGGACCGAAATTTAACGAGCACCGTACTTTCGGGGCGGTCAACTTGCGTCAGGCGTTGAACCAAGTCATGGTTCTTGACCGAGGCGGGTACGGAAGCAAGGGTGAGTTTATAGGTTTTGAGACCCGTTCGCTTCGAACTCAGTCGACTCAAAAAATGGCTGATCACCTCAGGAACTGCAGGCGGATATTCCTGCGGCTTTTGGACGTGTCCCGTGGGCTGGACCCTGAAGTTGTGGAGTCACTCAGAGCCAAGCGCGACTATGAGGAACTGGAGATGTACGTCCTGCAGAGCCTGATCGGGGTGGACTAATAAGAACTGCGTCGGCCCTCTGAAGTTTATTATTGACAGCGTATTTCTCGTAGTCTATAGTCAACGTTGTCAGTCATCGTTGACTGGTAAGAAAAGTCGTTGTTGAAGGAGGGCCTCATGGGAAGGAAACGGATGGTTCACGCGATCGGGGCACTGTGCATTGCATTCCTGCTTCTCTCCATCCCGCTGGTAATGGCGGGGGGCGGTCAGGAAGCCGCTCCGGCAGCCACCGGAGGAAAACCTGCAATCCCCGAAATTCCACAAGTCAGTGTTCGGGCTGTACAGGAGCCGTACTTTGTATGCTCCGCTTCATCGATCGGCGTCGATAAGGGCTGGTTCAAGGAGGTCGGTATTACGCTTTCTCCGGAACCGTATGGCAAGATCATCACCGGTGGAGAGACGGTGCAGATGATTGCATCGAAGAACATGGACATGGTCGACCAGCCGACGATGCAGGTCCTAGGGGCGATCAAGAATCTGCCGCCGGTCAAAGTTTTCGTGTATGACAGCATCTTCTGGGGAAGCATTGTTCTGGGAGACTCCCGGTTTAAAACCGTCGAGGAGTTTCAGAAGGAAGGCCTAAGTCTTAATGAAGCAATCAAGAAGGCGGTGGCTCAGATTAAGGGTAAGCGCTGGGGCACGTCAGGCAGCCCCGGTGATATGTCATTCGTTAGGACCGTTCTCGAACAATCGGGTCTGACTGTGGACGACATCGAAGTCAATATCTACGCTGATCCCGAGATTACCGCAATGATGCTCACCAAGCAGATCGACGTCTGCGGCGGCATGGGGCTCCCGGCTGTCATGGAAATGATCAGCAAGGGTTTCAAGATGATCGTGACCGCCTCCCAGATTGCGCAGAGTGCCAAGCCGTCGGCAGATTCCAAGGAACTGCGGACTGTATTCCAGGTCGGTTGGACCACCTACGATGACTATATCGCCAAGAACTACGATACGATCCTGAGGTTCAGCAGCGTGGTGTGGCGGCAGGCCCAGTTTATCAACGATCATCAGGCCGAAGCGATCAGCATCCACCTGCCGTTCCTGAACTCAGCGAGCGGAGCACGAAATACGCCTGAGCAGATCAAGCAGGCGTACGAGATCTTTGATCCTTTCTTCGGATTTGAAGCGCAGCAACGGTGGTTCAACGACCCAAGCTTCCCTCTGTATGAGGACTACATCCTCGGCACCTACATCAATAGTTGGGTGGAGGAGGGCTACCTCAAGCCGGGAGAAATTAAGCCAGCTGACATCTCGATCGCTCGAAAAGTGTACACCGATATGCAGGGTTATAAGAAGACTGCCGGCGCCACAATCGAAGAAGTCAAAAAGCTGATGCAAACCGCGAAAGGCCAGAACAAAGGCGCCGCGGCCGACGTCCAGCAGGCTGACGCTCTGCTGCAGAAGGCGGTCGCACTGTACGACGCATTCGATTACTTGGACGCTGCCCACTTCTCGAATGCGGCCAAGCAGTGGGCCAATTATCTCTTGAAGTAGCTAGTTCTAAGAAGCGCGGGAACCACGCGCAGTGGGTCTGGCGTGGTTCCCTCCGGCATTCTTGATCTTCCATCAGGTGAAATATATGCCTGGCAATCGCGTTCGCAACACGGCCAATCTCCTTTTGAAGGTCTCGGCCATTCCGTTCTTGATACTGATCTGGTGGGTTCTCTCCAATGCCCTCGGCGAATACCGTTTGCCTTCCCCGTCTGTGGTATTCAGCCAATTCTTCCTGACGATCACAAGCTCGCAGCAACTGGCGTTCTCAGGCGCAGGACGAACTGGATTTCTGCCGCATGTTCTGGCGACGTTGGGCAAAGTCATGCTGGGAACAACACTTGGAACCTTCGTAGGCGTATTAATGGGATTGCTCATGATGTGGTACCAGCCAATGCGTTCTTTTCTGCGCCTCCCGATCGACGGATTGCGCGCGATACCACCTTTGGCATTCGTACCCATTTTTTTTATGTTGCTTGGCCGGACCCTATTGGCCCAACTGACCTCTCTCATTCTGTATTCATTCCTGCTAATAGTAATCAACACGGTGAATGCCGTGGACAACGTGTTGCCCATCTACCAGCGGTTTGCCTACGCGCTTGGGGCGAAACGGGGTAGGGTATTCCGCACGGTGATTCTCCCGGCGATCGTACCCGAACTAATTGGCGGGGTCCGTGTCGGCATCATCTGGGGATGGGGCTTGCAAGTTATCATCGAGATGATGGGAGCGCAGACCGGCATTGGAAAGGTCCTATTGCTAACACAGCAGCTCAATGCCCTTGATCTAATTTTTATCGGAGCAATTTGGGTGGTTTTGCTGGCTGGAATGATGGATCTAATCTTCTATGTAGTTATTCGCTATGTCATTCGGTGGCAACCGCGGATGGCAGGCAAGAAACGACTGATGTCTTTGGGGTGAGGTACCGTGCACATGGAAGTCAAAATCAGTCTGCAGGGCGTTGGCAAGGACTTCACAACTGCAGAGGGTGCTGTAATTAAAGTACTTGACTCGATCGATGCCGACATTGCAGCGCAGGAGTTTGTCGTAATTGTGGGATCATCCGGTTGCGGAAAAACGACGCTGCTCTCGATAATCGCCGGATTTGAGTCCCCGACACGTGGAGAGGCGTTGCTGGACGGAAGTACGATACGGGGTCCGGGACCTGATCGCGGAGTGGTCTTCCAGGAGACGTCGGTGTTTCCATGGCGCAAGGTACGGCAGATGGTGGAGTACGGCCTGGAGGTCAAGAAGATCGACAAGAGGCGTCGCCATGAGATTGGCATGAAGTACCTGACCATGATGGGGCTGCAGGACAAGGTCGATTCATATCCGAAGGAGCTGTCGGGAGGAATGCTGAAGCGGCTCGCGGTGGCCACTGTATTCGCCAACGACCCGGAAGTTTTGCTGATGGATGAACCCTTCTCGGCCCTTGACTATCCAACGAAGTGCAATCTGCAAAACGAACTATTGGGGATATGGAGCAAGGAGCGCAAGACGACGATCTTTGTGACTCATGACGTGGAGGAGGCGTTATACCTGGCGGACCGTGTATTTGTGTTGGACCAAGGCCGGTTCGTGAACGTTTACAGCAATCCCTTCCCGCGGCCGCGCGAAGAGGCGCTGCGTGATGATCCAGCGTTCCTCGAGGCCAAGAGCTACCTGAAGGCCTGCTATGGTAACCCAAAAGACTAGCGGCAGACGCTCCGACCGAGCGCTGGCAGTGGCCGGAGTGATCACGGTCGTTTTCATGTGGGAGTTGATCGCACAAATACTCCTGCGGACCACACCCTACGCAAGTTCGATATTGCCTAGCCTGGAAAGCATATTCGGAAAGTCGTTCCCTGGGTTGTCGATTTTATACGGCATGGGCGGGCTCGGTGTCGGGAAATATGGCGCTGAACCCAGCTATACGCTTACTTTTGTGGTGATAGCTTACCATTCCGTCCGGACCTTCATCCGGATCGTGGGGGGATTCGTGTTAGGCGGAATCCTCGGGATCGGACTGGGACTGCTCGTCAAGGCCAACAAGGAGGTAAGCTCCTTCTTCAGTTGGCAGTTGCAGCTGATTCGCATCGTGCCCCAAATGGCGCTCGTCCCCCTATTTATCATATGGTTCGGCGGCACTGAGCTAGGTTTCATCATGTTCATCGGGTATGGTGTGTTCTCGGCATTGTTCGTCAACACCATCAACGCCGTGGACAACGTGAGCCCGACATACCAAAAGTTCGCCATGACGCTGGGCGCATCCAAGTACCAGCTATATCGGGATGTCATATTGCCGGGAATCATTCCGGAACTTATGGGAGGATTGAAAGTAATCGTAGGGCAGGCGTGGGCCCTTTCCCTGGCAGCAGAGTTCCTCGCCTCCCAGAACGGTTTGGGTCGAATCATCATCCTGGCGCGCCAGAGATTGGACACAGGTCAGATCATAATCGTGTTATTGCTCTATATGGCCTATACAATGCTTTTCCTAAGATTAGTCTACGCCATCGGTGGCTATGCCACCCGGTGGAAACCAGCCATGGAGAGATAGCCAGAGTAACGATCAGCACAAGGAGTGGAGCATGAATGACTCAAGGACTTACGCGGCACTTCTGGAGGAACTCGAAGCGGTTCACATAATCGATTCCCACGACCACACCATGGCCCAGGAATTGGCCATGAAGTTATCGAAACGATCATCCTACTTGTACGATGTACTGCTCATGCAGAACAATCGAAGTCTGCTTACCTACCTGCCGGATGAATCGTGGCGGATGGCGCAGTTCGATTTCGGTGAAGCTTACGGAATTAAAGGAAAGGAGGGAGGTGCCGCCGATCGCCAGGCGGAATGGAAAAAGCTGGAGCCAGTGTTTGGCTACATTCGCAACGATAACCAGCAGCGTACATTTATGAAGGCTTGCCGGAAACTCTTCAATCTGTCATTCGAGCGCATCGAGACTGAAAGCCAGTGGATTGAGTTGAGCGAGAAGTTCGCCCGGGCGAATCAAGACAGGAGTTGGTATCATCATGCAATCAAGGAAGTTGGCAAGATCGACCTGATACTTGATGTTAGCTTTGCCACGCCCGAAGTCGACAAAAAGTTCTTTCGATCCGTAATGAACATGACGGACTTTCTTCGTGGATTCGACGAATCGTATCTCAGAAAAATTGAGGCGAAATACGGCGCATCTGTAAAGAACTTTGACGATTATCTGGGTCTTCTAGATGCCGTATTCAAGAAGATCACCGCTGCCGGTACCGTAGCGTTGAAGGATAACTCGGGGTATTTCCGCGATCTCACCTACCGAGACGTGACCAAGAAAGCCGCGGCGAAGGCCTTTGACCCCATCTCGCACCTTGGCTGGGCCAATAAGAGCATCTCCGGAGAGGACATAGATAACTTTACCAATTTTATGATGAATGAGCTCGCACACAAATGTGCTTCTTACGGAATTCCATTTCAGATTCACACGGGACCGCCGGGCAACCCGGCTAACTGTAATCCGGCGAAGTTGCAGGAGCTGTTCGAGAACAATATGGACACAACGTTTGTCATACTTCATGGGGCAGGGGCAAACATCGGAGAAATAGCCTCCTATTTAAAGTTCTATAGCAATATTTATATAGATCTTGCCTGGCACCTGAATGGGTATCCAGGACCCAGCGGGCTGAAGCGCGTTCTATACGAGCTGTTTGAATACGTACCATACCACAAGTTCTGTTGGGGAGCAGACTGCGGTGCTGCTGAAGAGTCGGTTGGAATCTATATGCAGGCAAGAGAGGTGCTTGCCGAGGTGCTTGCGCGGAAGGTGGATGAGGGCTGGGAAAACCTGGAAACAGGGAAAATGATTGGGCGTGCGATTCTAAGGGACAATGCCGTTCGGTTGTACAAGTTGGATAGGTAACCTGAAGGGCAGCTTTCGTAGACGGAGGGGTCACTAATGGATCGGATACTCAGAGGGGGGATGATCGGCGGCGGCCTCGGTGCGTTTATCGGCCCTATTCACCGGAAGGCGGCCGTGATCGATGGTGATGCAGCATTTGTCGCAGGGGCTTTCTCTGCAGACCCGGAAAAGTCAGTCCGCAGCGGTAGAGCCCTGCGTCTCGACGCAGAGCGGGTATACTCTGATTATCGGGCCATGGCGGACAGGGAGTCTAGCCTTCCCGCAAAGGAACGTCTGGACTTCGTGTCCGTGGTTACACCCAACGACTCACACTACGATATCGCCAGGACCTTTCTCGAGGCTGGTTTCAATGTCATTTGCGATAAGCCAATGACCACTTCGGTTGCAGAAGCCGTGCGTTTACGCAAAATAGTTCAAGCGTCAGGCAAGGTCTTTGTTCTCACCCACAGCTTCACAGGGTACCCAATGGTCAAGGAGGCTCGCCACCTTGTCCAGAACGAAGCCCTGGGCAAGGTGAAGAAGATAGTCGTCGAATATCCCCAGGGGTGGCTTGCTCGATTCATGTCCCCGAAGGTCACTGATCCGTTGCCCTGGAGATTAGACCCTGACAAGAGCGGAAAGACGTGCAGTTTAGGGGACGTCGGGACACACGCCGAGAACCTCGCCCGATACATAACAGGATTGCGGATAGAGGAACTCTGCGCTGAACTTATCAGCTTCGTACCTCGCAGCGCCTTGGATACAGATGTCAATATCATGGCCCGCTATGAAGGCGGAGCATTCGGGCTGATCCATGCTTCTCAAGTGCTCGCCGGGGAAGAGAATGGCCTGGCCATCCGGATCTACGGAACTGAACGGGGATTGTCCTGGGATCAAGAAAACCCGAACTACTTGACGATCAAGGAGACTGACGGGCGCAAGACCGTATATTCGAAGGGAGGAGCGGCATGCTCGGATATCGCCAAGCAAGCGAGTTTCCTTCCTGTAGGCCACCCCGACGGATACATTGAGGCATTCGCCAATATCTACCGCGAAGCATACCGGGCGATCAAGGCCGAGATCGCGAGAGATCCGCTGCCCGTCTGCGATTACCCCACTGTCGAGGACGGAGTCGAATCGCTTGTATTCATAGAGGCCTGTCTTGAAAGCACCAGGTCATCTGCAAAATGGCAGAAGATGCGCAGGCCATAAGGCGCTTTAGATCATAGAGTGTTTGGTTGAAAACGAAGAACTTATCCAGCGCCACGAGACTGAAGGACTTGGCAGAACTGGCAGGAGTCTCAATCAAGACTGTCTCTCGCGTCATCAACGAGCACCCAGACGTCAGTGAGGAGCTTAGATCCAAAATCCTTTCGCTGGTGCAGAAAACAGGCTATACCCCCCACTTGGGCGCTCGCGGTCTTCGCTTGAGCAAGACCTATACTATCGGATTCGTATTTCCTCAAATAACAAATGAGTTTTTCCTCGAAGTAGCTTTGTCTTTGGAGAGAATCGCACGAGACAACGGGTACAGTGTCGTGATGGGGTCCACGGAGGAAACACCCGAGAGTGAGAGCGAGGCGGTAAGAGTTCTTGCTTCCAAGCGGGTCGAGGGTATCGTAGTCGTCTCGGTCGGGACAACCGGTGAGCTTCTAGGCTCCGTGGTTGAGCAGCATCATATCCCGATCGTGTTGGTCGGAAACCGGGTTAAGGGCCTTCGCGCTGATGCCGTGCTGCAGGACAATGCGCGCGGGGCGAAGTTGTTGACGTCGCATCTGATAGAGCACGGGCATAGGAATATCGCTTATGTCACTGGTGCAATGAATACTTCCTCCAGCCAGGAACGCTTCGGTGGATTCAAGAGCGCTCTTGCGGAGAGAGGACTGCTTTTCGATGGAACGCTTTTGCGAGAGACAGATTGGACCTACAGGGGGGGGTACGGAGCGACGGTAGAATTGCTGCGCTTGGACCCTGGAAATAGGCCAACTGCTATTTTCTACGCGAATGCCAATACATCGATCGGAGGCCTTCGCGCTATGCGAAGAGCCGGCATCAATGTGCCGGAAGAACTGGCAATTGTTTCCTTCGAAGATATCTCCATCACTGAAATGGTAACGCCCGCTCTGACAACACTTAATAATGTAGGGCATCAGCTTGGTCAGCTTTCCTACGAGCTTCTTCAGGAACGAATGTCCGAAAAGCTGGGAAGCATTCGGCCGCCGGTGGAGAAAGTAGTCAACGCACAGCTTTGCCTGCGAGAGTCTTGCGGGTGCAATACGTCACAACATAAGATGATCTACCCCACCAGCTCCGGGAAGTCGTAGCTCTTTTCCACGAAGTAGCGCAGATCGTAATCCTCGTGGGTGACCACCAGGAGGATGGTCGGATTCTGCGCCATGTAGTCCGAAATGGTCCGCATCACCCGGGCCCGCGTTTCGAAGTCGATGTGGGCGAACGGCTCGTCCAGCAGGAGGACCTCGGGCTTGGCGGCCAGCGCCCGCGCGATGTCGATGCGCTTCATTTCACCCGAGGAAAGCGGCGCGGGGATGCGAGTCCAGGTGGACGCTCGACAGGCCCACCTTCGCTAGCTGCTTCAGCAGCTCCTCCCGGTCGAAGCTGCCCGGCCCCCCCTGGAGCTCGGCGATGTGCCGGAAGGAGTCGCGGATGCGGCGGTCGGGGAAGAAGGCGAACCGCGAATCCTGCTGGACGACCGCCATCTTGCGCCGGAAGGCCCGGAAGGCGCCCGGATCGCGGCCGCGCTCGCGCGGCTTGATGCGCACCAGGTCCTCGCCGTCCAGGAGGATCTCCCCCTTCGTGCCGTCCAGGAGGCGCAGGACGGCCTTGATCAGGCTGGACTTGCCGCAACCGGAAGGGCCGGTGATCCCGTAGATGGTCGAGCGGCCGAACTGGATGGAAAGCCCGGTGAAGGCCTTGAACGAGCGTTCCCCGAAGATGCCGCGCTTGAAGTAGCTCTGGGAAAGGTCGCGTATCGCAAGTCCCTCCGCCGGGGATTTCTTGGCCTCCGGCTTCTGGAAACCGTTGGCGCTGGGGATGCCGTCCAGACGCTGGAGGCTCGCGTTCTCCAGGCTGTAGACATCGTCCAAGCGCAGGGCACGGATGAAATCCAGGTCGTGGCTGGCCATCAGCACCGTCTTGTCCCGGGCGGGAAGGATTTCCTTGTTGAGGA
This sequence comes from uncultured Spirochaetota bacterium, assembly GCA_963745745.1. Taxonomy (GTDB): domain Bacteria; phylum Spirochaetota; class Spirochaetia; order SZUA-6; family DRHE01; genus MIBK01. The sequence continues at coordinate 122,538 of CAVUYS010000097.1, read as the reverse complement.
AGCTGATGAAACGCCACCGCAGGTTCCGGTCCAGGTTCACCGTCGGTTCGTCCAGCAGCACCAGGTCCCCTTGCCGGGAAAGCAGGACCATCAGGGTGATGCGCTGCAGCTCCCCGCCGGAAACCTCGTCGGGGTACAGGCGGGCGAAGGAGGCGAAGTCCAGGCCGAAATGGCCCTTGAGCCGGCGCTCGATGACGGGCCTGGCGTCGGGTGCCAGGAGCTTCAGGTTCTGCTCCAGGGTGAGGGCCGGGTTCATGGCCTGGGCGCTCTCCGCGGGGACGAACACCAGGCCCCGGTTCATGATGTTCGACCAATGCGCATGCCCCGTCTTGCGGCCGTTCAGGTAGGCGTCGATCCCCTGCACCCGCATGGATCCTCCGAGCCGGAAGGTCCGGGTCGGGAGGAGCCCGGCGATGGTTTTCAGGAGCACGGATTTGCCGACGCCGGTCGGCCCGATGACCACGGAGGAGCTGCCGGGCGCGGGAGCGAAGGAGCTCTCCTTCACCAGGGGACGATCGCCGAGGAAAATGGAAAAGCCGCTCAGCGTTATGGGTGCCGTTTTCATGCCGCTGCCTCCTCCCGCTCGCCGAGGGTGAGGAGGAAGCAGGTGCTGATGGCCACCAGGAGCAGGGACGGCAGCCAGAAGAGGGCGGGCGTGCCTCCCTCGAAAAGGGCGTCCCGGTTGGCCGCGATCAGGGCGCCGGGGCTGGCGTGGGCCGGGGTGCCGTAGCTGCCGAAGCCCAGCTGGATGATGAAGCCGAACGAACAGTCCAGGACGAGGGTCTTCAGGAGGATGCCCGCCGCAATGCGTTTCAGGGTGCCGCGCATGACGTGCGACCCCATCAGGACGGCCAGGATGCGCCGTTTGGTGAAGCCATAGGAACGGAAGGAAAGGCTGTATTTGCGGTGGTACAGGTCGCCGAGGGGGATGGCCACGCCCCGCACCGCTTCCGGAAGCATGGTCAGGGTGGCGGCCAGGATGAACACGATAAGGGACACGAGCTGCGAAGCGCCGCTGGAATGGCGGGCCAGGTAGCCCGAAACCGGCGCGTAGCAGAAAAGGGCCACGAGAATGGCCGGGACGGATTCGACCGCCTTCAGGATGCTCGCCCCGGTCCTGCCGAAGCGCTGCGACAGCACGCTCACGTAGCCCAAGGCGACGGTCAGCAGCGCCGCCAGGGCCAGCGTGGCGGCGAGGGTGATGGACAGCTGCCGGAAGGAGGATTGCAGCACCGCCAGGAATGCGGAATCCAGCCTGAGATCCAGCGCGAAGGGCAGCCGGTCCGGCGGCAGCCAGGCCAGGCCGAGCGGAGAAACCAGGGCGAGCAGAAACAGCGCCCTGGCGATTCTATAGAGCTTTTTCATACCACCTCGGGTAGATCAGGAATAGGAAGGATTTGACGATGAAGGCGACGACCGCGTTCACGCACAAGAGAATGAAGACGGCGGCCACCAGCAAATCCGTGTTCGTGGCCAGCAGGGCCTCCAGGAGCGTGCTGCCCAGGCCGGGAAAGGAGAAGACGATCTCCCCGATGGTGACCGCCCCGATGATGGCGGGGACCTTTCCCGCCAGATAGGGGATGAAGCGCGGCAGGCTGGAGGAGAACAGGTAGCCGGAAAAGGTGCCGGGGAGTGGGAACAGCCCGCCCAACGGCCGGCCCAGGGTGCTGAAGACGGTGGCATGGGTGGATTCCACCTGGCGCAGCATGTCCGACATGAGAAAGCGCGTGGCGTCCCAGGCCAGTCCGCCCAGGAGGATGGTGGAAATCGCGATCAGCAGGAACGGAGCCTGGCTGCCGAATCCGTTGGCGAGCACCCAGAAGCCGACGAACAGCGGCACGGCCGCCAGCACGGAGGCCAGGAAGCCGATGGAGCGCTTGAGCGCCTCCGCGCCCAACTGGCCGTGCTTTCCCGCGAGGTAGCGCGCGGTGGTGGCGAAGGCGGAGGCGAAGAGGGCGACGACGGTCAGCAGCAGGAGCGAGGCCAGCGCCAGGGGGAGCGTCACGGCGGCCCCGCTGGCGATGATCTGGCCGGCGCTGAAGCCGGGATGGTCGATGGAGAAATCCTGGGAGCCCGAGAGCAGGAGCAGGAAGGACTGTCCGGTCCGGGCGAAGCTTTCCGGCGGCGCGCCGATGGACAGCAGGTAGAGCAGGGAGAGTATCGCGGTCCCCGCCACGGTGAACAGCACGCCGTGGATGAGCGAGCTCGCGGGCGAGAAAACGAATGAAGCGCATCCGCCTTATCCCCCGATCGACCAGTCTTCGATCGACAGGAACGGATTGTCGGTGGCGATGGCCACTCCCTTCAACCCGCGGGAATACACGTCCTTCTGCAGGGTGCACAGGAAAATGGCCGGGGCCAGCTCCGCGATCCTCCGGTTGACCCGCAGGGTGAGCTCCACCCAGTCCTCGGTGACCACCGCCTTGCCCCATTCGTCCAGGAGCGCGTCCAGGCCGGCGTCGGCTATGCCGGAGATGTTGTCCTTGCCCTTGGAGTGGAACCACTGGTCCAGGCTCGAATACAGGTTGTCGAAGCCGTCGCAGTAGAGCAGGGCCAGCTCGAAGGATTTCTCGGAGAACACCAGGCGCTTGAACACCTGGTCCCCGGTGCGCTTGGCCTCGACCTGCAGCCCGATGCGGGCCAGCTGCTCGACGATGCTCTTGGCCATCGCGGTCCCGAACTCGCCCAGGGAATCGGGGTAGAGCAGTATGGCGCTCTGGCCGGCTCAGGCCGCCGGACTCGGCCAGGGCCTTCGCCTCGTTTTCGTCCTGGGGCAGCAGGTTGGGAACGGGCGTGGCGACGTATTCGGGGATGTTCCTGGCGAAGAGGTCCGAGGGGAAGGGCCCGTAGTTCAGCACGACGCCCTGTTTGCGGTTGGTGATCTCGGGCACCAGGCTGGCGCGGTCCAGGACCATCGACATCGCCTTGCGGGCGTCAGCGCTGCGGAACAGCCGGGTGTTGATGGCCACCTGATAGAAGGCGTAGGGCAGGAAGGATTCGATGTCCACCCGGGACATCTTTTCGACCTTCGGCCGGTCCAGGGGGGAGGTCTCGAGGATCAGGTTGATCCTGCTCCTGCGCAGCTCGTTCATCCGGATGATGGGGTCGATCACCCTTTTGATGACCAGCGAGGTGGCCTGCGGGCGCTTCTTGAAGTAGGTCCCGTTCGCGTCGAAGCTCACCCATTTCCCGATTTCCCACCCCGTGAGCTTGAACGGCCCGGTCCCGACCGGCTCCACCGAGAAGTTCCGTTCGTTTTCCCCCGACCGCATGTTGGTTTCCATCTTTTGGGCGCGGTAGTTGGCGGGGATGATCTTGAAGGTCAGCACGGGGTAGGCGCGGAACGGGGGCAGCGGCTTGGTGAACTCGATCTTCACCGTGCGCGCATCCACGGCTTTCACGCTCTGGATGAAGGACAGCAGGTAGTCGCGCCTGGGCGAATCGTTCTCCTCGTCGGTATAGGCGGCGAAGGAGTACTCGACGTCTTCCGCGGTCAGCTCCGTGCCATCGTGCCAGTAGACCTGCCGGAGCAGGACCGTGTAGTCCTTCTTGGTGGCCGGATCCTGCTCGATCGCCTCCGCCAGGGCCAGCTCCGGGTAGAGCTTGCCGCTCTCGGGGTCCACCTCGAAGTTCACCAGGCCGTCGAAGACCAGCTCGTCCGCATTGAGGCCGGAGACGTTCTGGGCCAGCACCGGGTTCAGGGAGTCGGGAAGGCTGGAAACCGCGACCACGATGCCCTTGGGCTCGGGTTTCCACAACAAGAATACGCCGAGGCTGGCCGCTGCCGCCACGACCGCGAGGCAGACGGCGATGATGATGGTTCTGTTTTTGTTGGTCATTAACGCATCCTTACGATAAACGAGCTGTAGACGACGACCTCGCCCTCATAGTCGGGGGTCTTGCCCTTCTGTACCTCGAAGAAGTACTTGTCCGTGGAGAGCTGCTCGCCGGCGTTCAGGACCGGCCAGGAGTTGCCGACCTTGTATCCCCGATTGACCAGGTCCTTCATCTTGTTCTTCTCGATCAGGGTCCCGGACTTGGTGTTGTCCGTGAAAACCCGCACCGCCCTGCTGTCATTCACCGTGACCACCAGATCGTTCAGGGTGCCTTTGGGGATCGAGATCATGCCCCACCAGTACTCGGTGTCCTTGACGCCCTTGGCCTGGAAGATCGCGGGGCGGCTCTTCTTGGCTTCCGCGGCCGTCCCCGGCTGGGGATTGAACAGCCCGATCATGATCGGCATGACGACCTTGCCGCGGCTGGCGATCTCCTTGGCGGTCCGGATCTCGGCGTTCACCTGGGCGATCTTGGCGTCGAGGTCCTTCTTCTGCTCCTCGATCTCCGCCATCATTTCGGGATCGGCCGCCTGGGGATAGCGGGCCGCGAACCGGGTCATCTCGTCGTAGGCCGCCTCGACGTTGGCCTTCACGGCTTCCTGGTGCTTGAGCAGCTCCTCCAGGCTCATGCTGCCGACCTTGTCCTTGTCGGGAACCCGGGCGAACTCCTCCCCGATGCGGTCCTTGTAGATGTAGGCCTGCCCGCGCAGGAGTTTCTCCCTTTCCACCACCAGATCCTGGCGCTTCTTGCGGAGTTTGGCGGCTTCCCGCACCACGCTCTGGCTCTTGGAGACCTTGGCCTTGGAGGCGTCGTCGGCCAGCAGCGTCTCCGCCCTGGCGAACGCTCCCGAGGCTGCGTCGAGGCCTGCGATCTTTCCGTCGAAATCCTCCGCTTCCCTGGCCTTGCCCAATACGGCGTCCGCGTCGGCTTCCCGCTTTCGGGAGGCGGTGATCACCTCGATCTCCGCGTTCAGCGAATCGATGGCCTCGGATCCCCCGAATGTCCGGACCGCCGCCCTGGCCAGCTCCCGGGCATTGGACAGCCTGTCCGCCGCGATGAAGGAGCGAATTCTCCCCTCCGCGACCGCATTGCCGCTGGCGCGCGTTTCGTCGGGAAGCTGGAGATCCTCGGGCAGGCCGACAAAGGCCTTCTGCGCCTTCTGGTAGGAGGCCAGGATGCGCGCGTCGTCTCCCGCCTTGGCGGACTCCGCATCCGCCAGGTGCCTGGAGCCGGAATCGAACGCGTCCACGTAGCCCGTGTAGGTGGCGCGGGCGGTCTTGTCCTTGATCTCGATCCAGTACGGCTTCGCCGCCGAGGGGCCCTTCTGGTTCCACGCGGCCGTGCCCCTGGCGATGGCCTTTTCGTCCGGCGTGGCTTTCCTCGCCGGATCGTCGAAGGTCGCGCAGGAAGCGAGCAGAATCGCTGCCGCGGCTGCAACCGCGGCCGCGGCAGCGGCGAGTATTTTCCTATTCATGAGTAACCTCCCTTACGAGCCGGAAACCGACGTCGACGTATCCCTTGGAGGGATCGACCTCCCGGCGGTTGGAAACGCGCAGATCCGCGGGGCCGTCCATCCAGGATCCGCCCTTGACGATCAGGCTCCCGGTGCCGGCTCTACTGGTGGAGGTCCATTCCCAAACGTTCCCGGCCATGTCGAACAGGCCGTAGGCGTTCTTTCCCGCCTCGAAGCTGCCCACGGGCGACGTGGAGCTGAAGCGGCCGTTGCCGTTGTAGTTGGCCCGCACCCCGTCGGTCGGGCTCTGGTCGCCCCAGGGGTAGATCACGTCCCGTCCGCCGCGGGCGGCTTTCTCCCACTCGTCCTCGGTCGGCAGGCGCTTCACCACGCCGAGCTGCGCGGACAGCCAGGAGGCGAAACGGACGGCGTCGTCGTACGAGACGCCGATGACGGGCTGCTCCGGCTGGTTGTACTGGGGATTGTCCCAGTATTCCGGGAGGTCTTGAGCCTTCGTGTCCTCGAGGTACATCTCGTACAAGGCATTCGTGACGGGATAGAGGTCGATGTAGAGGTCCGGCGTGTCCGCCTGACGGGGGGCTTCCTTCCTGGCCGCCCGCTTGTCCCGCGCGACGGCGCCCGCGGTGAAGGGGCCGCCCGGGACGAGGACCTCGCCGCTGAAGAATTTGCCGGCGTCGTCGAAGTGCCTGAAGCTCGCCTCGACGCGGGAAGCCGCGTCAATGTCCTTCAGTGCCGCCGAAGAAGGCGGCCGAGCGGGCGAAATCGGTGGAAACAGCTCAGGCGGACGCCCGTATTGCGGAACGACGTCTCGCGGCCGGGTAGGCGAGGGCGAGCATTCCCATCCGGTCCGGAGGTCGCCGTCATGGCGGCGGGTTCCGCGTCCTTGGCCGTCCACTCCACGCGCAAGGGCAGGGAGCCGGTCGGTTCGCCGTCCCCGCCGCGGATCACGGCAGTCGAACCTGGTCTCCACGCCGATGAAGCCGCTCTCCGGGTTCGTCGTGATGGATAGGCCCGCGGAGATTTCCCGGCAGAAGGCCTCAATAGCGGCGGACAGGAGGAGGCTGTCCTGTTCCTCGGTCAGCCCTTCCCTGGCCAGCCGATCCAGCATCCTGGCCGCCTCCAGCATGCGGTCCGCCAGGGGCTGCCCGTATCCATCCTGCAAAGATGCGAACTTCTCCTGGAGCTCGGTCCTGATCGCGGTTTCCCGCGCCCGCTCGTATTTTTCCCATTCCGCGGCCTTGATGCGGAGCACCACCGTTTCCTGGCCGCCCGCCTTGCTCCTTGGCGATGGGCTGCAGCTTGGGAAGCTCGAAGGACTGCGCCGACTTCGGCGTCGATCTTGATGCGTCTCTTCCCGCCTCTGGCGGTCTCCGTCAGCGCGTTGGAAATCAGGTCGCGCTTCGCTTCCACCGCGGCTTCGGAGGTCGTCGCGCCGGAGCCGAACCCATAGTAGAAGCCGCTTTCCTGCTTGACCTCCTCTGGGCCGATCGTCGCACAAGCATAGAAGAGTGCTGCGCATGCGGCCATGAGAACTCGTCGTGCTATGTTTCGCATATGCACCTCTATGCAAGGCGTATGCCAGACAACCGATGCCCTGAATAAAAAACTGCTCGAAGACTATTATGGAAGGAACCGGTCAGGTGAGCGTCTGGTTTGTATTACTTTGGCGGTCAGGCTTGCAGGTTTTGAAATCGGATGACGTTTTTGTGAAACCCGGAGGGTTGTCCCCCCCGGGCTTGGTCTCGACTGCGGTCAGGCTTCCGTAGAGGGCGGCTCCTCCCGCATATAGCGCCGCAGGTGCCTCTTGCGCTTGCGATCGCTGCGGTTGTCACCGCCGCCCGAGCCGAAACCCTTGAACAGGATCGTGCACAGGGCCAGCAATCCCCAGGCCTGCCAGTAGTTCAGGCGCTTGAGGCCGAAGATCTCCGGCATCAGCCAGTTCCACAGCAGCATGACGACCCAGCCGAAGAGGGCGAGCAGGCCGATCCCCGAGGATGCCGAACCCGATCCCCAGAAGGATCTTCTGGGGCAGGCTGCGGTCTTCCCACCAGGTCATCCATGTCGACATCCTCCTTCGCTTGCGACATTCGCTTCGCACTCCGCATCTCATTCTTCGATCCAGTGCCTCAGGGCCCGGGAGAGATTGCGCAGCGCGTAGCGCTTGCGCGCCGTCAGGGTGTCGATGCTCTCGCCCGTGGCTTCCGCGATTTCCCGGAAGCTCAGGCCGCCGAATACCTGGGCTTCCACCACCCGGCGCTGGGCGGCCGGCAGGGCCCGCAGGGCGTCGTTCAGCGCCTCCAGGAGGCTGTCCCGGACGAAGGCGTCCTGCGGGTCCAGGCCGATCGCCGGAGATGATCTCCCGCAGCGTATCCTCGGTCACGTCGGTTTCGCCGGATGCGGCGCGGACCCGATCGTGGCGCCAGGCGTCGATCAGCCGCCGGGTGAGCAGCGAATTGATCCAGGCCGGCAGGTTGTCGATGTCCGCCACCAGGTGCAGGCGCTCCATGGTCTCGGCATAGACGTCGTGCACGATGTCCTCGGCTTCCTCCAGGGTGCGCCCGGCGGCGCGCAGGCGGGCCAGGAACCGGGGTTTTTCGCTCCTGTAGGCTTTCTCCAGCCGTTCATGGGAATCGTTCATGGCGTACACCCATATCGACGGGCGGGCAGCGGTTTTCGTGTAGGCGGAGGTCAGCCGGGGTTCATTTTTTCCAGGTAGTCCACGAAGCGTTTGATGGCGTCATCGCTGATGTAGCCCAACTCCAGGGCGATTTCCCCGAATTTCCGGGAGTCCCCCGCCTTCTGGAGGCGCAGGACCTCGTCGACCTGGGAGGCTTTCAGACTGCCGACCCTGACCAGAAAATCACCGATTCGTTCAGCCATGCCGGGCTCGATTGTAATACATCGCATCCCGGATTGACAATGGCAGGCGCAAACACTACAGATGTACTCATGAATCACAGCCATAAGCGCGTGTGGTACGGCTTCCTGGTGATGGGGATCGCCAGCCTGCTGTGGTTTGTGATCCGCACGGGCAGCAAGCCGTCGCGGGCCGCCTACCCTTGCCAGAAGGCCGCCCTGGCCAACGCCTCGACCTGGCTGGGCACGCTGGCGCTCCCGCTCCCCGCCATCGCGCGGCGCGAGGCTCTCCTGGCAGGTCCGGCCCCTCTGCGCATCGTGGTCCTGTTTCTGGCGGCAGTGGCCGCCGCGGGCATCGCCGGGCAGGCGGCAGGCTTTTTTGCCAGCGCTTCCTTCCAGCGCTCCCAGCCGGCGGGACAGGTGGTGGACTTGAAACTGGCCGCAAGGCGGCTGCCGGCAGGCACCTCCTCGGACATCTATGCCGTCCAGGGCACCACGGGCGCGGATGAAGGTTTCCAGCGCCTAATCAGCGAAGATGGAGGGCAGGGGTCAGTCCTTCTACGCCCTGTTCAACCGGGACGACGTGCTCATCCTCAAGGTCAACAGCCAGTGGGACGAGCGCGGGGGAACGAACACGGACCTGGTCAAGGCGATCGTCGAGGGCGTGCTCGGACACCCCGACGGGTTCGCCGGGGAGATCGTGATCGCCGACAACGGCCAGGCCCAGTACGGGGCCGCGGGCAGCGGGGGGAGCCTGGATTGGGAGCGGAACAATGCCGTCGACCAGACCCAGTCCATGCGGAAGGTGGCGGAGAGGTTTTCCGCCCGGCACAAGGTCTCCACGGTGTCCTGGGACCGCCTCACCTCCAGCCGGGTGGAGGAGTACGCCCGCGGTGACGCCAGGGACGGGTACGTGGTGGAATCCTCCGCGTCGCCGGAGACCGGCATCATCGTCTCCTACCCCAAGTTCGCCACCCGGTACGGCACGCGCATCAGCTTCAAGGAAGGCGTATGGGATCCCGGCTCCGGGAGCTACGATTCTGAACGCCTGAAAGTGATCAACGTGCCCGTGCTGAAGTCCCATTCGATCTACGGCGTCACCGCCAGCGTCAAGCATTACATGGGCGTGGTATCGGACCGGCTGGCCGGCCACACCCCCCACCGCAGCGTCGGCACGGGGGGCATGGGCACCCAGATGGCCCAAACGCGCTTTCCGGTGCTCAATGTCCTGGACGCCGTCTGGATCAACGCGGCTCCGGGACGGGGCCCGCGGACCTCGTACTCCCAGGCCGCGCAGGCGAACATCATCGCCGCCTCCCGGGACCCGGTGGCCCTGGACTACTGGGCGGCGAAGAGCATCCTGCTGCCCGCGGCGCGGGAGCTGGGATACGGCGGCGCGGATTCCATGGACCCTGACCTGACCCGCAGGGGCTCTTTCGGGGACTGGCTGCGCCTCTCCATGAAGGAGCTGCAGCGCGCGGGCTACCCCGTGACCCTCGACCTCGCAGAAGGTGAACATCACGGTGACTTCCCTGGAAGGCTTCCGGCTGCCGGCCGACTGAGCGGCCGGGCCCTTAGCGTCCGCAAGTCACCGCCCGTAGACCAGGCAGCTCTTCAGCTGCGTCAGCTTCTGCTTCATGAGCTCGGGGGCGATGGTGCCCTCCTGGGCCAGGTACAGCGAGTAGCCGAAAGGGGAGCCGGCGTCCGCCAGGCGCAGCACCGTGCCGATGTCGGTCCGGCCGTCCTTGGAGAAGGGCACTTCGTTGTACGGGTAATCCCGGCCGCTGAAGCCCTGCCACTGCTTCTCGTATCCGGCATCCAGGCCTTCCGGCGGCCGCAGGTAGCGATAGGAGACGAAGTAGTTGTGCCGCCTTTCCTCGTCCAGGCTGACCCGCCGCAGCCCCCAGACCACCTTGCCCCGGTCCAGGTAGAAGTCGTGCATCAGGCCGAGGTACATCTTGTCCGAGATCTCGAACTGCTTGTTGTCGCAGGACAGGCGGAAATCCCCCCACTCCACCCGCAGCGACACGCCGTTCTGGTGGAGGATGCGGGCCGTGCTCAGGGGAGGGTAGAGGTGGGAGCTTTGCTGCAGGAAACCCTGCCACTGGACCAGCGTGCCCACGTACGGGATATAGGTCAGGTCCGTGATCTTTTTCAGGTCGTACAGCCAGGATTCCAGGTCGTCGTAGTTGCAGAAGCGCAGCGCCCCGACCAACCCATCCGGCGTCGGCGTGGACAGCAGGATGGCCACCTGGTCGGAGAACTCCACCTGCCAGTACTGGATCCTCCACTGCCGTCGATAGGAGTCCTGGTAGGAATCCTCGCCGTACGGGGAGCCCAGGGATACGATGCGGATGTCCTGGCCCGCGAAGGTGCGGGGAATGGTGATCCCCCGCAGGATCAGGTCCATGGTCAGCTTCGGGTCGCCGTACAGACTGGCGTGCGTGACGTTGTCCGGCTTGACCAGGTCCAGGAAGATCGTCCCGTCCACCGACGAATGGAAGACCTTGGCGTTCTCCGGCAGGGAGGAGGTGGACTTCTCCAGGGAGCTGAAGTACCACTTGCCGTCGTCCTTGTCCTTGTAGAGCAGCTGCAGCCCCGAGGAGTCGCAGGAATCCTGCAGGGCCTGGGCCGAGCTCTTGCCGTTGGGGAAGTACTCCTGCCCCTGGCTGGCCAGGAAGCGATCCATGCCCTTCCGGCAGTGCTCCACGTAGGCGGCGTGGGCGATGCGCCGGACCTCGGCCAGCGGCTTGGGCAGGTCCAGCTCCAGGTCGAAGTCCATCGGCTCCGAGGACTTGCCCGGCAGCAGGCTGAAGCGGAAATGGGTCCGGGCATGGAAAACGCCCTTGTCCGCGGGGCTGTCCTGGACCTCGGCCGCCGGCAGGGAGTAGCTGAAGTTGTCGTCCTTGCTGGTGATGATGCCGAGGACGTTGAAGTCCTTGTCCAGCAGGGGCCCGCCGCTGGAGCCCTCGCCGTTGGGCGGGGAGCTTTTGATGTACTGCCAGCGCCCGTCCTCCGACTCCGGCAGGGTGCCCAGGATGCTGCTGGGCACCGCCACCAGTCCCTGGCCGTAGATGTTGCCCACCGCGTAGACCGCCTCGTTGAGCGAGAAGGAGGGCCGCAGCTTCAGGAAGCGGGCGGCCTGGAGGCCTGCGCAGGTGAAGATGGCGAAATCCTTTTGCACGTGGAAGCTCTGCAGGGCAGTGATGGGGTAGACCTGGCCCTGCTTGTCGCGCAGGGCGAGCTCGCCGTACAGCCTGGTGTTGTCCATGAGGCTGACCACGTGCGAAGCGGTGAGGAAGCGGTCCGGCGCGATGGCGAAGGCGGTGCCCAGGGGAAGATACTTGTCGTTGCGCACGTTGAAGGGGATCAGCTCCCAGGGCAGCGGCTTCTCGTAGGCCAGGGAGTCCTTTTCCACCCGGGGAACGACCACCTCGAAGCAGGCCGCATTGATGACTTCCTGCAGCCTGCCCGCCTCCTGGGCCGGCGGGGCCGCTGTCGCGCAGCCGAAAAGCAGGATGGCACAGGCGGACAGGCCAAGCAGGACGATCAAGCGTTTCATGAACCATACTATACCATGCAATCCGGCGATTGCTTGCGCGGCAGCCGCGGCGGTTCTATAATCGTTCGCCTGGAGGAGGTCCATATGCCGATCATGAAGCGGGCTGGGGCGGAGTTGCTGGGGACTTTTTGGCTTGTATTCGGCGGATGCGGCAGCGCCGTTTTGGCGTCGGCCTTCCCCGGGGTGGGCATCGGGCTGCTGGGGGTTTCCCTGGCCTTCGGCCTCACCGTTCTCACCATGGCCTACGCCATCGGCCATATTTCCGGCTGTCACCTGAATCCGGCCGTGACCCTCGGCCTGTGGGCGGGCCGCCGCTTTCCCGCCAAGGACGTGCCGTACTATCTCATTGCCCAGGTGCTGGGCGGGATCGTCGGGGCCGCGGCGCTGTGGCTGATCGCCAGCGGCAGGGCGGGCTTCAAGCTGAGCGGCGGCCTGGCGGCCAACGGCTATGGCGCCCACTCCCCGGGGCACTACACCCTGCTGGCCGGCCTGGTCATCGAGCTGGTGCTGAGCTTCGGATTCCTGATCGTCATCATGGGCGCCACCGACAAGCGGGCGCCCCAGGGGCTGGCTCCGGTGGCCATCGGCCTGGCCCTCACCCTGATCCACCTGATCAGCATCCCGGTGACCAACACCTCCGTGAACCCGGCGCGCTCCACCGGGCCCGCGGTGTTCGTGGGCGGCTGGGCTCTGAAACAGCTCTGGCTGTTCTGGTTCGCCCCCATTGCCGGAGCCGTGATCGCCGGCTACGTGTATCGGCTGCTCTGGGAAAAGAAGAGGTAGCCCGCTGGCGGGGCGGCCTCAGGCGATTCGCAGGACGCGGGCCCAGCGCGGCGGGACCTGCAGGCGCAGGCGCCCGCCGTCGGCCGTGAGGTCTTCCCCGCCGTCCAGCAGGTCGGTGAATGCCGTGCCCGGGTCCACCGGCAGGACCAGCGACGCGGGTTGGGCGGAGGCGTTGGCCGCCACGATGACCGCCTCTTCTGAGCAGCGCCGCTCGAAGGCGAACTGCTCCGGGCCCACGAAAAGCTGGCGGTAGCCTCCCCGGCGCAACGCGCGGCTGTCCGCACGCAGCCTGGCCAGGCGGGTGATCGCCGGGGCCAGCTCCCGGTTCGGGCTTTCGCGGGCTACCGTTTCCAGCTCCAGGCTGGGGCGCAGCGCCTGGTCGCTGCCCGCGCTCCTGGCTCCGGTGATGCCCCATTCGCTGCCGTAATAGAGGCTGGGCACCCCCGGCATGGTGAACAGCAGGCAGTACAGGGGGTACAGGTGCGCCGGCTCGCGCAGGCTGGTGGCCACCCGGTCCACGTCGTGGTTGTCGGCGAAGTTGTACAGCGGCAGATCCCGGTACAGGCCGCGCTCCCCGAACTGGCGGTTCAGGGAGTAGGCGATCTCGAAGTAGTTGCGGTCGTTGTGGCTGGAATACAGCCCCTTGTAGCACTCGTAGTTGGTGACCGAGTCCAGGAGCCCCGGGGCCAGCCAGCGCCGGTAGTCCCCGTGGATCACCTCGCCGAGCAGCCAGAAGTCCGGATTCAGGGCCCGGCAGCGCTCGGCCAGCTCGCGCAGGAAGCCCTCCTCCAGCAGGTAGGCCACGTCCAGGCGCAGCCCGTCGAGGTGGAACTCCCGGATCCAGCCCTCCACCGCTTCCAGGAGGTGCGCCCTGACCTGCGGGTTGCCCGCGTTGAGCTTGACCAGTTCGGCGTGCCCTTCCCAGTTGTCGTAGAGGAAGGGGTCGCCCAGGGGGCTGCGGGCGCGGAAATCCACGCCGCAGAACCAGTCGCGGTACGGGGAGGCCTGCCCCTGGGCCAGCAGGTCGCGGAAGGCCCAGAAGTCGCGGCCGACGTGATGGAACACGCCGTCCAGGACCAGGCGGATGCCGCGGCGGTGCAGCTCTGCTGACAGGGCGGAAAGAGTGGCGTTGTCGCCCAGGCGCCGGTCCACCCGGCGGTAGTCGGCCGTGTCGTAGCCGTGGCTGGTGGACTCGAACAGCGGCCCCAGGTACAGGGCGTTCACCCCGAGCTTCGCGAAATGGTCCAGCCAGCCGCCGAGGCGCTCCAGCCGCGGGGAGGGAGGGGAGGAGAAGTCATTGCGCTCCGGGGCCCCGCAGAACCCGAGCGGATAGACGTGGTAGAAGAAGGCTTCCCAGGACCAGTCCGGCATCGCCTGAGCTCAGCCCTCGCCCAGGGTTTGGGCCACTTCCTCCGCCCCGTCGACCAGCTCCTCGATGGTGCCGAACAGCTTGTAGGCGGTGGACAGGGCTTCCCCGGTGCGCACGTCCAGCATCTTGGCGTTCAGGATGTAGCGCTGGCCCACCTTGCCCAGGCTGCCCACCACGATCCGGTCCGCGGCCAGCAGGCGGCCGATCTCCAGCTGGCATTTCTCGTCCGCGCACTGGGACAGCGAGAACTCCACCTCCTTGAGGATGTTGTCCCGCTGCCCGCGGTCCAGCACGCGGTACCTGCGCGCCGAGACCAGGGCGCTGAACACCAGGTCCACGATCAGCCTGCCGTCCGACTTGGGGATGTTCTCGATCGAAAAGTCCAGGACGGTGATCAGGGGCAGGGGACCGGTCGGCCGCGCGACCCCGGCGCCCGCGGCAGGCTCGCCGGTGGGCGCCTCGCCGGCAGGCTCCTCGCCGGTCCCGGCCAGCTCGGCGTACAGCTCGGTGCGGCGGTCCTTGGCCCATTTGTACTCCGGGTCGATCTCGATGGCCTGGTCGAAGTCGGCCAGGGCTTTGTCCAGCTCGCCCATTTCCCGGTATACCTGGCCCCGGCTGGCGTAGGGATAGGAGTCGCCGGGGGCCAGCTCGACGGCCCGGTTCAGGTCCGCCAGGGCGCGGGGGTAGTCGGCGGTCAGGCGGTAGGCCTCGCCGCGCCGGGCCAGGGCCCACTGGTAGTCGGGGTCCAGCTCGATGGCACGGGAGAAGTCCGCCAGGGCCCGGTCGTAGCGCTCCAGCATGCGCAGGGCATCGGCCCGGCTGGCCAGGGCCCAGGCGAAGTCCGGCTCCATCGACAGGGAGCGGTCCAGGTCCTCCAGGGCCCGTTCGTACTGCTCCTTGGCCCGCCAGCACTCCCCGCGGTGGGCCAGGGCCCAGGAGTTCCCGGGGTTCAGCTCGAGGGCCCGCGAGAAGTCGGCGATGGCCTCGTCGTACCGGGACAGCAGGCGGTAGCAGTCCCCGCGCTGCCCGTAGGCATAGGAATCCTGCGGGTCATTCACCAGCACCTGGTCGTAGGCGGTGATCGCCTGCTGGTACTCCCCCGCGTTGTAGAGCTCGTCGGCCGTGTCGCGCTGGGCGGCGTTAAGGGAGGCCGCGGTCTGCCGGGCATTCATCATGTTGTCCTGGAAGCTCAGGCAGGAGCTCAGGCTGGCGGCCAGGACGGCCGCGGCGAGGGTGGACAGGACGGGCGCTGCTCTCATGGCCCGATCGTAGCACAATTCGCGGGCCTGTACACGGGGGGGCGAAAATGGAATACTGGCCCCGGAGCAGCCGCGTGCAGAGGACCAGCGACCTACGGATCCGCTCGATTTCTCCCCTGATCAGCCCCCAGGAGCTGGTCGATCGCCTTCCCCTGAGCGAGAAGGCCGCGGCCGCCGTGGTGGAGTGCCGGGAGGCCATCCGCGGGATCCTGCGCCACCAGGACACCCGCCTGCTGGCGGTAGTGGGGCCCTGCTCGATCCACGACTCCCAGGCGGCCCTGGACTACGCCCGTCGCCTGAAGGCCCTGCAGAAGCGCTACTCAGGCCAAGCTGCACATCGTCATGCGCGTGTACTTCGAGAAGCCGCGCACCAGCCTGGGCTGGCGCGGGCTGATCATCGACCCCCGGCTCAACGGCACCTACGACATCGGCGCCGGGCTGGAGCTGGCCCGCCGGCTGCTGCTGGAGATCGCCGGGCTGGGCCTGGGGGCGGGAACCGAAATGCTGGACCCCATCGTGCCGCAGTACATCGCCGACCTGATCGGCTGGGCGGCCATCGGGGCGCGCACCACCGAGAGCCAGACGCACCGCAACATGGTCAGCGGGCTTTCCATGCCGGTGGGCTTCAAGAACTCCACCGACGGCAACCTGCAGATCGCCGTGGAGGCCATGGCGGCGGCGCGCCAGCCGCACCACTTCATCGGCATCGACCCGCGTGGCCAGACCAGCCTGCTGGAAACGGCGGGCAACGAGGACACCCATATCATCCTGCGCGGCAGCCGCACCGGCGCCAACTACCGCAAGCCCGACGTCGTGTACGCCTCGGAGCTGCTGAAGGAGGCGGGCTTCGATCCGGCCATCATGGTGGACTGCAGCCACGGCAACTCCGAGAAGCAGCCGGCGCGGCAGGAAGAGGTCCTGGCCAGCCTGCTGGCCACCCGCCGTTCGGGCTGCCGGGAGCTGATCGGCTTCATGCTGGAGAGCAACCTGAAGGAGGGCCGGCAGCCCATCCCGGCGGACCCCCGCCAGCTGGAGTACGGGGTCTCCATCACCGACCCCTGCATCGGCTGGGAGACCACCGAACGGCTGCTGGAACAGGCCTACCAGTCCCACCAGGCGTGATTTTCATTGTGATTTTCCGCCAGGCGGGCTATAGTAGTAGAGTTAATACCCTGGCGCTCCGATAAGAGAAACGCATGGGCATCCGTGCGAAGATTATACTGGTAGTACTGCCCCTGATCATCACGACCCTGCTGCTGACGGGGGCCTCCTCCTTCTTTTCGGCCACCAACGCCATCACCGGGGTGGCCAAGGAGTTCCTGGGCTTCAAGGCCGTGGAGCTGGAGAAGTACGCCGCCGGCCAGTGGGGCCTGCTGGTGGAGAACAACTTCACCGAGAATCCCGCCATGGTGGCCGCCACCCAGGCGGCCATCGAGAGTTACGCGGCCAGCATCGTGCGCAGCCCGACGGAGGTGATCTTCGCCCTGGACGCCCAGGGGGAGCTGGCCATGCAGACCGGCGAGCTGGAGGTCCGACCCGGGGAGAAGGCCGCCCTGGCGGCGCTGGTCGCCGGGCGCAAGCGGGAGCTGGCCACCCCGCGCATCGGCGGGGCGGACCGGGTGGTCAAGGGCTTCTGGTTCGAGCCCTTCGGCTGGTACCTGGTGGTGAGCGAGCAGCGGGCCACCTTCTACAGCCGGGTCAGCCAGATCACCACGCGCACCCTCTACATCCTGGGCGGGGCCATCCTGGCCGGGATCGTGCTGATCATGCTGTTCGCCAACTACCTGACCCGGCCGCTGACCAAGGTGGTCGGCACCATGGAGAAGATCATCCGCACCGGCGACCTGTCCAACCGGGTGGCCGTGGAGTACCACGACGAGATCGGCCAGCTGGCCCACACCTTCAACCTCATGGTCGGGCAGCTGGAGAAGGCCTACAACGACATCAAGCGCTACGCCTTCAAGGCGGCGCTGGCCAAGAATCGCGAGTACAAGATCCGCAACATCTTCCAGAAGTACGTCCCGGGTGAAGTGATCGACGAGTTCTTCAAGAACCCCGAGGGCATGCTGATCGGGGACAACCGGGTGCTGTCGGTGCTGTTCTCCGACATCCGCAGCTTCACCAGCATTTCCGAGAAGATGGCCCCGGACGACCTGGTCAGCAACCTGAACCGCTACTTCTCCGTGATGGTGAAGATCATCCAGGACCGCAAGGGCACGGTCGACAAGTACATCGGCGACGCCATCATGGCCTTCTTCGGCGCCCCGGTGAAGCACGAGGACGACGCCGCTGCAGTCGGTGCTGGCCGGCATCGAGATGGACGAGGCCCTGGCCAGCTTCAACGCCAACCAGGCCCGCCTGGGCAAGCCGGAGTGGCGCATCGGCATCGGCATCAACTACGGGGTGGTCACGGTGGGCAACATCGGCACCGACACCAAGATGAACTACACGATCATCGGCGACATGGTGAACCTGGCCTCCCGCCTGGAGGGCCTGACCAAGGAGTACCGCCAGCCCCTGCTGATCTCCGAGGGGCTGCAGACCCGGGTGGCCGACAAGGTGCCTTTCCGGCTGATCGACAGCGTGGCGGTCAAGGGCAAGAAGCAGGGGGTCAAGATCTACACCGCCCGCCGGAAGCTGGGCGACGCGGAGTCCGAGGCCTGGGGCCTGCACAACGGGGCCATGGAGATGTACTACAACCGCGACTTCGGGGCCGCGGCCGAGAGCTTCCAGAAGGTGCAGAGCATCCTGCCCCAGGACTATGCCGCCGGCCTGCTGGAGAGCCGTTGCCGCAACTTCCTGCAGAACCCGCCGCCCAGGGATTGGGACGGGGTGACCGTCATGGAGCACAAATGAGCGGGCTGTTCGAGAAGGCCAAGGCCATGATGGCCAACCCGGGCGGCGGCGGCCCGCCCGCCGGCCCGCCGGCGCCCGCGGGCGCTCCCGCCGGCCCTCCGCTCCCCGAGGAGCCCACCGACCTGCTGCCGGTGGAAAGCTCGCCCGCCGGCCCGCCGGCCGAGCTCACCGCGAGCGGGGAGATCGTCTTCGACGAAGACTCCGGCATTTCCAAGGAAGACCAGAAGGGCATCCTCCAGGAAATCGAGAAGGCCGCCAGCGAGAACAAGCTCACCGCCGGCCCGCAGGCCTTCGTGCTGCACGCCGAGCGCAAGGGCGTGTTCATGCCGCTGCTGGTGAACCTGGTGGCCGTGGCCCTGCTGGCCGTGGGCGGGCTGGTGCTCTACTACTTCTTCCAGCGCGGGGAGACCACCCTCAAAGAGGAAACGCTCACCATCACCTCGGCCGAAGGCAAGCTGATCGAGCAGCTCAAGAAGGAAGCCGAGGAGAAGCTGCTGGCCAAGAACCGGGAAATCTCCCAGATCCAGGGCCAGCTCTCCGAGATCGACGAGCAGCGCCGCGACCTGGTGGCCAACATGGACGCCAAGGTGGCGTCCCGGGAGCAGGAGCTGCGTCAGGGCATGGAGGCGGCCCTGGAGCAGGAGCGCCAGCGTCTGCGCCGCCAGGGGGTTTCCGAGGACGACATCAACCGCCGGCTGGTGGCCCTGGAGGCGCAGAAGACCGGCGAGTTCCAGGCCCAGTTGAACGCCTTCCGGCGGCAGGCCGAGGAAGAGCGCCTGGCCACCGAGAACAACCTCAAGACCATGCAGCAGGAGTTCCAGGCCAGCCTGGCCAGGGCCAGCGAGGAGCGCCAGCAGGTCTTGAGCGAATCCCGCCAGCGGGAGGAGGAGCTGCGCGGCCAGCTCGCCGCCCGGGCCGAAGCCCTGGAGGCCGAGAGCCTGCAGGCGCGGCAGGAGCTGGCCCGGATTTCCGAGCAGCGCGACAAGGAGCAGATGGCCGCCAGCCAGCTCATCGGCTTCTACGACCGGGTGAAGCAGGACATGCAGGCCAGCATGCTGGAGCGGGCCCTGACCAACCTGGAGGGCATCCGCCAGTACCTGGACGACCCGGCCATCGGGGCGCTGCCGGGCATCCAGCAGCGCCGCGAGGTGGAGTTCTTCGTGGTGGACTCCCTGGCCAGCCTGGTGCGCGGGGAAATGCGCAAGGGCTCGGCGGACACCACCACCCTGGTGGCCGCGGCCAACCTGCTCACCGAGCTGCGCAAGCGCGTCCAGGACGGCGACGCGCTGCTGGCCCGCGCCGACACCGCCGGGGCGGAGAAGGAGTACGCCGAGGCCCTGGCCCTGGTGCCGGAGGTGGACAAGGCCCACCGCTACCTGCAGGACCGGCAGCGGCGCCAGCTGGAAGCGGAGGCGGAAGCCGCCCTGGCCGCGCAGGAGGCCCGGGCATCGGAGGCGGCCGACCAGGCCCGCCGGGAGGCGCTGCGCCAGGCCCTGGCCTCCGCCCAGGCAGCCTTCGAGGCGCGGGACTACCCCGCGACCGTGGAGCGCTACACCGCCGCCCTGTCCTACCTGCCGGAGGAGCCCGCGGTGGTCCAGCGGCTGGTCGGGCAGCTGCGCCAGGCCGGCTACGAGCTGGCTGCGGACAGCTTCAGCAGGCGGGACACCGCCGCGGCTGCCCGCCCCCTGGCCGCGGCCGAGCGCCTGCAGTCCCAGGGCCGCCACCTGGAGGCGATTTCCGCCTTCGGGGAGCTGGTGGACAAGTACCCGGCCGGCGCCCAGGTCAGCAACGCCCTGCAGGGCATCGGGCGCTCGGTGGAGGCCCTCAGCCGGCAGACCGAGGCTGTGGCCGGGACCGGGGGTACCTCGGGGCGCAGCCGCCAGGTGGAGCAGCGCGCCGCGGAGGCCGAAAGCCTGCGGACTTCCCTGGCCAAGGTGGAACAGGACCTGAAGGACCGGGTGGCGCTGACCGAGAGCCTGCAGCGGGAAAAGACCATGCTGTCGGCGGAGGTGGAATCCCTGCGGGCGGAGCTCACCGCCTCCCGCAAGGCGGCCACGGACGCCGAAACCAAACTGGCGGCCTTCCTCAACGACGACGTCATGAGGCAGAAGCTGGCCCGCCTGGAGGCCATCGAGGCCAGCTACAACCGCATTGTGGCCAGCTACCGCGACTACGTGGCGAAGGAAGACTCCCTGGTTTCCGAGCGGGGCGAAGAACAAGGCCTCCTGGAAGCCAAGCAGCACCTGAACGCCTTCCTGGCCTCCGGCGAGGAGAGCTTCCCCGGGCTGTGGAACCGCATCAAGCGCTACGATGCGGGCTTCGAGCAGGCCGGGCGCACTGGGGCCCTGGAGGACGTGAACGATATTCTCTACGAGCTCTCGCTGCGTCGCGCCGCGCCGGAGCGCCGGCAGTTCCTGGACGCCGAGATCCAGCGCCGCCGCGGCGACGCCCTGATGAGCCAGCTGCTCACCGACCTCAAGGGCCTGCAGAGCCAGTAAAGGTTGCCTTCCTCGATACGCGTGCTATAATCACCTCAAATCAAAGTCCCTGAAGGAGGCGCGTATGAGAAAGGCTCTGGTCCTCACGCTGCTGTCGCTCGCCGCGGTCGGGCTGTTCGCCCAGCCGGTGAGCGTCGAGTTCTGGCACGCCATGGGCGGCAAGAACGGCGAGATCACCGCGGCGATCGCGAAAAGTTCAACGCCAGCCAGCCGGACTACAAGGTCGTGGCCGTGTACAAGGGCTCCTATCCCGACACCATGAACGCCGGCATCGCCGCCTTCCGCGCGGGCTCTCCCCCGGCCATCCTGCAGGTCTACGAGGTGGGCACCGCCACCATGATGGCCGCCAAGGGAGCCATCAAGCCCGTCTTACCAGCTCATGGCCGAGCAGGGCGAGAAGTTCGACCCCAAGGCCTACATCCCCACGATCACCGGCTATTACTCCACCTCCAAGGGCGAGATGCTCTCCATGCCCTACAACTCCTCCACCGCCGTCTTCTACTACAACAAGGACGCCTTCCGCAAAGCGGGCCTCGAACCCCGACAAGCCGCCGGTCACCTGGCCGGAGCTGTTCGAGGCGGCGCGCAAGCTGAAAGCCGCCGGCTTCGACGACGGCTTCACCACCAACTGGATCTCCTGGATCCAGCTCGAGAACTTCTCCGCCTGGCACAACCTGCCCTACGGCACGAAGTCCAACGGCTTCGACGGCCTCGACACCGAGTTCGTGATCAACAGCCCGCTGCAGCGTGCGGCACTTCACCAACATCTACAACCTGAGCAAGGAGAAGGTGTTCGTGTACGGCGGCCGGGAGAACAAGGCCAACTCCCTGTTCACCTCCGGCCAGGTGCCCATCCACTTCGAGTCCATCGGCGGCTACGGCAACATGAAGGCGACCTGCAAGTTCGACTTCGGCGTCGCCCGGCTGCCCTACTATCCGGACGTGACAGGGCGCGCCGCAGAACTCCATCATCGGCGGCGCCAGCCTGTGGGTCATGGGCAAGAAGAGCCGCGAGGAGTACAAGGCCGTGGCCAGGTTCTTCTCCTTCATCTCCAGCCCCGAGATCCAGGCCTTCTGGCACCAGCAGACCGGCTACCTGCCCATCACCAGGGCGGCCTACGAGCTGACCAAGAGCCAGGGCTACTACAAGGAGAATCCGGGTCCCGAGGTGGCCATCCAGCAGCTGCTGAACAAGCCGCCCACCCAGAACACCCTGGGCATCCGCTTCGGCTTCATGCCGCAGATCCGGGAGATCATCGACGAGGAATGGGAGGCGATCCTCGGCGAGAAGAAGACCCCGCAGCAGGGCCTGGACGACATGGTCCGCCGGGGCAACGAGAAGCTGCGCGAGTTCGAGCGCATCAACAAGTAGACGGCGCGGGGCCGCCCCGGGCATCCCGCGGGCGGCCCCTTTTGGAAGGCGACCATGTCCAAACAGTACGAGTTCTCGGCCAGGGGGCTGCCGTACCTGCTGGTCCTGCCGCAGATGATCGTCGTCTTCCTGTTCTTCTTCTGGCCCGCCGCCCAGGCCATGTGGCAGTCGCTGTACATCCAGGACGCCTTCGGACTGTCCCTGACCTTCGTCGGCCTGGAGAACTACGTCAAGCTGTTCCAGGACCCCCTGTACCTGGACGCCCTGGTGCGCTCGTTCGTGTACGCGGGGCTGGTGGCCTTCACGGCCATGGCCATCGCCCTGTTCCTGGCGGTGCAGGCCAACCGCCGCCTGCGCGGGGGGCTGTTCTACAAGACCATGCTGGTCTGGCCCTACGCCGTGGCCACCCTGGTGGCCGGCGTGCTGTGGCTGTTCATGTTCAACCCCAACGTGGGGGTGGTTTCCTACCTGCTGTCCAGGCGCCTGCGGCGTGGATTGGAACTACCTGCTCAACGGCCGCCAGGCCTTCATCCTGGTCACCCTGGCCGCCTCCTGGAAGCAGATCTCCTACAACTTCGTCTTCTTCGTGGCCGGGCTGCAGAACGTGCCGGCCAGCCTGGTGGAGGCCTCGGCCATCGACGGGGCCGGGCCGGGCAAGCGCTTCTGGCGCATCATCTTCCCGCTGCTTTCCCCGACCACCTTCTACCTGCTGGTCATGAACCTGGTGTACGCCTTTTTCGAGACCTTCCCCATCATCCACCAGGTCACCCAGGGAGGCCCCGGCCAGGCCACCACCATGCTGGTGTACAAGGTCTATCGCGACGGGGTGTTCAACCTGGACCTGGGCAGCTCCTCGGCCCAGTCGGTGGTGCTGATGGTCCTGGTCATCAGCCTGACCATCCTGCAGTTCCGCTTCGTGGAGCGGCGGGTCACCTACTGAAGGGGCGGCAGGAAATGATCGAGCGTTCCATCGTGCGCCGCGCCCTGCCGCACCTGTTCCTCGTGGCTGGCCCTGTTCGTGATCGTGTTCCCGCTGTGGCTGGTGTTCGCGGCCTCCACCCAGACCCTGGCCGACGTGCTGGACGCCCCGATGTCCGCTCCTGCCCGGGCTCCAGTTGCTGGAGAACTACAGCCGCGCCCTGCTGGAGGGCACCCGGAACCTGGGCGCTTCGGCCCTGGTCATGGTGAAGAACTCCCTGATCATGGCCCTGGGCATCTCGGTGGGCAAGATCGTCGATCTCCCTGCTGGCCACCTTCGCCATCGTCTATTTCCGCTTCCCCCTGCGCGGCTTCTGCTTCTGGACGATCTTCATCACCCTGATGCTGCCCGTAGAGGTGCGCATCATGCCCACCTACAAGGTCATCTCCGACCTGGGCCTGCTGAACAGCTACCCGGGGCTGATCCTGCCGATGATCGTCTCGGCCACGGCGGTGTTCCTTTTCCGCCAGTTCTTCATGTCCGTGCCGCGCGAAATGGCCGAGGCCGCCCAGATCGACGGGGCCGGGCCCATGCAGTTCTTCGCCCGCGTGCTGGTGCCCATGAGCCGCACGCCCATCGCCGCCATGTTCGTCATCCAGTTCATCTACGGCTGGAACCAGTACCTGTGGCCGCTGCTGATCACCACCAAGGTCGCAGTACTACACCCTGCTGATCGGCATCAACCGCATGATGGTGGTGGGAGACGCCCTGGTGGAATGGCCGGTGGTCATGGCCACCACCCTGCTGGCCATGCTCCCGCCGGTGGCGGTGGTGATCGTCATGCAGCGCTCGTTCATCGCCGGCATGACCGAGACGGAAAAGTAGGGCTGCAGGACTATTTCAGGCTGGACAGGCTGCTGGTCGGGATGGAGTACACTTCCACGTACAGCTGGTCGGATTTTTCCTCGCGCCCGAACAGCCAGTAGGCCAGGGAGAAGTACAGCGTGCCGGCGAATCCGTCGGTCCACCTCGTAGCAGAACTTCAGGCCTCCCAGAGGGAAGTCGAAGAGCTTCTTGCCCGCCTCACTGTAAACCGTGCAGACCCCCTCGTCGAAGCCCAGGAGCTGTCCGTTGGTCAACACGGCGCCGAGGCGGCCCTTGACTCCCGTGAGCTGCTGGAAGCCCGAAGCGGCGATGCCGGTGGCTTCATGGTCCCAGGTCCAGGCGTAGCTGACATAAGAGGAGCCCGACCAGTGGCTCAGGTAGCTGCGGTCCAGGATGGGATTGTGGACGTAGAAGGCGCTGCTCAGGCTGTCGGGTACCGGGCCCAGATCGGTGGCCAAACCGCTGGAGGTGAGGGTGAACCCGTCGGTCGTGTTCGTCCGGGCGCCGTACTCGAGGTAGAAGGTCGATCCCTGGCCAGCCAGGAAGAACTGGAAATCGGAGCCCGTGGTGCCGTCCGGAAAGATGCTGGATCCCAGAACGTTCGTGGCCGTCGGGAGGTTGGAAAGGAGAGGCAGCTCGGTCGTGTACTGGTTGACCACAGTTGTACCCGTGGAGAGCACCAGCCTCAGGTCGTCCTGCGCGTAGCGGGTCAGGTGCAGGAAGTAGTTCGAGTCGAGGATGCCCGAATCCATCGGCTGGAGCAGGAAGTTGTTGGCGGTCGGGCTGGAGTTGTTCAGGTCGATGGACCAGGAGGCTTCCAGTCCCATGGAGTACGTGGCCAGGTACCAGACCCGCAGGCCGTAGCTGGCCTCGGCCACCAGGAACCCCCCGCTGCCAACCGGGTCGTCGCGGTCCGGCAGGAAGTAGAATTGGTTCTCCTGGGCGCTGGGGTCCAGATTCGCGTAGACCGGGCCGATTTCGCTCACCGGCGCCCCCAGCTTGGACATGGTGACCTGCGCCAGGGAGAGCCTCTCGTTGTAGGGGGGCATGCTGCAGGCAGCCATAGCGAGCGCTGCCGTGAGGGCGATAAAAATCGTGTATTTTTTCATATCTGCCACCGGAATCCCAGCCTGAGGTTCAGGAAATAGAAGGCGCCCCAATCGAAGAAGGCGTAGCCCGCCAGTCTCTGCTCGGGAGGGAAGGAGCCGATCAACAGCAGGGTGTCGCTGGTGAAATACAGCAGCGGGTCGAGCTCCAGGTAGAAGCGCTGCTTCAGGCGCGGCGAGTACTCGATGCCCAGGAAGGCCTGCAGGCCGCCCGGCGCGATGGGCTCCAGGCCGAAGTACCCCTTGGCGGTGACCAGGCGCAGGAATCCGCCCAGCCCCACGTATGCCCGCAGGTTGCGGTCCGCATCGTTCAGGTACATCCCGGCCCCCAGGTCGATCAGGCTCAGGGTCTGGCTCACGAAAAGGCTGGTCTGCTCGCTGTCCCCGGAGAACAGCAGGCCGGCCAGGTAGGTGGTGAAGCCGCCCCGCACGAACAGGGAGTTGGGCAGGGGGAACCAGGAAAACTCGAAGCCGGGGAAGATCAAGTTGTTCAGGTAGACGTCGAAGGCGAAGCGCGCCCCGCGGGGCTGCGCCAATCTCCAGGGTGGTGAGCTCCTGGGTCACGTAGAACTTGTTCTCCACGGGGTAGAAGCCCCGCCGCCGGGCGCGGATCGAAAGGGTCAGGGGGAGCTGCACCTGCAGGCTGGACTGGCCGCCGGCGTCCGCCAGCAGGTCTTCCACGCCGGCCACCTCGATCTGGGTGCCGGGCAGGGTCTGGAACACCACCGTTCCCGGAAGCGACTTGGCCGCCGCCGCCTGGCTGTAGTACTCCGCGGCGGCCTGCAGGACTTCGGTCCAGAAGCCGCGCTCCAGGCCCGCCGCCCCGCGCGCCAGGCTCTTCTGCGCCTGCACCTGGAACACGGTCTCGGAAACCAGCAGGTCGTAGGAGGAGGCCTCCACCCGCACGGAGTTCATGTCTCCAGCTATCCCCACCCGCAGCCAGGAATCCCCGCCCAGGGTGCGAGCCAGCATGGAGCGCTCGCCGTCGGTGCCGGGTGCTTTGCGGCCCGGCGCCTCCAGAATGGCCACCTTGCGGCTGGCGTTGCCCAGCTGCACGAGCAGGGACTCGTAAAGAAGCAGCTCCTCCTCCGGGCTGAACTTCGCCCCGGCGGCCAGCTCGAAGCACAGCAGCAGGCGCCGGGTCTCCTCCCCGGGCGCCGGCTCCTGCGCCGCGGCTCCAGCAGGGGCAGGGCGAGCAGGAGCGCGAGAGCCAGGGCCGCGGCCTTGCGCTCTACCATCCGGTGTTCCCCCTGTACAGCATCTGGTTCTCCGGGCTGAAAACGTAGAAGGTGTCACCCTCCATGTCGAAGGCCACCCGGACTTCCCCGCTGCTGGCCCAGGTCCAGGCTTCTTTCCCGTGTCGTTGCCGTTGAAGTCCTTCAGCACCGCGCTGCCGTCAAAGTCGGCCAGCACGATCCCCTTGCGGGTGTAGATCACGTTGCCGGCCTCCACCTCGTCGAACTGCAAGGCAGGGTACGCAGTCAGTGCTGCGAGCGTCCCCGCGGTGACGTAGCCGGCAAGCGGGGTGAAAAACACGCGCACGCGATTATACGAGAAGTCGAAGAACACCAGGGTCACTTCCTGGCCGGCAACGCCGAGCGGGTCGTAGAACAACCCCCGCAGCTCGCAGCTGCTGAACGTGTCGACCGTCACCGCGGAGCCCCCACCGACGGGGCCCCAGGCGCCGTCATATTTCTGGTAGGTAATCTCCTGAGAATTGGCGGTTACCACGGTGTAGTTGTTCGCTCCGTCCGAAAACCCATACTCGCTGCCGACCGTTCCATGGTAGAGGGCCGCCGGCAGGTTGCCGGGAGGGAAATGCCACATTCCGACGACGAACTCGGTGGCGACATCTCGCAGGCGCAGCCGCCCGAAGTTCGGGTCGGCGTGCTGCTGTACGTTGCCAGCCGGATCCGCCATCAGCAGGAGCTTGTACGGCAGGCTGTCGATCTCGATCAGCACGCCGCCGTAGTCGACGCCCGCGTCGCTGGTGAGCACGAACACCTGGCTGTACCAGCGGTAGTCCGCGCCGCCCAGGGTGCTCAGGAAGCCGTCGATTTCCGAGCCCAGGTCGAAGGATTTTTCCGCCTGCGCCAGGAAGCCCGGAAAAAGCGAGGCGGTGAAAAAGCTGCAGCCCGCCAGCAGCAGGGCTGGCAGCGCCAGAAGCAGCAGGAAGGCTCTTTTTACCATTTCCACATGAACCCCATGGTCATCGGCGGCGGGCCCTGGGTAAGACTCAGCATTCCCTGCCCCAGCAGGTTGCGTCCCCAGCCCATCGCGTACTTTCCCTCCGCGCGCAGGTAGATCAGCCAGCGGCGGAAGTTCAGTTCCAGGGCGATGTTGATCAGGTTCAGGTACCAGTCGGCGTACAGCCCCTGGTCCGGGATCGTGAACCAGGTGAGGATCATGCCGGCCCCGGCCGACCAGCCCAGGCGGAACACTTCGTCCGGGCCGGTGAACAGGTATCCTCCGTACAGCAGGCGCAGGTCGTGGTGGAACAGGGGGTGGCTTTCGCTGAAGTTGCTCTGCGCGTAGTTGTACAGCTCGGCGGCAAGGTAGGAGGCGTCGGGCTTCAGGTAGTAGCGCTGGGCCACTCCGAAGCCCAGCACCGCCCCGTAGGTCCAGTTGAACTCCGTGCCCCAGGTGGTCTTGGGGCGCAAGCGCTGCAGGCGGAACTCCTGCACGGGCGTATCCAGCATCAGGGCCTCCCGCGAGGGGTGGTAGCCTTCCTTGCGCTTCTCCACCGTGATGGCCGAGCCCACCGGGAAGGGGATGGGCGGCATCAGCAGGCTGCCGTCCACGATCGTGCCCACCGTCTGGCTTCCGGCCAGCAGGATTTCGGTGCCCTCGTCCTCGGAGCGCAGGGTGACCATCTCGGCGATGACCGGCCCCGGCGGGGGAGGCGGCTTGCCCACCAGGCGCACCTTGGGCATCAGCTCCTTGACCGCCCCGTCCAGCAGGTTGTACATGGCCAGGGTCAGCCGCCCGGTTTTTAGCACGCCCTGGATGAAGGCGCGGGCCTCCACGTCGTAGCACTTGATTTCCAGCACGAACTGGCGGTTTTCCACCCGGTAGAAGCCGGTCACGGCGAGGCGCGCGCCGGCCTCCGCGGCCACCTCCAGGGCCTTGCTTCCTTCCAGCAGGTCCACGTCCTGGTAGCCGCGCTTCTCGCGCACCTGGTCCCATTTGCCATCCGGCAGCACGCCGAAGCCGGAGTTGGCCACCTCGGCCTGCAGCATGCCGGTCAGGATGAACTGGTACTCCCCGTATTCCCGGGTGGGGGACAGGTCCACCGCCCGGAACACGACAGCCGGCAGGGTCTGGGCGGGCAGCTCCGGCGGCAGGCCGGCCGAGGCCGCGAGCAGGAGGAGGATCGACGGCAGGAAGAAACTCCACTCCCTGGTTTTTCTCACGTTCTTCCTATTCTACTGGAAAAAATAGCACTGGCAAGAAGAAAAAAACGGTGTTATTCTGCGGCGCAAGGCTATGCAGAAGTCCAGGGTCGCCGTGGTCCAATGCTCCTCCTACGACGGCGAGGAGGTTTTCGCCGCACTCCGCAAAGGGGTGGACCTGTTGGGCGGGGTGAAGTCCTTCGCTGCTCCGGGGGAGACGCTGTTATTGAAGCCCAACGTCCTGGCCGGCGACCCGGCGGAGAAGGGCGTGTGCACGCATCCGGCGGTGCTGAAGGCCGCCGCCCGCCTGTTCTCCCCGGTGACCGGCCGGAGCGGTCGGGTGAGCTATGGGGATTCCTCGGCCGGCGGCCGGCCGCGCGACAACCTGGAAGCCTGCGGGATCGCGGCGGCGGCCCGCGAGCTGGGCCTGGAGGCCGCGGATTTCGAGCAGGGGCGCAGCGTGGCCTTCCCGGCCTCGCCGCACCACAAGAGCTTTCAGCTGGCCGCCGGGGCGCTGGCCGCCGACGGCATCATCAACCTCTGCAAGCTCAAAACCCACACCCTGACCCGCATGACCGGGGCGGTGAAGAACCTGTACGGCTGCATCCCCGGCAAGCTGAAAACAGCCCTGCACGTGGTCTACCCGGTGCCCAGGGAGTTCTGCCGCATGCTGGTGGCCTTGAACCTGCTATCTGGGCCCCCGCGTGCGGCTGCACGTCATGGACGGGGTCATGGCCATGGAGGGCAACGGCCCGCGGGGAGGGAACACGCGCCGCCTGGGCGTGCTTCTTCTTTCCACCGATCCGGTGGCGCTGGACGCGGTCATGTGCCGCCTGGTGGAGCTCAATCCGCTCTACGTGCCCACCGCCCGGCCGGGACGGGCCTGGGGCCTGGGCACCTACATGGACGAGGAGATCGAGCTGGCCGGGGAGTCCGTGGAGCGCCTGCGCAACGGGGACTTCCGCGTGAGCCGGGGAGCGGAGCTGGGCCTGTCCCAGGCCGGGATGATGAGCTACCTCAGCAACGTCATCGGCAAGCGCCCGGTGATCGACCCCCGCAAGTGCACGCGCTGCGGGCAGTGCGTGCAGGCCTGCCCGGTCCGGCCCAAGGCCGTGGACTGGCACGACGGGAACCGCAAGCGCCCGCCGTCCTACAAGTACCTGCGCTGCATCCGCTGCTACTGCTGCCAGGAGATCTGCCCGGAGGGGGCCATCTCCGTGAAAAGGAGCATGCTCGCCCTATGAGAGTATTGGCCTTCGGCTGCCATCCCGACGACATCGAGTTCTCCGCCGCCGGCACGCTGGCCCTGCTGGCCCAGCGGGGCTGGGAGGTCCACCTGGCCACCATGGCCGGGGGGGAGGTCGGTTCCCCGAACCTGCGCCCCCAGGACATCCGGGCCAAGCGCCTGAAGGAGGCCGCGGCCTCCGCCGCGGTGCTGGGCGCCCGCTACCACTACGCCGGAGGCCACGACCTGGAGATCGAGTACAACCAGGCCCTGCGCCGGCAGGCGGTGCGCGTGCTGCGCGAGGTGGACCCGCAGGTCGTGCTGACTCACCCGCCCACGGACTACCTGATCGACCACGAGGAGACTCACCGCCTGGTGCGCAATGCCGCCTTCATCGCCTCGGTGCCCCTGTTCGACTGCGGCCTCCCCACCATGCCCATGGAGAAGATCCCCTACCTGTACTACTGGAATGCCGCCGGGCAGGCGGACATCTTTGGCCGCCCGCTGCCCGTGCACTTCGGAGTGGATGTCAGCTCGGTCATGGACACCAAGGAGCGCATGCTGGCCGCCCACGAGTCCCAGCGGGAGTGGCTGGCCTTTATCAACAAGTGGGACGCCTACATCGAGAACATGAAGGAAGGCACGGCCCGCGACGGGAAGCGCATCGGGCGGCCCATGGGGGAGTGCTTCCTGCAGCATCGGGGTTTGGGCCACCCAACGGACAACATCCTGGCCAAGGTGCTGGGCGACCTGTGCGTGAGCCTGGAAGACTCGAAAGGCGGAACCAAAT
Source organism: uncultured Spirochaetota bacterium (assembly GCA_963745745.1). GTDB lineage: Bacteria > Spirochaetota > Spirochaetia > SZUA-6 > DRHE01 > MIBK01. The sequence goes on along the minus strand of CAVUYS010000097.1, from coordinate 92,355 downwards.
GAAGGTCAAAGTCAAGAACAACGTGTCCTGGGTGGGCAAGGTGGACTGGGAGCTGCGCAAGTTCCATGGCGACGAGTACTCCACGCATCGCGGTTCGAGCTACAACTCCTACCTGATCCAGGAGCAGAAGACCGCCCTGATCGATACGGTCTGGATGCCGTTCGCCAGGGAATACGTGGACAACCTGGCCCGGGAGATCGATTTGAAGAAGATCGACTTCATCGTGGCCAACCACGCCGAAATCGACCACAGCGGAGCGCTTCCGGAGCTGCTGCGCCGCATCCCCGATACCCCGATCTACTGCACGGCCAACGGCATCAAGTCCCTGAAAGGCCATTACCACCAGGACTGGAACTTCCAGCCCGTGAAGACCGGCGACCGCCTGGGCCTGGGCAGCAAGGAGCTGGTGTTCGTGGAGGCCCCGATGCTGCACTGGCCGGACAGCATGTTCTGCTACCTGACCGGCGACAACATCCTGTTCAGCAACGACGCCTTCGGCCAGCACTACGCCAGTCGAGTACCTGTTCAACGACCTGGTGGACCAGGGCGAGCTGTACGTGGAGGCCCTGAAGTACTACGCCAACATCCTGACCCCGTTCAGCGCGCTGGTCGACCGGAAGATCAAGGAGTTCCTGGCCCTGAAGCTGCCGCTGGAGATCATCTGCACCAGCCACGGGGTGATCTGGCGCGACAATCCGGTGCAGATCGTCGAAAAGTACCTGGCCTGGGCCAACCAGTACCGGGAGAACCAGATCACGATCGTCTACGACACCATGTGGAACGGCACCCGGGTCATGGCGGAGAACATCGCCCAGGGCATCGGCGCCGCGGACCCCAAGGTCACCGTCAAGCTGTACAATGCCGCGCAGCGGGACAAGAACGACATCATCGCCGAGATCTTCAAGTCCAAGGCGATCGTGCTGGGCTCCCCGACCGTCAACAGGGGCATCCTGACTTCGCTGGCGGCGCTGCTGGAGGAGGTGCGCGGCCTGGGCTTCAAGGGCAAGAAGGCCGCCGTGTTCGGCGCCTACGGCTGGAGCGGGGAGTCGGTGGTGCTGCTCAAGGAGTCGCTGGGCAAAGCCGGCTTCCAGGTGGTCGACGACGGCCTGAAGGCCCTGTGGAACCCGGATGCCGACGCGCGGAAGCAGTGCCTGGAGTACGGACGGAGGCTGGCCGCGCAGCTGGACTGAAGCGCGGCAATCAGCCGCAGCAGCTCGAGGATCCGGAGTCGCCGCTGCAGTCGCAGGAAGGCTCCCCGCCGCGCAGCAGGCCGTTGAGCACGGCGGCGGCGCAGCCCACCCCGGCGCGCACGGTCAGCGCCCCTTCCGGGCAGTTGGACATGCAGGCCCCGCACTCCATGCACAGGGCCGGGTCGGTCAGGGCCACCTTGCCGTTGGAGCGCACGAACACGCCGCGGGGGCAGACTTCCAGGCAGCGGCCGCAGCCCGTGCAGGCCTCGGCCTGATACCTCAGGGTGACCACGTCTTCCAGGTACTTCATACCAACCCCCAGTATCGCAGCACGGCCAGCACTGCGCAAGCGGCGGTCACGGCCAGGGCGGCGATGTACAGCGGCAGGGCGAAGCGCATCTCCTTCTGCACCCCGGACAGGCCGGTGTACACGGTGGTGCCGGTGAACATCAGGGCCAGGTAGGAGCTGGCTGCCGGGAAAAAGGCGGCGGCCAGCACGACCAGGAACAGGTTCCCGCTCAGGGCGCCCCAGCGCAAGGCCAGGAAGGCTCCGGTAACGGCGGCCCCGGCCAGCCAGCCCTTCAGGGCGAAGGAGCGGAAGGGGACCCAGGGCAGGAACAGCGGGACCAGGAAGCTGCCGGTCAGGATCGCGGCCAGGCCCAGCAGGGCGAAGCTCCAGCCCCCCGCCAGGGCGGGGCGGAACAGGATGCCCTGCGGCTGCAGGCCGAACAGCAGGAACAGGCCCAGCAGCAGCCAGGGGTAGCGGCGCAGGGCCGGCAGCAGCTCCATGGGCGTGAGCTCCAGACGGTCCTTCCAGCCGAAGCGCACGGCCCGCATCGCGGGGGTGGCCTTGCGCCCGGCCCGCAGCCAGGCGGGCAGGTCCTCGGCGCGCACGGGGCCGTAGTCCACGGCGAAACCGCTCTCCTGTTTCACTACGTGCGCCTGTACGCCCGGGGCCCCCAGCTGCGGCAGCACCAGCCGGCGGTGGCTGACCACCTCGGCCAGTTTCACGGACTGCAGGCGCCGGAGCAGCTCCCCGGTGCCGAAGGTGCCCTTGCCCGCGGCGCACCACACGTTGATGCCCTTGGTGTCCAGCACCAGGATCCAGGCGTCGAGGCCGGGAAGCTCCCTGCGCAGCAGGTCGAAGCTCAGCTTGTAGTTGGCCGTGACCAGCACCGGGGACTCGGGGGAGGGATTGCCGGCCGCGTACAGCCCGGGGTCCACCGTGTAGCTCATCCGGAAGGCGTTGCTCCAGCGGCACCGGCGGCGGCCGCGCTGCTCCGCCTTGCCCCAGGCCGCGGCCACGCGCGGAATCCGCCCCGCCGGCGTTTCCAGAAAGCCGTCGGCCCAGGGAGGGCGCGGTTTTCTTGGGGACCCACAGCACGTCACTCATCGGCCACACCCTACGGCGCGCGGGGGGGTGTGTCAACCGGGGCCGGCGGAGGCCGCCTTGGCCCCCACGCGAATCAAAACAGGGGAAGCGCGCTGAAGGCAGAAATCTATTGTGAAAATCATCCCTATATGCTAATATATCGCGTCGATTAGACGAGCCAAGCGTTTCGATTGTTCTACGCTTCAAGATTGCGAACTATTGGGAGGGGAGTAGTCGGAGCGTGGCGTAGCGCTCCAATGAGGGTGGGGGTCTCTGATGAGGGGTGTTCAAGCCTTGTGGAAGGCACCTCTGGTTCTCATGCTCGCTCTGCTTGCGACCTGTGACTTCTCGCTCAAGCTTGAACAACCATCCTTAGAGCTAGATTTCGAAGCAGCCTTGTCTTCTGGCGATGCGATAGAAATATCCTACAAATTTGTTACGGATGAACCAGTCCTCCGCTGCCACTACACTATTACGGCAGGTGAAGCGGAGGTTTTTTCCAACACAAGCGGCTTGCTGACTCCAGGAGTTCTTTATACTGAGACGATTAACCTACCAGAACCCTATGGGGATGGGGACTACTTGCTGAATCTATCCGGCCAGGTTGAACGTAGCGGCGCTTTCGTGAACATGGCATCGCTTTCGCAGACAGTGGAGTTCAGCATCGATTCGGTTCCTCCTGCAAGCCCCGATATAGATATGCTCGAAGGGGGATGCTATCTCCCGACGAATATGATCATGCTGAATCATGAGGAATGGGATTCTCTCAGCCGGGAGTGCTGTAAAGTTGCGTTACAGCTTCGATACGGGCCCAGTAGTTGAGGTATTGCAGCAGGCGGGCGGGGTCCCAATAGGTTTTCCGCCAGAGGTTGTTGCTGCAGGCTTGCACACGCTTCAAGTTACCGCGATCGACGAAGCGGGCAACGAGTCAGCGCCTGTAAGCAGATCTTTCAAGTTCCTGCGGATAATAAAGATAGAGAACCTTAGCCTTCAGACAGAACCTAAAGACTATGCATATATCGAAGTTGCGCCCATGTCAATTAGAATCACTGGCTATACGTTTAGCACATCAGATACAGTTGAATTGGTGGACATCGACGGTACCAGGGCAAAAGTGTTTAGCGGCCCAACAATTGCGGAAAACCAAATTCAAACAACTTACGAGCTCAAGGAGACAGGCACACCAGGGCCTGAGCCAGGATCTAATGATACGATCGATCCCGGGCCTGGATATTGCCGTGTAATAACAGCCACTTCTTCAACCACCATCCCATTTACTTTCTTGCCTTGATCAATGGTATGTGGCCATGAAGAGTAGAAGAATCCTCACCTCGCTGTTCCTGCTCGCATCGGCTATTGGCGGCTTCTCCCAGTCGGTGCTGTTTCTTTCTTCTTCCCCCATCAACGCCCAGGTCATCCACAACGGCGAGCCGCTGGCGGTGGAAACCCCGCTGCTGCTGCGCGACCTGGCTCCCGGGAAGCACACCTTCGAGCTGCGCAAACAGGGCTACCCGGCGCGCCGGGTGAGCATCGAGCTGGCGGCGGGGGAGGTGAAGGCCCAGGTCGCTGGACCTGACCGGAGGCATCTTTCCAGCCGGCCTTCCTCAACGAGAACGATCTGGTTCTGGCCGGGAAGCCGGAAAAGACCGCGGGGGTGCTCTTCCAGCTCCCCGAAGGGGACTACCGGGTGCGCCGCAAAGGGGACGGCCTGGTCGTGGAGCCCCGCTACCGCTGGCAGGGGGCGATCAACGGGCTGAACATCAGCCTGCCGCTGGCGCTGGCCTTTTCCGGCCTGCTCACCGTGTACGACCTGCTCACGCCGCCGGATGGGCCGCTGCCCCTGTCGGCGGCGACCCTGTCCTCCTACGGCGTCACCGCCGGGCTGGCCGGCTTCGACCTGGTGCTGCACCTGAAGCGGCGCAGCTTCCGCAAGGCCTATTCCTATTCGGTAAGCCCCCTGCAGGAGTCGCCGCACGTGGCGCGGGAGCTGTACGAGCGGGCCGAGGGGCTGCTGGCCCAGGACCGGCGCGAAGAGGCTCTGCATTTCTACGGGCTGGTGCTGCACGAGCACAAGGATTCTGTCTACTTGCCGCAGGCCCTGTTCAAGTCGGCCAAGATCCACTTCCTGACCGAGGACGACACCCTGGCCATCCTGGAGTTCCAGCTCCTGGTCAACCGCTATCCGCTGCCCGACCTGTACGACAAGGCCGAAAAGAGCCTGGCCGACCTGTACGCCCGCCAGGGCGACTACCAGGAAAGCCTGGCCCACCTGGACGCCATGGTGTTCGCCGACCCCCTGTATTCCCGCGAGGACATCGACCTGTACCGCTGCGAGGTCCTGGCCCAGTGGGCCGCGGCTGACCCGGCGCAGCACCCGGCGCTGCTGGAAGCCTGGCGCGCCCTGGTGGAGCGCTACCCGGGCTCCCCGCGCGCCCAGGAGTACCGGCAGCGCCTGGACGAGCTGCAGGGCGGGGGAGGCTGAGCGTGCGCGCCTGGCTGCTGGGCCTGCTGCTGGCTTCCAGCGGGATCTCGGCGGCCCAGGAAGCACAGGAGGCGCCGGCGGCTCCCGCCGTCCCCGAGGTCTCGGCCACGGACAAGGCGGCCCACGCCCTCATGCAGGACACTCTCGTGGAGGCCGAGCGTTGGCTGCTGGAGTATTTCGTCCAGCCGGGAACCGACGTGCCCAGCGTGGTGCTGAAGGATTTCGAGAAGCTGGACTCCGCGGTGCAGGAGAGCTACTTCCGCGACCTGGCCCAGCGCAGCGGCATGCTTCTGTTCGTGACCCGCGAGGAGGTGCGCCTGGTGCAGGAGCGCCGCAAGGCGGCCGAGACCGCCCAGCGGCTGCTGCGGGAATCCCTGGTGGACCGCCGGCGGGAGCGCAGGCGGAGGACCACGGCCACCCTCTTCTGGACTTCCTTGGGCACGGCGATCGCGGGGTTCGCCGGCTCCTACGGCTGCTGGTACCTCTCCGACTACCTGGACCAGCGCTACCTCTCCACCGCCTCTCCCCAGCAGGCCGCCCTGTTCAAGGCCTGGTCCGAGGTGCTGCAGAGCGCCAGCTATGCCAGCGCCGGGATCGGGGCGGTGGGGATCACGATCGCGCTGCCGGCCCTGGCCGGGATGCGCTCGCGCTAAGTCCTTGCGCGGTTTCCGCGCTGTCTCAGGATGTTGATATAGGCGTCCGCGCAAACCACAATAATCAACAGCGTGCCGACGATCACGTCCTGCCAATAGGCGCCGATTTCGAATATCGAAAAGGAGTTTCCAACCAGGGTCATGAAGATGACCCCGAGGGTGGTCCCGACGATCGTGCCTCTGCCTCCGGCCAGGCTTACGCCGCCGATCAGGCAGCTGATGATGATCTTGAGCTCCAGCCCTTCGCCCAGATATCTGGCGGAAGCGCCGATGCGCATGACCACCAGGATCCCGGCCAAGGCTGCCAGAAGCCCGCAGACGACATACGAGACAAAATGGATTTTTCTCACGTTGAGGCCCATCAGCCGGGAAACCTCCGGATTGCCTCCCACGAAGAACAACTTGCGGCCGCTGCTGACTTTTCGCAGGTAGAACTGGGAGAAGACCGCGAAAACCAGGGCGACCCAGACGATCAGGTACAGGCCCGCGATTTTGTCGTTCCCGATTTGGGTGATGATTTCCGGGAAGCCCCCAATGCCGAACCTTCTTTCCCCCCTTAGCAGGAGGATGGTGAGGCCCCGGCCGATGTTCATCGTTCCAATAGTGACGATGAGGTGGTTGAGCCGCAAATAGCCGATGAGCGCCCCGTTGATCACCCCGAACACCAGGCCCACGCCCAGACCAAGCGGCCAGGGAAATGGGCACCGGAGTGTTCCTGGCCAGGAATATCGAGGTGATCACTCCTGCCAATCCCATCACGGAGCCCACGGAAAGGTCGAATACACCGGCAATCAACAGCACCGTCATTCCGATCCCGATCAGGATGTTCGGCGCCATGTTGACCTGCAGCGAATCGATATTGTTGATGTCCAGGAAAATGCTCTTTTTGGCCAGCAGGATGAGAATCACGACCACGATCAGCACGCTGATCTGGATTTCCCGGTAGGCGGCGATTCGCTTCAGTTTTCGCAAAGGGTTGGACATTGTCGGTCGCCTTACTTCGTTGCCACGTTCAGCCTGCTGTCCACGTAGATGGCGATGATCAGGATCGCCCCCACGATGACCGCCTGGAATTCCGGGTCGATTCCATACATGATCATGGCGTTCAGGACCAAGGCCAGAAACAACAGCGCCACCACTGACTTGGCGATGGAGCCTTTTCCGCCGTACAGGCTCGAGCCGGCCAACAGCGCGGCGGTGACCATTTTGAACTCCAGGCCGAGACCGGTATTGAAAACCGTCTGGCCGCTGCGCGATGCGGTGAGAACTCCTGCTATCCCCGCCCCAAAGCCGGAAATGGTGAAAGCGATCAGCTTGATCTTGTCCGCATTGATGCCATAGATGCGGGAAGCGGCGATGTTTTCCCCGATGAACGTCATTTTCCGGAATAGAATGTGACGCCGCAGGAAAAGCTCGAGCACGACAATGATGGCCAGCATGATCAGGATCGTGATATTCAGCTCACCGAATATCTTGACCCTGGATATTTCCTTGTAGAGTTTCGGATAATCCGCGCCGCCATTGATTTGGACAAACAGGGTAACCAAGCCCTCGCACCAGGATCATGGTTCCCAGGGTCAGGATGATCGAGTTCACCCGCAGTTTGTAGACCAGGTATCCGTTGAGCAGGCCGACGCAGGTCGCGGCCACCAGCGCTATGAGGATTGCCGGCACGACCGGAAGTCCAGCGATGCACAGAAAGCCCGAGAAAGCTCCGGTGAGCGCGAAAACGGAGCCGACGGACAAGTCCATCTCGCTCATGATCATCAACAGAGTCAACCCTATGATCGCGTAGAACTCAATAGAAATGCCGTAGAGCAGGGAGTACAGGTTGGGGAATTTCAGGAAATGCGGCTTGGTTATGGCCAGCAGGACAACCAAACCAGCGACCAAAATGATGATGAGATTCTGGCTGAAAGCCCGTCTGACGGCCGAGGACTTTTCGCTCATAGCTCCGCGCCGCCCGCCGCCAGGGTCATGATTCTTTCCTCGTCGAATTCTTCTTTGTGCAGCTCCGCGACGATCTTTTTCGTTTTCATTATCAACAGCCGGTCGCACAGGGCGATCAGCTCGGGCAGCTCGGAGGAGAAAATGACCACGCTGACGCGCGCGGACAGGTTGTTGATGATCCGGTAGATCTCGGCCTTGGCGCCAACGTCGATGCCTCGCGTGGGATCGTTCAGGATCAGGCATTTGGGTTCGGTGCTGAGGCAAACGGAAAGCATGAGTTTCTGCTGGTTGCCGCCGCTCAAGGTGTTGGCCCTGGCGCGGACGGAGGGGAGGACAACGCCCATCTTATCGACGTACAGCGCGGCCTCCTTCAGGATGCCCTCCCGGTTCACGAAACTGTTCGTGGAGAGCCTTTTCAGATTGGGACACAGGATGTTTTCATAGGCGGCCAGCTGCAGAAACAGGCCGGACTTTTTCCGGTCGCTGCTGAGATAGCTGAAGCCGTTTTCGATCATCTTCAGAGGAGTCAGCCTGGCCTGCGCCCGGTCTTGCAGCAACAGGGCGCCCTTCTCGCGCCTGTCCAGGCAGAACAGCAGGCGGGACAGATCCGAGGTGCCTGATCCTTCCAGGCCGAAGATGCCGAGGATTTCCTTGTCGAATATCCGCAAATCGATGCCAGCCAGCGAATAGCCATTGCTGACATCCTTCATTTCCAGGATTGGCGTCCTCTTTTCGGTCCGGGCATGCATCTTTTGCGAGTCCAGATCGAAAAATGACTCGATTTCCCTTCCGATCATCAGGTTGATGACCTGGGCGGGCTCCAGGGATTCATTCTCCAGGGTCTGCACGTTTGTGCCATTCTTCAGGACCGTGATCCGGTCGCTGATTTCCAGCACTTCCTTGATGCGATGGGAAATGTACAGGATGGTGATCTGTTTTTGTTTCAGCTTTTGCAGAAGCGAGTTCAATACCTCGACTTCCTTCTGGTTCAGGCTGGAGGTCGGCTCATCGAAAATCACGACCTCCGGGAATAGGCTGGTCACACGCAGTATTTCTACGATTTGCTGCTCCGCCACAGAGAGGTCGCCCATGCGTTCCGCCGGGCGGATGTTGACTTCGAACAGGTGCAGCTGCTCTTGGGCCCGCTGGTGCAGCTGCTTGTAGTTGATCAATCCGCGGCGCTTGTTGAAGATGTAGTCCGGGAACAGGTTCTCCGCTACGGTCAGGTTGTCGAAAACGGTAAGCTCCTGGTGCACCATCTTGACCTTCTGGCGGATGGCCTCGCCCAGGGAGGCGATGTCCTGGTCGGCCAGGAACACCTTGCCGGCATCCTGTTTCAGCTCCCCGCAGAGTATCTTCAATAGCGTGCTCTTGCCGGCGCCGTTCTCACCGATGATCGCGTGGATCTCGCCCTTGCGGATTCCCATGCTGACATCGCGCAGGGCGACGACCGGGCCGAAGGTCTTGGAAATGTTGTCGACGCGGATGTAGTCGTTCACTTTGCTGTATGCCTGAAGAAGGAGTGCTCACTCACCCGGAGGTGAATGAGCACTCCTCAGAACAGCTGCTTACTTGCCCAGGATGTCCTTCTCCGAAGGCATGTTTTCCCGGAGATAGTAGTCGACATTTTCCTGAGTGATGATCTCAAAGCCGGTGTTCACGTACACGGGGAACGGGTTGGCGCCGGCGGCCATGTTGTCGGTGGAAATGGGCAGCTGCTGCTTGGTGTCCCGCAGGTCGTTGTAGTTCTCCAGCATCAGGACCGCATGGTAGGACATGAGGGCTGTCTTGGCCACGATGGTGGCCTTGATGGTCCCCTTCTTGATGTTCCTCAACAGGGCATCCTCGCGGTCATTGCAGATGACGGGGATCTTCTTGGGATCCAGCTTCAGGTTCTCCATCGCCACGCTGAGGCCCGTACCGGCGCTGGAGTCGAACCCAATGACGGCGTTCAGGTCCGGGTGGGCGTTGAACATGCCGGTGGCCGCCTCGATGGAGGTCTGCGTGTCGCCCTTGCCGTCGACGAGGGCCACGAGATTCCATTTGCTGTTCTTCGCGATATATTCCTTGAAAGCGACCACTCTTTCATCGACGTTGGACAGGCCCAGCGCGGTGACCGCGCCGACTTTGCCGGACTTGCCGCCGTATTTCAGCAGCAATTCGGCGGCGGCTACGCCGGCTTCCGAGTTTCTCATTCCGACGTAGGAGAAGGCGCCGCTGTCGGGAACCGTCGCATTGATGACCACCACGGGAATGCCCAGTTTCATGGCCTTCTTGACCCCGGGCACGGGCTCCGAGTCGAAAAGACAGGTGATGATCCCGTCCGGCTTCTTGGGAATCGTCTGTTCCAGGGCCTGGACCTGCGCCGGGACGTCCCAGGTCTGCGGGCCAACCCAGATCACATCGCAGCCGAACACTTTCTGGGCAAAGGCAAAGCCGATTTTGGCGTCGAGCCAGTAGGGATGGGCATTCACGACACCGGCGAAATAGTAGACTCTCTTTTTATTCGGAGCGCTCCAAGAAACCATCGCTGCGACGAGCAGCAATATCATCAGGCAGAATAGGATCTTTCTCGTGCTTTTCATTGTGCTCCTCCTTAGTTGAAAAAAAGGCCAGCCCGCGCTCCACAGGACTGACGAATGCCACCTCCTTTCTCAGCGTTGTTGCCGAATCGTCATTTCTTCCTGATCAACAGCGGCGGTTGGTCCTTTTTCTTGTTGGTTGATTATAGTACGGCTGATCCGCATGTCAAGAAATTTCTGCATGGAAATGCGAGGAAAGAATAAGCTTGCAGAAAGACTGGGGTTGCCTCTATAATCCTTCTCCGAAATGGAGGCCGGCGTGGCAGCTGCTGCAGAAGTGCTCAAGTGGGGGGTCCTGGGTTTCGGAGCTTTCAGCGATGCGGCCATGGGTCCGGCCATTTCCTCGACGCCGGGACATGCCCTGGCGGCCATTCAGGGCAGGAATCCGGAACGCATAAAAGCTTTCGCCCAGAAATACCACGTGCCCTTTTTCACTCAGGATCCGAAGGCGGTGGTCTCGGAAAAGAGGGTGAACGCCGTCTATATCCCCGCGCCCAACAACCTGCATGCCACCTATCACCGCAATGGCCGCGGAAGCCGGCCTGCATGTGCTCTGCGAAAAACCGATGGCGCGCAATCTGGCCGAGGCCCAGCAGATGGCGTCGGTCTGCAGAAAACACAAAGTGAAGCTGATGATCGGGCACATGATGCGCTTCAACCCCTGCCATTCCTGGGCGAAGGATTTCCTCGCTTCGGGCGGATTGGGGAAGGTCATCGAAGCCCGCGGCAAGTTCGGCTTCCACCTGCCCACGGCGTATCCCTTGTCGACCGCTCCCTGGCATCTGGATCCGGAAGCCGCGGGAGGCGGCTCCCTGCTGAGCGTCGGCACCCATGTAGTGGACCTGCTGCGCTTCATCCTCGGCCAGGAGGTTCGCCGGGTCACCTCGCTGATGGAAACCCGCAGCTCTCGCCTTCCGATGGATTGGGAATCCTCGACGGTACTGCATTTCGAAGGAGGCGCGATCGCGACGGTGCTGTCATCCTTCGAGAATCTGTGCGGGCCCAACGACCTGGAGATTTGCGGGACGGATGGGGTGATGAAGATTTCCGGAACGCTGTGGCGGGAATCCACCGGCCGGGTGGAAGTCGACTCCAGGGCGGGCAGGCAGACGTATCAGCCTCCGGAGGGCACTCCCAACCCCTATGTCCTGCAGATCCAGCACTTCGCGGACTGCATCCGCAAGGATACGGAACCGCTGATCAGCGGCGAAGAGGGCGTCAAGACGATCGCGGCCTGCATGGCGGCATACGAATCCGCGCGAAGCGGAAAAGTCGTTTCGTTATAGGATAACTTGATGAATAACTTTCAACCCATCCTTGCCAAGCCCGTTGCTGACTTTGACAGACTGATGGCGATCCTGAGCGGAAAGAAGCCCGCCGATCGGGTGCATCCTATTGAACTGCTGATCGACGAAGAGATCCTGGAAGCGATTTCCGAGCAATTTCTGCAGGCCAAGTGGATCAAGCTGAGCCCGGGAACCATGGCACTGCACTTTCGCCAGAAGGCGGAGCTCTATCAGAAGCTCGGATATGACGGGTTGGTCGAAGGAGTGTGGCGCACCGACTGGCTGGAGCACCCACCCCTTGGCTCACCGACTGCGGGGGACACCGCCGGGGAGCATTCTCGAGGCGAAAGGGATTGGGCTCGCGAGGGTCTGGGCATCATCGCGAACCGGGAGGATTTCGAGGCTTTCCCGTGGGACAAGATCACCGTCGACTATCGGAAGTACGAAATATTGAATTCCTGCCTGCCGGAGGGCATGAAAGTCTACGCCGCCACGGCCCTGTTCGAGCATGTATTGGAAAATCTGCTCGGCTTTGAAGGGCTCTTCTACAAACTCACGGATGATCCCGAACTGGTGGAGGCGGTGTTCGAACGGTGGGGCAAGATCTGCCTGCGGTATTATGAGAACGTCATCGACTACGAGTGCGTCGGGGCTATCTGGCACACGGACGATCTGGGCTACAATACCGGGACCATCCTTTCCCCGGAGCATCTGCGCAAGTACGTATTTCCCTGGATCGCCAGGTACGCGAAAATCGCCCACGATCACGGCAAGTTGTTCGTGCTGCATTCCTGCGGAAACTATTACAGCAACAACCAGATCGAGGAGGTAATCCGGGCCGGCGTCGACGTGGTCCACGCCTTCCAGGAGGTGATCCTGCCGATCCCGCAGGCCATGGCCAAGTATGGAAAGCGGATCGGCCTGGCCGGTGGGGTGGACATGGACAATCTGTGCCGGATGGAGGAAGCGGAATTCCGCAAGTACCTGCGGAATATCCTGAGCCGCTGCGCCGACGGCCGTTTTGCCCTGGGGGCCGGCAACACGATCGCCAACTACGTGCCTCTCAAGAACTATTTCATCATGCTCGAGGAAGGCCGGAACTGGAGTTGAGGCAACACGCGGCTAGATGAACCTAGGCATTCCGCGCTGCTTCGAACATAGCCAGTACGTTTTCTATAGGCACTTCCGGCATGATGTTGTGGACCTGCTGGAAAACGAAGCCTCCGCTCTGGCGCCAGATTGCAACCTGTTTGCGAGTGTGTTCCTGCACCTGCTTTGGCGTATGATGAGGCAGCACTACGCCTGTGTCGCAGCCTCCACCCCAGAAGGTGAAACGCTTCCCATATTTAGCCTTGAGATTCGCCGGTTCCATGCCCCGGCTGTTGATCTGAACCGGATTGCTGCAGTCCAGCCCTGCGTCGATCAAGTCCTCCAGGAGCGGTTCATAGCCTCCGCAGGAATGAAGCATGGTATGAACGCCAGCTTTTTCCTTGGCTCGCTTCCACAGTCTTGCGTGCCATGGTTTGAAATATTGGCGATACATTTGCGGGGACATGAAGGGACCCGTTTGAGAGCCCAAATCGTCGGCAAATACCACTATATCGATATACTCTCCAACGGCTTCCAGCCAGGTTTCGAGTCTTTTCGAATAGCGCTGATAAAGTACCGATGAGAGCCTTTCGCAATCGGCCGGATATAATCCCATATATAGAAGGTACTTATCGATACCGTATAGGAATTGCGGTATTTCAAACATATTGCCGCCGAAAATGCCAACAATCGCCCTTTGGCTTTTCTCCCTGAGACGGCGTGCACCCGCGCGCAGCTCACTGTAGCCCTGGGAAGTTGTGTAGTCGATATGCGTCCCTACGCTCGGGGCTCCGGTCCACATTGTCTCCGCGAAAAGCTCCTCAAGATCAGCATAGGTGTTTTTCTCAAAATCGCACTCCCCATAAGGATGATAGATCTGTCTGAAGAAAAGGGAGCCTGGTGCCAGCACCGCGAGATCTATCCCCTTCTGAGAGACGATAAAGGTGTTTTCTCCTCTGCGCTCCAGATTGATGAAGCCCGGTATCTTGCAGGGAGTTCCAGCGGGCAATGTCCAGTCCTTCCAGGACTTGTCGTCAAGCAAGAAGGCTCTCCCTAGCTCTATGGTATCCACTCCAAGCGCATCGAGAACCGGTTCTTCAACGATCGCCAGTTGCTGCACGATATCGTAGACGTACGTGTTGCCGGATCTAATGCCAAGCGCTTTCTTGAGCGATGGATAAAGGCTGGCAGCGATCCCGCTGGAGCGGTGACCGCCGAAATCAAGCGGTACCCTATCAGTTTCCTGGTGTTGAAAAGCCGCGCGAATACGCTCACGTGATGTCATCGAGCGAATCATAGAGAATCACTGCCGGCAACTCAAGTGCCTCGCTGGGAAAATTGACAATGCCCTTAATTCAACGTAGAATCCGCCATTCAATCCTTCGTGCAGGAGCTATGGGAATGACCTCTCTCGAGCGTTCGCTACTGGTACTGAATCACCGTACTCCAGATAGAGTACCCGTCATGCTCTATGATGCCCTGGTTGCCGCAAGGCTTTCGGGTTACGACATGATCGAATTCTCCCGGGATTCGCAAAAGCTGGCGTCTGCCCATTTGCAGGCGCAGGAAGAAATCGGATACGACGGGATCATTATCGGTTGTGACGCAGTAGCTATGGCGGAGGCAATAGGCGCCGAAGTCGACTATACCGCTGACGCAGCCCCACGACACAAGGCTGGATGCTTGAGCAAGATCAGGGACTACAAGAAATTGAAGAAAATCGATCCCTGGAAGGATGGAAGGCTCCCGGTGTGGCTGGAGGCGGTAAAGGTCGTCGTCGAAAAGAAAGGCAAGGAAGTTTTTATCATGGGACGGGGCGATCAAGGCCCCTTCAGTCTGGCCTGCATGCTAAGGGGAATCGACGAGTTCTTGATGGAAATAGCCGCCGAGGAGGACCTGGAATCAATCCTCGGCTTGCTGCGGTACTGCAAGGAATGCGCAGTCGAGTTCATGAAGGCCATGAAGTCCGTGGGAGCCCACATCACCTCCATTGGCGATTCGCTTTCGGGGCCTGAGCTGATCTCGCCTCAAATGTATGAGAAGTTTGTCTTCCCGCTACACAAGGAATTGGCGGAGGACTGCAAGAAAATGGGCATTCCGCTTTCTATTCACATCTGCGGAAAGACCGAACCCATACTGGATATCTGGGTCGGAACCGGCGCGGAAATGATCGAGATCGACCACAAGACGGATTTGCCAGCAGCACTGCGGCGGACCCGAAAAAGGGTATGCATCCTGGGAAACGTCGACACAGGTGAAGTCTTGAGCCGGGGCACGCCGAGGGACGTGGAGAAGGCGGTTGAGGAAGTTTTACGAGCAGTGATGCCGCAAGCTGATTTCTTCCTGAACGCCGGCTGCCTGATCGCCCGGGAAACGCCCGTTGAAAATCTGAAAGTGATGGTGGAAATGGCGAAAAGCAAGGGAAAGTATTAACGCTGAGCAAAACTCTCGGCTGACTTCCTGAAATAGAATCCGGTGGTTGAATGATCGTCCTCAACCGGGCCGATGCGGTTTCTGAATTCGTAGGCATCCCCGCGATACAGCGTCTTCTCGGCCCAGAGCGGGATGTCAGTCTGGATAAAACCGGTCGACAGGATCAGAAGGCAGGACTCACCCTCGGGAACGCCCATCATCTTCGCGTCTTTTCCGCTTATCGATACGGCTCGTATGGTTTCAGTCGCGCTGGAAATCTGCAGGCCGTATTTTTCATATAAAAGGTTGAAGAGTGATCCAGCAAGATCCTGCTCTTTCAGATCGGGAAGATATTTCCTGGCCAGGAACCGGCGATCTATTATTACCGGCAAATCATCTAGGAAGCGGAGACGCTCGATGTAGTATACGGATTCCGCCTTCTTCAATTTCAGCCGCTCGACCACTTCGTAATCGATCTGATTCGAATCCAAGATCTGAAAACGCTTGACCTCGGTCCTGGGCCTCTTTCCGGCCTTGATGGCTTTCTGCGTGAACCCGTAATGGGTTCTCAGGTCGAAATCGAAAATCGCCGGCCGCACGAATGTCCCGATGCCTTTCCGGATTTCCAGTATTCCCTCGGAGACCAAGCTGGAGATCACTTTGTTGGAGGTGTTCCGGCTTATGTCGTATTCCTCGCTGATCTTTCGTTCTGTAAGGAAACGTTCACCGGGTTGAAACTCTCCGCCGGTGATCATTTCCTTGAGAATTTTCACTACTTGGTTGTAAATAGGATCCCGGACTACGGTCTTTTTCATCGAGTGGCTCATTCACTATATATCTGTTTCTATTCCTTGTCAAATTTGCCTACACCTTCAAGAGAGGAGCGGAAAGTGGTAGTCTATCTATATATGATGTAGGTAATTAACGGAGTAATGAATACTTTGACAAAAGCAGAAATATGATTTACGATACCAGTGGCTGAGCCAGTGGCTGACTGTGCAGGTTTATGAGAAGCCTGCAAATTTATTCATAATCTTTGGCGGATTGGGGAGAAGGCAAATGCCGAATCCGGTAGTTGTCCGGATGAGTGGAATTGTCAAGAGATTCCCGGGTGTGCTCGCGCTAGATCATGTGGATTTCGACCTCGAGAGGGGGGAAGTCCACTGCCTGGTGGGTGAAAACGGGGCCGGCAAGAGCACTCTGATGAAAGTGCTTGCGGGAGTGTACAAGTGTGAAGAGGGTGAGATCTATCTCGAGAATCAGCGAGTGCAGATTGAGGACCCCAGCCACTCCAGGGCTCTGGGCATCAATGTCGTATACCAGGAACTGGAGCTGATACCCTCCCTAAGCGTTGCGGAAAACATCTTTCTCGGCAATGAGGCGGTCAGAGGGCGGATAATCGACTGGAAAAGGACCGAGCAATCCGCCGAAGAGCTTCTGTTGTCCCTCGGCATCGAAATAAGCGCCCGAAGAAAAGTGGAAGGCTTGAGCATCGCCCAGCAGCAGCTCATCACAATCGCCAAAGCGGTAAGCCGGGAAAGTAAGGTCATTATCATGGACGAGCCTTCCGCGGTGCTCAGTGGCAAGTCCCTGGACCTGCTTTTCCGGACCATTAAGCAATTGCGCGAAAAGGACATCAGTGTCGTCTTCATTTCCCACCATCTCGCCGAAGTCTACGAAGTGGGGGACCGGGTAACGGTGATGAGGGACTCCAAGATCGTTCAGACCAGTAGGGTGCAGGACATATCTCTGGGCGAAATGATCAGCGGGATGATCGGCCGCAAGCTGCAGGAGCACTATTACAAGAAGAAAACGCAGATCGGCAAGACCGTGCTAGCGGTGCGCAACCTCAACCAGGGCAAGCGACTCAAGGACGTGAGCTTCGAGCTGCAGGAGAGGGAGATTCTGGGCATTTTCGGCCTGATCGGCGCGGGACGAACCGAGCTTTCACGGGCCATCATCGGCGCCGACCCGATCGATGGGGGGGAAATCGTCGTAAATGGCCAAAGCGTGAGCATCAAAGACCCCGGCAAGGCACTGGCACTGAAAATCGGGTACCTCTCGGAAAGCAGAAGGGAGAGCGGCCTGCTGATGCTTCGGACACTGGGCGAGAATATCACCCTGCCGGTGCTGAAGAGATTCAGGAAGGGGCTGTTCGGCCTGGATTTCAAGAAGATGATCGCCCAAGCCCTGGAGCAGATCGGTCTTTTGAAAATCAAGCCGCCGACGCTCGGCTGCGACATAGCCAATCTGAGCGGCGGAAACCAACAGAAGGTGGTCTTTGCCAAATGGCTGGGCGCGGGCTGTGACATCCTCATCCTGGACGAGCCGACTCGGGGCATAGACGTGGGCACCAAGGAGGAGATCTACCACCTCATGGCCGACATCGTCGCTCAGGGCAGGTCGATCATTCTGATTTCCTCCGAACTGCCCGAGGTCATGGCGCTGAGCGACAGGATCCTCATCATGAACGAGGGGACCATCGTTAAAGAGGCCGATCCTGCCGCGATCACTCAGGAGGAGATTCTTACCCTGGCCATACCCAGAAGCCTTTCCCGAGGCAAAGCCGGGGTGTGAGGACGAGATGAAGAAATTTCTGGAAAATGAGATCGGCCTGCTGCTTCTGCTCGTTCTATTCGTGATCTCTGCCTTCGTGGTTCCGGATTTCTTTACCGTGGAGAACATCCAGAACTTCCTGGTTGCCAGCGCGATCGTGGGCTCGCTGTCCATCGGCGCAGCCCTGGTGCTGCTGTCCGGCAACATCGATTTGACGCCGGGTTCCATTGTCGCCCTCTGCTCCGTGCTCGCGGCCTATTTCACCCGTTTCTCCATCGTGCTGGCTGTTTTCGCAGCGATCGCCAGCAGCCTGATAATAGGCACCGCCACTGGCCTGCTGGCCAGCAAGGCGAGGATTCCCGCCCTGCTGGCGACGTTGGGGATGATGGGCATTGCGCGCAGCGGTGCACTGTTTTTCGCTAACGGCCTGACGATTTCCACTCGCCACTCGGGACTGCAAATGTTCAGCGAGGGGAAGCTCCTCGGTGTTCCTCTGCCGTTCTACACAGTGCTGGTCAGCATTGTGCTGATGAGCCTCATTCTCAATTATTCCAAATGGGGAAGAGGGGTATACGCCGTAGGAGGAAACGAGCAGAGCGCCTTCTACTCCGGGATTAAGACGGGAAGGATCAAGCTGCAGCTATTCATGGTGGCGAGTGTGTTTTATGGAATTGGCGGCTTGCTGTACACGGGACGGGTCAACAGCGGCAACCCCGAAGGCGGGGTGGGCTATGAGCTGGATGCCATAACGGCGGCAGTGCTGGGCGGCATCGACCTGCGCGGCGGGCGCGGGAGAATACGCAACGTAATCATCGGCGCCCTGATTCTCGCGATCATTTCCAATCTCATGAACCTCCTGGGGATCTCCGCCTACTACCAGCAGATCACCAAGGGGCTGCTCTTCATCGCGATCGTGGGGGTGAGGATGCTGCTCACCACGAACCTGGTGGCAAGAAGCAAAAATGAATAGTAGGTGGTCGCATGCGCGCTGCTGATTCCAAAACCAACTCGTTTTCCACCGGCGCCAATCTGCGAATAGCGGCCAGGAAATACGCCATATGGCTCATTCTATCAGTGCTGATAGCGCTTTCGACCATCCTGAGCAAGGG
The DNA here is from genome assembly GCA_963745745.1 of uncultured Spirochaetota bacterium. Lineage (GTDB taxonomy): Bacteria > Spirochaetota > Spirochaetia > SZUA-6 > DRHE01 > MIBK01. Next base: position 73,674 of record CAVUYS010000097.1, on the reverse strand, counting down.
GGTTTTCTTCACTGCGGAGAACCTGCTTCATCTGCTGCGCCAGATTTCCATGGTGGCCATTATCACCACCGGGCAGATTTTTGTGATGCTCACCGGCGGCATCGACCTCTCGGTGGGCTCGATCGTCGCCCTGAACAGCTGCATCGCCGTCATGGCGGTCAACGCCAACTATTCCGCGGTGCTGGTTTTTCTGATTCCCCTGCTGGTCGGGAGCGTCATCGGGCTGTTGAACGGCTTTATGATCAACGTGGTGCGGCTGATACCCTTCGTGGCTACCCTGGCGATGCTGATCATCGCTCGCGGGTTGGCCTTCGTGCTGACCGGCGGAAGCCCCCAGTACATGCTGCCTGAGGCGATCGAGAAATTCGGCATTTACGGCAAGGACTCGATCGGAATCGTTCCCATCCCCGTGATCATTATGGGAATCATCTTTTGCATCGGTTACTACATCCTGAACCGTACCCGGTTCGGGCAGAACATATATGCCATCGGCAACAACGAGGAAACCGCCCGTCTGGCAGGCGTCGACATAGCGGCTCTCAAGTACGTGATATACGGCATCTGCGGCCTTTTCGCGGGCCTGGCCGGTTTGATGTATGCCTCCCGCCTAAGCTACGGCAGCCCGGCGGTGGCCGTTTCCTACAATTTCGATTCGATTATTCCCATAATCATGGGTGGAGCCTCGTTGAGCGGGGGGAAGGGAAGCCTGACCAACGCCATCGTATGCGTCGTCATCATGGGCATCCTGGCCTCGGTGATGAACATGCTGAACGTTTCACCGTTCATCCAGGATGGGGTGAAGGGTATCATTCTGCTGTTGGCCATCTACTTTCTGTCGGAAAGGAAGAAGTGGTAGAAGCAGCCGACCCTAGGTTGGCTGAGAAAGCTTTAGGAGGGTAGAGATGAAGAGAGCATTGCTCGTCCTGCTGATGTTTATGGTACTGGCCGGAGCGGCCTTCGCGGCAGGCGGTGGCGAGGAGCAGAAGGCAAAGGGCAAGTACCTTATCGCTTTCTCTCAGGCCACGATGACCCACCCCTGGCGGGTCACCATGAACAACGACATGGAGCTATGGGCCAAGAAGTCTGGCGTCGAGTTCATCTGGCTGGACGGGAATGACGATCCGCCGACGCAGTTGAACGGCGTGAAAAACCTGCTCACCAAGAAGCCCGATCTGCTGTTTGCCAGCCCCTGCAAGGCCGAGCCGATGAGCCCGATCGTGCAGTGGTGCAAGGATGCCAAGGTCCCCCTGATCTGCATCGACCGCGGCCTTTCGGTGGAGCCGGACGGCCAGACTTACCTTTCCTTCGTCATTGCCGATCTGGCCTGGCAGCACTATGACACGACGCTCATCCTGATCGACAAGATCGCCAAGAAGAACGGCGGCCCGAAGGGCACCATCGTCGAGCTGATGGGCTCCATCGGCTCCAGCGCCGCCAACGACCAGCACCGCGGACTGACTGAGGCGCTCAAGCAGAATCCCGGCATCAAGGTTGTGGCCAGCCAGGCGGGAGACTACGACCGCAACACCTCCCTGCGGGTGGTGGAAAACTGGCTGAAGATGTATCCCAAGGGCTCGATCGACGGCATCTCCTGCGCCAACGACGAGTCGGCCCTGGGCGCCATCCAGGCCGTAAAAGAGGCGGGGCGCACCGAGCTGCTGGGCTTCATCACCGGCGTCAACGGCCAGCGCGAAGCCTTGAAGGCGATGCTGGACGGCGAAATGCTGTGCACCAACATGAACGGACCGTACTGGGGCGAGGCCTCCTTCACCGCGGCCATGAACTACCTGCAGAAGGGCACCAAGCCGGACAAGTACATCATGGTGCTCATGCCTTCCTATCGTGCCGACCTTCCCAACGAACTCAAGAGGGTCAAAGAGGCCTATGACTACTGCGTCCTGAACAATGTGCAGTATCCGCCTATCAGCGTCTGGGTGGAGAGCGGCAAACGCCTGGGCCTGCCAATTGAAAACAAGATTCCCGCGGTGTTCCGGCAGTTCTACGGCTTGAACTAGTCAGCGGATCGTCGCATCCCCGCCTGGCAACAGGCGGGGATGCATATCAAGGACCAAGCGATGAGCCCAAGAAAAATCCTGGCAGGTGCGTTCATATTGCTGGGGCTTGCTTCTGCCGCCGTATTCTCGCAGGACTGGGCCGGGGACGTCGATATCGGCTCCCTCAACATTGCCCAAGTCAGAGCGGATTACAGCCTGTGGACCCTGCTCTCCGCCTCGGTGGCTAAGGGTGCCAATGCAAAAAGCAAGGTCCAGGTGGAAGCGTATTACATAAACCCGATCACGTACGTGCATCTGCGCGGAAGCGAAAACGGCGTCCTGAAGAGCCCGGAACGGCTCAAAGAGGAAATAAAGCAGGTCTTCGACGCCTATTCCCTCGTCTACGTTCAGCTGAAAACCCCGGACGACGAGAAGCTGATCGCTGGCGAAGACTGGAAATTCCTGATCGTGACGTTAAGCAACACCGAATTCGCGCCTCGCCGAGTCGAATCGACCAGCCCAGAGCTGGTTTTCGGATACAGCGGCACATTCTACCAAACCCAGGTTCTGCTATTCTTCGACAAGTTCGCGGGTGGCTCCCAGAGAGCCTTCGATGTCACCCAGGGAGACTACCTGGTCGCCACGAACGAGGCTCGCCGGATCAAGCAGGAAGCCAAGTGGGTTGCGGGAGCCGGGGCATCTGGGACCGCAGCCGCGAATCCCCGGGCGAAGCTCGCCTTCAAGATCGTCGTCTGCGTGTTGTTCGTTCTGCTGGCGGCGGCTATCGTCATTACTCGTCCCAGCAAAGCATGGTACAGGAAGAAGGCCTGAGCCAACGGAGCGGGCACATGAACGAGATTTCGGATTGCCTGAGCGCGGAGCACATTCAGAAGAGTTCCCGGGTCAGCAGCCTGTACCTGCGCCTGCGCAACGAAATGCACGGCCGCAAGGAGGAATGGCAGGGGGATCATTCCGTGCTGACGGAGGAGAACAGGAACAAGCCCCTGATCTACCGCCAGGCGCTTGCCTTCGAGGAAGTGATGACGGAAATGCCGATCGCCATCAAGGAAGGCGAGTTGGTGGTAGGGATCGTGCGGTTGAGCTCCGTGGGCACCGGCGGGCTTTTTCCGGACTACGCCACCGAACAGGAAAAGGCCTGGGCGGCCGAGCGGCACCTGTCCCCCTTTTCCGTCTGGGGCCATTATGTCCCGGATTATCCTCAAGCCTTGAGAGCCGGAATCAAGGGGATCAGGGCGCAGGCAGAGATGAAGCTTCAGGGCCTGCCTGGCGAAGGGAAGGTGCTTGCCGAGAAAGCCGCCTTCTACGAAGCGGTGATCCGCTCCTGTGACGCAACGATCGCCCTGGCCAACCGTTATGCACGGCTGGCCAGGTCCCTGTCCGAGCAGGAGCAGGACCAGGGGCGCAAAGCGGAGCTGTCAGAAATCGCCTCGATCTGCCGGTGGGTTCCGGAGAATCCCCCGCGCGGGTTCCACGAAGCGGTGCAGTTTTTCTGGTTTCTCCACCTGATCTTTCACAGCACCCTCAACCTGATACCGATCGGCAGGATCGACCAGTACCTGTTCCCATTCCTGCAGCGCGATCTGGACGCGGGCAAGATGACCTTGCTGCGCGCCCAGGAAATCATTGATTGCCTGTGGTTGAAGTTCAATGAACGCTACCAGGATAGAGAGCTTGCTCAGGACTTTCTCGACCCCTACGCCTTTCATCTGGGCGGGATGGCGGTGGTCTTGGACAGGAACGTGCTGCACCAGAACTTCTTGCAGAACGTGATTCTGGCGGGGCAGAGGGAGGATGGCGGCGATGCCTCCAACCTTATGACCTTCCTCTGCTTGAATGCCACCCAGAAATTTGAACTGACCAATCCCACGGTAACAGTCCGGAATTTCAAGGGTTCGCCTCCCGAGCTCCTGCGGAAGACCTGCGAGATCATCCGCCAAGGGGGTGGGCAGCCGACCATCTACAACGACGAGGTGCTCGTGCCCTCGATCAGGAAGCTTGGGATCTCCGTCAGCGATGCGCGAGGCTACTCCAATGACGGCTGCTGGGAGACCCTGATTCCGGGCAAAACGGAGTTTCGCTACTACCTGGTGAACGCCGCCCAGGTCATGGAATTTGCCCTGAACCAGGGGTTCAACAGGCTAACCGGTGAAAGGCAAGGGTGCGAAAGCCCGGATCCGCTTGCCTTCCAGAGCTTTGAGGAGGTCTTCGCGGCTTTCCGGTTTCAGCTTTCCTTCCAGTTGAAGAAGCTGATGGGTTTGGTCATCAGCAACTACGGAAACCTCTACCGCATCGCTCCGGTGCCTTTTCTTTCCTCGCTGATCGAGCCCTGCCTGGAACAAGGCCTTGATGTCACTCAGGGCGGGGCACGGTACATCATGCATGCCATGATCCTCATGGGTTTTTCGCATGTCGTGGATTCCCTGGCTGCACTCAAAAAGCTTGTTTTCGACGACCGCGTCGCGACAATGCGGGAAATCATGGCCGCTTTGAAGAGCAATTTCGAGCGGCGGGAGGACCTCCGTCAGGCGCTGCTCACGCATGCGCCCAAGTTCGGCAACAATGACGAGTATGCCGATTCCATCGGCAAACGAGTCCTCACGTTGTTCAACGGCGAAATCCAGGAAATCGCCAGGGGGTACGCCGAAAGTCGGATCCTTTTTCCCACCGGTGTCGGCAGCTTCGAGTTTTACATGCTCGGGGGCTCCTTCTTGGGCGCCCTCCCCGACGGCAGGCGGTCGCGGGAGCCGCTGAGCTCCAACCTCTCGCCCTCCCTGGGCGTGGCTTTGGAGGGTGTCACTTCAACGATCAACTCCTTTACTAGCCTGGGTTTGCAGGACCTGGCTACCGGTTCTCCCTTGGACCTGTCTGTCGACAAGAAGTTCCTGGAGGGAGAGGAGGGCCTGGAGCGGCTGATTGCCCTGGCGCGGACTTTCCTGGACAAGGGTGGAAACATGCTCAACATCACGGCAAACAGCGTCGAGGAACTGCGGCAGGCGCAGCGGGAGCCGGAGAAGTACAGGCACCTGCGCGTGCGCATGGGCGGTTGGCAGGCCTACTTCGTCGATCTGACCAGGGAGCATCAGGACCACCACATTGCCCGACTGGAGCAGTATGCTTGAAGGCTCCCCGCCGCGTGGCTTGATTTTCGACCTGAAGCGGATGGCCGTCGATGATGGGCCGGGAATTCGCACCACAGTCTTCCTCAAGGGCTGTCCTCTGCATTGTCTTTGGTGCGCATCACCTGAGTCCATAGGCAAACGCCCCCAGCTGGTCTTCCACGAAAAGAAGTGCATTCACTGCGGGCGCTGCGTGACCGTGTGCCCGACCGCGGCCCAGGAAATGGACGCCCAAGGGCGCCGGGTGCGGTGGGAACGCTGCAACGCCTGCGGCGGCTGCGCCGAAGTCTGCCCCTCGCTGGCCCTGCGCCTGATCGGCAAATGGATGACCGCCGAGGAGGTCTTCCGCAAAATAGAAGAGGACAAGGTCTTCTATGACAACTCCGGCGGCGGGGTCACCATTTCCGGGGGTGAGCCCACCCTGCAGGTCAATTTCCTGCGCGAGTTGCTGGAAAAGTGCCGGCAGGCAGGCATCTGCACGGCCCTGGATACGTCAGGGCACGTGGAATGGGCCCACCTGGAAAGGATCGTCGATCTAGTGGACCTTTTCCTTTACGACCTCAAGCACCTGGACGCCGAGCGGCATGCCCGGCTGACCGGGGTATCCAACCTGCTTATCCTGGAAAACTTTCAAAGGCTCCGGCAGCGCCGCAAAACGGTGATCGTGCGCTTCCCCTTGATCCCTGGCGGCAACGACTCCACCGACAACATTTTGGCCATGATCGAATACCTTAAACGGGGGTCCGAGAAATTGGAGATATTGCCGTTCAATTTGGCTGCCGGTTCGAAATACGAGCTCCTCGGCAGGCGCTTCCCGCTGGCGGATACTGCCTCGCAGTCCGAGACGGAGTTGGCGAGAATCGAGGCAGTCTTCCAGGAAGCGGGAATTGCAGTCAGCTTGAGGCACTAGCATGGGAAGATCGGCGAAATCGGTCGTTTCCATCGTGCGGGTGCCAGCCCAATCGCTGGACAAGACGGTGTTGGAGGCGGTGAAGCAGTCCATCGAGTTGGCTGGAGGACTGGCGAGCTTAGGCGTCAAAGGAAAGCAGGTTCTGGTCAAGCCGAACATTGCCCTTCCCAACAGCCTGGATTGCACGAATCCGCAGGTAACCTGGGCAACAGCGAAGATTTTCGCCGACTTCGGCTGCGACGTGCTCATCGGGGAAGACTCTGCCATACCGGCCTCGGAGAAGGACGCCTATGGCTTCTACCGGATCCACGAGATCGCCGAGCAGGCCGGGGCCCGGGTCGTCAGTCTGCGCCAAGCCGGGACCGCGAAGGTGAAAGTGCCAGGGGCGGCATTCTTTCCGGAACTGGCCATTTCCAGGATAGCGCTGGAAGCCGCGATGGTGATCAGCGTGGCCTGTATGAAATCCGTGAACGTGACCAACGTTTCGCTCAGCGTCAAGAACATGAAGGGCGTTCTTCCCGGAGCCTGGAAGCGCAAGTTTCATTGCGAGGGGCTGAACCAGGGAATCGCGGACTTGATCAAAACCCTCCGGCCTGGGCTGGCGATCGTGGATGCGACCTTGGGCCGGGACATGATCCGCAAGGTATGCTATCCCAGCGGCCTCATTTTCGCCGGCACGGATCCGGTCGCTGTGGATGCGGTGTGCACGCGCTGCATGGGCTTTGATCCGGCGGACATCCCGCATCTTCGTCTCGCCGCCGAAGCGGGGATCGGCACGATCAATTCCGCGGAAATTGACATCAAGGGCGAAAGCCTTGATGCCGTTGCTGGGAAGTTTCACTTCGCCCCGCCGAACGACCCTTTCCAATTGGCGGAAGCCAGCAAAGGTAAGATCCAGATTATCCAGGGCCAGCCATGCAGCGCCTGCCTAAACGAGCTTGGGCAGTTCATTTCCCTGTATTCGGACTATTTCCGGGAACATGAGCCTATCTCGATTCTGGTCGGACCTTCGGCAGATGCTTCGGCGGTGGCTGCGGGCAGAAGGATCATCTACTATGGCAACTGTCTGGGAAACCGCCAAAGGGGGGATGCTCTGCTCATCCGCGGCTGTCCGCCGAATGAGGCCATTCAGGGGATAACCGATTCGCTCGGGGAAGCAATCGGATCCGATCTGGAACGCCCTACTTCTCGGTAAGCACGCGCAGGCCGGTCCAGTCCGGGGGCGGCGGCGCCTTCTGGAAGCCGACGCAGTCCTCGTAGAAGCGGGCGGAAACCACGTCGTCCGGAATAAGGGCGCCCACCTCCCGGAAAAGGTCCGCGGCCTCGCCGAACTGGCGCCGGTGGTAGTAGTGCAGGGCCTCGTGGTGCAGGGCCCAGGCCTTCTTCTCCACCTCCCCGATGCTGCGCCGGGCGGTGAAGATGCGCTCCCCCTGGCTCTTGCCTCTGACCTGCACCTTGTCCACCAGGCGACAGGGCAGGTGGCCGCAGACCTGCTTGTATACGCTCTCCGAGAAGATCAGCTCCAGCTTGTAGATCTTGGTCAGGCCTTCCAGGCGGGAGGCCAGGTTCACCATGTCGCCGATCACCGTGTAGTTCATCTTCTTTTCGGAGCCGATGTTGCCGACGGTCACCTGCCCGAAGTTGATGCCCGTGCCGACCTGGAACTGCGGCTGGCCATGCTCGGCTTGCTGCCGGTTGAACTGCGCCAGCGCCTCCAGCATGTCCAGGGCGCTTAAGACCGCCTCCAGGGCGTCATCGGGGTGGCTGACCGGCGAGCCGAAGAAAGCCATGATGGCATCCCCCATGTATTTGTCCACGATGCCGCCCCGGCGCATGATCACGTCCACCATCGGGGAGAAGTAGCGGTTGAGAGTCTCCACCATGCGGTCCGGGGGCATGCGCTCGGCGATGGCCGTGAAGCCGCGGATGTCGGAAATCATCACGGCCAGCTCCCGGTTCTCCCCGATCAGCAGGGATTCGGGATTGCTGAAGAACTTCTCGATGACCTCCTTGGGCACGTACACCTGGAAGATATTGCGGATTTCCTGTTCCCGCTGGCGGGCCAGCACGGCCTTGAAGGCGAAATCCTTGATCTGGTTGTAGGCCTTCTCCAGCTCGGCCACCGTGAGATTGAAGGTGTGGGCCAGCTTGCCGGTCTCGTCCGGGTACTCCACCGCCACGCGGGCGGTCAGGTCGTGCTCGGCGATGATCCGCCGCATGGCCGCCACCATGCCGCTCAGGGGCCGGGTCAGGTAGCGGGCGAACACCAGCAGCAGGGCCAGGGAGACGGCGCAGGCCAGGGCCATGATCACCGCGTTGCGGGTCAGCATGGCGGTGATGTCCCGGTAGAACACGTCGCGGTTTTCGCTGATCCAGCAGCGCCAGTCCAGGGGCGCGAAGTCGAAGGCGTAGCCCACCCGGGGCTCCCCGGCCATCTCCAGGGCCACCCAGCCCTCCCCCCGGCGGCGTAGCGCCTCCAGCAGGCGCGCTGCCTCCGGGGCGGGCAGGGCCTGCTCCCCGGTGAACAGCACCGCCCGGGCGGAGGGGTCCAGGGCCAGGATGCGCTCGGAGGGGCTCTCCAGCAGGGTGCGGGCGTAGGAGTCGCCGGCCTGGCGGACCGCCTCCCGGTACTCGGGCTGGTCCTGCAGTCCCTGGGCGGACAGCAGGTCCCACTGGCTGCCCAGGTAGTTGCGCAGGCTCTGGGCCTTGAAGGCCAGGAAGCGCACGGCCACGCGCGTGATGCCGTTGCGGGCGGAGAAGGAGGAGGCGATGCTGGTCAGCACCAGGGTGGCCACCAGCAGGGGCAATACGATCAGGATGATCTTGGCCCGGATGCTCACGCCCGGCAGTTTGGCACAGCGCAGGTTGCTTGTCCATTGCGCAGCTGGGCGGGTATAATCCACGGCGGATGGACCCGAAGCTGCCCGCCGGCGCGCAAGACCTCGCCAACGATGTGCTGCAGGAGGAGGTGCAGGTCTCCCCGGAGGTGCGCGCCCGCATCCTGCGCCAGATCGACCAGGTCATGGCCGAGGGCCGCCGGCCCGCGGCCCCCGCCGAGCTGGCCGTCAGAGCCCGCAAGAAAGGCATCCTGTATCCGATCCTGATCAACGCAGCGGCCGCCGTGGTCGTGGCCCTGGGCTTCCTCAGCCTGGGCTACGTGTTCCGCGGGGAGCAGGGCGCCGTGTCCCTGGCCAGCGCGGGCTTCCAGTCCGCAGAGGGCCGCCTCCTGGAGGTGTTCCGGCGGCAGTCGGAGAGCCGCCTGCAGGAGGAGCAGGCCCAGGCCCAGGAAGCCCAGCAGCGGCTGCGCGCCGGCGAGTTGAGCCTGGCGCAGCGCCTGCGGGAGCGGGAACAAGATCTGCGCCGTTCCATGGACGCCGAACTGAAGGCCGAACGGGAGAGGCTCAACGCCCGCGGCCTGGCCGTCGCCGAAGTGGAGGCCCGCCTTCGCGCCCTGGAGGCGGAGCGCCAGGCCGTCCTGTCCGCGGAGGTGGCCCAGATTCGCGCCGGGCTGCGTTTGCAGGAGCTGGCCGACGCGCGCGACCAGGAGCGCCTGGTGGGCGACCGCATCCGCGCCGCCCTGGCCCAGACCCTGCAGAGGCTGCAGGATGACCAGCTGGCCGGCGCGCGCGGAAGCCTGGCCGGCCTGAAGGCGATCCTGGGCGAGCCGGTCATGCAGGAAAACGCCGGGCTGCGCGAGCGGCTGCCCGTGGACCTGCTGGTGGCGGAGGCCCTGACCGAGCTGATCGCGCGGCGGGGCCAGCCCGAAGCGGCCGCGGGCGCCGGCGGGGGAGCCGCCGCAGCCGCCGCGGGAACAGCCGCCACGGCCGCCGATGCCGCCACGGCCGAGCGGGACAGCCTGCGCGCGGAACTGGACCGCACCCGGGCCGAGGTCGCGGGTCGCGACCGGCAGATCTCCGAGCTGCAGCGCGACCTGCGCACCCGCAAGGCGGCCTCCGACGCGGAGGCCTCGCGGCTCAGCGGCCAACTGGCCGCGGCCACCTCCCGGGCGGAATCCTCGGCGCAGGCGGTGCGCGCGGCCGAGGACAAGGCCGCCCGGCTGGGCCGCGAGGAGGCCTTCAAGCAGGTCATCGCCTTCCTGGACTACATGAAGGCCGACCCGGCCCGCAAGCAGCAGCTCACCTCGCAGCTCGCGGCCCGGGCGCGGCAGGATCCCCTGTACGCCACGGTGGCCCGCGAGATCCAGATCCTGGCGGCCGGGGCCGGCCTGGGGGCTTCCGCCTCCCCGTTCAAGCTGCTGGGCACGGTCTCCTCGGTGGGGTCGGGCCGGGTGGTGGTGGAGCCGCTGGTGGACCTGGCCGTCAAGACCGGAGCGCGCGTGCAGATCCGGCGCGCCTCGGGGCTGGCCAGCGAGGTGCTGGTAGCCCGTGGCATCGTGCAGCTGGCCGGCGCGGGCGGAATCACCGTCCTGCTGGACGTCTCCGGCAAGACCCCCCCGGAGGTCATGGACGTGGTGTACGTGGAATGACTCTTCTGTCCTTCGCCCTGGCCGTGATCCCGGCCCTGTTCCTGGTGCGCTACTACTACCGGCAGGACCGGGCCCGCCCCGAGCCCAAGGGGCTGGTGGTCAAGGTCTTCCTGTTCGGGGTGCTCTCCGCCCTGGTGGCCATCCCCGTGGAGCTGCTGGTCGGTCAGCTCCATCGCGCTTTCGACCCCAACTCGATCGGATACGCGCTGTTCAAGGCCTTCGTCGTGGCCGGCCTGATCGAGGAGTACCTGAAGCTCTCGGTGGTGCGCCTGACCGCCTACCGGGCCCGGGCCTTCGACGAGGTCATGGATGGGGTGGTGTACACGGTGGTGGCCGGGCTGGGCTTCGCCTGCCTGGAGAACGTGCTGTACGTGCTGGGAGGGACGGTGGCCACGGCGCTGGTGCGCGCCTTCACCGCCGTGCCCCTGCACGCGGTGGCCTCCGGGCTGATGGGCTACTCCCTGGGCCGGGCCCGCTTCGCCTCTTCCCCCGCCGAGGCCAACGCGCTGATCGCCCGCGGCCTGCTGGCCGCCGTGGGCTTCCACGGGCTGTACGACTTCCTGCTTTTCGCCGCGCCGCTGTGGGGAGGCTGGTCCGCCCTGCTGGTCCTGCCGCTGATCGTGGTGGGCTTCCTGCTGCTGCGCGGGCGGATACGCGCGGCGCTGGCCATGGACCAGGCGCGCGCGCGGGCCGCGGCCGAAGCCGCGCAGGCCAATGAGGGAGGATCGGATGAGCCGGATGGTCCAGTCCAGCAGGCATAGGCGGCGGGTGCCCCGATTGCCGGCCGCGCTTTCAGGGGCCCTGCTGGCCGCGCTTTTCTGCGCCCTCCTGGCCGCGCCGCCGGCCTCCGCGGCCCCCGCCCCCTGGGCCCAGGGGCACAGCCGGGCCCGGGACCTGGTGATCAAGCTGGTGACCGTGGAGCCCGGCACCCCGCTGTACAGCTGGTGGGGGCACACGGCCTTGATCGTCGAGGACCCCACCCTGGGCGTCTCCCGTTTCTACAACTACGGCCTGTTCTCGATTCAGAAGGAAGACTTCGTCGGCAACTTCATCCAGGGACGGCTGTGGTTCGAGGTGGGAGCTTCCCCCACCGAGCGCGAGCTGCGCGCCTATCGCGCCGACAACCGGACCACCCGCATCCAGACCCTGGACCTGGTCCCGGAGCGGCGCCTGGAGCTGGCCGAGTTCCTGGAGAACAACATCCTTCCGGAGAACCGCGTCTATCTCTACGACCACTACCAGGACAACTGCGCCACGCGCGTGCGGGACCTGCTGGACCGCATGGTGGACGGCCAGCTGGCCGCCGCCGCGGAGGCGCAGGGCAGCGGCACACTGCGCTGGCAGACGCGGCGCTTCACCGCCGGGCATCCGGTCATGAACTGGCTGCTGATGTACCTGATGTCCGGCGGCATCGACCGGCCCATCCGGCGCTGGGAGGAGATGTTCCTGCCCATGGAGCTGGAGCGCAACGCGGCCGGCCTGCGCTACCTGGATCCGCAGGGACGCCAGCGGGCCCTGGTGTCCGCCCAGGAGACCTGGTTTCAGGCCGCCGAGCGGGCGCCCGTGCCGGAGCGGCCCCCATCCTATCTGCTGCCGGCTCTCGGGCTGGGGCTGCTGCTGGGCCTGGCCTCCGCGGGGCTGGGCTGGTGGCGGGCGGGAAGGGGCAGGAAGGAGGGGGCGGGCCGGGCAGCCCGCGCGCTGTCAGGGGCCTGGGAGGCCCTGCTGGGCCTGGGCATCGGCTTGATCGGGGCGATCCTGGCCTACATGAGCCTGTTCACCGACCACACGGTGACCTACGGGAACCGCAACCTGTTCCTGGCCAATCCGCTGCACCTGGCCGTCCTGCCGCTGGCGGTGGCCCTGGCCGCCGGGGCCCGCTGGGCCCGGCGCTGGCTGGTCTGGCTGTGGAGCCTGCTGGCCGCCCTGGCCGTGACCTCCCTGGCCCTGCAGGCCTTCCCCGCGCTGCGGCAGGACAATTGGCTGGCCGTGGCCCTGCTGCTGCCGATCCAGTTGGGCTGCGCCGCTGCCGGCTGGATCAGTAGCACTGCAGACCGGAATGAGCTGCCTTGGTCCGCTCGCGCCCGAAACGAGGCGGCCGGTAGAACACGGTGACCCCGGGCAGCCCCGCCAGACTGGAAAATCGCGGATCCTCCCCACAGTCGTGGAACTCCAGCACACCCTCGGCCCCGGCAAGGCGAGCCTGAAGCTCCGCCGCCGCCTCCGCTACCAAGGGTGCCAGCGTGTCCAGGTCGTAGACGGAGATGGTGACGATGGTGGAGACCCGCTCCACCAGGTCCTGGAAAGCGGCGAGCGCCAGTTCGCGGGCCAGGAGTCCCGCTTCCATTGGCTCGCGGCGTTCCAGGTGAGCCAACGTCCCGGTGGCCAGGTGAGAGAGATGCAGATCCGCCGGAGAGGCCACCAGGTAACGCGCCCGCGGCGCGAGGGCCGCGATGGCGGTGGGCGTGCCGTTGTTGCAGGTGGAGAGCACGGCCAGGTCGAACCGTTTTTCCGGAGGAAGAAACCCCGCCAGGCCGTCGGCGAGAGGCTGCCAGGCCGAATGAAGCTCGCGGAAGGGAGCCGTGATATCCGGATTCCGGCCGCTCGGGTATCTGGTGTCCGAAGTACAGGAAGAGGCGCAGCACGTCGGCGCTGGGCGCGAGACGGGTGAGGTCCCGGTAAAGCGCGATCTCCGCTTCCAGGCCTCCGGAGTCTCTCCGGTAGCCCCTCCGCAGCACCAGGGTTCCGTTTCGATAGAGCTCCAGGTCCCGTTCTCCGCAGACCGCGGCGGTCGCGCTGATGGAAGACGAATACCTCCGCCTCCGGGTTGGCTTCGGCGGTGGCGCGGGCCCGCTCCAGAGCCACCTGATCGGCCTCAAGGGGCTTGCCGCCCTCATCGTGGAAGAGGTAGCTGCCGTCTCCATGAATGACGAACACCAGGGCGTAGCGCAGCGGACCCGTGCTCGTAGGCGGCTCAGGCGCCGGGGCCATGGTCCGGCAGGAGAGGGCCAGCAACAAGAACGCCGAGGCCGCGGCAAGCCGCAGACCCCGGCGCTTCGGAAGCAACAAGTCGTTACAGGAGAATGATCAGGAGCAGCAATGATGATGATGATCGCGGCAGTGGAAAGCACGACATAGGAACGCGCGGCCTGCTCCAGGTCCTGCACCATGTACCCGGCGAAGTCGTCCAGATCCGCGTTGGCCACCATCGCGAAGCCGGCGGCGCCGTTGAGCTCATCGTGTTTCTCCTGCACCTCCGCGTCGAAACGGGCCAGCGCCTCCCGCTGCTCCTGATTCAGGAAAGGCAGCCTCTGGACCCGGTCCATCGCCGTCAGGAACCGCTCGAGGCTCTCGTTGAGCAGGGCCCGCTTCTCCGCGGGGTCCTTGGTCTCCTCCACCTTGAGCAGCAGGTCGTTGAAGTACTCCTTGATCCGATTCTCCCACTTGTTCTGCGTGCTGTCGGCGAACAGCGGCGCCGCAATGGCCGCCAGTACCAGGACCGCCACGGCAACTCGAAAATGTTTCATGTTCTTCCCCCCTCTTGAATTGTGTGGAAAAGCCTCCAGGCTGTCTGTGCGGTAGCGCACGTATCGTCACATCGCGACCACGTCGGGGAGCAGGCGGCGGAACTCCTTCCTGACAACCTCGTAGCACTCGCAAACCCGCGCCTCCAGGCCCGGTCGATCCAGCACGGTGATGCGGCCCCGGCTGTAGTGGATCAAGCCGGCAGCCTGCAGTTTCCCGGCGGCCTCGGTCACCCCCTCGCGCCGCACCCCCAGCATGTTGGCGATCAGTTCCTGGGTCATGCTCAGCTCGTTGGCGGGCAAGCCGGTCCAGGCTGAGCAGCAGCCAGCGACAGAGCTGCTGGTCCACCGAATGGTGCCGATTGCAGACGGCGGTCTGCGCCATCTGGGTCAGCAGGGCCAGGGTGTAGCGCAGCAGCAGATGCTGCACCGCCCTGGAGCGCTCGAACTCCTGCTTGAGCAGCTGTCCCTTCAGCCGATAGGCGTGGCCCGCGCTCTGCACCACGGCCCGATTCGGCATGGTTTCGCCGCCCATGAACAGGGCGATGCCCACGATGCCCTCGTTGCCGACCACGGCGATTTCGGCGGACGCGCCATTCTCCATCACGAACAGCAGGGACACGATGGCAGTGGTGGGGAAATAGACGTGACTCAGCCGGTCCCCGGATTCGTACAGGGCCTTGCCGAGCGGCATCGGGCACCAATTCCAGGTGGCGCGTCAGGCGCTCGCGCTCAGGACCCGGCAGGACGTTGAGCAGGTGGTTTTGTCGCGGGTTATGGGCTTTTGGCTGGCTGGGCATGCTGCACATGGGCAACCTCCAAAAGTCCATGGACAGCGAATATAATCGCCAGCCATGAACCTGACAACAGTACGTGCGCTACCGCACAGACAAAACCGGGAATTTTCGCATAACTATAAACATGCAGATACTATTGATCATCGGCATCATTCTCCTGGTGTTGTGGCTTCTGGGACTGATCACCTCGACCACCCTGGGCGGCTTTGTCTACGTTGCGCTGGTAGTCGGCCTGATCCTCGTGGTCGTTTGGCTGGTCATGCGCTACGGAAGGCGGAGGTAGGATAATATGTGGCAACCCGTTGGTCTGCTGTGGGGTATCATCACTCTGATCTTTGGCCTTCTCGTGCTGATATACCCCAGGTTTCTGCGCTACACGGTGGGCATCTATCTGATCATCGTGGGTTTGTGGGCTATTATTCCTCGACTGCGCTTCTAGCTAGGCTTTGAGCCAGGTCTGCCAGGCCTGGGGATCGTAGCCGGCCATCGCCTCGCGTCCCCGGCGCAGAATGGGCATGCGCAGGAGCAGGGGATTCTTCAGGGCCTCCTGCAGCGGATCATGAACCAGGTGGGCCAGGCCGGCGCGTTCGTAGGCCCGGGAGTCCGGGTCCAGCAGGGCGTCGGCCCCGACGGCGCGGGCGATGCTCTCCAGTTCCCCGGGGCTGAGGGGCCTTTCCTTCAGGTCCACGAAGGCGAAGGGCACGCGCCGTTCCTTGAACCAGCGCTCGGCCTTGCGCGTGTCGGCGGAATCCCGGGTCCCGATGATTTGCAGGAGCGGGGAGCTCACGTGGAGGCGGCAACCGAACCCGGCGGGCCGCTGACCACCTCGTCCTTGTAGGCTTCGCCGATCTTGTGGAATTCCTCCACGTGGGCCAGGAAGACGTCCACCAGGTCCGGATCGAACTGGTGCTCCCGCTCGGCCTTGAACAGGCTCACGATGCGCTCCAGCTCCCAAGCCTTCTTGTAGACCCGGTCGCTGCCCAGCGCGTCGAACACGTCGGAAAGGGCGCAGATGCGGCCGTAGATGTTGATGCCTTCTGCGCTCAGGCCGCAGGGGTAGCCGTTGCCGTCCCAGCGTTCGTGGTGCTGGAAGGCGATGACGGCCGCGGATTTCAGCAGGCGGCGCTCCGAAAACTTCAGGAAGCCGTAGCCCAGGGTGGTGTGGGTCTTCATGATGGCCCACTCCTCCTCGGTGAGCTTGCCAGGCTTCAAGAGTATCGAGTCGGGGATGGCGATCTTGCCGATGTCGTGCATGGGGGCGGCCAGCTTCAACAGGGTTACTTCCCCGTCGCTCAGGCCGTACTTGGCGCCGAAAAGCCGGCAGTACTCGGCCACCCGCTTGACGTGGTTGCCGGTCTCCTTGGAGCGGCCTTCTCCCGCCTCGGCCATGGTGAAGATGACCTCGCGCTGGGTGGCCTCGATCTCCTCCACCAGCATGGCCGCCTCGAGGGTCTTGCTGGCGTAGGTGGCCGCCAGCAGCAGGTGCTCCAGGTCGGTCTGGGTGAAGCGCCCGGTGCCGGTCATCTTGTTGATGGCCTGGTAGACCCCGACGATCTTGCCGCCGCTGTCCTGGATGGGCAGGGCCAGGATGCTCTTGGTGTTGTAGCCGGTGCGCTTGTCCACTTCCTTGTCGAAGCGCTGGTCGCTGTAGGGGTCGTTGATGATCAGCGGCTCGGCGTGGGTGGCCACGTAGCCGGCGATGCCCTGACTGGTGGGGATGGTGATGCGATCCACCCCGTGGGCCACCTTGCTCCAGAGGGTGTCGGTCTTCGGGTTGAGCAGCCACACGGTGCAGCGGTCCGCCCCGATCAACTCCCGCCCCATGTCGGCCAGCAGGATGAGCTGGCGGTCGATGTCGCGCTCCGCGGCGATGCGGGCGATGAACGTGAATATCGTGCGCAGGAGCTCGGTGGCCGACCTGGCTCCCTTCGAGGATCCCGCCGGCTTCGGCTCCCCCGTTGCTTTGCCTGGCATCTATTTGCCTGTCCCGTGCACTATAGAACGTATCGGCTGAAATGGCAAGTTGAGTTGAGAACTCAGCCGATGGGACGGGCCTGGGCCAGCAGGTACTCCTCGGCTTCCACGGACCACAACCCGTTGTGCCGGTCCACGATGTCCGCCAGCTCCCGGAACATCGGCTCCGTCTGCCCCTTGGCCCGGAAGTCGGCGATGGCCGTGAGCTCCAGCTCGATGTTGGTGTACATCAGCTTCTTGCCCCCGGGGATGTTGGGCAGGTCCAGGGTGGTCGGGGCCACGGCGTTCAGGCCGCCGACGTGGGTGATCATCACGGAGGGGTCGATCCTGCCCTCGGACATCAGCTTCAGGGCCTCCACCATGTCCTCGTTGTTGCCCCCGGAGGTGCCCACGATGTGGGTGGCGTTGTAGTGCACGTTGTAGAAGTTGAGGGTGGCGCTGAAGGCGGTGTCCGTGGGCCCGGCGAAGAAGTTCAGGCAGCCGTGCCGGCCCAGGATGCGATCCCCCAGCTCCACCACGGGGCGCACCGGGGCGAACACGAACACGTCGTCGAAGCCATCCCCCCCGGCAATTGCCTTCAGGTGGCCCGGAGCATCCGCCAGGTCGCGGGTGTTCACGAACTCCAGCTTCACCCCGAGTTTCGCGGCGGCCTCCGGCGGGAAGTACCGGCGGGCGCGTTCCAGGCGGCTGTCGTCGATGTCCGTCACCACCAGCAGGCGGGGCGGGCAATTGGCGCTGCCGGAGTGCAGGGCCCAGTCGATGGCCCCCAGGCCCATGGGGCCCACCCCGGCCAGAAGGGCCATGGTCCCTTTCGGCTTGATGCCCATGTGGTGCACGTAGGAGCCGGGGTCCCGGTGGTAGCTGGCGTGGAAGGCCCCGGCGATGCAGGACACCGGTTCGGACAGGGAGGCCGGGAAGAAGCCCTGGCCGGTGAACGGCAGCAGGCAGTCCATCTCCATGACCTCGTGGGGGATGATCACGTAGGTGGCGTCCCCGCCGATGTAGCGGTAGGAGTAGCCGGGGGCGTCCAGGGAGCCCTTGTAATTCAGGGCCGGCTGGATGGAGAACTTGGCGCCCGCCTTGAACTTTTTCTTCCACTTTTTACCGACTTCCACCAGGGTGCCGGAGAACTCGTGCCCGATGATGGTCGGGTGGCGGTCGATGTCCTTGGGCACCCGCTTGTGATCGGCTCCCTGCAGCGCCGCCTTGTGGCTGGACATGCAGATGGAATCGGAGATCACGTGCGCCAGGATCTCGTCCTCCCCGAGGGGGGGCAGCTCGAACTCCTCCAGCCGCAGGTCGTTCTTGCCGTAAATGCGCACCGCCTTGGTCTTCATCGCTCCTCCCGCTACTTCAGCATGACTTGCCCGCCGGTGACCGGCAGCGCCTGGCCGGTTTCGTACTCCTGCTCCAGCAGGTAGAAGATGGCCCTGGCCACGTCCCGGATCGTGCAGCCGCGGCGCATGGGCACCTTGGCCTCGTAATGGCGCCGCACCTCCGCGATGGTCGTCGCCCCGGGCACCTTGCCGGTGCGCAGATACTGGACGAAAAGGCCGGTCTGCGGGTCGGACCACAGGGGCCCGTCGAACAGGTTCCCCGGGCAGACGGCGTTCACCTTGATGTTGTGCTCCACCAGCTCCAGGGCGAAGCTCTGGGTCAGCCCGATGCCCGCGAACTTGCTGCCCGCGTAGGCGAAGTTGCGGTTGGAGCCTTCCAGCCCGGACTTGGAATTGATCTGGATGATGTCCGCGAACCAGCCCGGGTCGAAGCGGTGCTGTACCTTCATGGGGCGGGAGGCCTGGCGCACGCCCAGGTAGTAGGCCGTGTAGTTGACCTTGTTGACGAACTCGAAGGTACTCAAGTCCGTCTCCTCCAGGCCGCCGGCCCGCAACACCCCGGCGTTGCTGACCAGCAGGTCCAGGCCGCCGAAGGCCAGGACGGTGTCCTCCACCAGCCGGGCCACGGAGGCCTCGTCGGTCACGTCGGCGCGCGCGGCCAGCACGCGCGCGGTACCGAAGCGGCCGCCCAGCTCCCCGGCCCGCTCCCGGGCCTGCTCCTCGTTGAGGTCGGCCAGGACCACGTTGGCCCCCTCGGCCAGCAGGGCCTCGGCAATGCCCAGGCCGAAGCCCTGGGCGGCGCCGGTCACCAGGGCGATCTTCTCGGCCGCCCGGCCGGCCCGACCCGGGCCGGCGCTGACCCGCTGGCGGTGGGCCTCGGCCTCCCAGCCCAGGATGAAGCGCACCTGCTCCTCCGGCATGGCCTGCGGCCCTCCGAAAGACGCCGCGTAGAAGGCCACCTTCAGGGCGTCCCCGAAAACCGCCAGGGCGGTGTCCGCGCTTTTGCGGTTGGGGCCCCAGGCGAAGGCCCCCAGGCGCTCGGCCACGACGATCTTGGGGGCCAGGCCGTGGGCCGCGCGGTAGGCTCGGATCCCTTTCTCCAGAAGCTGATAGTGCTCCTCCAGCTGCTCGGCCCAGGGCACCAACAGCGCTTCGTGGTTGCAGTAGACCACGTGGTCGGGGGTGAAGGCGATCGAACCGCCCCGGAAGGCGGAGATGAGCGGGCCGGCGCCGAAGGTCACCACCGAAGAGGGGCCGTCCCCCCGCAGCAGCATGCGCACGGCGGGGGCCAGCGCGGCGGCCCGGGCGCGGTCCGGGGAGGCGCCGCCCGCGGCGGGCAGGGCTGAATCCGGCGGAGCGGGGACTCGAGCGCGCACCTTTTCCAGCAGGGCCTCGCTCTTGCGTCGCACCTCGGCAAAGTCCGGGCCGGCCACGCACAGGCCGTGGTTCTGCAGCACCAGCAGGTCCGGGCTGCGCCCGTGCCGGCGCGAGAAGCTCTCCATTTCCCGGCGCACGGTGGCCGCCAGCTGGAAACCCGGGTTCACCGTGGGGATCCAGAGCACCTCGGCCCCCAGCAACTCCCGGACCGCTTCGGCGCCGCGGCGGGAGCAGGCCAGGGCGTTGATCAGCGTCGGGTGGGTGTGGGCCACGTAGGCTTCGGGGAAGAAATCGTGCAGCGGGGTCTCCACGGAGGGGCGCTTGGCCTCCTGCCCCGGCTCGCGGGCGGCCAGGAGCACCTCGGTGACCAGCGCCTCCAGGGCGTGCGGATCGGCGGGGTAGTCGCGCCGCCACAGGGAGGCCAGGCGGGCGCGGTCCAGGCGGACGAAGCCGCCCGGCTCGATGTCGGCCAGCGCGGTGCCGGAGCCCTTGATGAACAGACGGCTTTCGGTCTTGAAGGAGGTGTTGCCGCCGCCGGCCAGCACGTACTGCGGGTCGGAGCCGAAGTGCCGGGACAGGGCCACCAGTTCCGCGAGGTCTTCCTTGGGCGGGGTGCTCATGCTGCTGTCAATCTATCGTGAGACGGGGGGGCGTGGCAATAAAGCCGCCTGGATGGCCGCGAGGGACTCGCGCAGGTCGCGCTCCAAGTTGCGGTCCGAGTAGTCCCGCCCGACCTTGGGCCCGCCGGTCTCGTAGTAGCCGACCAGGGGGCGGACCGGGAAGCGCGCGGCGTGGCGCTCCAGCAGGGCGCGCAGGCGCTCCAGGTCGACGATGCCCCGGGCCCGCTCCTCGGCGGAGAAGCCGAAGGTGGCGTCGAAGTGCCGGTCGGTGTTCTTGATGTGGAAGGCGCCCATCCAGGGGATCTGCCGCTCGAACAGGCTCCAGTTGTCGTGCACGACCCGGCGCTCGGCATCGGCGTAGCCGTGACTGATGTCCGAGCAGCAATACACCGGCACGGTGGTGTCGGGGTGCTCCCGGTGGTGCGCGCCCAGCTCGCCCAGGATCCGCTCCACCTCCTCCGGCAGGGTGGGCGGCTCGGCCAGGCAGGACATGGGTTCCAGGGCCAGCCATTGCAGCCCTTCCCGGCGGGCCAGGCCCATCAGCTCCTTCATCTGGCCCAGGTAGCGGGCGATGCCCCTCTCCTTGGTCTGCGCCTGGTCCCGCGGCACCGAGCCGGGGTTGCCGCCGGCCGCCTCTGCGCCGACCAGCGCGGCGATGCGGATGAGGCGCTCGAACATGCGGCGGGTGGCGCGCTGGCGCCAGGGGTCCTCCAGGAAGAAGCCCCCCAGGTCGCGGTGGGTGGTAAAGCAGCTGCGGATGCGCACGCCCCGGCGCTCCGCCTTCCGGCGCAGCTCGAGGAACCAGCCGTCCTCCAGGCTGAAGATCTCCGCGAAGCTGCCCAGCTGCAGGTTGCGCACGCCCATATCTTGAAGCAGCTCGAACAGCCACTCGAAGCTGTAGCGGCTCTCGATGGGGTCGCTCTTGATGCCCAACTCCAGTTCCATGCCCGCCCTTCGAGAGCGCAGGCTATACCGCCGGAGCGTTCTTGGCAAGCGGCCCAGGGGCCGGTAGAATACGCCGTGGTCAGCGACAAGCCGAGGATCCTGGTGGTGGGCAGCATCAACATGGATCTGGTCCTGGAAATGCAGCGGCTGCCGGACGCCGGCGAATCCGTTCTGGGCAGCCGCTACGGCTACGTGCCCGGGGGCAAGGGGGCCAACCAGGCCGTGGCCGCCGCGCGCCTGGGGGCCGAAGTCACCTTCGTCGGCAGGGTCGGGCGCGACGCGCACGGGGACACGCTGCGCGAACACCTGGCCCGCGAGGCCATCCACGCCGAGCTGCTGGCCGCGGACGAGCAGGCCCAGACGGGCTTCGCCGCCATCCCCGTGGAGCCGGGCGGGCAGAACCGCATCATCGTCTACGCCGGCGCCAACCTGACCATCCGGGCGGAAGACGTGCGGAGGGCCTTCGAGCGGCCTTTCGACGCCCTGGTGGTCAATCTGGAGATTTCCCCGGACATCGTGGAGGAGGCCTGCCGGGAGGCGGGCCGGCGGGGCGTGCCGGTGTTCCTGGACGCGGGCCCCGTGCGGGAGATGGACCTGCGCCGCCTGGGCGGGCTGCACGTGCTGAGCCCCAACGAGACCGAGACCCGGGCCTACAGCGGGCTGCCCTGCGGAAACGACGAGGAGGCGGAGCGCGCCTCCCGCCGGCTGGCTGAGATCACCGGCTGCCGGCATGTTGCCCTGAAGCTGGGCGAGCGGGGATGCTTCCTCTACGAGTCCTCCTCCGGCCGCGGAGAGCGCGTGCCCGGGTTCCAGGTCCGGGCCGTGGACACCACCGCGGCCGGGGACGCCTTCACCGCCGGGTTGAGCGCCCAGTACCTGCGCACCGGCGACCTACGGCGCGCGGTGCGCTACGCCAACGCGGCCGGCGCGCTGGCCGTCACCCGGCTGGGGGCGCAGCCCTCCATGCCCAGGCGCGGCGAGGTGGAGGCCTTCCTGCGGGAGCGCGGGGTGGAGCCCTGAGCGCGCGCTGGACGCGCGGGACGCGCGGAGCGCGCGGAACACGCAGGGCGCCCTGGCGGGCTGGCGACCGTGGAGCGCCTGCTGGCCGGGCTGCGCGGAATCGTGGCGGTGAAGGCGGTGGACCGCGGCGTCCTGGAGCGCGTGGCGGTGGAGGAAGGCCGCTACGAGAAGTCCGCCTTCCTGCCTTTGCAGAACGAAGGCGTGCGCCAGGTGCTGGAGCGGCAGGCGGCGGTGGCCCTGCTGAAGGACCGCCAGTTCCGCGAGCCTCCGGCGCCGACGGTGTATCTGGTGGAGCGGGCAGGCGGAGGGCGCCGCGGCCGGCGGGCAGGTCCTGGAAGCGGAGGGCGCGCGCTATCGCATCCTGGGCGAGGAGGTGCTGGCCTCCCGCCGGCCGTACGCGGAGAAGACGCTCTTCCTGGCCGAGTCCTTCGTCCTGTTCCCCGAGCGGCGGGCCAGCCCCGGTACCCCGTCTTTCTTCCTGATCCCGCCGCTGGGCTTCGCCGAGCTGGAGGAGCGCCAGGAGGAGCTGGGCATCCGCCGGATCATCTCCATCAGCCCTTCCTCGCAGTCCGACGTGATCCTGCGCGAGGCCTGCGGTTTTCCGGGCGACACCGGCTGCGCCACCCTGCTGGTCGGCTTCGACTGGTCCGCCGGGGCCGCTAAAGCGAGGCCTTGATCCGGCGGGCGGCGCGGCGGCAGGCTTCCGTCAGCCGCTCCAGGTGCTCTTCCGTGTGCGCCGTGCTGAGCGAGCCCAGGCCATGCACCACGAACACGTCCTCCAGCAGCAGCGCCATCTGCACCACCGTCTCGCTGAGCGCCACGTCGCAGACGTCCGGGTTGTGGGTGTCCTCCGGGGAGCGGAAGCGCGTCGACTCCCGGTAGGGGAAGTGCACCATGGCCAGGGAGCTGCCCGGCACGACCCGGTTGCCGTCCCCGGTGCACGCCGCGTGCAGGCCCTCCGAGGCGAAGGCCGCCTCCACGGCGCGGCGGGTGCGCTCCCCCAAAACGGCCAGGCGGGGGTAGATTTCCCGCGCGTGGCTCTCCAGGTGGGCCATCATGGTCCGAGCCGCCAGCATGCAGGCGGGGTGGCCGGAGTAGGTGCCCCCGGAGAACTTCACCCCGCCGCCCCGGCCGGCCATTTTCATCAGCTCCGCCCGGCCGGCCACCGCCGCCACCGGCATGCCTCCGCCCATGGCCTTGGCGAAGGTGGCCAGGTCGGGCTGCACGCCGTAGAGGTGGCTCACTGCGCCGGGGTGGAAGCGGAAACCGCTGATCACCTCGTCGAAGATCAGCACCGTGCCGTTCCGGGTGCACAGCTCCCGGGCCAGGGCGAGGTACTCCGGTTCCGCGAACAGGAACCCGCCGGCGCCCATGAACGGCTCCACGATGAAGCAGGCCACCTCCCCGCCGTGGCGGCGGAACAGCCCTTCCAGCATTTCCGGGTCGTTGAAGCGGGTGACCAGGACCTCCCTGGCGATGGCCAGGGGCAGGCCCTTGGTCTCCACGTGCTGGAATTGGGAATGGTTCTCGCCGTGGAAGTCCACCCCCTTCAGGGCCCAGGGCTGGGCCCCGTGCCAGCCGCCTCCCACCTTCATGATCCGGTCGCGCCCGGTGGAGGCCCGGGCCAGCAGCACCGCGTACATGGTGGCGAGCGCCCCGCTGGTGGTGAAGCGCACCCGCTCGGTGCCGGTAAGCCGGCAGAGCAGCTCGGCGGTCTCCACCTGCAGCCGGTCGGTAAATCCGGTCTGCAGCCCGCGGCCGGCGGCCAGCCCTTCCTGCAGCACGCCGAACAGCTCGGAAGGGTTGTGCCCCAGAAGGTTGGCGTAATGTCCCTGCCAGAAGTCCAGGATGCGGTGCCCGTCCTCGTCCGTCACGAAGGCCCCCGCGGCCTCGGCGATGCGCGGCGGGAAAGGCTCGAGGAGCCGCAGGGTGTGGCTGCCGCCGTCCACCATGTGGCGCAGGGCCCGGGCCTGCAGCGCGGAGGAGCGGGGGTTGCGCCGCGCGTATTCCTCGCGCAGGTCGGCGAGAAGGCGGCTGTGGTCGCGGTGTTTCATTGGTTTGGCTGCACTATAGGATAGAGCGGGAATCCTTCGCAAGCCGCCGGCTGGATCGTTTTTTCCCTTGCCAAGCGGCGGCGCCTGTGCTATAAATGCAGAACTGACTGGTCAGTATTAATGGAGTCTAGCGTCTTTTTCGCTATCAGTCTCGGCATTGCGGCTCTCTACCTGGCGATCTCGTCCTTCGCCGGGGCCTTCTTCCATACCGGACGGCGCGGTTTGTCCGTGGCCACGGATTCCCTGATCCTGGTCGCTCTGCCCGTGCATCTGGCGTACCTGGCGGTCCTGGGAATCACCGCCCGAAAGCTTCCGCTCACCTCGTTCTTCGAGGCGCTGTCGGTGGTGGCCTTTTTCGTCACCTTCCTTACCTCGCTGCTGCACGTGGCCTTCAAGATCAAGGCGGCCGCGTTTTTCGCCTTTCCCCTGGTCTTCGTAAGTCAGTTGCTGGCCTCCGTCGGCTCGCGGGTCATCTATTTGGATCGGGACCTGTTCCGTTCCCCGCTTTTCGGCAGCCACACCCTCGCCACGAGCCTGGGCTACGCCGCCTTCGCCTACTCGATGATCCTGGGCCTGATGTACCTCCATCTTTTCCGCGAGCTCAAGGCCAAGGACCTGCGGCGGATGTATGACCGTCTGCCCCCGCTGGAGCTTCTGGAGCGCATGAACCGGGTCACTCTGATCGCCGGTTTCGCCTTCCTGACCGTCGGCATCCTGCTGGGCAGCCTTCTGGCGGTGAAGGTCTGGGGCCGCCTTCCGCTCACGGACCCCAAGATCCTGCTCTCCGGGGTGCTCTGGCTGCTGTACGTGGCGGGAATGCTCCTGCGCCGCCTGTTTCGCTGGAGCGGGAGACAGCTGAGCTACTTCAGCGTGTCCGGCTTCGCGGTGGTGGTGGCCTTCATGGTCACCGTCCGCCTGCTCCTGCCGACCCTGCATCGCTTCTGAGGGCGAGGCCGTGTACCCGATCTTCCTGAAACTGGACCGCGTGCCCTGTCTGGTCGTTGGCGCCGGGCAGGTTGCGGCGCGCAAGCTGGGAAGCCTGCTGGCCGCCTCGGCCCTGGTCACGGTGGTGGCCCCGGAGGCGGTGCCGGAGATTCGCAGCCTGGCCCGGGAGGGCAGGATCGCCTGGCGGGAGCGGCCCTACCGCCCCGGCGAGTTGGAGGGATTCCGCCTGGTGATCGCCGCCAGCGGCAGCGGCGAGGTCAACAGGCAGGTCTTCGAGGAGGCCGCCCGCCGGGGGGTGCCGGTCAACACGGTCGACGACCCCGAGCACTGCAGCTTTTTCGTGCCGGCGGTGGTGCGCCGGGGTCCGTTGACCCTGGCCATCTCGACCTCGGGAACCGCCCCGTACCTGTCGCGGCGGCTGCGGGAGCACCTGGAAAGCCGGCTCTACCCCGGGCTGGAGGAGGACCTGGCCAGGGTGGGGGAAGCCAGGGCGCGGATCAACGACACCGCCGCCGACGGCGCGCAGAAGAAGGACCTGCTGGCCCGGGAACTGGAGCCGCTGGTGGAGCAGATCCTGCGCAGGCTGGAGGGACGATGATCGGCGTGGTGGGGCTCAACCACGAGAGCGCGCCCGTGGAAGTCCGCGAGCGCTTCGTTTTCGACGAGCCGGAAATTGAGCGGTTCATCCAGGAGCTGCGGCGGCAGGAGCCTTTCGACGCCGTGGTGGTGCTTTCCACCTGCAACCGCACGGAGATCTACTTCAGCTCCCCCAAGCCCTGCAGCCAGAGGGACATCGCCGCGGTCCAGCGCTTCCTTTGCTCCTTCAAGGGCGTGGGGGAGCAGGGCGAGGGGCTGTTCTACGCGGCGCAGGAGCAGCAGGCGGTGAGCCACCTGTTCCGGGTGGCCTCCGGTCTGGACTCCATGGTGCTGGGCGAGAACCAGATCCTGGGGCAGGTCAAGACGGCCTACCACATCAGCGCGTCCCGAAAGCACACCGGGAGCGGTCCTGAACCGCCTGTTCCACAAGTGCTTCGAGGTCGGCAAGTCCGTGCGCTCCGAGACGGGGATCAACGAGGGGGCCTCCTCCGTGGGCTATGCCGCCGTGGAGCTGGCCGGCCGGATCTTCAGCAACCTCGAGGAGCACCCGGCGCTGCTGATCGGCGCCGGGGAGACCGGCGAGCTGGTGCTGCAATGCCTGTCCAGGCGGGGCAGCCGCCATCTGTGCGTCGTCAACAGGACGCCCGAGCGGGCCCAGGCGCTGGCCGCGAAATACGGCGCGGAGGCGGCCGGCTTCGAGCGCCTGGAGGAGCAGTTGCTGCGCTGCGACATCGTCATTGCCTCCATCTCGTCCCGTGAGCCGCTGCTGGGGCGGGAGCAACTCGCTGCGGTCATGCAGCGGCGGCGCAACCGCTGCCTGTTCCTGATCGACCTTTCGGTGCCCCGCGCCGTCGAGCAGTCCGTGAAAGGGCTGGAGGAGGTGTTCGTCTACGACGTGGACGACCTGAAGGGGGTCCTGGCCCGCAACGCGGAAAAGCGGCAGGGCGCGGTGCGCCAGGCCGAGCGGATCGTGGAGGAGCACACCCGGGAGTTTTTCGACTGGTTGTCCTCGTTGGATCTCGCCCCCACGATCACCCATCTCCGGCGTCGCTTCGATTCCATCTCCCAGGAGGAGCTGGACAGCCTGAGGAATCGCCTTCCCGAGGAGACCTTCCGGAAGGTGGAGGAGTTCGGGCGGTTTCTGCAGGGCAAATACCTGGGACTGATCATCAAGAACCTCAAGAGCCTCTCCCGGGAGGGAAGGCAGCTGGAGTTTATCGACATGGTCAACGACCTCTTTGAGCTGCGCGGCGGAGAGCGCCAATGAGCGTGCGCATCGGGACCCGCGGCAGCCGGCTGGCCGTGATCCAGGCGGAAAAGGTGCGCGCGGCCCTGCTGCAGGTCAATCCGGGGCTGGAAACCGAGATCGTGACCATCAAGACCCTGGGAGACCGGGTCCTGGACGCCCCTCTGTCCAAGATCGGCGGCAAGGGGATCTTCATCCGGGAAATCGAGGATGCCCTCCTGGCGGGACGCATCGACCTGGCGGTGCACAGCCTGAAGGACCTGCCTACGACGATCCCGGAGGGGCTCGCGCTGGGCTGCACCTTGAGCCGCGAGGATCCGCGCGACGCCCTGGTCAGCCCGGACGGGCGCCCCTTCGACCGCCTTCAGGCCGGCGAGCGCATCGGCACCTCCAGTCTGCGGAGGGCGGCCCAGCTGCTGCGGCTGAACCCGGGCCTGCGCATCGTGGAGCTGCGGGGCAACGTGGACACCCGTCTGCAGAAGATGGCCGGCGGAGAGTGCGAGGCCGTGGTCCTGGCCGCCTGCGGGCTGGAGCGGGCGGGGCTGGCCGCCAGGATCGTCGAGCGCTTCGAGCCGGAGCGCCTGCTGCCGGCGGTCTGCCAGGGGATCATCGGCGTGGAGATCCGCCGTGACGATCCGCGGATCGCGGGTTTGGTCGCCGCGGCCAGTGACCCGCGGTCCTTCCGGATGGCCGAGGCGGAGCGGGCCTTCCTCCACCGGCTGGAGGGAGGGTGTCAGGTCCCGGTGGGCTGCCTGAGCGTATTGGAGGCCGCGGGCGCCAGGATCGAGGGGCTGGTGGCCAGCCTGGACGGACAGTCCATCGTGCGGGCCTCCCGCGCGGGGGCGGCGGAGGACCTGGTGCGCCTGGCCGAGGAGCTGGCCGGGGAGCTGCTGGCGCGGGGAGGAGAGGAGATCCTTGAGCAGATACGAAATAGAGCCGGGAGCTAAGCGGCGGATCAAGCTGGAGCGGATCCTGGGGGTCGCCGGCGAGCTGTTCGCCGCCTCCGATTTCCAAGGTGTGTGCATGGACCGCATCGCCCAGCTCGCGGGCGTGGGCAAGGGCACCCTCTACAACCTGTTCGAATCCAAGGAGGATCTGTATTTCTCGATCATCCACGACAGGCTCGGGGAGCTGCTGGACCTGCTGGAGCGCTCCTATGACCGGCGCAAGGACACCCTGAAGAACCTGCGCAGCCTGATCCTGCACCTGCACAAGTTCATGTCCAAGCATCCCCATTTCTACCTCCTCTGGAAACGGGAGGAGAACACCCTGGCCCGCAGCGACCGGCTGGGCATCGCCACGCTGTACGGACGCATCGAGGAGCTGGTGCTGCGCGTCCTGGAGCGCGGGGTCGAAGAAGGCCTGCTGCGCCCCGGCCTGAACCACGTGCTGGTCGCCCACCTGATCCTGGGGATGATCGACGGCCTGCGCAAGGCACCGGAGAACGTGTACCACCGCGAGGAGGTCCTCGACGAGCTGCTGGAGGTGCTGATCAAGGGCATCGGCGTGGAGGGAGCCGAGGCGCGGGTCACCTACGAGCAGTACCAGCACGTCCGGGGCGCCGATGAACGCTGAAGCGAAGGCCCGCGGCCCCGTGTACATCGTCGGCGCCGGGCCCGGGGACGAGGGCCTCATCGCCGTACGCGGCCTGGAGGCCCTGCGGCGGGCCGAGGTGGTGGTATATGACTACCTGGCCAATCCCCGGCTGCTGGATTGCTGCTCCGAGGCCTGCGAGCGCATCTACGTCGGCAAGACGGCCGGCCGGCACTCCCTGCCCCAGGAGGATATCAACCGGCTGTTGGTGGAGCGCGCGCAGCGCGGGCAGATCGTGGTGCGGCTGAAGGGCGGGGACCCCTTCGTGTTCGGCCGCGGTGGGGAGGAAGCCCTGGAGCTGGCCGAGGCCGGAATCCGTTTTGTCATCGTCCCGGGCATCACCGCCGCCCTGGCCGCCGCCGCCTACGCGGGAATCCCGCTCACCCACCGGCGCCTGGCCTCCACGGCCGTGCTGATTACCGGGCATGAGGACCCGGAGAAGGCCGAGAGCGAGGTCGACTGGCAGCGCCTGGCCGTGGGCGCCGGCACCCTGGCGGTGTACATGGGGGTCAAGAACCTGCGGCAGATCACAGCCCGCATCCTGGCCGCCGGCCGGCCCGCCGCCACTCCCGCGGCCCTCGTGCGCTGGGGCACCCTGAACCGCCAGGAAACCCTTACCGGGACCCTGGACAGCCTGGCGGATCTGGCCGAAACCCGCGGCTTCGGGCCGCCGGCGGTCCTGATCGTGGGCGAGGTGGTGGGCTTGAGGGAGCGCCTGCGCTGGTTCGACACGCGGCCGCTGTTCGGCCGCCGGATCCTGGTCACCCGCAGCCGCAGCCAGGCTTCGGAGCTTTCGCTGGGCCTGCGGGAGCTGGGCGCCGACGTGGCGGAGCTGCCAACCCTGGCCATCGCTCCTCTTGCGGATTTGAGCGGCCTGGCGCGGGCCATCGAGAGTATCGGCACGTTTTCGTGGGTCGTTTTCACCTCGGTCAACGGCGTGGAGATCTTCTTCACCCGGCTGGGGGAAATGGGGCTAGATGCCCGCAGGCTGGCGGGCGTGCGGGTGGCGGCCATGGGACCGCAGACCGCCGCCTTCCTGAAGAGCCATGGGGTGCGGGCCGACCTGGTGCCGGAGCGCTTCACCTCCGAGGCGGCCGTGGAGGCCTTCGCCGCGCGGCAGAAGAGCTACCGCGGCGAACGTTTCCTGTTCCCCGGGTCGGAGATCGCCCGCGAGGTGCTGCCGGAGGGACTGGAGAGGCTCGGGGCCGAGGTGCTGCGCCTGCCGGTGTACAGCAACCGCGCGCCTGACTATACGGCCCGGGAGCTGGACGAGCTGTTCGAGCCGGTGCCGGAGCTGGTGGCCTTCACCAGCTCCTCCACGGTTTCCCACCTGGTCCAGATCCTCCGCGCCTCGGGCCGGGAGGGTCTGCTGCCCGGAATCCAGGGGGCCTGCATCGGCCCGGTCACGGCCGCCACGGCCCGCGAGCTGGGCCTGGCGGTCCGGGTGGAGTCCGGCACGCACACCATCCCGGGCCTGATCCAGGCCATCGAAGAACATTTCCGTGAAAGGCCATCCGCATGATCGGTATTTCCAAGCTTTATTGCGGGACCGTGGAGCCCTCCGACCCGCTGCGCTACGGCCGCAGCTCCCGCACCCTGCCCTCGCACCTGCTCCAATTCTCCCAGGACAAGAAGCCGGTGGTGGTCTGGAACGTGGGCCGGCGGTGCAACCTGCGCTGCGCGCACTGCTATTCCGGCTCCCGGGACCGTCGCTACGAGGGGGAACTGGACACCACGGAGGGCAGGGACCTGATCGACGACCTGGCCGGGTTCGGGGTGCCGGTGATCCTGTTTTCCGGCGGTGAGCCCCTGATGCGCCCCGATATCCTGGAGCTCATCGCCCACGCCCGCGCGAGAGGGGTGCGCTCGGTGCTTTCATCCAATGGCACGCTGATCACCGCGGAGCTGGCCCGGGAGCTCAAGGGCCTGCAGCTTTCCTACGTGGGCGTAAGCCTGGACGGGCTGGAGCCGACCCACGACCGCTTCCGCGGCGTGGAGGGAGCCTTCGCCCGGGCCATGGCCGGGCTGCGCAGCTGCCGGGAGGCGGGCATCAAGGTGGGGCTGCGCTTCACCATCAACCGCCGCAACGCCCAGGACATCCCCGGGATCTTCCGGCTGCTGGTCGAGGAGGACATTCCGCGGGTCTGCTTCTACCACCTGGTCTACGCCGGGCGGGGCAGCCGGCTGATCGAGGAGGACCTGGACCGGCAGGAGGCGCGGCGGGTGGTGGACCAGATCATCGACGCCACCCGGGACCTGCACGCTTCCGGACTGCCCAAGGAAGTGCTGACCGTGGACAACCACGCCGACGGGGTGTACCTGTACCTGCGGGTCCGCAGGGAGGACCCCGCGCAGGGCCGAAGGGATCCTGGAGCTGCTGCGCATGAACGGCGGCAACAGCTCCGGCCTCGGCATCGGCTGCGTGAGCTGGGACGGCTCGGTGCACGCCGACCAGTTCTGGCGCCACCACAGCTTCGGCAACGTGCGCGAAAGGCCCTTCAGCGAGATCTGGAGCGACCTCTCCGACCCGCTCATGGCGCGGGCTCAAGGACAAGAAGCCCCACGTGAAGGGCCGCTGCGCCCGCTGCCGCTGGCTGGAGGTGTGCGGCGGGAATCTTCGGGTGCGGGCCGAAGCGGTGACCGGGGATCCGTGGGAGGCCGACCCAGCCTGCTACCTGAGCGACGAGGAGATCGGCCTGGCCGAGACGGCCGCCGGCCCGCGCGAGGAGGTGTGCTGATGTTTCCGGAAACGCGAATGCGCAGGCTGCGGCGCAGCCGGACCCTGCGGCGCCTGGTGCGGGAAACCCGGCTGTCGGTGGACAACCTGATTTACCCGCTGTTCGTCTGTCCCGGCCGGGGCGTGCGCGATCCCATCGACTCCATGCCCGGCAACTTCCGGCTGTCGGTCGACCAGCTGGTCGAAGAGTGCCGCGAAGCGCGCGACCTGGGCATCCCCGGCGTGCTCCTGTTCGGCATCCCGGAGGCCAAGGACGCCACCGGCAGCACGTCCTGGGCGGAGCAGGGCATCGTGCAGCAGGCCGTGCGGGCCCTCAAGGAGCGGCTGCCGGACCTGCTGGTCATCACCGACGTGTGCCTCTGCGAGTACACCAGCCACGGGCACTGCGGGGTCATCCGGGAAGGAGCCGTGGACAACGACGCCACCCTGCCGCTGCTGGCCCGCCAGGCCCTTTCCCACGCCCAGGCCGGCGCGGATCATGGTGGCCCCCTCGGACATGATGGACGGCCGCGTGGCCCGGATCCGGGAGGCGCTGGATGGCGGAGGCTTCCAGGAGGTGGCGATCATGTCCTACGCGGCCAAGTACGCCTCCGCCTTCTACGGGCCCTTCCGGGAGGCGGCCGGCTCCGCCCCGCAGTTCGGCGACCGGCGGGGCTACCAGATGGACCCGCCCAACGTCGAGGAGGCGCTGCGCGAGGTGCGGCTGGACATCGAGGAAGGCGCGGACATCGTCATGGTCAAGCCCGCCCTGGCCTACCTGGACGTCATCTACCGGGTGAAGAGCACCTTCGACCTGCCGGTGGCCGCCTACAACGTCAGCGGCGAGTTCGCCTGCATCAAGGCGGCCGGGGAAAAGGGCTGGCTGGACGAGCAGCGCATCGTCGAGGAGGTGCTGCTGTCCATCCGGCGGGCCGGCGCCGACATCATCCTGACCTATTTCGCCAAGCAGGCTGCGCGGCTCCTGGGCCGGGGAAGCCAATAATGAATGAGGGAGGCGAAGTCCGCTTCCAGCCCCGATTGATCGCCTGGGAGGTGACCCGCCGCTGCCCGTTGAGCTGCCGGCATTGCCGGGCCTCCGCGGCGGACCGGGATTACGCCGGGGAGCTGGACACCGCCGAGTGCCTGCGCTTCCTGGACGCAGTGGCGGCCTTCGCCAAGCCGATCATCATCCTGACCGGCGGCGAGCCCATGGTGCGGGAGGACATCTACCGCCTCGCCGAGCACGGCACCTCCCTGGGACTGCGCATGGTCATGGCCCCCTGCGGACTGCTGATGGACCCTGACAGCACCCGGCGTATCGTCGCCGCGGGCATCCGCCGTATTTCCCTGAGCATCGACGGCGCCGACCGGGAAACCCATGACTCCTTCCGCCGGGTGCCAGGGGCTTTCGATTCCGTGCTGCGGGCCGCGCGCCTGGCGAGGGAGCAAGGCCTGGAGTTCCAGGTCAACACCACGGTCACCCGTCTGAACGTGGGGCAGTTGGAGAAGATCCTCGAGCTGGCCGTCTCCCTCGGCGCGGCGGGCTACCATCCCTTCCTGCTGGTTCCCACCGGGCGGGGCAGGGAGCTGGCCGAGCTGGCCATCGACCCCCAGGAGTACGAGCGGGTGCTGAACTGGATATACCAGCGGAGCCTGGATTGCCCGGTCCCCATCAAGCCGACTTGTGCGCCTCACTACTATCGGGTACTGCGCCAACAGGAGCAGCAGGCTGGACGGACGGTGAGCCGGGCTACGCACGGCCTGAACGCCATGACCAAGGGCTGTCTGGGCGGGCAGGCCTTCGCCTTCGTTTCCCATACCGGAAGGGTGCAGATCTGCGGTTTCTTGGACCTGGAGGCCGGGGACCTCCGCCGCGACGGCTATGATTTCCAGCGCATCTGGGAAGGCTCCGAGCTGTTCGCCAGCCTGCGGGACCCGGCCCGCTACCAGGGCAAATGCGGGCCCTGCGAGTACCTCGGCGTCTGCGGCGGCTGCCGCGCCCGGGCCTATGCCTCCACCGGCAACTACCTGGCCGAGGAGCCTTTCTGTGTGCACGTGCCCCGGCGGATGGCGGCAGGGAGCGGGCGTTGAAGGGAACCGGAACCCAGGTGCCGCACGGCCTGTTGTTGGAGGAGCTGCAGCGCGACTTCCCCCTGGTTTCGCGTCCCTTCCGGAGCATCGGCCGGCGCTGCGGACTTCCCGAAGTGCGGACCCTGGAAACCACCCGGGAGCTGCTGTCTCAGGGGATGATCCGGGAAATTTCGGCAATCCTGGACGCCCGCAGGATCGGCGTCCGGACCGCGCTGGTGGCCGTCCGCGCCGGGGACCGGGCCGAGGAGCTCGGGCAGCGGGTGAGCCGGCACCCCGGCGTGAGCCACAACTACCTGCGCGAGCACGACTGGAACCTCTGGTTCACCCTGGCGGTGCCCGCGGAACGGGACCTGGGCGCGGAGGTGCGGGGGATTCTCGAAGGCGAAGGGGTGCCGACCATGGTCCTGCCGGCGCTGCGCACCTTCAAACTGCAGGTGCGCCTGCGTTTCACGGACCCGGGAAGCAGGATTCCGCAGCAGGAGGCTCCAGCGGGCGGCGGGGACGACGTCATGGCGGTCCGCCTGGAGCCTTTCGAGAAACGCCTCCTGGCCCTTCTCGAAGAGCCTCTGCCGCTGGTGCCCCGGCCGTGGGCGGTGCTGGCCTCCGGCCTGCGGGTCAGCCAGCGCAGGCTGCTGGCCGCGGTGGGGCGCCTGAAGCGCAGGGGCGTGGTCCGCCGGATCGCGGCGGTGCTGCGCCACCGGGCCGCGGGCTACCAGGCCAATGCCATGGTCTGTTTCCGGGTCCCGGAGGAGCGCATCCCGGAAGCCGGACGCCGGGCCGCCCAATTACCCCAAGTGTCCCATTGCTACCAGCGTGAAACCGCGCCGCAGTGGCCCTATTCCCTGTATGCCATGCTGCACGCCAGGACTCGCCAGGAGTGCGAAGGGCTGGTCCGCGAGCTGGCCGGCGCCGTCGGCGGCGAGGATTTTCAGCTGCTCTACAGCCTGAGGGAGCTGAAGAAGCAGCGAATCAAACATTTCGGAGAAAAGCCATGAAGCAGACCTCGAGCCAGTTGTTCCAGCAGGCGCGCAAAGTTATCCCCGGCGGGGTGAACAGCCCGGTGCGGGCTTTCGGTTCGGTGGGCATGGAGCCGTTGTACATCCGGCGCGGGCGGGGTTCCAAGATCTACGACGTAGAGGGCAGGGAATACCTCGATTACGTCTGCTCCTGGGGCCCCCTGATCCTGGGACACGCCCACCCGCGCCTGGTCGCCGCCCTTGCCGAGGCGGCGGCCCTGGGGACCAGCTTCGGGGCCACCACGCCGATCGAGCCGGCCTTCGCCGAGCTGATCACCTCGATCTATCCCTCGATCCAGATGGTCCGCATGGTCAACTCCGGCACCGAGGCCACGATGAGCGCGGTCCGCCTGGCACGGGGCTTCACGGGCCGCGCCAAGCTGATCAAGTTCGAGGGCTGCTACCACGGCCACGGGGACAGCTTCCTGATCAAGGCGGGCTCGGGGGTGCTGACCCTCGGCATCCCGGGAAGCCCCGGGGTGACCGAGGGCACCGCCAGGGACACCCTGGTGGCCCGCTTCAACGACCTGGAGTCGGTAAAGGCTCTCCTGCGGGCCGGCCGCGGCGAAGTGGCCGCGCTGATCGTCGAGCCGGTCATGGGCAACGTCGGGGTCATCCCCCCCGCGGAGGGTTTCCTGGCCGGGCTGCGCGAGCTGTGCTCCGAGGAGAAGGTCGTGCTGATCTTCGACGAGGTGATCACCGGGTTCCGGGTCGCCCTCGGCGGCGCCCAGGAGCTTTACGGCGTGCGGCCCGATCTGACCTGCCTGGGCAAGATCATCGGCGGCGGCCTGCCCGTGGGGGCCTTCGGGGGCCGGCGGGAGATCATGGAGATGCTGGCGCCGCTGGGCCCGGTGTACCAGGCCGGGACGCTGTCGGGCAATCCGCTGGCGCTGGCCATGGGCTACGAAACCGTGAGCATCCTGCGGGAGGAGGCAGTCTACAGCCGGCTGGAGAGCCTGTCGGCGATGCTCGAGGAGGGGCTTCGGCAGAGTTTCCGGAAACTGTCGCGGAGCTGCAGGATCAACCGGGTGGGTTCGATGCTGAGCCTGTTCTTCACCGACCGGGAAGTCGGGGATTTCGCTTCGGCAATGAGCTGCGACCAGACCGCCTTCCGCGGCTATTTCCGCCGCATGCTGGAACAGGGCATCTATCTTGCTCCGTCCGCTTTCGAGGCCGCTTTCGTGTCCGCGGCACACGATGAAGCGGATATCCAGCGCACTGTGGAAGCTGCCGAGGCGAGCCTTCGGTTTGCTTGACGCCGTTTCCGGACAGGTCCAGACTCGAGCAAGGAGGAACACATGAATAAAACCTTGACGGGATTGCTGGGAATCGCCCAGGGGGCTCTGGGGATTCTGGGCACGGCCTCCGGCGACGTGAGCCAGGCCATCGGCACCGCGGCCCCGGGCAACATCTTCAACATCGCTTCGGGGGCCGCCTTCGGCGTCCTTGGCATGGGCGCCCCGGCCAGCGCCCAGAAGGTCGGGCTGCCGATCGTTTCGGCCCTGAACGGCCTGGTGGGCATCCTCGGGGCGGTTGGCGTGAACAACATCGCCGGGGTGCAGCTGAACCAGGATCTGCTGCCCAACCTGATCAACATCGGGATCAGCATCCTGGGCTTCATCTTCACCTACCTCAAGGGCCGGAAGAAGTAAGGCCCGCGGCAGGCCCCGGGGAGCGTTCCCCGAGGCTCAGGAAATCGGCGATCGCCTCCCGGAAGGCCTGCGGAGCGCTGGCGTGGACCCAGTGGTCGGCCCCTGCGATGGTCAGCACGCGCAAAGTCGGGAAAAAGCTCCCGCATCCGGGCCACATCCTGCTCGCCGACGAAAGGGGAGTCGCCCCCGCTTACCAGCAGGGTCGG
This sequence comes from uncultured Spirochaetota bacterium, assembly GCA_963745745.1. GTDB lineage: Bacteria > Spirochaetota > Spirochaetia > SZUA-6 > DRHE01 > MIBK01. Next base: position 37,440 of record CAVUYS010000097.1, on the reverse strand, counting down.
CCCCTCGTAGCGCCCCTCGAGGGCGGGCTCCTGTCCGCGCAGGAGCGGGCTTTCCTCCAGCGCCGGCCCGTTCACCGTCCAACGGAATCCCCCCGGCCCCGGCTCCAGGGAGGTCTGGAAGAACCTTCGGGTGCGCTCGTCGGGCAGCAGGACAGCCAGGGCCCGGTCGATCTCCACGCGGGACTTGTACGCGGAGAGGTCCAGCCGCAAGGCCTGGAACTCGGCCTCGTAGCCGTGCCCGTAGGCGCGCGGGGCGATGTCCACGACCGCCAGAGCCCGCACCTCCGAGGGGTGGCGAAGCGCGAAGCCCATGGCCGCCAGGCCGCCCATGGAGTGACCCAGCAGCACCGGCGGCTCGCTGAGGTTTTCCCGGACCCACTGCTCCAGGTCGCCGACCAGGTCCTCCAGGGAATGGGACGGGGAGCGGGGAGACTGCCCGTGGTTGCGCAGGTCCAGGGCGTAAGGCCGGCAGTACGCCGCCAGGTACCGGCCCACGCTCGCCCAGTTCTTCGACGAGCCGAACAGCCCGTGCAGGATCAGGAGGGGCGGGCCCCGGCCCCCGAAGGCGGTGTGGGCCAGGCGCATGTCAGGAAACCAGGCGCCTTCCCAGCGCGGCGTAGGCCGTGACCCGCTCCGCCAGGGCCGGGGTGCGCCGCAGGGTTTCGGGGGCGAACAGGCCGCGGGCCGGGTCCTCGCTGGAGGCCAGCTCGTGGCCGATCAGGGCCCAGGTGGCCTCCTCCAGGTGGCGGAACTGCGGCTGGCGCAGCTGCGGGCAGGCGAAAGACTGCCGCGGGGAGTTGATGTCCACGCCGCTCACCTGCAGCAGGTCGTGCCGGACGCAGAGGGACTGCACCCGCTCCAGCTGCGCCGGGGTGTTGCGGTTGGGCATGTAGGTCACGGCCTGGAAGCCCAGGTCGCGGATGACCTGGAAAAGCTCCTCCAGGTAGCCGTCCTCGAAGCGCTGGGCCTTCTTGTCCCCCGTGACCGACTCCGCGATGTCCCCCAGGTAGGCGTAGGCGCTGATGGCCCCGATGCGGTGGGCGAAGGCCAGGATGTCCCGCACCCCCGGGCACTCGTCCCGCGCCTCCACGTAGAAGCCCTGCACCAGGTCGCTTTTCAGCGCCCCGAGCAGGTCGTAGGGATAATGCGGGTTGGCTGGATCCAGCAGCCAGGCGCGCACCTTGGGGGCCAGCGGCAGGGCCAGGGTGTCCTCCAGGCAGGCCACCAGGGGACGCCCCCGCCCGCAGGCCTGGATGAGCCGCAGGGAGAGGGCGAACAGGATGTGCCGCTCGGTGACCGTGCCGTCCTCCGCGTGGCAGGACAGCGGCAGCACGTCGCGCTGGAAGTCCAGGGCCAGCTCCGGACGGCCCAGGGCCGCGTTCAGCCGCTCCACCATGCGCCGGTTGCGCCGGTTGCGCTCCGCCTGCAGGGGGCGGAAGTATTCCCGGACCTCCCGGATGCGCGGGTGCGGGATCCCGTGCAGCGCCACGTAGGCCACGGAAAGCTGGTCGGGGTTGTTCACCCGGCGGCCCTCCAGGCTGGTGCCGGCGAAGTCGCACCGGCACTCCAGCCCGACGGTCGTGGCCAGGCCGGCCGCCCGTCCCGCCTCGATGAACTCCTCCGCCCCGCTGATCGAGTCGTGGTCCATGATGCCGGCGGTGGCCAGCCCGGCGTTCAGGCTCATCCACACGGCCTTGCTCGGGGAATACGGGGAGAAGGAATAGGTGGTGTGGATGTGGTTGTTCACGTCGCTGGCAGTCGGGCCGCCGTTGCGGCGACAGCCGGCGCAGGGCTTCCAGCCTGACGGAAGCCTGGGGGGCGTTGAGCAGCTCGACGAGCTGCGCTGTTTCCGCGGGACGCATGGGCGGCATCATAGCACGGCCCGCCGCGCCGCCAACAGCGGCCCATCAGCTGGCGCAAGCCTGCGTAAAGCCGGCGCAAGCCGGCGTTGACAGATGACGAGTGAAACGCTAAGATACAGCATGCTTCGTATTCGCCAAGGACTCGCTTCGCCAGGCGAGTTCGTCGTCACCTGCGAACTGGTGCCCGGGCGGGGCTACACCGGAGTGGGGATCGACAACATCCTCAAGTTCGCCCAGGAGGCCCGGGATTCGCGCCACGTCCACGGCCTCTCCATCACCGACAATGCCGGCGGCAACCCCGCTCTCTGGCCGGACGTGCTGGGCCCCGAGATCGCCGCCATCGGCTGCGACCTGATGGTGCATTTTTCCTGCAAGGACATGAACCGCAACATGGTCGAGGCCAGGGCCTACGCCATGAAGCGGGCGGGCATCACCAACCTGCTGGTGATCACCGGCGACTACCCGGTGACCGGATTCTTCGGCCAGCCCAAGCCGGTTTTCGACATCGACTCGGTGACGGCCCTGCACTACCTGCAGGAGATGAACCGCGGCCTGGAGGCGGGGACCGCGGCCAAGGGCCTGCGCCTGGAGCCCACCGACTTCCTGCTGGGCGCGGTGGCTTCCCCCTTCAAGGCCACTGAGGCTTCCGCCGTCATGCAGTACGTCAAGCTGGAGAAGAAGCTGCGCGCCGGCGCCCATTTCATCATCACCCAGCTGGGCTACGACTCGCGCAGGTCCGCGGAGTTCATCCGCTACGTGCGGCAGATCCTGCGCTCGCCCATCCCGGTGATGGGCAGCGTCTATGTGCTCTCCGCCGGCGCGGCCCGCTTCATGAACAGGGGGGAGGTGCCCGGCTGTTACGTGGACGACCGCCTGGTCGCGGACCTGACCGGGGAGGCCGGAGCCCCGGACAAGGGCAAGGGGGCGCGCCTCGAGCGCGCCGCCCGGCAGGTGGCCATCCTGAAGGGCCTGGGCTACAACGGGGCGCACGTGGAAGGTTTGAACCTGAAGTTCGGCGACGTCACCGAAATCCTGCAGAGGGCGGAGACGATCGGCGACAACTGGCGGGACCACGTCGAGAGCTTCGATTACTCCCCCGCGGGGAGCTTCTTCCTGTTCGAAGGCTCTGACACCTTCGACTTCGTGAAGAACCTTTCCGCCGCGCCGCTGCGGCGGACCCGCCGCCCCGTGATCGCGAATCCCGTGTTCTGGGCCATGCGCATCCTGCACAACCTGATTTTCATCGAGGGTACTCCGGGCTACAGAATGATGGTCCGCTTTTCGCGCTTCGCGGAGCACAGGCCCTTCTGGTATCGCCTGGGCAGCTTCCTGGAGCTGGCCGTCAAGCGCCTGCTGTTCGACTGCCGGCAGTGCGACGACTGCGCCCTGTTCGAGATGTATTACGTGTGCCCGGAGTCGCAATGCCCCAAAGCTCAGCGCCTGGGCCCCTGCGGCGGCAGCCGGATCGACGGCCGCTGCGAGGTGTTCGCCTACCATCGCTGTGTATGGGAGAGGGTGTATCCGAGGGCCGCCAACCGCCGCCAGCTGGACAAGCTGCGCTATATCATCCCGCCGCGCAACTGGAAGCTCTACGAAACCTCCTCCTGGATCAATTATTACCTGAAATACGACCATTCCGCCGTGAAGATCGAGCTCCCGGAGCGGCTGCCCGAGCGCGCGGAGTAGGCCCGTCTCTTGATCGTGCCTGCCGGCACGAAAGAGTTTGACAATCCCGGTAAGATATCCTAGAATCCACGGTATGCGCAAAACCGTGATTGTCCTGCTGGCCGCCGTTCTGACGCTGCTGCCGGCTCTCGCCGCAATGGCCTCGGGCGGATCCGAGGCGAGCAAGGCCGAGTTGGCCAGGCTGAACACGGAGGTGGAGGGGCTCAAGGCCAGGCTTGCGGCGGGAGTGAGCCGCGGGGACTTCGGGACCGCCTGCGCCGACTGCCACGGCCCGACCCCCAAGTACCCCCTGCTGGGGGCCCGGTTGGGCTACGACACCTCCGGCCACAAGAACAACGACAACTCCTACTACTCCAATGGGCAGGGCTGCCAGAAGTGTCACACCAACGAGGGTTTCATAGACTTCGTGAAGACCGGCAAGGTCGACGACAAGGCCTTCGTGGCCTATCCCTCCCAACCCAACTGCGTCACCTGCCACACCCCGCACGAGAGCTGGGATCTTACCCTGCGGACCGTGAAGCCGGTACCACTGGTCGACGGCACGCTGTTCGACCTGGGCAAGGGCAACCTCTGCGCCAACTGCCACCAGTCGCGCACCGCGGCGAAGGACACCGTGAAGGCCATGGCCGCCAAGGACGTGCGCGCCCCTTGGGGCGCACACCACGGACCCCAGTCCGACCTGCTCAATGGCAGCAATGCCTGGCAATACCCGGGCAAGAGCTACTCCAGTTCCCCGCACAAGCAGGTCCTCGAGGACGGCTGCGTAGAATGCCACATGTCCCTGCCGCAGGGCCGCTATGGCTTGAATCCGGAGATCGGGGGGCACAGCTTCAATATGGTGGGCGAGGTGCACGAGGCCCCAGCCGTGAATCTGGTGGCCTGCCTGGGCTGCCACAAGGACGCGAAGCAGGTGCCCCGCACGGAGCTGTTCGACGTCAAGGCCAAGGCGGACTTTGACCGCGACGGCAGGGTGGAGGCCGCCCAGCTGGAGGTACAGGGTCTGCTGGACCTTTTTGTGAACGCGAAGGGCACTGGCTACCTGCAGACCACCAATCCGGTCATGTATAAAAAGGACGCCGAGGCCAGCTTCGCGGGCTTGGGCTCGGGCTGGGCCGGGACAACCGCCGGGCAGTGGAGCGAAGCCCAAATGGCCGCCCTTTACAACTACAAGCTCATCTTGGAGGACCGCAGCCGGGGGGTGCACAACCTACCTACACCGTCGAGGTGCTGTATGACACCCTCAAGGCCCTGGATGCGAGTTTCGACGACTCGCTGCGGCCGTAGGCGCTCGCGGGCGCCCGGTTTGCAATGCCGGGCGCCTGTTGTATAATGAAAGCAATATGATCGCCTTCAAAAACCTGAAAGAGATCCTCGGCATCACCCTGCAATGGGAAGGCAGCCTCAAGGACTTCTACGACGTGGCCGAATTCGCCCTGAAAAGCGAGTCCTCCAAGAAGGCGGTGCGCCTGCTGCGCGCGAAGCTGGAGGAGAAGCTGGCCGTGCTGCGGGGGGTCAAGCCGGAGGACTTCGGCAAGACCGAGTGGATCCGCTTCACCCTGGACTACAAGCAGGAGGAGCTCAACCCCGGCCTGGACCGCACCTCGCAGGCGGGGGAGATCTTCCGCCACCTGGTGGAGTTCCAGGGAAAACTGGCCGCCGTGTACCGGCGCATCGCCGAGACCATCGTCTCGCGGGGCCAGAAGGAGCTGTTCGAGTCGCTGGCCCGTTTCAAGGAAGAGCAGGGGGCGGAGGTTCGCCGCCTGCAGGAAAACTACCGTCCGGATTAGCGCTTGGCCTCGAAAATCGAATCGTCGGAATACACCGAGTTGGGCCGGGTCACCGGCTGGTTCGTGGTCCTGCGTTGGATCGCCTTCGCCGGAGTGGCCGGCACGCTGGGGGCAGTGCGCCTGCTGGGCCTGTTCGAGCTGCCCTTCGCGCTGCTGTTCGCCATCACCGGACTGCTGGGGCTGCTGAACCTGTCCTTCACGGCCTGGCTTCGCCTGGGCCGCAGGGCGGTGCCCAGCCGCCGGCAGACCGCCGCGTTCTTCCACGCCCAGATCGTCTGCGACTTCGCCCTGCTTTTCCTGCTGGTCTATTTCACCGGTTTCCTGGAGAATCCCTTCTGCACCTTCTTCGTGTTCCACATCCTGATGAGCGCCTTCATCTTCAGCTCGCGGGTGGTGTACGCCTACGTGGGCGCCCTGGTGGCCCTGGTGGCGGGGGCCTTCCTGGCCGAATACCTGGGCCTGATCCCCCACTTCCAGCTCTGGTCCCGGGCGTGCCGCCGCCGCCGGCTTCTACCTGGGCCAGAACCTGCCGCGCGCCGCCGGGCTGGTCTCGCTGCTGCTGATCTCCGCCTACCTGATCACCAGCATCAAGCGCCGCCTGGAGGAGAAAGGCCAGCGCATCGAGGTGGAGCTGGACCGCTACCGGAACCTGGACAAGATCAAGAGCAACTTCATCCTGCAGGTGACCCACGAGCTGCGCGGGCCCATCGCGGCGGTGAGCGGCTACCACCAGATGCTGCTGCGGGGCCTCGGCGGGGAGTCCGCCCCGAAGGCCCTGGACATCGTGCGCAAGGCCGAGCACCGCACGGACAACCTGCTGACGATCATCGACGAGATGATCGACTACGCCTACATGAAATCACAGGGCGAGGTGGGCCGGGTCCGCAGCCGCCTGCCCCTGCGCGGGGCGATCGAGGAGAACCTGGAGCTGCTGGAAACCCAGGCCGCGGCCAAGCGGATCACCCTGGCCGCCAACTGCCCGAAGGACCTGTGCGTCTCGGCCACCAGGGACCTGCTGAAGATCATCCTGGGCAACCTGGTGCACAACGCCATCAAGTACTCCCCGCCCGGCGGCCGGGTCAGCGTGACCGCGCAGGCCGAGGGCCGGGAAGTGCATCTGCTGGTCGGCGACCAGGGCTACGGCATCGAGCCGGAGGAGCTGGACAAGATATTCGAGGAGTTTTACCGTACCCGGGCGGCGCGCCAGCTGGAGCGCGACGGCACCGGGCTGGGCCTGCCGATCGTGAAAAGGGCGGTGGAATCGCTGGCCGGCAGGATGAGCGTGTATTCCGAACTGGGCAAAGGCAGCACCTTCCATATTTTTCTGCCGGCATTGGAGGCGACGGATGAGCAAGATCCTGATCATCGATGACGACCTGGACATCCTGGAGACCATGGGCAGCCTGCTGGAGGCCGAGGGCTTCCAGATCCACTCCGCGGAAACCGTGGAGAAGGGCCTGGAGATGATCGAGACGATCGCTCCGGACCTGGTCCTGCTGGACGTGATGTTTCCCGAGAAGAAGACCCGGGGCTTCGAGGCCGCGGCCCAGATCAAGGCCGGCCACCCGAAGCTGCCGTTGTTCCTGCTGACGGCCATCAACCGCGAGTACGCCTTCGACTTCAACAAGGAGGACGTGCCGGCCGAGGAGTTCCTGAACAAGCCGGTGAAGATCGACCGGCTGGTGAAGCTGATCCGGAATTATATCTAAGGAGCCGCCAGCACCAGCTGGCAGGCGGCTTCCAGCTCTTCCCGGCCGGGCCCGGGGGCCAGGCCGGCCAACAGCCCGCGGGCCCGGGCCAGGTTGTCCTGGGCCGCCGCGCGCAGGTCGGCCCCGTCCCGCACCAGGGCGTCGCGGTCGGCCGCGTCGTCCAGAAGCTGGAAGGCCAGCCCGAAGCTCAAGCCGAACTCGGCCAGGGCGGCGGTGACCGGCGCGGAGGCCCCGCAGGCGATGGCCGCCCCCCGGCAGCAGGCGGACATCAGCTCGGCGGTCTTGTTCGATAGTATCGCCAGGTACTCCTCGAAGCCGACGCGCGCCCCGCTTTCCAGCACCTGCTGCTCGCGTATCTCCCCCAGGCACATGGCCTGGGTGGTCCGGAAGAACAGGTCGAAGATCTCCCGGTGCCGCTCCCAGCGGGGCAGCTCCAGCGAGGTGAGCAGCGCGAAGCAGCGGGCGTAGAGCAGGTCCCCCACCAGCACCGCGGTGTGGTCCCCGTAGCGCCGGGCCAGGGTGGCCTGCCCGCGGCGCAGCGGCTCCCCGTCGATGATGTCGTCGTGGACCAGGGAGGCGCAGTGCAGCAGCTCCACGGCGGTGGCCAGGCGCACCAGGGTCGGCTCGGAGGCCCGCCCCTGCGCCTCGACCAGGCCGGCGGAAAGAAGCACCAGGGCCGGGCGCAGCAGCTTGCCCTTGCCGGCGAAGACGTGCCCGATCACCCGCTGCAGGGCGTCCGCGGAGGCTCCGTCCCGGCCCCAGTCCGCGACGATGGCCGCGGCCTGGCCGCTCAACTGCGTTTCCACGGCCCCCAGGGCCGGGGCGATGGAGGGGAAGGCCTGCTGGGCGTCCATGCTCAGGACTCCACGGGCAGGGTGACGATGAAGCGGGTGCCCCGGCCGATCTCGCTTTCCACCCGCACGGTGCCGCCGTGCATCTGCACGGACTGCCGGACGATCGAAAGGCCCAGGCCCGTGCCGTTCTCGCTGAAGGTCTTGGCGTTGGGGGCCCGGTAGAAGTCCTCGAACAGGTGCTCCAGGTGCTCGGGGGCGATGCCGATGCCGGAGTCCTCCACACGCACCTCCACGCCGCTCTCGGCGGGCCGCAAGGCCACCCGCACCGACCCCCCCTTGGGGGTGTAGCGCACCGCATTGGAGATCAGGTTGTTGAACAGCTGGGCCAGGGCGGTGCGGTTGCCGCGGACCACCGGGTCGCCGGCCTGGTTGTCCAGGCTGAAGCGCAGGTCCTTGGCCAGCAGCGGATCGGCGTACAGCTCGGCCTCCCCGGCGATGAGCTGGGCCAGCTGCACCCGGTCCCGCGGGACCTCGGCCTCGGCCCGCAGGCGCGAGAGGTCCAGCAGGTCGCGCACGAAGCGCAGCAGCAGGTGGGTCCGCTCGGCGGCCCGGGTCGAGCAGCTCGCGGGCCTTGCCCTCCACCGCCTCGGTGAAGCCCTGCAGCACGGCCATCAGCAGGCCTTCCACTGCGGACAGCCCGGCCTGGATGTCGTGGGACACGGTCATCACGTAGCGCGACTTCAGGCGGTCCTGCTCCTCCAGCTGGTGCTCGCGCTCGCGCAGGCGGTTGACGATGGTGGTGGTGAAGTACACCGCGATGAACAGGGTGGAGGCGAAGGCCCCCAGGCGCCCCGCCAGCACCGCGCCGGTCAGGCGCTCGGCGCTGAAGCCGGGCACCGGGTGGCTGGGGATCAGCCCCAGGGCCTCGCCGCCGGCCATGAGGCAGAGCAGCAGCACGGCGAAGCAGGCGTGCAGGTAGGCGGAGCGGTTGGCCAGCAGGATGCCGGAGAGGATCATGTGGAATATATAGTAAAAAATGAAGGGATTCTCCAGGCCCCCGGAGAAATAAAGCAGGTAGGTGAGCAGGCCCAGGTCCACGTAGATCTGCAGGTTGGCCAGGCGCTGGGCCTGACGCCGCCAGCCCGGCTCCTGGATGCGGGCCGACAGGCGCCGGAAGGCCACCCAGCAGACCGCGTTGTAGGCCAGCACCAGCAGGCTGCCCAGGTACAGGGGGAGAACGGCCACCCGCAGGCCGAACAGGTAGCGGGCCACCGTGACGGTGGCGGCCAGGCCGGCGGCGGCCAGCCAGCGCAGGGAGATGAACCAGCGGATCCGGCCCGCCAGCTCTTCATGGACTATCCCCGTCGGCGCCCGCCCGCTGCTCAGCCGGCTTCCTCCACTTTGATGGTCTTGGTGGGACAGACGTAGGCGCAGGAGCCGCAGCCGATGCAGGTTTCCGCCACCTTGCCGAAGGGGCTGATGGCCTTGCGCTCGATGCCCCGCCTGGAAAGGCTCAGGGCGTGCCGCTCGGGCACCTGGGCGCAGACCCGCACGCACTGGGCGCAGAGGATGCAGTTGGTCGGCTCCCGCCTGGGGCGCCCGCACCAGCAGGTACTCGGCCACCACGTCGGAGGGGTTGGCCGGGTCCACGCCCAGCGAGCGGGCGATGGCCTGCATTTCCGGGGACTCCGGGGCGCGCGACAGCAGCAGCTGGACGATGAACTGGCGGGCCGCGGTGACCCGCTCCGAGGCGGTGATCACGCTCATCCCGTCCTCCGCGGGGGTGGCGCAGGAGGGCAGCAGGCGGCCCCGGCCCGCGCCGGCCACCTCCACCAGGCAGAGGCGGCAGCCGCCGTAAGGGGTCAGGTGGTCGTTGTGGCAGAGGGTGGGGATCTTGATCCCCAGCTTGCGCGCCCCTTCCAGTATGGTCATGGGGGGCTGGAACTCCAGGCGCCGGTCGTCGATGGTGATCGTGGCCATTATTGTATCCTCACCGCGTCGAAGCGGCAAACGCTCTTGCACATTCCGCACTTGATGCAGGCGTCCTGGTCGATGACGTGCAGCTTCTTGCGCTCCCCGGCGATGCAGTTCACCGGGCAGTTCTTGAAGCAGGCCTGGCAGCCCGTGCACTTGTCCTCCAGGATGAAGTAGCGGATCAGGCTCTTGCACACCCCGCCGGGGCAGCGCTTTTCGCGGATGTGCGCCTCGTACTCGTGGCGGAAGTGGCGGATGGTGGTCAGCACGGGGTTCGGGGCGGTATTGCCCAGGCCGCACAGCGCCGTGTCCTTGATGCGCAGGGCCAGCTTCTCCAGCAGCTCGATGTCCCCCTCCTGGCCCTTGCCCTCGGTGATGCCTTCCAGGATCTTGAGCATGTGCCAGGTGCCCTCCCGGCAGGGCGGGCACTTCCCGCAGGACTCCTCCTGGGTGAAGCCCACGAAGTAGCGGGCCACCTCGACCATGCAGGTCTCCTCGTCCATGACGATCATGCCGCCGGAGCCCATGATGGAGCCGGCCTTGGTCAGGGACTCGTAGTCCACCGGCAGGTCCAGCAGGCTCTCCGGCAGGCAGCCCCCGGAGGGGCCGCCGGTCTGCACGGCCTTGAACTTCTTGCCGTTGGGGATGCCGCCGCCGATGTCGAAGACGATCTCCCGCAGGCTGATGCCCATGGGCACTTCCACCAGGCCGGTGTTGCGGATCTTGCCCACCAGGGAGAAGACCTTGGTGCCCTTGCAGCTCTCGGTGCCCACGGAGGCGAACCAGGCGGCGCCCTTGTTGATGATGTGCGGGACGTTGGCCCAGGTTTCCACGTTGTTGATGTTGGTGGGCTTGCCCCGGTAGCCGGACTGGGCCGGGTAGGGGGGGCGCACGCGCGGCTCGGGCAGCAGGCCCTCCAGGGAGCCGATCAGGGAGGTCTCCTCCCCGCAGACGAAGGCGCCGGCGCCCTTGCTGACCGTGATGTCGAAGTCGAAGCCGCTGCCCAGGATGTCCTCCCCCAGCAGGCCGTAGGAGCGGGCCTGCTCCATGGCCTGGGTCAGGCGCTCCAGCGCCAGCGGGTACTCGGCGCGGATGTAGAGGAAGCCCTGGCTGGCCCCGATGGCCCGCGCCCCGATGGTCATGCCCTCCAGCACGCAGTGCGGGTCGGACTCCACGATCGAACGGTCCATGAAGGCCCCCGGGTCGCCCTCGTCGCCGTTGCAGATGACGTACTTCTCCTCCCCGGCGACCGCGCGGGCCAGCTCCCACTTCCGACCGGTGGGAAAGCCCGCTCCGCCGCGGCCGCGCAGTCCCGAGGCCTTGATCTCGGCTGATGATCCCTTCGGGGCTCATCTCCAGCAGGGCCTTGCGCAGGCCCTGGTAGCCGCCCAAGGCGATGTATTCGTCGATGTTCTCCGGGTCGATCAGGCCGCGGTTGGCCAGGGCGATCAGGCGCTGCTTGCCGAAGAAGGGGATGTCGCTCATCTTGGGGATGGGCGGGGCGTCCTTGGCCGGGCTGTACATCAATTCGGGCACCGGGCGCCCCTTCAGGCAGTGCTCCTCCACCAGGCGGGGGATGTCCTCGGCCTTGAGGAACTGGTAGAAGATGTCGTCCGGCTTGACCACCACGATCGGGCCGTTGGCGCAGAAGCCGTTGCAGCCGGTGGTGACCACCTGGATCTCCTCCTGCAGATTCTGCCGGGTCAGCTCCTTTTCCAGCGCGGCCTTCACCGAGAAGGAGTTGTTGGACACGCAGCCGGTACCGGCGCAGACCAGCAGGCTCATCCGGAACTGGAGCATCAGGATATCCTCTCGCTGCCCAGGGCCAGGGCGTACTCGGCCACGGCGCGGCCCCCCAGCACGTGCTCCTTGAAGATCCGGCGCACCTTCTCCGGGGTGAGCTCGATGTACTTGACCGGGGCCTCGCCGGCCAGCTCGATGGTGGCCATGGGCTCCTTGTTGCACAGCCCGGCGCAGCCGGAGGTGGTGATCAGTACGTCCTGGGCGCCGGCTTCCGCCTTGGCGTCGAGAAAGGCCTTGAGGATTTCCCGCGCCCCGGAGGCGATCCCGCAGGTGCCCAGGTGCACGTTGACCCGGGCCCTGCCGGCGCCTTCCCGCAGGCTGGAAGTGGACTTCATCCTCTGGCGTATCTTGTCAAGATCTTCGGGTTTGAGCTTCACTTGGCTCCTCCTCCACGATCGTATGGTCGAAAATGAAAGCCACCTGGGGATGGGCTTGCTGCAATAGTCCGATGGTCCCCGCCATGTCGCCGAGGGGCTTGCGGTCCGGGTGGCTCAGGCCGAAGACCGCCCGCAGGGTGGTGCCCCTGCCCGGGGAGCTCTCCACCTCCAGGCCGCCGCCGCTTTCGCGGGCGGCCTGGGCGAAGAGGGCCAGTCCCATTCCCACGGGCTTTCCCGGCTTGGTGGTGAAGAATGGATCCAGCGCGCGGGCCAGGGTCTCCGGGTCCATGCCGTGCCCGTTGTCCGCGATCTGGACCAGGAGGCGGTCCGCCCCGGGCCGCTCCTCCACGCGCACCGCGATGCGGGTGGCCCCGGCGGCGAGCGAGTTGTCGATCAGGTCCATGACGTGCAGCGCCAGATCTTCCATCACCACTCCCCCCCACCGGTCCGCAGGGCCCGGCGCAGCGCGGCGACGCTGGGCTCTTCGACCCGGAACAGGGTCCGGCTGCGCCCGATCTCCTCGGGAAAGTGCGCGTCGGAGAAGCTCACCAGGGGGAAGCCGAAGGCCCGGAAGGCGGCCTTTTCCCCCCGGAAGTGGAAGGAGAGCTCCACCGCGTCCAGGGGCAGCTCCGGGGGGATGAAACCCAGCTGCTGGGCCAGGCTGAAGGCCGGCCGGTCCACGTGCGAGGCGATGGCCAGGCCGCCCAGGGCCTGGACTTCGCGCACTGTCGCTTCGGCCGAAAGGGCGCTGGCGCCGCTCAAGAGCCTCTCCTCGATTCCCACGGGCTGGTCGTGGGAGTCCACCAGGATCTGATCGCCCCAGGCCTCCGGGTCGTTCAGGCCTTCCAGGCCGTCCTGCACCAGCTGCTGCATCCGCTCCAGGGCCTCCTGCCCGTCGAAGAGGGCCAGGATGTGGGCCTCCTCGGAAGTGGTGATCTCCATGCCTCCCAGCACGCGCAGGTCCTTCCCGGCGGCCTCCCGCACGGCGGCCACGTTGCCCGCGGAGTTGTGGTCGCAGATGCCGATGGCCGCCAGGCCTTCCTCCAGGGCCCGGGCCACGATCCGGGTGGGGACCATGCCGTTGTCGGCGCAGGGGGACAGGCAGGTGTGCACGTGCAGGTCCACCCTAAATACCCCCGGCATGGCGTTCCCGGCCGCGCAGGCCGAGCTGGTACAGCCTGCCGGCCAGCTCGAAGGCGGGCAGCTTGCTGGCCAGCACGGTGATCTTCTTGGCCTCGGCTTTGCGCAGGGTCTCGTACTCCGGCTCCCGGCCGCCGGTCAGCACGATGCCGGCCAGGTCCTTCATCGCCGCCACGGCCACGATGTTGGCGTGGATCTGCACGGTCAGCCAGAGGTCCCCGGCTTCCGCGTGGGCGATGACGTCGCTCATCAGGTCGCTCACGTAGCCCCCGGAGGCCTCCGCCTCCAGGTCGCCGCAGCGCAGCTGCAGGTCCAGGGCCTTGGCGAGCTCGCTCAGGCGCATATGCGCTCCGGCTCCAGGGGAATGCTGATGCGCAGGGTGGTGCCCTGTCCCGGCTCGGAGGTGATGTCCAGGCTGCGGGCGCAGCTTTTGATGTTGGGCAGGCCCATGCCGGCGCCGAAGCCCAGCTCCCGCACCCAGTCCGGGGCCGTGGAGAAGCCCGGCTGGAGGGCCTGCTGGATGTCCGGGATGCCCTGCCCCTGGTCGCGCACGACGATGTGGATGGTCTCCGGGTCCACGGACACGTCGACCGTCCCCTCGCGGGCGTAGATGATCACGTTCATTTCCGCCTCGTAGGTGGCGATGGCCGCCCGGCGCACCACCTCCGGATGCAGGCCCAGGCGCTTGAAGGAGCGCTTCAGGTCGCTGGCCACCTCGCCCCCCTGCTCGATGGTCTTGCCGCGCACCTGGTACTGGAAGTTGACCGTCAGCCGGTCGGCGATCATGTCCTCGAAGAAGTGGCTGGCCCGGTAGCGGTGCAGCTCCTCCTCCTCGCGGCTGTTGACCTGCATTTCTTTCAGCAGGCCCTCGATGATGTCCCCCTTGGTGACCAGCCCGACCAGCCGCTCGCCGTCCACCACCGGGAGGCGCCCGTAGCCGTACTGCTCCAGCTTGCCGATGGCGTGCACCAGCGGCTCCCCGGGGGAGAGGGTGCGCACCTCCCGGGACATGCGCTCGCCCACCGGGCAGTCCCGTCCCCCCTGGGCCAGCCAGTTGATGAAATCCTCCACGCTGACCAGGCCGACCAGGGTCTGGCCGCGCACCACGGGCACGCCGGAGATGCGGTTGTCCCGCAGCAGGGTGCGCAGCCCGCTCATGGGCGCTTCCGGGGCCAGGGTGATCAGCTTGCGGGTCATCACCGCCTCGACCTTCAGCTCGTAGACCAGCTCCCGGATCTTGCCCACGTGGCGGGGGGAGTCCATGGTGTCCAATTCAGGCCCCTTCTCCGCAGCAGCGCAGGCCCGCGGCGAACAGCCTTCCGCAAGCGGTGAACATGGACAGCCCGGTGGCCAGCAGCGGCAGGCCATTGCGCCTGGCCAGCTCCAGGGTCTCGGCCGGAGGCTTCTTGCCCTGCACGAAGCAGAGCGCGGCGATCTCCGCCATCTCGGCGGTGCGCACGCACTGGGGGTTGGTCAGGGCGGTGAGCAGCAGGCTGGGCGCGCTGCGCAGGCACAGCACGTCGCTCATCAAGTCCGACCCGCAGGCAGTGGCCAGTTCCCGGCCTTCGGCCCCCTGGCCGGTCAGCAGCTCGGCGTCCAGGATTTCCAGCACCCGCGAGATGGTCATGCCGTGGATTCCGCCCCCTGGGCTTCAGCCTCCTGGGCCTCCGCCTTTTGCCCGCCGTCCAGCTTCCTGAGCAGCTTCTGCGCCGCCTTCTGGTCCAGCTTGCTGTGGTACTCCCCGTTCACGGTGACCAGCGGACCCAGGGCGCAGGCCCCCAGGCAGTTGACGGTCTCCAGGGTGTAGTTGCCGTCCGGGGTGGTCTGGCCGGCCTTGATGGCGAGCTCGCGCTCGAACACGTCGACCACCTGGGCGGCGCCGCGCACGTGACAGGCCGTGCCCACGCAGACGCAGACGTGCTTCTTGCCGATGGGCTCCAGGCGGAAGGACTTGTAGAAGGTGGCCAGGCTGTAGAACAGGCTCACCGGCACCTCGATGGCCCGGGAAATCTCCCGCAGGGCCTCCTCCGGCAGGTAGCCGAAGTCCTGGGTCACGTCCTGGAGCACGCCCACCAGGGTGCTCCTGCCGCTCTTGTAGCGGTCCACGATGGCTTGCAGTTTTTCTTCCATGGCTAATAGATGGTGACCTTCCACCGCTTGTTCGGATCGAACTTCTTGGCCACCGCCATCGCCCGCACCACGCTCAAGTAGTCGGGGATGAGGATGTCCAGGTCGTTCTTGACCTTGAGCTGGCAGGCCAGGCGCATGCCTTCGGCTTTTTCCTGGCGGCTCATGAACAGCTCCTCGGTGGGCAGGATCTGCCCCCCGCCCGCGGCCACGCGCACCTTGCAGTAGCCGCAGGTGCCACGGCCGCCGCAGGAGGAGGAGATGCCCACGCCATGCTCGTTCAGCAGCCCCAGCAGCGGGCTGCCGCCCTGCACTTCGAACTCCTTTTTCTGGTCGCCTTCGCTCACCGTGATGCGGCATTTGCCGTAGGTCACCAGCAGGCGGTCGGCCACGATCAGCAGGATCGTGATCACCAGGAGGATCAGGTTCATGGCCAGGATCGGGCTGAGGTTCATTATTGCACCACCACCATTCCGGAGAAGCCCATGAAGGCCAGGGCGATGATCCCGGCGCTGACCATGACGATGCCCGGGCCCTTCATCCCGCGGGGCACGTCGCCCACCAGGGCCAGCTTCTCGTTGATGGCCGCCATGATGGCGATGGCCAGGGTCCAGCCGGCCGAGGAGCCGAAGGCGTAGACCACCGAGGTGATGAAATCGTAGTTGCGCAGGATCATGAACAGCGAGACGGCCAGCACGATGCAGTTGACCGTGATCAGCGGCAGGAAGATGCCGAAGGAGGACTGCAGGGCCGGGAAGAACTTCTCCATCAGCATCTCCAGGAGCTGCACCACCGCCGCGATGGTGATGATGAAGATCACGTAGTAGACCAGCTCCGCCTTAAGCGGCACCAGCACCAGGTGGTAGATCGGCCAGTTGATGGCCGCGGTCAGGGTGACCACGAAGATCACCGCGTAGCCCATGCCGGTGGCGGTGGACAGCCGCTTGGACAGGGCGATGAAGGGGCACATGCCCAGCAGGTAGCTCAGGGCGATGTTGCTGGTGAGCAGGGTGGCGATGAAGATCATCAGCAGGTTCAGGGCGTTCACATCCCGCCTCCTTGCTTGTCCGGATCCATTTTGGCCAGGGTGCGGGTGACCCAGATGAACAGGGCCACCACGAAAAAGGCCCCGGGGGCCATGGCCATGATCACCCACTTGTTGAAGGTGGCCGGCATGACCTGCATCCCCAGGATCGTGCCGAAGCCCAGCAGCTCGCGAATCACGGAAACCAGGACCAGGGTGTAGGTGTAGCCCAGGCCGTTGAAGATGGCGTCGAGGATCGAAAGGCCCACCCCGTTGGAGACGTAGAAGGCCTCGGCCCGCCCCATCAGGATGCAGTTGGTAATGATCAGGCCCACGTACGGCCCGATGGCCCGGCTGATGTCCGGGAACATGGCCTTCAGCACGCGGTCCACCACGATCACGAAGGTGGCGATGATGATCATGTAGGCGATCATCCGCACCCGGCCGGGGATGAGCTTGCGCAGCGCGGCGATCAGCACCGCCGTGCCGATCAGGGCGAAGGTCACCCCGGCGCCCATGGCGATGGCGTTCTCCACCTTGTTGCTCACCGCCAGGGAGGAGCAGATGCCCAGGACCATGGAGAAGATCGGCTGGTCCTTCCACAGGCCGTTCAGAATGACTTTCAGGGACGGGGACTGCTTCATTTCTTCTCTCCCTCGCGAATGGCGGGCACCGAGGCCGCGAGGTTCGCGTTCAGGATCTGCAGGAAGGCCTTGGGGCTGAGGGTGGCGCCGGTGATGGCGTCGATCTCGTTGGCGGCCTTGGCTTTTCCCGGAGGCGTCAGCTTCAGCCCGGAAGTGAAGTCCTTGCCCCGGAAGGTGTCCAGGTAGGCCGCTTCCGTGATGCGGCTGCCCAGGCCGGGGGTCTCCTCCTGGTGGAGGATGGTGACCCCCTTCAGGGTACTCAAGTCGGGATTCAGCGGCTACGATGCCGTTGATCGGGCCCCACAGGCCGGAGCCGCCGTAGGCGAAGGCCACCGCCCCCTCTCCGGCTACGTAGTAGGTTTTTTCGCCGGCCTGCCGGGCCTGCACGCTGCCGGCGAAAACCTGCTGCACTTCCTCTTCGGCGAAGGGGATGCCCAAAGCCTGCAGGATGCCGGCCTGGATTTCCCGCTGCTCGTTCCTGCTGATCACCGGCGTGGTGTAGTAGTTCACCGCCACCAGGATCCCCGTGAGGATGGTGCCCAGGACCAGCACGAACACCAGCATCATGATCTTGTCTTTCATACCTTGGCCGTCCTGTATTTCACGCCGAGCACCAGGGTGTCGACCAACGGGGCGAAGGCGTTCATGAACAGGATGCTGAACATGACCCCCTCGCCGAACCCGCTGAAGTGGCGGATCAGCAGGGTCACGATGCCGCAGCCCACCCCGAAAATCCACTTGCCGGCCTTGGTGGAAGGGGAGCTGACCGGGTCGGTGGCCATGAACATGGCGCCGAACAGCAGGCCTCCTGCCAGAAGCTGGAACTGAGGCGGGGCGATCAGGTCGGGCATGGCCAGGTTGCCGATCCAGGACAGCAGCGCCACGCTGCCCAGGTAGGCCAGCGGCACCCGCCAGTTGGCCACCCGGGTGATGATCAGGAACAACCCTCCGGCGATGACGCCCAGCCGGAACAGCTCGCCCATGGAGCCGGTCACCTGGCCGAGCAGCAGATCCACCAGGGGGGTGAGCTCCCGGCCGCTCTTGAACAGGCCCAGCGGCGTGGCGGCGGTCACCGCGTCGGTGAAGGGCTTCTGCCACCGCGCCGACATGAGCTCGGGGAAGGCGATGGTGATGAAGATGCGCCCCACCAGCGCCGGGTTGAAGATGTTGCGGCCCGTGCCCCCGAACACCTCCTTGCCGAAGAACACCCCGAAGGCGATGCCCACGGCCACCATCCACAGCGGGGCGGTGGGTGGAAGGATCAGGGGGAAGATCAGCCCGGTGACCAGGAAACCCTCTTCGATCTCCTTTTTCCGGATCAGGGCGAAGGCCACCTCGACGATCCCGCCCACCACGTAGGAGACGGCGATCATGGCCACGGCCCGCCAGCCGTAGAACACGACGGCCGCCACCGCGGCGGGGGCCATGGCCAGGATGACCATGGACATGTAGCGCTTGATCTCGATGTGGTCGCGGATGTGCGGGGCTTCGGTGGTGATCTCCCGGTTGCCCAGCAGGATGCCGCCGATCGTTTCGATCACGGGCTTGAGCGGCCTCAACAGGCGGGCTCTGGCCAAAGCGTCGAACAGCGAACGCAAGGTTTTCATGCGCCGACCTCCCGGGGCGCCAGGCCCTCCCTGGCGAGCTTCTCCTTGCCCTCGCGCATCAGCCGGGCCAGGGGGATCTTGGAGGTGCAGACATAGGAGCAGAGGTTGCAGTCGATGCACCGGAAGATCTGGAAGCGCACCAGGGTCTCGTCGATCACGTTCTTCTGCACGTAGCGGTGCAGGAGGTTCGGCAGGATGCGCACCGGGCAGACGTCCTCGCAGAAGCCGCAGGAGATGCAGGCCCGGTGCTCGCCGTGCAGGTTGGTGTCGGGCTTTTTCTGCAGAGGCAGCAGGCCGGCGGCGAAGGTGAGCGAGCGGGAATCGCTCGCCAACCCGGGGATGGCGAAGGAAAGAAACCCGCCCTCCCTGTTCTCCGCCACGGCGATCAGCACGGAGGCCTGCGCCGGCAGGGGAGCCTCCGCGGCAGCCGCGGCTCCGGCGATCAGGCTGTTCAGCACCAGGCGGCTTTCCCGGCCGGCGCGGGCGTAGGGCTGGGCCAGCTCGCCCAGCGGCGTGCCGATGCGCGCCCGCAGGTGCGGCCGGCGGGTGAAGCCGGTGCCGGCCAGCGCCACGACGCGCTCCAGCATCGGCTTGCCCAGGACCACGGCGTCCCGCAGGTGCAGGAGGGCCTGCAGGTCCAGGACCGCGGCCTGCGGCACGGCCCTGCCCAGCAGCGCCGGGACCAGGATCGCGCGGTGCGCCGCGGGGTACTTGCCCGGCAGGCCGTACAGCTCCAGGGACAGGCCCTGCCTGCCGGCCGCCTCTGCGATCCGGGCCGCCAGAGCCCGGCGCCGGCGATGCAGGGCCAGGTGCAAGTGGGCCCCCGGAAAGGCCTTCTTCAATATGGCCAGGCCCTCCAGCAGGGCTTCCAGTCCCCAGGCCTCAAGCAGCACTTCCGGATTGGGATTGTGCGGCTCGTCTTCCGCGGCCTGCACCACCAGGTGCGCGGCCTGCGCGGGCAGGGCCGCCGCGCCGGAGGCGCGGGCCAGCTCCAGCAGCGCCTCGGGGCCGGCGGCCCGCCAGTCGCCCGGACGGCCGCTCAGCGCGGTCCAGTCCGCGGAGCCGTCCCCGGCGATGGTGGCCACCTTGGTCTTGCCTCCCAGCCAGGCGGCAGGCTTGAGTTCCTCGATGCGGCCGCTCAAGGTGGCCAGCACGGCGCCGGAGGGGCCGCGCGCCAGGGCCTGCCCTGCCTTCACCTGTTCGCCGTTTTTCACCAGGGCGGGCAGGTCCGCGCCGTCAGGCCCGCGCAGGGGCAGGCGCACCAGGGCGGGCAGGGGCGCTTCGACCAGGGTGTCCTCGGGGCGGCCCGCGAAGCGCTTGAAGGCGTAGCCGCCGGGGAAGCTCTTGTACCGTATGGCCATACTTTCCTTTGGGAGGTGCCGCGCTCCGCACCCCGGCCGAAGGGCCGCGGCGGGAGCGCGGCTGCCGCCTACCAGTTCTTGGCGCTGCTCTTCATGGTCAGCTTGCCGCTGGCCGCGTCGAGCTTGTGGCAGTTCAGGCAGGCGCCCTGGTAGAATTGCACGAAGGGGTTCTGCTCGCCCTTCTCGTAATGGACCTTGTGCAGCATGATGTTCAGGGGGCTCACCTTGCCGCCCTCCCTGTGGCACATCATGCAGCCTTCGGGCAGCTGTTTGACCATCGCATCGATCTTGGGGTGGCCGGAGATCTTGGCCAGGGAGACGTTCAGCCGGTAATCCTTGCCCGCCCCCTGGTTCTTGTGGCAATCCACGCAGCCGTTGGGGTGCTCGTCCGCGACGGTGAGCCCCGGCAGGAAAGCCTTGGGCTTGGCCTGGCCCATGAGCACCAGGGTCACGGCCGTCACGGCGGCGGCAAGCAGCAGGAACGTCCCTGCCTTTCTGACTCCCTTCATCCTCATCCTCCTCGGTTGTTTTGTTGTGGTTTACACTGGCGGCGGGCGGTGAGTCGGCCGTCCGACGCACTTACCATTCAGAATATAGCAAAGTTCCGTTGGTCAAAAAAACATTAGTGAATTAGTTCACAACTTCGCTACAATACACTATACTGTTTTGGAAATCAAGACTTTTTATTAAAGAAATTCTATATAGCGGAGGGTATAAGCGATGTTCTGGCGAGAAAGCAAAGGGTTGGCGGGGATTCCCCTGGCCTCCAAGCTGGCGCTCACGGTCCTGCTGGCGGTGGCGGGAATAGGCTACCTGCTGGGTTTCGCGAACATCTACCTGACCTACAGTCCGGTGGACCAGAAGCCCGGCATGTCCCTGGAGGACATCTCCTTGAGCTTCTACGGGTCGCGCGGGACCAGCAAGCTGGAGAAGTCCGTCGACGGTTCCATGCGGCAGTACTTCGGCAGCGAGGCCGACTACCAGGCCACCAAGCAATGGCTGGCCGGCGGGGCCACGGAGAGCGGCTTCCAGCAGATCCAGCCCATCTTGGACGCTTCCTGCGGCCTCTGCCACTCCGCGGAGGCGGCCGTGGCCGGGGTGGTCACCGTGGATTACGCCAGCATCGCCCCGCTGCTCCAGCAGGATACGGGCAAAAGCGTCGGGCGGCTGGTCGGCATCAGCCACACTCACGTGCTGGCCACCCTGTCGGTGATCTTCCTGCTGGTCTTCATCTTCTCCTTCACCCGCTACCCGCAGGCGCTCAAAGGTCTGGTCATGGTCTTCTCCAGCCTGGCCATCCTGCTGGACGTGGGCTCCTGGTGGCTGGCCAAGCTGTCCCCCGCGCTGGCGGTCTTTGTGCTGCTGGGAGGCCTGTCCCTGGCCGTGTCGTTCCTGGCCCTGATCGTTCTGTCCCTCGTGGACCTGTGGTTCGGGAGGCAGGAGAGCTGAGCCGGCCGGGGCGGGCCGCCGGTTGGAGGGCGGAGCTTGCCGGGCGCGTGACCAGGCCGGAGGACCTGCCGCCCGGGCTGGAGCTCAGCCCGGAGGAGCGCTCCTTTTTCCGCGGGCACCGGCGAGGGGCGCCCCCTTTCGCCGTGACCCGCCATCTGCTCGGCTTGCTGGACCCGGCGGACCCGGCCGACCCCATCCGGCGGCAGTTCCTGCCCACGTCGGCGGAACTGTCGCCCGGGACCGGCGAGTTGGAGGACCCGCTGGGGGAGGACGGAGTGCAGCCGGTGCCGAACCTGCTGCACCGCTACCCGGACCGGGCCCTGCTGCTGGTGACGGACCGCTGCGCGGCCTACTGCCGGCATTGCTTCCGGCGCCGGGTCTCCTCTGGCCGGCGGAGAGCCTTCCTGAGCCCGGCAGAACTGGAACAGGCCGCGGTGTACGTGGACGGTCATCCGCAGATCCGTGAGCTGATCCTGTCCGGAGGCGATCCGCTGCTGCTTTCCGACGCCCGCCTGCGGGCGTTGTTCGCGCGCTTTCGCCGGGAGCGCCCGCAGCTGGCGCTGCGCGTGCACACGCGCCTGCCGGTGGTCCTGCCGCGGCGCGTCACCCCGGCGCTGGTGCGCCTGCTGGCCGGCTTCCGGCCGCTGCGCCTGGTCGTGCAGGTGAACCACCCCCGGGAACTGGACCCGGCCTGCCGGCAGGCCCTGGGCCTGCTGGCCGCGGCGGGCCTGCCGCTGCTGGCCCAGAGCGTGCTGCTGGCCGGGGTGAACGACCGGACCCGGATCCTGGCCGAGCTGTTCGCGGCCTTGCGCGGCGCGGGCGTGCGGCCCTACTACCTGTTCCAGCCCGACCTGGCGCGCGGCACGGCGCACTTCCGTCCCGACCCCGCCCGCGGCCTGCGCCTGTACCGGGAGGCCGCCGCCCTGTGCCCCGAGGCGCCGCGCTACATGCTGGACCTGCCCGGAGGGGGAGGCAAGGTGCCGGTGGAGCCGGACCTGCTGGGCGAGCGGGAGGATGGCTTCTACCTGCTGCGCCGGGACGGGGTGGTGGCGGCCCGCTATCCCTGTTATGCTGGTCCCATGAGCACATCCGGAAAAAAACCCAGGGATTTCGCCAGCGTGATGCGCAAGACCGGCAAGAAGCTGGGCAAGACGCTGCGCGGCGCGGCCCAGGCCACGGCCAAGGCCGCGGGCAAGACCGCCGAGGTCGTGGCCGTGCGGACCAAGATCTCCGCCAAGCAGGTGCGGCAGAAGGCCGATTTCCTGAAGATGGGCGAGAGCTTCTATCGCGCCCGCAAGTCGGGGATGAGCGCGGAGCAGATCGTGGCTTCCATGCAGCCCCAGGTGACGAAACTGGACACTCTGCAGCAGGAGATCGCCGCGCTCGAGCTGCGGGAAAAGACCCTGCGCAGCTAGCCCAGGGCCTGCCCGACGCCGGCTGCCGCCTTCAGGCCGTGGGCGATGGCGCTCACCACCAGGGAGGCGCCGTTGGCGGCGTCCCCGCAGGCATATACGCCGGGGCGCGAGGTGCGGCAGGAGTCGTCCACCGCCAGGTTGCCCCGCCGGTCCAGCTCCAGACCCAGGTCCTCCAGCAGCCGGCCGTGCTGCGGGTGCAGGAAGCCCATGGCCAGCAGCACCAGCTCCACCTCCAGGCTGAACTCGCTCGTCCGGCACCTCCACGGGCTCGGGCCGCCCGCCCTTGCCCGGGCGCCATTCCACGCGCGCCAGGTGCGCCTGCCGCACCCAGGGATCGTAGCCGGCGCTGAACTGGGTGACCGAGACCGCCCAGTCGCGCGTGCAGCCCTCCTGGTGGGAGGTGGAGGAGCGCAGGATGGACGGCCAGCGCGGCCAGTCCGGATTGGGCTCCCCGCTGTATTCCCGGGGCCGGGGCAGGATTTCCACCTGGTGCACGCTGCGGGCCCCCTGGCGCACGGCGGTCCCGACGCAGTCCGACCCGGTGTCCCCGCCGCCGACCACCAGCACGCGCTTGCCGCGCGCCGAGAGGGCCTTGTCCGCCTCCAGCTCCCCGGCGCAGACCCGGTTGGCCTGGCTCAGGTAGTCCACGGCGAAGTGGATGCCTTCGTTGCCGCGGCCGGGCACCGCCAGGTCCCGCGGCTCGCCGCAGCCGACGGCCAGCAGCAGGGCGTCGAAGCGCTTCAGCAGATAGCGAACCGAAAGGTCCTCCCCGATGCTCACCCCGGTCTCGAACTCCACCCCTTCGCCGGCCAGCTGGGCCAGGCGGCGCTCCAGCACGCTCTTGTCCAGCTTGAAGTCCGGGATGCCGTAGCGCAGGAGGCCGCCGATCCTGCCGGCCTTTTCGAACAGGGAGACGGTGTGCCCCTGGCGCCGCAGGGCCTGGGCCGCGGCCAGCCCGGCAGGACCGGAGCCGATCACGGCCACCCGGCGCCCGGTTTCGCGCCGGGGCGGCAGCGGCTGGACCCAGCCCTCGGCGAAGGCCCGTTCGATGATGCCCAGCTCCAGCTGCTTGATGGACACCGCGCTGGAGTTGATGGAGAGGGTGCAGGAGGTCTCGCAGGGCGCCGGGCAGATCCTGCCGGTGAGCTCCGGGAACGGATTGGTCATCTCCAGGCGCTGCCAGGCTTCGCGCCAGCGGCCGCGATAGGCCGCGTCGTTCCACTCCGGGATCAGGTTGCCCAGCGGGCAGCCCAGCAGGTGGCAGTAGGGGGCCCCGCAGTCCATGCAGCGCGCGCCTTCCCGGCCCAGCTCCTCCGCGGTGGCCGGCAGCGGGATCTCGCTCCAGTCGCGGATGCGCTCTTCCACTGCGCGGTAGCGGGACGCCAGGCGCCCATATTCCAGAAAGCCGGTGGGCTTGCCCATCAGCCGAACACCTCTTCGGTCATCTTCACGGTCTCCGACTCCTTCAGCTCGCTCTCCCGCAGCCGCCGCAGGGCGGCGCGGTAGTCCAGCGGAATCACCTTGACGAACAGGGGCAGCATCTCCTCCCAGCCCTCCAGGATCGCGGCGGCGTTGGGGCTGCCCGTCAGGTGGAGGTGCTTTTCCACGACCGCGCGCAGGTATTCCCCGTCCTCCGCGGCCAGCGGCTCGACGTCCACCATCTCCAGGTTGCAGCGGGTGTCGAAGAGCTGGTGCGGTCCAGCACGTAGGCGATGCCGCCGCTCATTCCCGCCGCGAAGTTGACGCCCGTCTCGCCCAGCACGACCACCCGGCCGCCGGTCATGTACTCGCAGCCGTGGTCGCCCACGCCCTCCACCACCGCCAGCGCGCCGCTGTTGCGCACCGCGAAGCGCTCCCCGGCCAGGCCGTTGATGAAGACCTCCCCGGCGGTGGCCCCGAACAGGGCCACGTTGCCGACGATGATGTTGCGCTCCGGCTGGAAGCCGGCGGAGCGCGGCGGGATAGACCACCAGGCGCCCGCCCGAGAGGCCCTTGCCCAGGTAGTCGTTGGCGTCCCCCTCCAGCTCGCAGGTGATGCCGGGAGCCAGGAAGGCGCCGAAGCTCTGCCCGGCCGAGCCCTTGAGGCGGACGCGCAGCGTGC
Source organism: uncultured Spirochaetota bacterium (assembly GCA_963745745.1). Lineage (GTDB taxonomy): Bacteria > Spirochaetota > Spirochaetia > SZUA-6 > DRHE01 > MIBK01. The sequence continues at coordinate 12,580 of CAVUYS010000097.1, read as the reverse complement.
CCTCCGGCAGGCCGCGCGACGCCGTAGCGCCGGGACACCTCGGCGCTCAGCTGGGCGCCCACCGCCCGGTCGGAGTTGCGGATCGGGGCGTCGATCTCCATGGCCTCCTGGCGCTCCAGCGCGTCCCGGCAGGAGTCGATCAGGTAGCTGTCCAGGCTGGGCGGGAAGGAGTGCCTTTCCTGCCGGTTGCAGCAGCGCTCGCCCGGGCGGGACGGCCAGCAGCGCCGAGAAGTCCAGGCCGCGGGTCTTCCCGTTGCCGGCTTCCGGGTCCGGCTCCAGGCGCTCCACCCTGCCGATCATCTCCTGGAAAGTGCGGAAGCCGTGCTCGGCCATCAGCTCCCGCACCTGCCGGGCCAGGAAGCGCAGGAAGCGGACCACGTGCTCGGGTTTGCCGGCGAAGCGCTGCCGCAGGCGCGGATCCTGGGTGGCCACCCCGGTCGGGCAGGTGTTGAGGTGGCACTTGCGCATCAGCACGCAGCCCAGGCTGACCAGGGCCGTGGTGGCGAAGCCGAACTCCTCGGCGCCCAGCAGGGCGGCGATGAGCACGTCCCGGCCGGTCTTCAGCTGGCCGTCCACCGCCAGGCGCACCTCGCCGCGCAGCCCCGATGCGGAGAGCACCTGCTGGGCTTCGGCCAGGCCCAGCTCCCAGGGCAGGCCCGGCGTGGCGGATGGAGGTGAGCGGGGCGGCCCCCGTGCCGCCGTCCCCCCCGCTGATCAGCACCGTGTCGGCCCGGCCCTTGGCCACGCCCACGGCCACCGTGCCCACCCCCACCTCCGAGACCAGCTTGACCGAGACGCGGGCCCGCGGGTTGGCGTGCTTCAGGTCGTAGATCAGCTGGGCCAGGTCCTCGATGGAATAGATGTCGTGGTGCGGGGGCGGGGAGATCAGCATGATGCCGGGAGTGGAATGGCGCACCCGGGCGATGTCCCGGTCGACCTTGGGGCCGGGCAGCTGCCCGCCTTCGCCGGGCTTGGCCCCCTGGGCCATCTTGATCTGCAGCTCCTCCGCGCTCACCAGGTAGGCGCTGGTCACCCCGAAGCGGGCCGAGGCCACCTGCTTGATCTTGCTGCTGGTGCTGCCCGGCCCGCCGGCGGTCTGGAAGCGGGCTTCCTCCTCGCCCCCCTCCCCGGAATTGCTGCGGCCGCCCAGGAGGTTCATGGCCGCGGCCAGGGCTTCGTGGGCCTCGCGGCTGATGGAGCCGAAGGACATGGCCGAGCCGACGAAGCGCTTCAGGATGGCCTCTTCCGGCTCCACCTCCTCCAGGGGCACGGGGGTCCCCGGCCGGATGCGCAGCAGGGCGCGCAGGGTGCAGGGATTGGCGCGGTCGCCGTTGACCGAGGCCGTGTAATCCCCGAAGACCGCGTAGTCCTCCTCCCGCACCGCGCGCTGCAGCAGCGCGACGGTCCGGGCGGAGAACAGGTGCCGCTCCTGTCCCAGGCGCTGGTGGTACACCCCGCCGGAGGGCAGCCCTGCCTCCGGGTGGCGGTCCGACTGGCCGTCCGGCCGGCCGAAGCCGGACTCGTGCATGGCCCGCTTCTCCTGCTCCACCTGTTCCAGGCCGATGCCCCCGATGCGCGAGGGGGCGCCGGCGAAGGCCAGCTCCATCAGCTGCGGTCCCAGGCCCAGGGCTTCGAAGCATCTGGGAGCCACGGTAGCTGCGCAGCGTGGAGATGCCCATCTTGGACATGATCTTGGCCAGGCCCTTCTTCACCGCCGTGATGTAGTTCTCGGCCGCCTCCTGGGCGGACAGCTCCCCCGGCAGGTGCCCGCTTTCCTGCAGGTCGCGGATGGTCTCGAAGGCCAGGTACGGATTGACCCCGCTGGCCCCGAAGCCGATCAGGCAGGCGAAGTGGTGCACCTCGCGGGCCTCGCCGGTCTCGATCACCAGCGCGCTCAGGTGGCGCTTTCCGGCTCGCACCAGGTGGTGGTGGACGCCCCCGATGGCCAGCAGGCTGGGGATGGCCGCCTGCCCGGGCCCGGCGCCGCGGTCGCTCAGGATGAGCATGGCCGCCCCTTCGTCGATGCGGCGCTCCGCCTCGCGGCAGGCCTCCTGCAGGGCCCGCTCCAGCGTCCCCGGGCCTTCCACCGGGAACAGGATCGGCACGGTGACCACCGGGAAATCCTTCAGCCCGGCTTCGCGCAGCTGCTCCAGGTCGTCGTTGGTGAGGATGGGGTGGGAGAGCTTGAGCTGGCGGCAGTGCTCCGGGGTCTCCTCCAGCAGGTTGCGCTCCCGGCCCACGAAGGCCATCAGGGACATGACCAGGCTCTCGCGGTAGGGATCGATGGGCGGGTTGGTCACCTGGGCGAAGAGCTGGCGGAAGTAGTCGAACAGCAGCCGGGGGCGGGCCGAGAGCACGGCGGGCGGAGTGTCGTCGCCCATGGAGCCGACGGGCTCCTGGGCGTTCTGGGCCATCGGGGCGATGACGGCCAGCAGATCCTCCCGCGTGTAGCCGAAGCAGCGCTGCAGGGCCGGCAGGCGCTCGCGGTCCAGGGCCACCGGCCGGGGGGCGCCGAACAGGCCCTTCAGCAGAATGCGGTTCTTCTCCAGCCAGTGCCGGTAGGGCTGGCGCCGGGAAATGGCGGACTTCAGCTCGTTGTCGCGCAGCACCCTGCCTTGCCCCGTGTCCACCAGCAGCATGCGCCCGGGGGCCAGGCGGCCCTTTTCCAGGACCTCCGCGGGGTCGACCTCCAGCACGCCGACCTCCGAGGCCAGCAGCACGGTCCCCCCGCGGGTGACCAGGTAACGGGCGGGACGAAGGCCGTTGCGGTCCAGCAGGGCGCCCACCACCCGCCCGTCGCTGAAGGCCATGGCCGCGGGCCCGTCCCAGGGCTCCATGATCGCGGCGTGGTACTCGTAGAAGGCCCGCTTGTCCTCGGAGATGTGGTACTTGGTGCCGAAGGCCTCCGGCACCATCATGGCCATGGCGTGGGTCAGGGAGCGGCCGCCCCGGGTCAGCAGCTCCAGCACGTTGTCGAAGACCGCCGAGTCGCTGCCGCCGGGAGCGACGACCGGCAGCAGGCGGGCCAGGTCCTCGCCGAACAGCGGCGAGGCCAGGCTGGCCTCCCGGGCGCGCATGTTGTTCATGTTGCGCCGCAGGGTGTTGATCTCGCCGTTGTGGGCGGCGATGCGGAAAGGCTGGGCCAGGAACCAGGAAGGGGAGGTGTTGGTGCTGTAGCGCTGGTGCACGATGGCCAGGGCGCTTTCGAAGTCCGTTTCGCTCAGGTCCGGGTAGAAGGGCAGGAACTGCGGGGACACGAACATGCCCTTGTAGACGATGGTCCGGCTGGAAAGGGAAGGGATGTAGAAGCGCTCCGGCTTCCCCATCGTGTCTCTCCTCGACCGCCGCGCACCGCGCCGCGGGTTCGAGCTAGTGTGACACACCCTCGTCTCACCCCCTCGGAGAAGCGATGAAGGTCTTGATCGCCGGCGCAGCGGGTGCGACCGGCAAGCTGCTCGTCGATCGCGCGCTCGCGCAGGGACACCAGGTCACCGCGCTGCTCCGCGATCCCACCAAGCTGCCCGCGCGCCACGAGCGGCTCTCGGTGGTGCGCGCCGACGTGCTCGACGCGCCCTCAGTCGAGCGCGCCGTCCAAGGTCAGGACGCGGTGGTGTTCGCGGTCGGCGCCGGGCTCTCGAAGAGCACGGTGCGCACCGAGGGCGGCAAGAACGTCGTCCGCGCGATGGAGCGCGCGGGGGTGAAGCGGCTGGTGGCGATGAGCACGCTCGGCGCAGGCGAGTCGCGCAAGCAGATGGGCTTCGTCGCAGACAAGCTCATCGTGCCGCTGCTCCTCGGGCGCCTCGTCGAGGACCAGAACGGCATGGAGGCGGCGATCCGCGCGAGCGCGCTCGACTGGGTGCTGGTTCGCCCGGGCGAGCTGAAGGACCGGCCGGGGCGAGGCTCGTGGAAGACCTCTCTCGACGGTGCCGGCGTGTCGAGGGCCGTCGCGCGCGAAGACGTGGCCGACTTCATCCTCGAGCAGCTCACCAGCGCCCAGTTCCTCCACCAGGCGCCGGCAATCGGCTACTGAGCGCGGCCGTCGCCAGGCCGCAGCGCCTCACGTCTGGGCGCGCTGCTTCGCGGTGGCCTTCTCGCGCTCGCCGAGGGCCGCCTGCAGGTACTTGCCCGGGAGCTTGCGCCCGACCAGCTCCTGGGCGAGCTCGCCGGCCTCGACCAGCTTCTCGAGAGTCGACGCCGGTCTCGACGCCCATGCCGTCGAGCATGTAGACGAGATCCTCGGTCGCGAGGTTGCCCGCGGCGCCCGGGCGCGTAGGGGCAGCCGCCGAGGCCGCCGACCGATCGCGTCGAAGGTGGTGATCCCCAGCGCCGAGGCCGACGAGCACGTTGGCGAGCGCGGTGCCGCGGGTGTCGTGCAGGTGGAGCGCGAGCTGGCTCGGGCGCGGATGCGCCGAGCGAGCGCCTCGAGGATCTCGCGCGGTCTGCGCGGCGTGCCGACGCCGATCGTGTCGCCGAGCGAGACCTGGTAGCAGCCGAGTGTCGAGGAGCTGCTCGGCGATCTCGACCGACGCTGCGCGACGGGTCGACCGCGCCCTCGTAGGGGCAGCCCCACACCGTCGAGACGTAGCCGCGCACGCGCATGCCCGCGGCGCGGGCGCGGCCCGACGACCTCCTCGAACGCCGGCGAGCGTCTCGGCGATCGTCTTGTTCACGTTCTTCTGGTTGTGGCGTCTCCGAGCGCGGAGAGGAAGACCGCGACCTCCGTGCAGCCCGCGCGTCGCAGCGCGCGCTCGAGCCCCTTCCCGTTCGGGCACCAGCGCCGCGAACGTGACGCCGCGCGCCGGCGCGCACGCCGCGGGCGACCTGCTCGCGCGTCGGCGAGCTGCGGGATCCACTTCGGCGAGACGAAGCGAGGTCACCTCGATGCCGCTTGAGCCCCGCGTCGACGAGCGCCTCGATGAGCCGCGAGCTTGTCCGCCGTCGGGACGAGCGTGCGCCTCGTTCTGGAGGCCGTCGCGCGGGCCGACCTCGTAGATCGAGACCCGCGTCGGCAGCCGCTCGAGCAGCGCTGGCTCAGGCGGCCTCGGCGCGCGGCTGGACGTTGCTGCTCGATCCACGTCACCATGTCCTGCGTGGAGGTCCCGGGGTGAAGATCTCCGTCACCCCCGCTGCCTTCAGCTTGGGGATGTCGTCCTCGGGGATGATCCCGCCGCCGAAGACGGCGATGTCCGCGGCCTTCTGCTCGCGGAGCAGGTCGATCACCGCCGGGAAGAGCGTCATGTGCGCGCCGGACATGATCGAGAGGCCGATCGCGTCGACGTCCTCCTGGATCGCCGCGGCCGACGATCATCTCCGGGGTCTGGTGCAGCCCGGTGTAGATGACCTCGAAGCCCGCGTCGCGCAGGGCGCGGGCGATGATCTTCGCGCCGCGGTCGTGGCCGTCGAGGCCGGGCTTGGCCACCAGGATGCGGCAGCTTGCGCTTCTCGGCCATCGCTGCCTCCACCCCCGTCAGTTGCGGCAGAGTCGCCGCCGCGGACGGGGCGGCGTCAACTGTGCGCTGCCAGGCCCCGGGCGCGCAACGAAGTGTGCTACCGCCGCGCCACCGAGCAGCAGCGCATCGCCGAGGTCGACGGTCGAGCCTCGCCAGGAAGCACCCCGCGCTGGAGAAGCTGGCGGCGGCGGCGAGGGCCTCCAGCTCGCGGGCGCCGTGGTAGCGGATGGAGAATCCCGCGGAGAGGCGCCTGCCGCCGGGAAGGATCACGGTGCGCAGCCCCTCGTCCCGGCCGGTCTCCGGGTCGAAGCGACTCTCCTCGATCACCTCCCCGCCCCGGGGAAGCGTGAGCCGCACCGATCCCGGGGCCGGGCGGCCAGGCTCTCCGGGGCGACGCTCTGGTGGACGAGGACGCCGCCGGGGCGCAGCGCTCGGGCGATGGCGGCGAGGAGGGCCGCGTTGGTGGCGTCGTCCCAGAGAAAGAGCGAGCTGTAGAAGGCGTAGGCGCCGTCCAGGCTCGCGTCGCGGAGCGGAAGCGCGGTGAGCTCGGCCTGCACCAGCGGCAGCGGCACCCTGGCGCCGCGGGCGGCGACCGAGGAGAGCGCGAGCGAGGGTCGTCGAGATCGAGCCCGACCACCCGCAGGCCCGCCGAGGCCAGCGCGACCGCGTGGCGGCCATGGCCGCAGCCGAGGTCGAGGACGACCGCGACCCCGCGGGCAGGGCGAGGAGCTCGAGCAGCGTGGCGACGTCGGCGGCGGTGCGCTCCTGCGAGAGGAGCGGCAGCGTGGTGAGCCGATACAGCTCGCCGAAGAAACGTCGCCCCCAGTGTCCGGGCCGGGGAGGAGCTCGTCGGGGCGAGGAACGGCGGGCTCGCGACCCGCCCCGGGGAGCCGCTCGTCGGGCTCAGAAAGCCCGCGCAGGAGCGTCACGCCGTCGCTCGCCGGAACGCGCGGAGCGGCGGCGTCGATCCGGTCGTCGCCGCTCCGGTCGCGCCGGTGCTGCTCCGACTCGTCGTGTAGCGGCCGTCGTCGACGGGTCGAAGCCCTGCGCGGCGGCGTAGGGCCGGAGCGGCGCCTGGAAGACTCGCTCCACCACCAGCACGCCGAGCCCGCCGAGCCAGACCAGCCCCAGCCCGGTGATCGCCCCGGCGGTGATGGTGGCGGCGATCACCCCGGCGTCGAGGGCCGAGCCCGAGCAGCGCTCCGTCACGATGCGTCGGCGAAGCGTGCGTGGCGGCGATCCCGGCCCACGAAGAGCGCCAGGAAGACGCCGGAACGCGCCCGGAACCCCCGCCCGCCGCCGCCCTCGTCGAGGGAGCTCCGCCTCCGCGCCGGAGAGCTGCCTCAGCGGTGCACGTCGAGGAGCCGGGCCTCGGCCCGCCGCGGCGCCAGCAACTCACCGGCCGCGGCGCCCCTGGCGCCGAGCAGCACCACCAGGAGCGACAGCGGATCGGGAGCCGCATGGTCTAGAACCGCCCCGCCTTCGCGGTAGGTGCCGCAGACCTTGCGGAACACGTCGCAGACCTCGCCCAGGGTGGCGTAGGCCTTGCACCGCCTCGAGCACCGGGGGCATCAGGTTCTCGTTCCGTCGCGCGGCCGCCTCGACCTCGGCCAGCGCCGCCGTCGACCGTGGCCTGGTCGCGCTCGGCCTTCGGACCTGCGCGAGCCGCTCGATCTGCTCGTGCTGCACGCGCTCGTCGATCTTGCAGCAGCTCGATGGGCGCCTCCGTCTCGGTCCTGAAGGCGTTGACGCCGACGATGACGCGCTCGCCCTGCTCCACCTCGCGCTGGTAGCGGTAGGCGGACTCGGCGATCTCCTTCTGCGGGTAGCCCTCCTCGACCGCGCGGATGATGCCGCCCATGCTCGTCGATGCGGCGTGATGTACTCCATGGCCCGCTTCTCCATCTCGTCGGTGAGGTACTCGACGTAGTAGCTGCCACCGAGCGGGTCGACCACGCGGTCGACGCCCGACTCGTGGGCGATGATCTGCTGGGTGCGCAGCGCGATCGTCACCGACTCCTCGGTGGGCAGCGCGTAGGTCTCGTCCAGCGAGTTGGTGTGCAGCGACTGGGTGCCGCCGAGCACCGCGGCGAGCGCCTGCAGCGCCGACGCGCACCACGTTGTTGTACGGCTGCTGCGCGGTGAGCGAGACGCCGGCGGTCTGCGCGTGGGTGCGCAGCTGCATCGAGCGCGGGTCCTTCGCGCCGAACCGCTCCTTCATGATCCGCGCCCACATGCGGCGGGCGGCGCGGAACTTCGCGATCTCCTCGAAGAAGTCGTTGTGCACGTCCCAGAAGAAGGAGAGCCGCGGCGCGAAGTCGTCGACGTCCAGCCCGCGCTTCACGCACTCCTCGACGTAGCCGATGCCGTCGGCGAGGGTGAACGCCAGCTCCTGCACCGCCGTCGCTCCGGCCTCGCGGATGTGGTAGCCGCTGATCGAGACCGGGTTCCAGCGCGGGCATGTGCTGCGTGCAGAACTCGATCATGTCGATGACGATCCGCACCGCCGGGCGCGGCGGGACGATCCACTCCTTCTGCGCGATGTACTCCTTGAGCATGTCGTTCTGGATCGTGCCGCCCAGCTTCGTCAGCGGGACGCCCTGCTTCTCGGCGACCGCGATGTACATGCACGAGCGCGACGATGGCCGAGCGCGTTGATGGTCATCGAGGTCGTGACCTTGTCGAGCGGGATGCCGTCGAAGAGGATCTCGAAGTCGTCGAGCGAGGAGACCGCCACGCCCTCCTTGCCCACCTCGCCGCGGCGACATCGGGTGGTCGGCGTCGTAGCCCATCAGCGCGGGCATATCGAAGGCGGTGGAGAGCCCGGTCACGCCCTGCTGGAGGAGGTACTTGAAGCGCTGGTTGGTGTCCGCCGGCGTGCCGAAGCCGGCGAACTGCCGCATCGTCCAGAGCCGGCCGCGGTACATCGTCGGCTGGACGCCGCGGGTGAACGGGAACTCCCCGGGCAGCCCGAGGTCCTCGAGGCGTCTCGCTGCTGCCGGTCCGCGGGCGGTGAGCACGTCCGGGATGGGGATGCCGGAGTCGGTGACGAAGGCCGGACGCCGCAGCGGCGCCTTGGTCAGGACGCGGGCCAGATCCTCCTCGGTCCACTGCTCCAGGGCCTGCGCCACCTTCTTCAGCGTGGCCTCGTCGTAGGTGCGGGGGACCGATCCGCGCGGCGCGACGCCTTGGCGCCGGCTGCGACCTCTCGCCTCCGCCTTCGACCTTCGTGGCGAGCCGCCTTGGCGACCTTGGTCCAGCTTGAGCGGCCTCGTTCGCCGCGCTTCGGGGCGAGCCTTGCGCCAGCGGGCTTGCGGCTTGCCGCCGCTTCGCGGCGTGCGCTTCGGTCGCGGGCGCTGCCGCCTTGCGGGGCCCGCGGCCTTCGCGGACGCCTTGCCGTTCGCGGTCGGCTTCGGCGGGCGCGGCCGCTCTTGCGGTGCCGACGCTGCGGGTGCAGCTTCTTCGAGGCCGGGGCCTTCGAGGGAGCCATTGCGGGCCGACGTAGCATCCGGATCGGGGGTCGCAAGGCGACGGGACCCGGTCCTTCTCCGGTCGCCGACGCCGCCGATGGCGCACCGTGCAGTGCGCGAGCGCTCAGGACCGAGCTCGCTCGGAGCCGGGACGCGCTGCTGGATTGCGGTGCGCGCGCCGGCTGCGGCGAGCGCGGGTCGGCTCCGCCGCGAGCGAGCGGACCAGTTGGCCGCAGCCGCTCGTCATCTGACCCCACCAGGTGCGTCGCCCACCCTCCTCGCCTGCACCGCGGCAGAGGTCCTGCCGCGGCCTGGGGCAGCCAGAGTCGGTGATCACGAGGCGAGCCTCGGCGTCCGCGCGCCAGGCCGCGAGCGCGCTCTCCCGTCCTCCGCCACCGTCACGGCGCAGCCCTGCGTCGGTCGCGTACGCGAGAGCACGAGCCGTCTTCCTGCGAGTCGTCGACCACGAGCGCCTCTCTCGGCACCAAGCACGACGAACAATCCCAGTTCCGGGCAGAGTCCCAGGTCGTCAGTCCCCGACGCGCCACGGCGAGCATCCCCTCACTCCCCGGCGGCACCGTCATCGACGGCAAGCGTCCAGCAGCGTGTCGGTCGCTTGCAGAACGCGAAGCGAGCCATGGGCGGCGGCGGAGGCCCGGCAGGGTCGAAGAACGGCGAGAGCGGGATGGCCGCCACCCCGACCTCCGTGGTCAACCACCGGCAGAAGGCGACATCGTCCACGACTCCGAGCGGGCGCAGATCGGCGAGGGCGAAGTAGCTGCCCTCGGCGGCAACCGCGCCGCAGCCCCGCGGCAAGGTCAGACCCGCGTGACAGCCGATCCCGTCGCGCCCGGTACTCCGCCCGAACGCGCGCGAACCAGGCCTCCGGCAACTCGAGGCCCACGGCGACGCCTCCTGCAGCGGCGAGGCGGTGGCGAAGGTGATGAACTGGTGGGCGCGCTGCACGGCCTCGCGGAGGGGCGGCGCGGCGAGCACCCATCCCACCTTCCAGCCCGTGAAGCCGAGCGTCTTGCCCGCACTCCCCACCGTGACCGTGCGCTCGGCGAGTCCGGGCAGGAGGGCCGGGCGCACGTGCACCGCCGGCGCGTACACCAGATGCTCGTAGACCTCGTCGGAGAGGATCACGACGTCCCGCTCGAGGCAGAGCTGCCGGAGAGCTCGAGCTCCTCGCGGGTGAAGACCTTGCCGGTGGGATTGTGCGGGGTGTTGAGCAGCAGCAGGCGGGTGCGAGGGGTGAAGGCCCCGGCCAGCGCCGCCGGATCGAACCACCAGTGGGGGTGGTCCTCGTCCGGAGGCTCGCAGGCGGACGTGGCGCGCAGTGGCGCCCGCCATCCGCACCGCGGCCGCGATAGCTGTCGTAGAAGGGCTCGAACAGGATCACCTCGTCGCCCGGATCCACGAGGCCCAGGATGCTGGCGAAGAGGGCCTCGGTGGCCCCGCTGGTGACGGTCACCATGGTGTCCGGATCCAGCGTCTGACCGAAGAAGCGCTGGGCGTGTTCGGCGAGCGCCGTCCGCAGAGCGCGGGGAGCCCGAGCCCGGCGGATACTGGTTGTGCCCCGTCCTCACGCCGCGGTCACCGCGGCCTCGCGGACCTCCTCTGCGCCATCGAAGTCGGGGAACCCCTGTCCGAGGTTGACCGCGCCGTGCCGCGCGGAGAGCGCGCTGAACTCGCTGAAGACCGTGGTTCCGAAGCCTTCGACGCGGCGGGCGGAACGGATCATGGCCCGCGAGCGTATGCCCAATTCGCCGATCAGGTCTGGATCAGGCCTCGAGCAGCTTCTGCACCGCGAACGCCGGGTTCGGCACGACGACGCCGCGAGGCCGGGCCTTCGCGAGGTAGCCGGCGAGGCTCAGCACCCCGAGCAGCATCGGCACCGCCATCAGCACGTCGATCCCGTAGTGGAAGCGCCCGGCGAGCGTGGCGAGGATGAGCCCGGTGCCGAAGGGCAACATCCCCCAGAAGAAGCGCCGGTGGTACGTGTACGCGAAGGTCAATACGAGCAGCGTGCCCGCGGTGTTGGCCCGAGGGGAAGCAGTCGCGGCTGAACGCCGCGGTCCGCATCAGGCCGTCGAGCCACGGGGTGAGCACGAGCCCCTCGAGCGGTCGCGAGAACTCGTGTGCGAGGAAGTACCTCGGCCCGATCGCCGGCACCGCGATGTAGAGCAGGAAGTTCACCGAGAACAGCAGCGCGACCGCGAGGATGTAGTGGTCGAACTCGCGGCGCCGGTTCGCGAAGTAGAGGAACATTCCGAACAGCGTCGGCCAGAGGAAGTAGCTGTAGTAGCAGAGGAGGAGCGCCTCGGTGAGCGCCGGCCCGATCGAGTGCGAGAGGTACACCGAGGGGTGGACGCCGAAGATCCGCAATCCGCCGCGGCGCGAGGAACGGGTCCATCAGCCGCGGGTTCGCCGCCGCCACCAGCGGCTGCAGCTTGGTGTGTGCGAGCCCGACCGCGGGCAGCGGCCAGAACGAGCCGAGGAAGTCGAAGAAGAGGACGGACGGGAACTTCCGGTGGAGCGCCCGCAGCACCGGCGCCCCGAGCCCGATCCCGGTGAACATCGCCACCGAGCCCCACATCCCCGGCTCGCCCCAGGCCGCGAACAGCAGGTACAGCACCGCCACCGCGGACATCCCGGTGATCACCACGTCGGCGAGCCGGAGGGGCAACCCCTCCTCACTCGCCTCCTCGCGCCTGGCGACCCGCACCGGCGTGCTTTGTTCGACCCACCTCACGACGGAAAGGTAGAGACGGCCCTCGCGGGAGCAATGCCCACCAGTCGATCAGGCACCCGATTGTCGCTCGGTCGCCCAAAACAGAGCCAAACCTGGCTCACCCGAACCGACAGTGAGCCGATTCCTGCCCACTCCTCGCTTCATCCGTAACCTTTCGTAATCTCTTGGCTTTTCGGAGATGATGCGCCCCGCGCGCCGTCTTGACTTCGAAGGCAGGCTTTCTTACATACGCGCCCGCTTTCGACCCGGCTGAACGGGTTGGTGCAGGGGTCTCGGCCAGGGAGGCCCTGCTTCGACGGCTTCGAACGCCCGAGCAAATTCCCAGATTGGTGAAGGCCCCAGGAGGGCCGCACGCATGAGTGACGTCTTCGACAAGTGCACTTCGTGGAAGGACTACAAGATCGCGAAGGCCACGGGACTGTACCCGTACTTCCGCCAATCGAGGCTTCCCACGGGGGACCGAGGTCGAGATCGAGGGCCGCCGGGTGATCATGGTCGGCTCGAACAACTACCTCGGGCTCTCCGCCGACCCCCGGGTGAAGGAAGCGGCGATCAACGCGACGAAGAAGTTCGGCTCGACCTGCTCGGGCTCGCGGCTGCTCAACGGCACCCTCTCGCTCCACGAGGAGCTCGACCAGAAGCCGCGAAGTTCCTCGGCCGTGAGGCGGCGGTGGTGATCTCCCCGACGGCTTCCAGACGAACCTCGCGGCGATGTCCGGGCTGCTCGGCCGGCACGACATCGTCTTCTCCGACCGAGGCAACCACGCCTCGCTCGTCGAGCGGATCCGGCTCTCGTTCGGCCAGGAGAAGAAGTTCCGCCACAACGACACCGAGCACCTCGAGCAGCTGCTCGCGGCGGCGAACCCCGAGCACGGCAAGCTGATCGTCTCGGACGGCGTGTTCTC
>CAVUYS010000096.1:0-3559 GCA_963745745.1 uncultured Spirochaetota bacterium | reverse complement strand
CTGCTCCGCCGAAGGCGTTGAGCAGGCCCACCATCTGGGGCATGGCGGTCATCTTCACCAGCCGGCCCGTCGAGCACGCCCAGACCCGAGCCGATCCACCAGCCCGGCCACGATCCAGAGTGTAGTCCACGATGCGGCGGTCCAGCAGGGTGACCACCACCGCCACCAGCATGCCCAGCATGCTCGAGGAGGTTGCCCAGGCGGGCGGTGCGCGGCGAGGAAAGGAAGCGCAGGCCGAGGATGAACAGGCTTATCGCCGCCAGGTAGGCCAGATGCACCAGGGTCACGGCCGCCCTCCGCCGGGCGAGGGCTTCTTCCGGCCCTTGAACATGCCCAGCATGCGATCCGTCACCACGAAGCCGCCCACGACGTTGATCGTGGCCAGGACCACCGCGACGAAACCCAGCAGGGCGGCGGCCAGCTCCAGCCCGGAGCCGGCGGCCACCAGGGCCCCCACCACGATGATGCCGGACACGGCGTTGGAGCCGGACATCAGCGGGGTGTGCAGCAGGGGCGGCACGCGGCTGATCAGCTCGAAGCCGGCGAACGAAGCCAGCAGGAAGATGTACAAGGCGATCATCAGGTCATTCACTACTGTGTCCTTTCCCGGCCTGCTTCACGGCTTCGCAAACCAGCTCCCCGCGGTAGCTCACCAGGGCGTTGCGGTTGATTTCGTCGGACAGATCCACCCCGTCGTCCTCCCCGGCGAACAGGTTGTGGAAGGCGTTGAGCACGTTGCTGGAGTACATCCGGCCCGTGTGCTGGGGAAGCTGGGAGGGCAGCTCCACGGCCCCGTGCACGCTCACCCCGCCCACCTCCACGGTCTGCCCCGGGCGGGTGAGCGCGCAGTTGCCCCCGGCCTCGGCGGCGATGTCCACGATGACCGAGCCGGGCGCCATCAGGCTCACCATCTCCTCGGTGACGATCAGGGGGGCCCGGCGGCCGTACACCAGCGCGGTGGTGATCAGCAGGTCGACCTTGGGCAGGCGCGCCGCAATGGCTTCCCTCTCCTTGCGGAGGAACTCTTCGGAAGCCTCTTTGGCATAGCCGTAGCGGGTCTCCGCGTCCTGGGGCAGCTCCATGTCCACGAAGCGGGCCCCCAGGCTCTCCACCTGCTCCTTCACCGCGGGGCGGGTGTCGAAGGCCTCCACCCTGGCCCCCAGGCGGCGCGCGGTGGCGATGGCCTGCAGCCCGGCCACCCCGGCGCCCAGCACCAGCACGGTGGAGGGACGGATGGTGCCCGCAGCGGTCATCAGCAGGGGAAAGAACTTGCCCAGCAGGCTGGCTCCCAGCAGCACGGCGCGGTACCCGGACACCGTGGCCAGGCTGCTCAGGGCGTCCATGCTCTGGGCCCGCGAGATGCGGGGGACCAGCTCCATGGCGAAGCCGGTAAGCTTCCGGCGCACCAGGGTCCGCACGTTTTGCGGACTCTGCAGGGGGGCCAGGAAGCTCAGGATGGCCGCGCCGGACTCGGAGCAGCTCCAGCTCGCCGCCGCCGTCCTCCTGGCGCGGGCTGCGCAGCTTGAGCACCACGTCCGCCTGGGCGTACAGCTGGCCGGCCTCGGGCAACAGGGCCGCCCCCGCCTCCTCGTACATGCGGTCCGGGTAGAAAGCGGCAGCCCCCGCCCCGCTCTGGACCAGCACCCGGTGCCCCCGGCGGGTGAGCTCGCGCACGCCCTGCGGAACCACCGCCACGCATCGGCATCCCTCATGCGTCTCGCGGGGAACTCCGACCACCAGGTCGGTCTTCTTCATGGGTAGATAATAATCCGGCGCGCCGCCGAAGGCCACGCCGGCGGCGGGAAAATCACCGGCCCATCGGCTCAACCCCCCGGCAGCGGCTCCAGGGCCGCGGCGGACAGCCAGCCGAAGCGGCGCCAGCTGCCCCAGGCCATGACCTCGAACCAGCCGTCCTGCCGGTGCAGGGGCCGCACCAGCGTTCCTTCGGGCAGCTCGGCCAGGTGAAGCGCGTCCTCACCCGGGTGGGAGAGCAGCTGCGCGCCGCTGGCCGCCACGCGCATCACCGGGTACAACGTCACCGCCGTGCGGGCGTGATCGTACGGGTCGTGCCCGCTCAGAAGCGCAGGATACCGGCGGCAATGCCCAGGGCGGCGGCCTGCGGGTCGCCGAACAGCGCTTCGCGGTCCTCCCGCACCGTGATGAAACCCATTTCCAGAATCACCGCGGGAGTGCGCGGGTCGATGGCGTGCTCGTAGCGGTGCGGGCTGAAGGCGTAGTAGCCGCGCATGTAGGAGGTAGTGCCGAAGCGGTCCTCCGGCAGGCCGGTGAAGCGCGGGTAGGTCCCGGCCAGCGCCTCGCGCAGGCGCCGGGCGGCCTCGGAAGCCCGCCAGGGCGTGGCCGCCTTCCAGCCGCGCGCCCCGGGACGGTCGGCCCCGTCGGCGTGGATGGCCACAAACACATCGGCCCGGTAGCCGGCGGGCACCCGGGCCGGCAGCAGGTCCACCCGCGCCCCGGAGGCGGCGAGCAGGTCCGCCACCCGGCGGGCCACTTCCAGGTTCAGGTCCACTTCCCGCAGCCGCCCGTACCGGGCCCCGGTGGAATCCCTCAAGCGGTACTGCTCTTCGGGCAGCTCCTCGACGCGCCAGTGCCCGGCCTGGATGCCCACGCGCCAGGGGCCCGGCGCCCGCCGGATGGCCGGCCAGGCCGGCAGGCTCGGATAGAAGGCGGCGCGGCGCGGCAGGCCGCCCACCCGGAGGGTGGAGCGGCCCCGCTCCGCGGTGCCCAGCAGCCCCGCCGCCGCGAACGCGAACGCGCCGGCGGCGATAACCGCACTCAGAAAGCCTCTGCCTCCGGAAATCATGGTACATTACAAGATTAGTAAATAATATTCCGTCGCGGCAAGCATGGGGCCAACGGGGTGCGTCACCGCCCAGGCGGATCAGCCTCGGGTGCCGAGGGGCTCACTCCTGCCGATAGTAGATGCCGTAGGCCCCTCCCAGTACGCTCAACTCCTCGGGGTAGCCGGCCTCGGCGCCGACACCTTCCATTATCGTTCCGGAGTTGTTGACCCTTATCAACCCGAATCCCTTCCAGCTCTCTGCAACCCGATACGGGAAGTAGTTCGCCGTCCAACGAGTCTTGTACCAGTGGCTGCCTTCCTCGTCGACCCATGCCTTTTCTATGGTGAACCTCCCTTCCCATTCGGGCTGCGCATCTGACATGGTTTTATAGTCCAGTTCCCTTCCATCGGAGAAGATGACGCACTTCTGTGGGCTGCTCTTGCTGACCCCTCCGTACTCCTCGTTGATCCAGGTGCCGAACAGCGGATCATCCGCCTTGACCACGGCGGCCCCGGTGGCGCAGCCCAGCGCCAGAAGCGGCAGCAGGAAGCACAGGGCGCCGGCCAGCATTCGCTCGCAACGGTTCATGGATCCCTCCTGGTATGGCCTGCTACCAGATAGTATTGTGCCGCTGACCAGGAAAGTGCAAATTTTTTAGCAGGTGAGCTGCCGCTGCGCAGGGAGCGCCAGCCGTGACCGCGCTCAGGCGCGCGGCCGCCGCAGTCGCGGCGGCTTGCCCGGCGCTCCCTGCCCCCACT
>CAVUYS010000095.1:0-26608 GCA_963745745.1 uncultured Spirochaetota bacterium | reverse complement strand
TGGATACCAGATTGGTGGTGAGCAGGTTAATATGGCCCTTTTATTCATGTCAAGAGAAAGTGCTGAAAATGCCGCAAAGAAAAAAATTACCCTTGGCGCTGATGCAAGTGTAACTGCCGGACCAGTTGGCCGACAAGCTGGAGCGGGCACCGATACAAAACTCAGATCGCAAATATTAACCTATGCGCAGACAAAGGGCCTTTTTGCCGGAGTTGCCCTTGAAGGTGCACAGTTCAGTATGGATACAGACGCGAACAAAGCCTTTTATAAAACCGATGTTTCCTCTGAGGATATATTTACAGGTAATTTCAAAAATGTACCATCCCTGGCAAGAATATTTGTTCAAAATATAAGTATGGTTTCAAAGAACAGAACTGAACCGGATAGTTGTTTCAAAAGACAGGAGTAGTTTTATTTGACATAATACGAAGTCAGATGATACCGTGTTGGCCGAAGTGTTTAGGTGCGTTTTTTTGTATTTACTTAGTGGCTAAAATCACTCCAAATTTCATGAAACTGTAAATACATTCAACGTTTTTAAAACCAATTTTTGTCAAGATTGACTTTGTATCATCAATTGTATTTTCTCGATCTAATTTTCTTCTTTCCAACCAAGATTTACGATCCCCTTCGGTAATTTGACTATTCTCAATGTAATTGTACCACCAGTTGTTGTAATTAATATTCACAATTTCTGAATGTGAAATAAATTGGTCTAAATTAATCAAATAACCATCATCTTCTAATTTATCATAAATCATAGAATAAAGATTAATTTTAGTGTCATTTTCAAGATGATGTATAGATAAGGCCGATGCTACTAAATTAAATTTCTTTTCTGGTAATGTTTTAGAATAGTCTGAGATAATATACTCAACCTTATTCTGGTTTTCAAAACGCAATTTAGCAACTTCCAGCATTTGATCTGAAATATCTACCAAAGTAAAAAAGGCAGAAGGGAACTTATCAAATAAATATTTAGTAAGCAATCCGGTGCCTGCACTTAAATCAAGAATTGCCTTAAAATCAGTTTTACAATGTGAAAGAAATGATATGCTAGTTTCATAATAATCATCAAAACAAGGTATAAAAAACCTTCTTTGTTCATCATATTTAAGAGCGATTTGATTAAACCTATCTGATATCTTATCTATGTCCATTATCTTTCCTCCGTTGCGTTCGAGCCTGAATAATTTGGCCAATTTTCACCTGAGTCATTGTATCAAGCAATCCAAAGTAGCGCATTTTATGAACATTATTGCATCTATCTACCCTCGGAATGATCCAGTCATCATTCCATTATTTTCCATTTTCCTCTATAATATTCCCTGACATTACCAATAAATTGATTGCCTTTATCGGTGACTATTATCCCTTCGCCATCATCACATGCAAATATTCTATTTTTTGATTTTTTCGAATACTCTAACGCTTTTTCTTCGAGTCCTGGAATCGAATGAAGATGTGGAATAAACTCCCAGTCTGATAAGCTCAATCCTTGAGTACTAATCTCATTGATCACCTGATCCCCACAAAGTTGTGTCGTGTCAATACTTGGTGTCATCACAATGGCTCCAGCACTTACTCCAATTAAAACACCTCCTTCTGCTACATATTTTTTAAGAACCGGCAAAAAATGACCCGCACTTCCTGGCCCACTTCCACCGGCTTCAGGAAGCGCACCGTGAGCTCCACGGTGACCGCGTTGCCTTCCCGGCTGATGCAGGCGTGGGCCATGGCCTCGTCCAGGAGGGTGGCCAGCAGGCCCCCGTGGGTGAGCCGCTCCCAGCCGCTGAAGCGCTCCGGGATGACCAGCCCGGTCTCCGCGCGGCCGGCTTCAGGATAGGCGAAGGCCAGGCGCAGCCCGTGGGGGTTGTCCTGGCCGCACACGAAGCAGCGATTGTCGCGGCGCACCTCGTCGGGCATGGTCTCATGATAGCGGCCGGGCGCGGCCCTGTCCACGCCTAGCGCGCCGCTGCACGCCTGGCGCCACTGCACGCCTGGCGCGCCACTGCACGCCTGGCGCCCGCGCTTGCGCGTCGCGGCCGGAACGTGTACGGTGGGCGCATATGGGCATCAAGATCGGGATGACCTTCGACCTGCGCAGCTACTACCTCTCCCAGGGCTACTCCGAGGTGGAGACCGCGGAGTTCGACCGGGAGAGCACCATCGACGGCATCGCCGACGCGCTGAGCTCACTCGGGCACACTCCCGAGCGCATCGGCGCGGTGACCCAGCTGGTGCCGCGCCTGGCCGCCGGCGAGCGCTGGGAGCTGGTGTTCAACATCGCCGAGGGGCTGCACGGCTTCGGCCGGGAGTCCCAGGTGCCCGCGGTGCTGGACGCCTACCGCATCCCCTACACCTTCTCCGATCCGGTGGTGCTGGGCCTCAGCCTGCACAAGGGCTGGGCCAAGCGCATCATCCGCGACCTGGGACTGCCCACTCCCGACTTCGCCGTGGTGGAAAGCGAGGCGGACATCGCTGGCGTTCACCTGGCCTACCCCCTGTTCGCCAAGCCCATCGCCGAGGGCACGGGCAAGGGCATCACCGCCGCCTCCAAGCTCGCCGGCCCCGCGGAGCTGGAGAGTCGCTGCCGCGAGCTGCTGGAGCGCTACCGCCAGCCGGTGCTGGTGGAGCGCTTCCTGCCGGGGCGCGAGTACACGGTGGGCATCACCGGCACCGGAGCCGAGGCCAGGGCGGTGGGCACCATGGAGGTGCTGCTGCGGCGGCAGGCGGAGGCCGAGGTGTACTCTTACGCCAACAAGGAAAAGAGCGAAGAGCTGGTGGACTACCGCCTGGTCACCGACGCCAAGGCCCGCGCGGCGGAGGAAACGGCGCTGGCGATCTGGCGCGGCCTGGGCTGCCGGGACGGGGGCAGGGTGGACCTGCGCGAGGACGAGCGCGGGGTGCCCAACCTCATGGAGCTCAATCCCCTGGCCGGGCTGCACCCGGAGCACTCCGACCTGCCCATCATCTGCAACCTGGCCGGCATCCCCTACCGGGAGCTCATCCGGCGGATCGTGGACTCCGCGCTTCTTCGCGCACGGGGTTAGAGAGCGTCCCGATCCCCTCGATTTCCACCTCCACCGTGTCCCCGTGGCGAAGCGGGCCCACCCCGCTGGGCGTGCCCGTGCTGATCAGGTCCCCGGCCTCCAGGGTGAAATTGCGGGAGACGAAGGCCAGGATCCGCGGGATGGAGAAGATCATGCGGCTGGTCCGGGATTCCTGCACCACCCGGCCGTTCAGCCGGCAGCGGATGGCCAGGTCCTGAGGATCGCCCAGCTCCCGCTTGGCCACGATCCGCGGGCCCACCGGGCCGAAGGTGTCCAGGGACTTGCCCCGCCACCAGCCGGAAGGCTCGCTGCGCTGCAGGTTCCTCTGGCTCACGTCATTGAAGCAGGTGAAGCCCAGGATGTGCTCCCAGGCCTCCGCTTCCGCCACGTGGCGGCAGCGGTCGGCCACCACGAAGGCCAGCTCCGCCTCGTAGTCCACCCGCGGGTCCTCGAAGCGGTAGTCCTCCAGGAAGGCCGGGATCACGATCGCCTCGCCGGGCCCGATCAGAACGTTGGGGGACTTGGGGAACAGCACCGGCTCCTTGGGCGTTTCCTGGCCGAAGCCCTGCACCTTCACCGACTGGCTCTCGGCGATGTGCTCCCGGTAGTTCAGCCCCAGGGCGATGATCTTGGTCGGGGCCAGGCGGTACGGGGCCCCGTCGGGCCCGCTCAAGGTGACCATGCTTGCTCCTCCTCCAGCTCCGGGCGCCCGACCAGCTCCAGGTGGTAGCTCACCACGTCCCCGTTGCGCTCACAGGAGGTGCTCATCCGCTGCACGCGGTAGGCGATCTGCCGGGTGGTGGCCAGCGGCATGGGCAGGGGGAAGCCGTTCAGGTCCACCAGCTGGTTCACGGACAGGGTGTGCTCGATTTCCTGGCGGTCTCCCTCGGGAAACACGATTTCCCGGGTTGTCAGGCGCATAGCGCAGGCTATAATGATTGGCGGTCCCGCGCAATATGCTTGATGAGAACAGCTTGCGCGCGCTGCCCAAGGCGGAGCTGCACCGCCACCTGGACGGCAGCGTGCGCCTGGGCACGATCGCCGAGCTGGCCCGGCGCCACGGGCTGGACGTGGGCCCGGAGCAGGAGCTTTCCACGCGCGCCCGGGTGCTCACCCCCCTGGCCGGCCTGGAGGAGGTGATCGCCCGCTTCGCGATCATCCAGAAGGTGCTCTGCTGCTACGAGGCCATCCGGCGGGTGGCCTTCGAGAACGTGGAGGATGCCTGGCGCGACGGGGTGAAGCTGGCCGAGCTGCGCTTCGCCCCGCCGTTCATCGCCGCGGGAAAGACGCTGGGCAACGACGAGATCATCGAGGCCGTGCTGGACGGAGTGGAGGAAGGTTCGGCGCGCTTCGGCATCGAGGTGGCGCTGATCGGCATCCTGCCGCGCACCGCTTCCATGGAGGCCAACCGCTCGGCAACCGCGGACCTGCTGGCCTGCGCCCGCGGGACCCACCGGGGGGCCTGGCGCCTCCTGGGTTTCGACCTGGCGGACTCGGAAACCGTCCGGCCGGCGGAGGAGTTCCTGCCGCTGGTCGGGCAGGCTCGCGAGGCGGGCCTGGGCATCACCATCCACAGCGGCGAAAACACCAGTGCCGGGCAGGTGGTGAACACCCTGCGGGTGTTCGGCCCCTCCCGCATCGGGCACGGCATCCAGGCCTGGGGCGACCCGGAGGCGCTGCGCCTGCTGCGGGAAGGCGGAGTGACCCTGGAGGTCTGTCCCACTTCCAACTGGCTCACCCGCTCGGTGCCTTCCCTGGAAGCGCACCCCTTGCCGCTTCTGCGCCGGGCCGGGGTGCGGGTCACCCTCAATTCCGACGACCCGCAGCTCATGGGCATCGACCTGGTGCACGAGTACGCGCTGGCCGCCCGCCTGTACGGCTTCGGCCTGGCGGACTTCCAGGAGTGCAACCGGGACGCGGTCCGGGCTTCGTTCCTGCCCGAAGAGCTGCGCCGGCGGGTGCTCGCGCGCTGGTTCGCTTCCTGACCCCCCGCTCGCCCCTACTCCGCTGGCGGGAGCCAGAAGGTAGAGGCGTAGACCTCCAGGCTGGTGCCGCGCTCGTCCACGTAGGCCACCTGGTCGCCGTACAGGTTGACGAGGAACTGATCAGCCGTGTCATGCGTGACCTGGAAGATTCTCCCGTCCGAGATGCGGTACAGGTAGATGTCGAGGTTGCCGGCTGCGTCCGACTCGAAGGCCACGAGGTCCCCGTCGATGCACGGGCGAGACACGTTGGACCCATCGTCCACGGCGGCGAAGGAGGTGACGGGCTTGATGGCCAGGTTGGCTATCCGGATGGTCGAGGAGCCCGAGGCATCCTCCGCCTGCCAGGCGACCCAGTTTCCGCTCGTCGTGGGCAGCCGCTCATCCAGAGCCGGATCCGCGCTCACCGAAATCCACGCACCCGTTAGCCTGTCATAGGCCATGATGTCCTTCTGCGTCGTTGCCGACTCTCTCCCAGACCACGTAACGCGAGCCGATTTCCACATTGCTGGCGGCCGGGCTCGGACCCCCTAGCACCACGGTCGCCCCCGCGGGCCAATTCAGGTCACGATACAGAATCCGCGTGGAGCCGTTCTGCCCCTGGGTCCAGACCACGACATCACCGTCGATCCGGGCCTCACGGACCGCGTCGGCCGCAGGAATTACCAGAACGGTCGTTTCCTGTTCGATGTCATAGAGCATCAACTCGCCGATCGTCGAGGTCGGCGCCGGCGAAAGCGGTGTAAACAATCCGGGAGCCGCTGACGTCGTTGAACTTGTCGTCCGTAGCCGAGCTGCTGATCAGCACGGGCGATCCCCACGAATGTCGTCGCGCTGTCGTACCTCTGGAAGAGGATATCGCCGATGTAGCTGCCATCGGACTGCAGTGCCTGGGAAGTGTACACGACCAGATCGCCCATGCCGTCGCTGCCCAGGCGGGGATTGGATTCCTGGGCGCCGCTGAATGTCACCTGGGATTCTACCGCCACGATGTCATCCGGTGGAGGCACGTAGGGATCGTCGTAGTGCAGGTACCAGTCGGTGTGCTCGGCGCCGAAGCTCTGCCGCCAGTTGGCGAACCGCGGGTAATGGACCTCGATGCGCTGGGTCTCCGCGGGCGGTGTCCATTTCAGCGGGACCAGGAGCCCCCAGGGGAAGCCCTCGCCGTCCTGGTAGCTGTGCGTGACCCCGCCGAGGTCCTGCTCGCCCATCAAGTGGATCTCCTGGCTCGTGTTCAGCACGCAGAGGTAGGGGTTGTAGGGGGGCCGGTCGACGGAGGAGGTCTGCGCTGTATCGAACTCCAGCACGAAGCTGGCCTGTTTGTAGAGGCCCGCGCCGGATTCCTTGAACAGGTCGATGTTCGCGAAAGATGTCTCGATGCGGTCCATGCTGACGCTGTTGCCGTATTCGTCGATGTAATGGCCCGTGAGGCGGGCGGAACCCACGAAGCCGTCGATGCGGATGCCGAAGCGGTGGTTGTAGCCGGCGAGTTTCACCGTTTCCTGGGCGGTCACCTCGATGCGGTGCAGCTCGTTGCCGCCGTTGGTCACTTCCAGGATCGCGTACTCGGCGATGAAGTCGTTGTAGTCCGCGTCCCCGGCCTGGGCCAGGCCGTAGAGGTCCTCGTAGGCGACGGTCAGGTTTCCGTCCGCGGGAACCCGGTAGGCGAAGGCGGACTGCGGATCCGAGGGAAAAGCATCGTAAACATCGGGCACCAGGTCGCCGTCACTGTCCGCCAGCAGCGGGTCCACGGCTTTTGCCCCATCGCCCTGGGAGAGCAGGCCCATCGTGCGGTTCACCTCGGAGTAGCAGACCATGTCCCGGATCCTCACGACCCGATCGGCGAAGCCTTCGCTCTGGAGAGTGAGGGTGATGTCTTCCGGCGCCGACGGCAGCATGACCCTCGCGCTCAAGTGTCCGTCGACGACGCGACCCGCGTAGACTACATTGCCCTGGATATCCCGCAGCGTGGCGAGGATGACGGCCCCCGCGAGGGACCGCGTTGCGCCGCCGGTCGAATCGTAAAGCTCGACGTCCAAAGCGAGCTCCACGGGAAGCAGGGTCTGGAAGGTGAAAACAGCGTTCGGGGGTCGAAACACGTCGCGGATGGCATCGGAGGGGAGCGCGGTGCCTGATCCGCTCGGGACTTGGGTATACGGCAGGCTGCAGCCAAGCACGCCGAAGATCGCAATCCCGAGGAAGAACAGCATCCCATTTTTCATGGAAACCCTCCTGGAACGGCGGATTTCCCAGTGTAGTGCACGCCCTGCCTGGCGTCAAATTACCCGGGGAGGTTCAGGGCGATTCGCCGCCGGGTCCTGGCGCGGTATTTCCCGTCTTGACCTGCCGCACCCCGCCCCCTATCCTACTGCCAGAGTCATGAACCTTTCGCCCGTGGGCCGCGCGTCGGCGGCGCTTGTCTTCGTCCTCCTGTTCTCCTGCACCAGCATCCTGGGGCCGAGGAGCGGCTCGAGCTTCAGCCGGCCGGCGGAGACCTCGGATGTCCAGCGCCTGCTGGCCGAAGGGGCCCGTCGGCTGCTCGGCCGCCGCCACCTGGTCGTGCGCGGGCGCACCTTCCCCTACGACTGCACAGGCCTGGTGCTGGCCATCTACTGGTACGCGGGCATCGATCTGGCGCGCGACTTTGCGCAGTACAACGGCAACGGGGTGCAGCGCCTGTACCGCAGCCTGGAGAAGCAGAACCTGCTGTACTCCAGCCCCCA
Source organism: uncultured Spirochaetota bacterium (assembly GCA_963745745.1). Classification (GTDB taxonomy): domain Bacteria; phylum Spirochaetota; class Spirochaetia; order SZUA-6; family DRHE01; genus MIBK01. Next base: position 18,850 of record CAVUYS010000095.1, on the reverse strand, counting down.
CCCGGCCGCCGGGGACGTGATTTTTTGGGACAACACCTACGACCGCAACGGGGACGGGGCCTGGAACGACGCGCTGACCCACGTCGGCATGGTCCTCGACTCCCGGCCGGACGGCACCATCCAGTACGTGCACCTGAACTACACGCGGGGCGTGGTGATCGAGAACATGAACCTGCTGGAGCCGGATCTGCACAAGAAGCTGGTCCGCGGCCAATTGCGCATCCTCAATTCCCCGATCCGCATGAAGGAACACGGCAAGCCGCATCCCCCGGAATGGCTGGCCGGCCAGCTCTACCGGGTGCTGGGCATGGGCTACCTGTTCTAGCCGTCCAGGACTTCACGCACCGCGCGCGCCAGAGCTTCCGGGCCGAAGGGCCGCTGCAGGAAACGGGCGCCTGACGGCAACAGCCCGCCATGGCGCACCGCGCCGGCGGTGTAGCCGGAGACGAACAGGAAGCGCATCCCCGGGTGCCGGGAGGCCAGCAGCGCGGCCAGCGCCTCCCCTCCCACTCCCCCGGGCAGGATCACGTCGCTGATGACCAGCTGGACCTGCGCCCCGCGGCCGTCGGCCTGGGCCAGGGCCGTCTCCGCCTGGTCGGCCTCCAGCACCGTGTAGCCGCGGGCCCCGAGCACCTTGCTCAGCAGGTCGCGCGCCGCGGCATCCTCATCCACCAGGAGCACGGTCTCCCCGCCCCGGGAGCCCTGGGCCGGCAGGGGCGGAGCGGGAGAAGCGGCCTCCGCCAGGTCCGGGTCGGCCACCCGCGGCAGGTATACCTTGAAGGAGGAGCCGTAGCCCGGCCTGCTGTAGGCCTGCACGTGCCCGCCGCTCTGGGCCACGATGCCGTACACGGTGGACAGCCCCAGCCCGGTGCCCTTGCCGGGCGGCTTGGTGGTGAAAAACGGCTCGAACAGCCGTCCCTGGGTGTCGGAATCCATGCCCACCCCGTCGTCGCTCACCGCCAGCAGCACGTACGGGCCCGGCCGCAGCTCCGGGGCCGCGGGCTCCAGGCCCGGCTCCACCTCGACGTTGTCCGTTTCCAGGATCAGCCGGCCGCCCCGCGGCATGGCGTCGGCCGCGTTGATGGCCAGGTTCATGATCACCTGCTCCAGCTGCAGGGGATCGGCCTTGACCCGCCCCAGCTGCGGGGCCAGGCTGGCCTCCAGCTCGATGTGCTCGCCGATCAGGCGGCGCAGCATGGCCTGCATGTTGGTGATGACCTCGTTCAAGTCCAGCACGCGCGGCTGAAGCACCTGCTTGCGGCTGAAAGCCAGCAGCTGGCGGGTCAGGGCTCCGGCCTTGCCCGTGGCTTTCTTGATCTCCTCCAGATCGGCGCGCGCCGGGTCCGAGCCGGTGAAGCGCTCCAGCAGGAGCTGGGCATACCCGCCGATGGCCGTGAGCAGGTTGTTGAAGTCGTGGGCGATCCCGCCGGCGAGGCGCCCGATGGCCTCCATTTTCTGCGCCTGGATCAGCTCGCCCTGGGTGCGCTGCAGCTCGCGCAGGCTGCGCTCCAGGTCCTGCATGAGCCTGGCCTTCTGCCAGCTGGCGGCGATCTGGTTGGCGAAAGCGGTGATGGCCGGCAGGTCCTGCTGGTCCAGGTCGCCGGCATGCACCACCAGCAGCCCGATCACCTTTTCCTCCACGGTGAGCGGGACCTCGATGGCCCAGCGCGTGTTCAGGGCCCGCACGATCGCGGCGGCCTGCGTCTTCAGCTCCTCCGGCAGGGCCTGGCTGACCGCCTCCTCCGCGTCCAGCAGCAGCACCCGGCGCTCCCGGATGACCTTGCGGATCTGCTCGGCGCTCTCGATATCGAAGGCGATCTCCTTGGCCGGCCTGCCCAGCAGGGCCCGCACGGCCTGCGCGGTTTCCTGCGCGTGGCTGGAGTAGGCCAGGCGCACGGTGGCCCCGTCGGGCTCGGCCAGGAACACCATGCTGTTCAGCCCGAGCCGGGCCAGCTCGTCCCCGGCCGTGCGGAAGATCTCTTCCGGCCCGCCGGCCCGCTCCATGGCCAGGTTGGCGGCGTTCAGGGTGGCCAGCAGGCGCTCCGAGCGCAGGCGGTTGGTGATGTCGGTGATGATGCCCATGATCGCCTTCTGACCCCCGAAGTGCAGCAGGCCCGAGGTCAGGATGCACTCGATGCGGCGGCCGTCCTTGGTGCGCAGGGTGTACTCGTAGGGCGGGACCTCCTCGCCCCGCAGGTGCTTCTCGTATTCCTTCTGCACCATCCCCTGGTGCTCCGGGGCGATCAGGTTGCGGAAGTCGAAGTCCGGCGAGTAGAACTCCTCCCGGCTGTAGCCCATGATCTCCTCGCAGCGGCGGTTGGCGTAGACCACGCGCCCGCCGCGGTTGATGAAGATCATGTTGGGGGACTGCTCGGCCAGGTTGCGGAACTTCTCCTCCGACTCGCGCAGCACCTGTTCGGCCACCCGGCGCTCGGCGATTTCCGCCTGGGCGGCCTCGAACAGCCGGGCGTTCTCCACCGCCACGGCCACCTGGTCGGCGATGGTCAGCAGCAGCTGCTGCTCCTCCTCCCCGTAGGCGCGCGGACGGTAGGCCTGCACGCTGATCACCCCGGTGACCCGCCCCCCGAGGCGCATGGGCACGCCCAGCCAGGAAGCGGGCAGCTTCATGCTGCCCCAGATGTCCGGAACCGGCAGGGAGGCGCGCTCCTGCTCGAAATCACGGATCAGCAGCGGGCGGCGGTTGCGCACCACCCAGGAGGAAAGTCCGCCGCCCAGCTCCTGCCGGTTGGGGGGCTCCAGCTGGCCCTCGTCCAGCTGGAAGCGGAAATCCAGCTCGCCGGCCGGCTCGTCGTACAGGGCGATGAAGAAGGCGTCGGCCCGGAACACCGGGGCCAGCTCCCGGTATACGGTGGCCAGCAGATCGTCCAGCCGCAGCGTGGCGCCGGCGGCGGAGGCCACGCGGTTGACCACGGCCAGCCGCTCGGCGCGCAGGCGGGTTTCGGCGTACAGCCGGGCGTTCTCGATGGCGATGGCCAGCTGGTCGGCGATGGTCTGCAGCGTGAACAGGTCTTCTTGGGCGAAGGCGGCCAACTCCGCGCTCTGCGCGTCCAGCACCCCGATCACCCGGCCCTGCAGCTTGATCGGCACGGCCAGCTCCGAGCGGGTGAGCACTCCCTCCGAAAAGCGCACATAATGCGGGTCCCGCTCCACATCCGAAACCAGGAGCGGCTCCCCCGTCTGCGCCACCCAGCCGCTGATGCCCTCCCGGCCGATGACCAGGCGTATGCGGTTTTCCAGCTCGGGCCGTGCGGCTGAAGCCCTCATGACCAGCTCCGAGCGGTCCACGAGGAAAATCGAGACATTGAAGTAGGAAAATTGCCTGCAGATCAGGGCGATGGCCTGGTGCAGCAGCTCGTCCAGCTCGAGGATGGCGGTGGCTCGCTGCCCGATGCCGGCGACCAGCTCCAGCCGGCGCGCCCTCTCCCGCAGCTCGCCCGCCGACCTGCGCAGCGGGTTGAAGAGCTGGCTGCGCAGGGTGGCCCAGCCCAGCAGGAGCAGGGTCAGCAGGTTGGCGAAGGAAAGCACCGGGACCGGCGCCTGGATCAAGGCCCCGGCCAGCGGTCCCACCAGCAGCAGCAGCAGGCTGCCGGCCATCAGCGGCGCGAAGGGACGCCGGCGCCGGACCAGCAACACGACCAGCGCCCAGACCAGATACAGCAGCGGCACCAGTCCCGCGACGTAGCCCAGGGGATGCAGGGTGAGCAGGGTGGTCCCGTTGGCCGTCAGCCTGGGGCCGCTCACCAGGCGGTGGGAGAACAGCGGAACGGCCAGCGCCGCCATCACCGGCAGCCCCGCCAGGCTGCCCAGGTCGGCGGCCCGGGGGCGGGCCTGTACATACCGCACGGCGAAGGCCAGCACCGCCGGGGCCAGCAGGCCGAAGCACAGCACGTTCAGCTCCGCCCAGAAGACCGGGTCGCTGAATCCCAGCAGCAGGGAGAGCTTGAGGACCAGGGCCGTGGTCGCCCAGCCGGTCATCAGGGCGGAGAACCCGGCGAAGCTGAGGCCCAGGAGGCCGCTGCCCGCGCCGAGGGTGGTGGTCAGCAGGCTGGCCCCCAGCAGCAGGCAGAAACCGAGGGCCGCGATGTCAAGCCAGAGCAGCACCGGCATGGGGGCTCATCTTACACTAGTCGGCCGGCTTCTCCAACGTCAGGGGGGATTACAAGGCGCGAAAAACCAGATCGGGCCGGTGCTCCGAGCCGCGCCAGCTCCCATCGGAGGTGGCCCCGGTCAGCACCAGGGCTGAACGGTACCCGAAGGCGCGCGCCCCGGCCACGTCGGAGGCCAGCGAGTCGCCGAGCATGAGCACGCGGCGCCGCTCCACGGGCCTGCCCAGGGCCGACTCAAGGCGGCCGTGGTTGTGGTGGAAGATCGGCTCATGCGGTTTGCCCAGGTACAGCGGCTCAAGCCTCCGCCCGTAGGCGGCGCACACCGAGGCGATCAGCCGGGCCACCCCGCCGGCGGCCACGTGCACGCGCCGGTCTTCGCCGGGGTAATACAGGTCGGAATTGGGCACGACCAGGGGGGCCTCCGGACGGGAGATCAGGAAATTGACCACCCCGTTGATGTTGGCCTCCCAGTCGTAGGCGTCCTCGCCGACCAGGGCCGCGCGGCAGTCGGGCAGCTCGGCCAGGCGACTGGTGACCCGGATGACCGGCCAGCTCGGCGTAGCTGGGCTCGCCCAGGCGGCCCAGCACGAAGCAAAGCTCCCCGGCCAGCCCGGCCCGCTCCGCCGCCTCCACCAGGCCGTGGCCCGAGGAGGTGATGGCCCGGGCCTCCACGGCCAGGCCGGCGCGGGCCAGCAGCGCCGCCTTCTCCTCGACGGAGTGATTGGCGTCGTTGGTCAGTATCCGGTAGGGCAGCTCCAGCTCCCGCAGGCGATCCAGCAGCGCCGCGGCCCCGGCCCCGGCCCGGGACCCGAGCATCAGCACCCCGTCCACGTCGAACACCAGGGCCTCCAGCCCCGGGCGATGATGCTGCAGCCAGTCGTGAAAACTCGGGAAAACCGTCATCAGGGAGCAACACTACTTCAAGCCGCATGGACCTGTCCAGGAAAATCCAATACTATCCCCGCATGGTTGAACGACTGGCCATCGACGGCGGCAAGCCCGTCCTGACCCGGGCCGACTACAAGAACTGGCCCATCATCGGCAAGGACGAGCGCAGGCTCATCGGCGACGTGCTGGATTCCGGCATCCTGGCCGGCGGCACCGCGCCCCAGGTGCAGGCCCTGGAGCGGGAGTGGGCCGACTACGTCGGCGCGAAGCACTGCCTGACCACCTGCAGCGGCACGGCGGCCCTGCACATGGCCCTGGCCGCGATCGGCGTGGGGCCCGGCGACGAGGTGATCACCTCCGCCTTCACCTTCCTGGCCTCGGCCTCCTGCGCGCTGCACCAGAACGCCGTGCCGGTGTTCGTGGACATCGACCCGCGCACCTACACCCTGGACCCCGCCGGCCTGGAGGCGGCCATCACGGAGCGCACGCGGGCGATCATCCCCGTGCACATCCAGGGCCTGCCGGCGGACCTGGACCCGATCCTGGAAATCGCCCGGCGGCACAAGCTGGCCGTGATCGAGGACGCCTGCCAGGCCCACGGAGCGCTCTACAAGGGCCGGAAGGTCGGCACCCTGGGGCAGATCGGCTGCTTCTCCCTGAACAACTTCAAGAACCTCTGCGGCGGGGAAGGCGGCCTGTTCGTCACCAACGACCAGGCCCTGCTGGAAAAGGGCGTGCTGATCCGCTGCTTCGGGGACGAGGTGGACGAGGTGAGCAAGCGGCGCGTCTACAACGCCTCGATCCTGGGATACATGTACCGCAACCAGGAGCTGCCCGCCGCCCTGGCCCGGGCCCAACTCCTGCACCTGGACCAGTACAACAAGGTGCGCATCGAAAACGCCGAGTACCTGAGCCGCGAGCTCGCCGCCATCCCGGGGGTGATCCCGCCCTACTGCCCGCCGGACCGCACCCACGTCTATTTCATGTACAACGTGCGCTTCGATCCGCAGGCGGCCGGGGTGGCCTGCGAGCCGCGCCGCTTCCGCGTCGCCGTGGAGAAGGCCCTGTACAAGGAGGGGGTGCTGGCCGGGCAGTGGCAGACGCTGCCGGTGCCCGCCCAGGACCTGTTCCAGAGCAAGCTGGGCTACGGAGGTACGGGCTACCCCTGGACGATCAACGAGGCCAAGGGCGTGCGCTACGACTACAACCCGGCCCGCTTCCCGGAGGCCCAGAAGCTTTGCGACAGCTACACCATCGTGCACGGGGTCCACGCCCCCAACGGCCGCAAGCTCATGGACAAGATCGTGGCGGCCTTCCGGAAGGTCTTCGCGGCTCCGCAGGCGGCCCTGGATCATGCCGACGACCCGGTGTACCCGGGCGCGGACGGCAGGCTGTACGGAGCCGGATGAGGTGCCATGAACTACCCGCTTTCCAGCCGGGGCCTTTACGGCCGCAAGCACCTCCAGATAGAAGAGCGCTCCCGCCGGCTTTCCGGTCCAGATGTGGACCGTGTCATCGTCAAGGTCCGGGCCTGCGGAGTGTGCGGCACGGACCTCAACTTCGTACGCGACTGGCAGGACGATCCCCAGGCTCTGGGACACGAGATCGCCGGCGAGGTCCTGGAGATCGGCCGCCAGGTCCCGGGCCTGAAGCCCGGGGACCGGGTGATCGTGGAGGACTGCACGATGTGCGGGGCCTGCCCGGACTGCAAGAGCGGGCACCCGGAGCTGTGCCGCAACCTGTTCAACCTGGAAGGGCAGCCGGGAATGGGGGAGTACCTCAGCGTGCGCCACAACAGCCTGGTGAAATTCGAGGGGCTGGATTACCCCCCCGCCAGCCTGACCGAGCCGCTGGCCGTATCCCTCACCTCGGTATTGAACGCCCAGATCCCCCTGGGCGGGAGCGTGCTGGTGCTGGGCAACGGTCCCCTGGGGCTGATGGTCGCCCGCCTGGCGCGCCTGCGCGGCGCCGGTTGGGTGGGGATCACCGGCCTGGCCGGCAACACCCCGCGGGAAAAAGCCCGCTTCGCGGCCGCCGCGCGGTTCGGCTGCGACCTGGCCATCGCCGTCGGCCGGGACGACGTGGAGCAGGTGGTGAAGAGCCGCTTCCCCTCCGGCGTGGACCGGGTGATCGTGAGCTCTCCGCCGGAGAGCCTTGCGGACGCGCTCAAGGTCATCCGCTTCGGCGGGATCATCTCCTTCTTCGGGCTGAACTTCGGCGGCAGGAACAAGATCACGGTGGACGTGAACGACCTGGTGTTCCGCAAGATCAGCCTGATCCCCACCTTCGCCGAGCCGGCCATCAACTTCCCCGTGGCCATCCGCCTGCTGGCCGATGGCCTGGTGGACGCCTCCTCCCTGATTACCCACACCTTCGGTTTCGACCAGGCGGCGGACACGCTGCGGGGAATCGTGGAAGGCAGCCTGCCGGCCATCAAGGCGGTGATGCTGCCTCATGGCTCATAACCGCGCGCTTCCAGCCAGTCCGCGATGAAAGCGGCGATGTGTTCCCATCCCGGCCCTTCGGCCACCCAATGCCCGCCCGGGAACTCCCGCAGGGTGGCCCCGGAGCCGAGGAAAGCGGCCGTCTTGCGCACCGCGGAGGCAGGGGTCAGGTGGTCGTCGGCAGCGGACACCAGCAGGACGGGGCAACTGACGTCAGCCGCATCGATGCCTGAGGCGCGGCGAGGATCCAGGAACCACAGCCCCGTCTCGGCGATGGCCCGGCCCGATTCGGGCACGAGCCGATCGTAGATCGGGCGCCTTTGCCCCGGGGGCAGGCAGCCCAGCATGGCGTACACCGCGCCCCGGTAGCTCAGGCGCACCGGGAGCCTCCAGAATCGCGGCCGGAACAGGACTCCCAGGAAGCTGCGGATCACCGCGGGGGTCAGCGCGTTGATCCCCGCCGGGGAGGCCGGGGTGAGGAGCACCGCGGCCTGAGCCAACCCCCTGGCGGCCAGCAGGAGGGCCAGCAGGCCGCCCATCGAATGCCCGAGCAGCACGGGCGGGGCATCCAGGCCGCGGACCAGCGATTCCAGGTCCGCCGCGTAGTCCAGGAGGCTGGTGCTGCCCAACCGCGGATCGGGCGGATCTCGAGGGTCGGCGTCATGATAGCGGAGGGCCGGCCGCAGGCAGCGCCACCCGCGACCCTCCAGGAAGGCCGCGTAGCGGTCCCAGGTCCAGGAGCCGCACCACATGCCGTGGATCATCACGATCGTGCCGCGCATCCCTCTTACCAGGCCGCCTCCAGAAGCTCCGTGAGGCTGGCCGCGTCCGCGGGGCGCGGGTTGTAGACGATCGAGCCGTCGGACAGCGAGGCCTCGGCAATCTCCGCGAGGGCTTCCCGGGGCACGCCCGTTTCCCTCAGCCTGGCGGGCAGGCCCACCCGAGCGCAGAGCTCCCGCACCCCCTGCACCGCGGCGCGCGCGGCCTCCTCGTCGCTCCAGCCTGAGTGCCGCAGGCCCATGGCCTCGGCCACCAGCGCGTAGCGGGCGGCGGAATGACCCAGATTGTACTCCATGCCGAAGGGCAGCAGGATGGCGTTGGCCAGGCCGTGCGGCACCCCAAAGCGCCCACCCAGGGTGTGGGCCAGGGCGTGGACCACGCAGACCATGGCGTTGGTGAAGGCCTGCCCGGCCAGGGTGGCGGCCACGAGCATGCGCCCGCGGGCTTCCAGGTCCCTCCCCCGCTGCACGCAAACCGCCAGGCTGCCGGCTGATGAGGCGCACGGCGTGCAGGGCCAGCGCGTCGGTGAGCGGCTCGGCCTGCAGGGAGTGCACGGACTCCACCGCGTGGGTCAGGGCGTCCATGCCGGTGAAGGCGGTGATGCGGGGCGGCAGGCTGGCCAGGAGCGCGGGGTCCAGGATGGCCACGTCGGGGGCCAGGTGGGCGTCGAACAGCAGGATCTTGGAGCGGGCCTGGTGGTCCTTGATCACCGCCACGAAGGTGGCCTCGCTCCCGGTGCCGGCCGTGGTCGGAATGGCCACGTGGAAGGCCTGCCGGCGGGAGAGCATCTGGAAGCCCTGGTAGTCCGAGAGGCGTCCCCCCTCGGTCAGCAGCAGGGCCAGACCCTTGGCCGTGTCCAGCACGCTGCCGCCGCCCAGGCTGATCACCCCGTCGGCCCCGGCCGCGCGGGCGGCCTCTGCCGCCTTCTCCACCACGTGCACGCCCGTGTCCTGGGGCACCTCGTCGAACACCCCGGCGCAGGACTTGCCCAGTGCCTTCAACACCCCGTCGACCAGCCCGGCGGCCCGCACCCCCGCGTCGGTGACCAGCAGGGGCCGCCGCCCTCCCAGGGCGGACATCTCGATGCCGGCCTCCGCGGCCGTGCCCTCCCCGTACACGATCCGGGTGGGCGCCGAAAAGACGAAGGCCAGCGGGCCCGCCTCTGACACGGGGCTCAGGCCTCGTCCGGGAAGCGGGTCGGCACCCTGGTGGTGCAGCTCACCAGCTCCTTGGCCGCGCCCACGAAGCGCACCACGTAGGCCAGGTTGCCGCGCAGCTTGAGCTTGCCCTGCATCATGCCCTTGATGGGCTCCAGCTCCCCCTTGACCACCTGCTTCCAGCGCGGGTATCCCCCGGTGATGACGAACTTGGCCCGCGCCCCCTCCTCGGCGTCGACCAGGCGGATGTCGCGCGCCTCCCCGTGCCAGAGGTCCATGTAGATGTAGCAGTCCTGGGGAAAAGCGGCGCCATCGGCCTGGACCACCAGGGTCATGTCCCCTTCCCAGGCCGCGGCGGCCTTCTTGTAGGAGGGGGACCCCCGCACCTGCTGCTTGTAGGACTCGATCCACTCGGGACCGAACACGTTCATGGTTTCCGCCATCGCTGCTATCCTCCTGTGAGTTTGGCCGCCAGCTCGTCCAGGCCCAGGCGGCGCAGGGTCGCCGCGCCGGCCACCCCGTCCTCGCCCAGGCCGCGCAGGCCGCGGTACTCCCGCTTCATCTTCGATAAGTCGGGCGCGGAGCCTGCCGCCCCGCCTTCGCCCAGGGGCTGGAGCAGGCGGGCCGGCAGGCGGTCGTCGATGTCCCGCGCCCCCATCAGGTTGGCCAGACCCCGCTTCAGGTGCCACACCCGCTGCCCGCAGGCCAACAGCTCTTCCAGGCTGCGCTCCAGGCCGGTGACCGCGTTCAGGGCGGCCAGCAGCTCCGCAGGGCGGGGTGGCGAAGTTCACGAAGTGGCATTGGCACAGGCAGTTGGTGAGCAGGCCGTAGTTCTCGCAGGCCACCACCATGGCCGCCTTGCCTTCGCTGGTCTGCCCCTGCCAGTCGTCCCGCAGGCCCAGCTCCGGCCAGCTCACCATGCCCTGCTCCACCGGCAGGACGCTGTGCTGGTTGTGGCAGCCGCCGCGGCTGGAGTAGGCGTAGGCCAGGCCCATGCCGTGGTAGGCGCGCGGGTCGTGCATGGGCAGCTCCAGCCCCTTCACCGTGATGGCCCACTGGGCGGCCTGTCCGCCCAGGCGCGCGGCGGCCCGCGCCGTGCCCTCGGCCAGCAGGTCGCCCAGTCCCTCGCGGAAGGCGATCCTGGGCAGGAGCTCCAGCACGCCCTTCATGTCCCCCCAGGACAGGTCCGGCTCCCGGCGGCGGCAGGAAGCAGGCCGTGCTCCCGGCACTCCATGGCGAAGGCGATGGTGGCCCCGGCGCTGATCGTGTCCAGGCCCAGGCGGTTGCACAGCTCGTTGGCCTTGATCACCGCGGCCAGGTCCCGGTTCTCCAGCAGGGGCCCGAAGGCGGCGCAGGTTTCGTACTCCGGCCCCGGACCCTCCTCGGTGGCGAACGGTCCCTCCCGCACCGCGGCCACTCGCTTGCAGCCCACCGGGCAGTGCAGGCAGGTGGCCGTGCGCACCAGGTACTTCTCCGCCAGCGCGGGCCCCCCGAGCGCCGCGCCGTACTCCTGGTCGCGGCCCGAAGCCCAGTTGCGGATGGGCACGTCCCCGGTCATCAGGCCCAGGTCCAGGGCGCCGTCGGTGCCCAGCTCGTGCATGGAGCGGACCACCATGGACTCCCGGCAGCTGGCCAGCACGGCCTGGCGGGCGCGGGCGAAGCCCGCGGGGTCGGCCAGCGGCACCCGGCCGCTGCCGCGCACGGCCACGGCCTTCAGGCGCTTGGCGCCCATGACCGCGCCCAGGCCGGTGCGGCCGGCGAAATGGGCCCCGTCGTTGGCGATGGAGGCGAAGCGCACCCGGTTCTCCCCCGCCGGACCGATGCAGAAGATCCGGAACTCGGCGCCGAGCTCTTCTTTCAACGCCCGCGTGCACTGGTAGATGTCCCGGCCCCAAAACGCGGAGCCGTCGCGCAGCTCGGCCCTTTCCCCGTCGATCACCAGGATGGCCGGGGCTGGGGCCGCGGCGGCCAGCTCGATGCCGTCCCACCCGGCCTGCCGCAGGACCGGACCGAAGTTTCCGCCCACCGCGGCTTCCCCCCACAGGCCGGTGAGCGGCGAGCGGGCGCAGACCGTGAAGCGGGAGGAACCGGGAAAGCCGGTGCCGGCCAGAGGACCGTTCAGGATCCACAGGGTGTTCTCCGGGGAAAGAGGCTCCACGTCCGGCCGCGAGCGGTGCAGGAAGAGCCAGGCGCCCAGGCCGCTGCCCCCGATGAGCGACCGCTGGGCCGCCTCCGGAACCTCGAAGGAGCCGACGAGGCCGCTGGCCAGGTCGACGGTGAGCAGGCGACCGGCATACCCGTGCATGGGGACCTCCGGCCGGCAGTATAGCTGATGGGCCCGGCGGCCGCAATGAAACGCGGCAAGGCAAAATAACTATTGACAGCGGCAGTGGATCAACCTATACTTAGGACATGTCTGATCAGGCTGTACATACAGGAAAGCAACAAGGGAAGCAGCAGCAGATCCGCCAATGGATACTGGAGAATATCCGCAACGGACAGATCGTGCCCGGCGACAAGCTGCCCTCGGAAAGCGAGCTGTGCCGCAAGCTGGAGGCTTCCCGGGGCTCGGTTCGCCAGGCGCTCACCGCCCTGGCCGGCGAGGGGTGGCTGCGCAGCCAGAAGGGCATCGGCACCTTCTGCATCAAGAAGGACCGCCAGCTTTCCATGGACATCGGCCTGGTCTGTTTCCATTCCAGCTCGTACATCTTCCCCCGCATCGCCCGGGGCTGCGACCAGATCGCCCACCGGCGGGGCTACCACATCGTCCTGAACCAGTCGGAGTACGACCTGGGCAAGGAGCGGGAGATCCTGGTCAAGCTGCGCAAGCGCGGGGTGGACGGGATCATCATCGAGCCCATTTTCGACGGCGCCGGCCCCTCCAACGCCGATCTGCTCCAGGAGCTGGAGGCCGAGGGCACGCCGGTGGTGCTCCTGGACAACTACTTTCCGCAAAAAGCCTTCACGCGCATCGCCATGGATGACCGCGCCGCCGGGCGGCTGGTCGCCGCGCACCTGTGGGACAAGGGCCACCGCCGCATTGCCGTGGCCTACGGCGGAGGGTACCTGCCCAAGGAGCTGCGCAGGCAGGGGGCGGCGGAGCTGCTGGCCGAGCGCGGGCAGGGGGTGCCGCCGGAATGGCTGATCCGCTGCGAGCAGCCGGTCTCCTCCGGGAAGGCCTTCGCGGCCCTGGAAGCCTTCCTGGCCAACGGGGCGGCGCTGCCCACGGCGCTGATCTGCACCAGCGACGAGGAGGCGGTGGAGCTGTACAAGGCGGCCGAAAGCCGGGGCCTGCGCATCCCCGCCGACCTGTCGGTGATCAGCTTCGACAACTCCAGCCTGGCCGAGCTGCCGGGGATCAGTCTGACCTCGGTCAACCACCCCGGCCAGTACATGGGGGAGCTGGCCACCCAGGTCCTGCTGGAGAGGATCCTCAATCCGGGCATCGCCAGCCAGACCACTTCGCTCATCGCCCCCGCTCTGGTGGAGCGGGGTTCGGTTATTGAAACTCTAGCCCAAGGAGGAACGTATGAAGAGGATCGCGCTTCTCGGGTTGGCGGCGGCGTTGCTGCTGCCAACCGTGTGCTTCGCCGGGGGCGGCCAGGAGGCGGCCAGCGGCGAGGAGAAGGTCGTGAGCTACTTCGCCGACTCCAAGTACTACTCGGACAACACGACCATCACCCGCAACCTGGCCTTCAGCGAGCTCACCGGCCTGCGGGTGGACATGCAGATGATTCCGGGGGACCCCAACGACTTCTTCGACAAGACCGACATCGCCGTCATGGGCGGGGACACCACGGACTGCATCCGGCTCACCAATCCGCTGGAGATCGCCCGCTACGTGAACGCCGGTTTCCTGCTGCCCCTGGACGACATGCTGAAAAAGGCGGAGTACAACGCGGAAGGCGTCTACGGCAAGTACTTGAAACGCTACGACGGCAAGCTGCTGTACCTGCCCTATGAGCAGTCCATCCACGCGGTCTACTACAACAAGAAGATCTTCGACGAGGCCGGCGTGCCCTATCCCAAGGCCCCCTGGACCTGGGACGACTACGTGGCCACCGCCAAGAAGCTTACCAACAAGGCCAAGGGGATCTACGGCTCGTATTTCATGTACGACTGGGAGTACTACTATTACATGATCGCCCGGCAGCGCAACGTCCCGGCCTACAAGAAGGACGGCTCCTCCAACTACGACGATCCGGCCTTCCGCGAGGCCCTGGCCTTCATGTACGACCTGGGCGAAGTGCACAAGGTGCAGCCGACCTTCAAGGAGTTCAAGGCCCTCAACTACACCTGGGACACCTGGGCGGCCACGGGCAAGTTCGGGATGATCTGCATCGGCAGCTGGTTCACCGGCCTGCTGACCGACCTGGTGACCTATCCCCGGGACTGGGACTGGGGCATCGTGGAGACTCCCTCCGCCGGACCCAAAGGGAAGAACAACCTGATGGCCGGCGGCGTGTGGGCGGTGCTCAAGAACGCCAGGCATCCCCAGAACGGGGCCCGCTACGCGGCCTGGGTCAGCGAGCACAGCTACGAGTACGCCGGTGGCATCCCGGCGCGGGTCAACCTGAGCGCGGAGGAGCTGCAGAAGCTGCTGGGCGGCATCGCCGAGAAGTCCAAGGGCTCGGTGACCGTCGCCGACTTGAAAGCCGCTTTGCTGCAAAACTCCCTGGGCGTGGTGGACGAGAAGATCACCGGGGCAAAGGTCAAGGAGTACACGGACATCATCAAGGAAGAAGCCCAGATGTACATGTCCGGCGAGCAGTCGCTGGACGGCGCCCTGAAGCACATCAAGGAGCGGGCGGACAAGATCCTGGCCATGAAGTAGGTGGATTTTCGGGGCCCCCGGGTCGGGGGCCCCATTCCCGACTGGGAGGCAGGCGATGGCAAGTCATTCCCCGCGCGGCGAGGCGCGCACGGCGCTGCTGTTCATCAGCCCTTTCTTCCTCGGCTTCCTGGTCTTCCAGCTCCTGCCCCTGCTGTACAGCGCGTTTCTGAGCCTGGTGGACTTCAACACCCTGGGGCGCATGCATTCCTACCGGCTGGCGGGCCTGGCCAACTACGCGCGGGCCTTCGCCGACCGCCTGGCCCTGGCCTCCTTCGCCCGCAGCTTCTACTTCTCCTTCCTGTACGTGGCGGGGATCATCGCCCTGTCCCTGTTCCTGGCCCTGCTGCTGAACCGGGAGCTGTACGCCCGGAGCTTCAGCCGCACCATGATCTACCTGCCCTACGTGGCCAACGTGATCGCCATCGGCATCGTCTTCTCCATCGTCCTGAATCCCTTCCAGGGTCCCATCAACGCCATGCTGCGCCTGGCCGGAGTGCCGGAAGCCGCGCTGCCCCAATGGCTGCTGGGGGTGAAGAGCAGCCTGCCCACCCTGGCGGCCATCAAGGTCTGGCAGAACCTGGCCTTCCAGACCATCGTCTTCCTGGCCGCCCTCCAGGAGGTGCCGCGGGAGCTGTACGAGTGCGCCCAGATCGACGGGGCCGGCTGGTGGCGGAAGCTGTTCCGCATTACCCTGCCGGTGATCTCCCCCACGCAATTCAGTTCCACAATAATCACATTCGCCTACCAAATCTCCAAGGTCCTCTTCTGCTATATATTCCCATCCTGTTCTAGGGATAATCTTACCATGAATTTCAGCATGACACCCTTTACATACTGTCTCACAATCTTCAGCCGAATATTCCCAGGGCTTTAAACCTTTAATATATTTATTATGGTGCACTTGCAGGACAGCACGATCACGTTTTCCTTTGCCACATCTACAACAAACGGATCCATCGCTTTCGATTATGGCATTACGAAACTCTATCCATTTGTCACCTTGATATTCATTCATATGACATAATTTGATGGTTAACGTTTGCATCACTGGGATGCAAACGCCTTTATTGCCGATCCGGTGCATGCGGTTGTTGGTCAGACCGCAAATAACAATCATGAGTCAGGATCATTTTGGGCCTCTTCAAAATTTGCCGGAACCAGATTGTCGCTTGTTACGTTTCTGAGTGATCCCTTCAACCAGCAGAATACTCCCCCAAAATCATCAAGCGCAGGACTTTCGATTTTAAACCTCGGCACGAAATGGTACTGGGGATGAGGTACCCAAAAGCCAGGCTCAGCCTTCAGCAATGGTTGGCAGTCTTCTATTGGTTCGAGTTTAGCAGCTCTAAATGCTCCGATGAAAACTATCCGCGCCATTCCCCTAACCAACTCAAACGTATTAGATTCAAGATCATGTGAATGCGACAAACAACATATGGCGTCATGTAAATGATGCATTGCCGCTGGGAGGACATTAGGCGCTTTCAGCTCCAACTTTTCGCTGTCCTGAAGACTGTGAAAGATGTCGTGTCGAAAATCATTGATTTCTTTCCATTCTCGTTTCTTCTCAGGAATCGAATCCTTAGGGTGTATAGCCCCGGTCACATAGGCACGGACAGCAGCTAACATAGTTCTCTTTCTGACGTATTTCTCTCCACACTTGTCACAATGCCCCTCAACTTCTTCCACCCCTGCGGGAATCCCCATAATATCAGCAAGAGGTTTCTCAATAGCTTCCAAACCCATATATGAGTGCTGAAATGCTGTTAAGGCGTCATCCGTTCCTATGGCCTTTTGAAACTGCCTAGCTGCTCGTCTCAAGCGCTTTCCACTTTCGAGCCCATCCCAATGAGCCAAGATGCCCTGGACGGCCTGAAACATTTCTTTTGAAATAGGTTTGTGCCAATGATTCATAGAAAGATTAAGGAAATGGACGAAAGTATATTCTTGCGCTGTCACTGCAGTTTGGTCGATGTTTATAGTTTGGATGGGCTCTACCTCCCGGAAAGTTGCTCCTTCTACGAGAGACATCGCGGCAAAAAAATCTTCAACCAGTTCTAAGCCTTCCTGGGTAGCAGCAAAGATGTCTATGGGTTCCTTCGTCGAAAACTCGACATTAATCAGCGTACCGCCCTGCGTCCGCTGCAAAGATTCGTCAGTATGGGCTGGCCGCAAGGCAAAGCGACACTGAATGTTTTGGATGGACAGTTCGAATGGGATCGAAAACTCAAGAGACAAAGATAAAGGCTGAAATGCGAGTAGTCGAAAAGACGTCCCAATGAAATTGAACCTGGAAGTATCGGATTTATTCTCCATATTTCGCTCCCTATGAGATTCTTCAGTTCGTGGTTTTGTCTTCTTTTTACGATTGCTCATTTTGAGTCCTCGGTTATTTATGGCCAACGGCGGCGGATGAGCCGCAAGCCCCGCAGGTGAGGGTACGCGCAAGCGTTTACTCAGACTGAGGAGCGGGCATCACCGGCGGCTTTAGCCGTCCGGTGGATGCCATTGTTGAGTTTGTTTTTAAATCTTTCTTACCTCAATCGCAAAGCCAGCTTTTTGGACCTTAGTCCTAGATCGTTGTTCCATTGATATTGTCCTGGTAACAAAATAAAACTTACGTCCAGACATGGAGTTTAACTTAGTAAGAGTTTTACTTATGCGAGTATCTATCGTGCCTACTGGTTTTTCAGAGGTAGTGACTTCGGCTGAAAGCAATATATCCTTTCCTATAGTAGCTCTTAGGTCTGGCTCAGAATTATCTCCAGTCTGGCGAGGGTTCCAGTACCATTCTATTTGTTGATTAGGGAAGTCGTTCTCCTGTAATGAACGCGCTGCTCTGAGAACCATTTCCTCATGTTGTATCTGGTTTATATCCTCGTATGCAACTTGCCGTAATTTACTTAAGACATTTATTCCATCAATAGCCGACGTCACATCGTTACTCGCGACTCGCCTTACAGATTCGAGACATCGTCTGACATCTGTTAATATTTTACTCTCTGCGTTAAGGAAACTGTGAATGCGTTCCATTTATTATCAACCCAACGGTGTCATAGACGGAAAATATTCCATCACATATAGATGGAAAGATTTTCCGCTTATGATGATATTTGTGTCTGACGAACCACGGGCAAATGTATTGCCCTCCGCCCGTGGCGGGATAATTCGACTTACGCTTCAAACTTCGCTGCGCTTGTTTTACCAAGGCGCTACACGCCTGGTATAATTCGTCCAGCAAGCTTCAGTCACAGATGTCCTTCAGGTTGTGTACTCTGTTTCTTAAAACTTGGGACTCATTATCAGCGAGTTTCATTACAAACTCGTCCAATTGTTTTTCGCTTAATCCCACACCCTTCTCTCCGTCCAGGCGTTTGGATATGGAACCTTTCTCAAAGAAAAGAACGGTGGGGAAAACATCTATTGAATATTTGTCCCCTATGCTTTCTTCGTCATCCTGAACACACAAAAAATATTGCTGTTCTTTTTGAGCATACTGCTGAAATATAGGCAGAAATTTCCTGCAAAAAGGGCACCAGGACGCGTAAACGAGGGCGATCACTCTATCGTTGGTCTTCAATATTTTATCAAGATCATGTTCGTTATCAATCAGAACGACTCTTGTCACCTGAATTCATGAGGTTCTCCTTGCCACGCAGGATATTGTTGAATACAACTTTGCATAAAAAATCACGGGTTTAATACCCCAAAGCAAGCTGCGGGGTATAATTATACGAGCTAAACGCCTGATGATAGACGGGTAGCATAACCTGATAATTTGTCAAGGATAATTATCATGCCCATTCTGAAAAATTCATATTCTTAAGCCGCTAAATCAGAGAAGTTTATTAATTGTTAAATCATAAATATTTTGCGGCCATTATGTTCTTGACATACAAGATGGGACTTCTTATACTCCCCCCGCTTAAACAAATATACGGCGCTTAGGTGATATAATTTAACGTAAGTTTGCAGATCGATCACTTCATGAATTTAATGCGTCCCTGTTTACGGGCGTCAATAATATATTGCGAAAAAAAGGAAAGGAAAAAACTATATGCCTATCATGACATGGATTAAAGACGAAACCGTAGCGATTATCACCATGACCAATGGTGAAAACAGGCAAAATCTTGTGTTTGCCAAAACCTTAAACTCAATGCTGGATGAGATAATCGCTGATAAATCAATATCAGCCCTGATTATTACCTCGAATGACGAAAAGAATTTTTCTCAGGGCATAGATGTTATGTGGATCACGGATCTTATGCAAAAAAATGAACATCAGCCGGTCATTGATTTCATCAACGAAATGGATAATGTCTTTAAGAAACTGCTTCTTTATCCGGTACCGGTAATCGCGGCGATCAACGGCCATGCTTTCGGCAATGGCTCGATAATGTCCTGTGCCTGCGATTTTAGATTCATGCGGTCGGACCGCGGATTCTTCTGCTTTCCGGAAGTAAACATCGGCATTCCTTTCAGATGGGGCATGAACGCTTTTGTTAAAAAAGCCATTCCTCTGCACATATTATCCCAAATGCAGTTTACCGGAAATCGTTACACCGCGCCGGAGCTGGAAAAGCATAACATTATTGTTAAGGCCTGCGCCAATCAGGA
>CAVUYS010000094.1:0-33753 GCA_963745745.1 uncultured Spirochaetota bacterium | reverse complement strand
GCGGCCGGCCTGGGCCTGCTGTTCTACGTGGGCTGCCACCGGCGGGAGGAGGAGCTGCTGGCGGGTTTCCGCGACGCCGCGACGCAGGCCTGCGCGCGCCTGGGCCTGTCGGTGCTGGCGATGCAAGTCGCGGAGAAGCCGGGCACCTACCTTCCGGGGGAGATCGACGTCTGCGCCGCCGTGGCGGGCACGGTGGGCGAGAAGCGCCTCGTGCAGGGCGACGAGGTCCGCGCCGGCGACGTGCTGGTGGGCCTGGCCTCCGACGGCCTGCACACCAACGGCTATTCCCTGGCCCGGCGGGCCCTGCTGGAGCGGGCGGGCCTGAAGCTGGACGGGAGGGTGCCCGAGCTGGGCGTCACCCTGGCCGAAGCCCTGCTGCGGCCGCACCGCAACTACGCCCCGGCCGTGCTGCCCCTGCTGGGCGGCGAGCCCTCGGCCGTCCACGCGGTGGCCCACATCACCGGCGGGGGCCTGGCCGGACAACCTGGCCCGCGTCCTGCCGGAAGGCCTGCAGGCGGCGGTGCGTCTTTCCAGCTGGGAGGTGCCGCCCCTGTTCCGCCTGATCCAGGCTTGCGGGCAGGTGCCCGAGCAGGATCCCGCGGGCAAGGGCATGTACGAGACCTTCAACATGGGCATCGGCCTGGTGCTGGTCGTGGAGTCGGGAAAGGTGGAAGAGGTGCTCCGCAGCCTTTCGGCCGGCGGAGAGCGGGCCGTGCCGCTGGGCGAGGTGGGGGCCCGGCCGCGCGGCGGCGCCCCGGTGCTGCTGCAGCGATGAGCCTGCTGGTGGAGGTGGGCCTGCGCCCGGGCGTGGCCGACGCCGCGGGCAGGGCGGCCGCCCACAAGATCCGCGCCCACCTCGGCATCCCCGTGCGCGAGGTGCGCGTGCGGCAAGCTGTACCGCATCGAGCCGGGCCTGACCCGGGCCGACGCGGAGCTGGCCTGCCGCGAGCTGTTCGCCGATCCGCTCATCCAGGATTACTCGCTGGACGCCCCGCTGGCGGCGGAGCCCTTCGACCACTCCGTCCTGGTCGCCTTCCGCTCGGGAGTGACGGACAACGAGGGCCGCACGGCCGCCGAGGCGCTGGCCGAGGTGCTGGCCGCGAGCGCAGACGGGCAGGGCCGCCCCGGACACCGGGTGCAGACCGCCACGCAGTACCTGCTCTGCGGGGTCGACCGGGGACAGGCCGAGCGCATCGCCCGGGAGCTGCTGGCCAACGAGCTGATCGAGCAGACCGTGATCCAGGACTACGCCGGCTGGAGCGCCCAGGGCAGCGTCGTGCCCGCCGCGGAGGCGGGGGACGCCCACAGCCCGACCGTCGTCGAAGTCGACCTGGAGGTCGGCGAGGGGGAGCTGGCCCGCATCAGCCGGGAGAGGGTGCTGGCCCTCAGCGCCGCGGAAATGGCGGCCATCCGCGACTACTTCCGCGACGCGGCCCGGGTCCAGGAGCGGCGCGAGCAGGGGCTGGGCCCGCGTCCCACCGACGCGGAGCTGGAGGCGCTGGCCCAGACCTGGTCGGAGCACTGCCACCACAAGGTCTTCAACGGCGAAATCCAGTACACCGACCCGGGAGGGCGGCACCCGCACCATCCGCTCCCTGTTCCGCACCTACATCCGCGGCACGACGGAGAAGCTGGGCTCCCCCTGGCTGGTCTCCGTGTTCACCGACAACGCCGGGGTGATCCGCTTCAACGAGCGCCTGTGCCTGGCCTACAAGGTGGAGACCCACAACAGTCCCAGCGCCCTGGACCCCTACGGCGGCGCCATGACCGGCATCGTGGGCGTGAACCGCGATCCCTTCGGCACGGGCCTGGGGGCCCGCCTGATCGCCAATGTCTGGGGCTACTGCCTGGGGGATCCCTTCTACAAGGGAGAGCTGCCCCGCGGCCTGCTGCACCCCGCGCGGATCCGCGACGGGGTGCATCGCGGCGTGATCGACGGCGGCAACCAGAGCGGCATCCCCTACGCCCGCGGCTGGGAGCTCTTCGACGAGCGCTTCATGGGCAAGCCCCTGGTGTTCTGCGGCACCGTGGGCGAGCTGCCGCCGACCATCGGCGGGACGGACGCCGTGGCCAAGCAGGTCCTGCCCGGGGACGCGGTCGTCATGGTGGGGGGCCGCATGGGCAAGGACGGCATCCACGGGGCCACCTTCTCCTCCGAGGAGCTGCACGCCGGCTCCCCGGTGCAGGCGGTGCAGATCGGCGACCCCATCACCCAGAAGAAGATGTCCGACATGCTCCTGGAGGCGCGCGACCGCGCTCCTGTACCGCGCCATCACCGACAACGGGGCGGGCGGCCTGAGCTCCTCGGTCGGCGAGATGGCCCAGCTCTCCGGGGGCTGCGGCATCGACCTGGCCCGGGTGCCGCTCAAGTACGCCGGGCCTGGCCCCCTGGGAGATCCTGGTCTCCGAGGCCCAGGAGCGCATGACCGTGGCGGTGCCCCCCGAAAAGCTGGAGGCCTTCCTGGAGCTGGCCCGCCGGCGCGAGCGTGGAGGCCACCGACGCTGGGCAGCTTCACCGCCAGCGGGCGCTTCCACGTGCGCTACGGCGAGCGGACCGTGGCCTGGCTGGAGCTGGACTTCCTGCACCGGGGCGACCCGCCCTATCGCCTGTCCGCCCGCCTGGAGAACAAGTCGTTCGAAGAGCCCGAGGTTGCGCTGGCCAGCCACGGGCTGGCGCTGCGGGAGATGCTCTCCCGCCTGAACCTCTGCTCCGGGGAGTCCAAGGCCCGGCAGTACGACCACGAGGTGCAGGGCCGCAGCGTGATCAAGCCCTTCGGGGGTCGCTTCCTGGACGTGCCCGCCGACGCCGCCATCCTGCTGGCCGAGTACGGGGGGCGGGAAGGCATCGTGCTGGCCGAAGGGGTGAACCCCTTCTATTCGGACCTCGACGCCTACCGGATGGCGGCCTCGGCGGTGGACCTGGCCGTGCGGCGGGTGGTCAGCGCGGGCGGGGACCCCGGCTTCATCTCCGGGCTGGACAACTTCTGCTGGCCGAACGTGGTCAAGGAAAGCATGCCGGAGCGCGCGCACAAGCTGGCCCAGCTGGTGCTGGCCTGCGAGGGGCTGAGCGACGCCTGCCTGGCGCTGGGCGTGCCCCTGATCTCCGGCAAGGACAGCATGTCCAACGACTGCACCCTGACCGACCCGCCGATCTCCATCCCGCCGACCCTGCTGGTGTCGGTGCTGGGCCGCATCGCGGACGTGCAGCGGGCGGTGACCGTGGACCCCAAGAGTCCCGGGGACCTGCTCTACCTGCTGGGCCTGACCCGGCGGGAGCTGGGGGCCTCGGAGTTCTACAGGTACTACGGGGAGAAGACCCGCGGCAGGGCCTTCGTCGGCGAGGAGGTGCCGGGCTTCGACCCGGAAGCAGCGCGGGCCCTGTACGGGAAGCTGCACCAGGCCATGCAGCGGGGCCTGGTGCGCTCCTGCCACACCCCGGCCCTCGGCGGCCTGGGCGCGGCCCTGGCCCGCAAAGCCCTGGCCGGCGGCTGGGGGCTGGAGGTGGACCTGGCCGCGGTGCCGGGGGATCCCGGCGACGACGTCGGCGCCCTGTATTCGGAGAGCAACAGCCGCTTCCTGGTCACGGTGGCTCCCGCGGACGCTCCGGCTTTCGAGCGGGCCCTGAGCGGCTCGGCCTGCGCCCGCATCGGCAAGGTGAGCTCCGGCTCCCGCCTGGTGCTGCACGGCCGCGACGGGCGCCTGCTGGCCCGCGAGAACCTGCAGGTCCTGCGCCGGCGGTGGAAGGAGAAGCTGGGTGAGCCCTGATCCGCGCGCGCTGGTCATCACCGGGGACGGCCTGAACTGCGAGCGGGAGACCGCCGAAGCCCTGCGCCTGGCCGGGGCGGCCCCCGAGCTGGTGCACGTGAGCGACGTGCCCGAGCGGGGCCTGGAGGACTTCCGGATTCTCGTGCTGATCGGCGGCTTCTCCAACGGCGACCACCTGGGGGCCGGCACGGTCCAGGCCAGCCTGTTCCGCCATCGCCTGCGCCGGCCCCTGGAGCGCTTCGTGGCCGAGGGCCGCCTGGTGCTGGGCGTGTGCAACGGCTTCCAGACCCTGGTCAAGATGGGCCTGCTGCCCGGCGCGGACTGGGAGCGCACGGCCACGATCATGGCCAACGACTCCGGGCGCTTCGAGGACCGCTGGGTGCACCTGGCCGTGGACCCGACCTCCCCCTGCCTGTGGACCCGCGGCCTGCGGCGGCTGTACCTGCCCGTGCGGCACGGGGAGGGCCGGTTCGTGGTGCGCGACACGGCCGCGGCCCTGTCCTTGAGGCGCCGCGCCCAGGTCCCCCTGCGCTACGCGGACGACCGCGGGCGGCCCACCATGAAGTACCCCGAGAACCCCAACGGCTCGGAGGACGCCGTGGCCGGGGTGTGCGATCCCTCGGGGAGGATCTTCGGGCTCATGCCCCACCCCGAGGCCTACCTGAGCCCGTACAACCATCCCTCCTGGACGCGGCGGGCCGCCCTGGGCCTGCCCCTGCCGGAGGAAGGGGAGGGGCTGGCCCTGTTCCGCAACGCCGTGGCCTTCGTGCGCGAGTCGGGCCCATGAGCGCGCCGGCCCGCCGGGCCCCAGGCCGGCCGCCGAAGGCCGGCTGCCGGCGGCGATCCTCATGAGTGGCACGGGCTCCAATGCCCGCCGGCTGCTGGAGCTGCCGGACCCGGCCTTCGAAGTGCGCCTGATCCTGAGCGACAACCCGGGCTCCAACGCCGAGGCCATCGCCCGCGAGCACGGCGTGGAGTGCCTGCTGCTGGACATCCGCGCCTTCTGCGGTCAGGGCACGGGGCCGGGCGAAGGCCTGCGCAATCCGCAGAAGCGCGCGGCCTACGACCGCGAGCTGGGGCGGGAGCTGGCCCGTCGCGCAGTGCGCCTGGCGGCGCTGGCCGGTTGGGACTGGGTGGTGGGTCCGGAGCTGTGCCGGTCCTTCCTGTTCGCCAACGTGCACCCGGGCGACCTGCGCGTCACCGACCCGCAGGGCCGGCGCAGGTACGTGGGCCTGGGGTGGGTGCCTTCGGCCAAGGCCATGCTGGCCGGGGAGCGCTTCGTGCATTCCACCACCCACCTGGTCACTCCCGAGCTGGACGGCGGGCCCATCGCCCGGGTTTCCCGCCCGGTTCCGGTCGAGCTGCCCGCCGGGATGTCGCCCGCTGGCCTCCTGCCGCCGGGGGCGGGGCTGGGGGACGTGATCCGGGATATCCGCTATAATGGGGGGCGGCGTTTCGGGGAAACCTTTCTTTACACTCGCGCCCGGCAGCTGCAGGAAACGCTCAAGGAGCGGGGAGACTGGGTGGAGTTCCCGGTCACCGTGCAGCGGCTGGCGCGGCTGATGCTCGCCGGCCGGCTGGCCGTGGACGCGGCGGGCGGCCCGCGGCTGGACGGCGATTCCCCCGCCGATCTGTTCCTGATGTAAAGGGGTGGAAGCAGGCAGATGGCCAAGGTCCTGGTGGTGGGCGGGGGCGGGCGGGAGCACGCCCTGGCGGCGGCCCTCAAGCGCAGCCCGCGCGTGCAGGCCGTGTACACGGCACCGGGGAACGCGGGCACGCCGAACAACGTGCCCATCGACGCCTCCGATGCGGCGGGCCTGGAAAAGCTGGCCGGCTTCGCCGAAAGCCGGGGCATCGACCTCACCGTGGTCGGCCCGGAGGCGCCCCTGTGCGCCGGCATCGAAGGGGTGTTCCGGGAGCGGGGCCTGCCGCTGTTCGGCCCCAGCCGCCAGGCGGCCCTGCTGGAGGGGGACAAAGGCCACGCCCGCCGCTTCATGCGGCGGCACGGCATTCCCCACCCGGACTTCGCCGTGTTCGAGTCCCTGGGGCCGGCCCAGGAGCACGTGCGCGCAATGCCGGACGGCCCCCTGGTGGTCAAGGCCGGCGGCCTGGCCGGCGGCAAGGGGGTCACGGTCTGCGGCTCCCGCGCGGAAGCCCTGGAGGCGCTGGCCGGGCTGATGGGCCGGCGCCTGCTGGGAGCCGCCGCGGACACGGTGCTGATCGAGGAATGCCTGCAGGGCGAGGAGGCCTCGATCCTGGCGCTGTGCGACGGCGAGAAAGCGCTGTACCTGGCCTCCTCCCAGGACCACAAGCGGGCGCTGGACGGGGACCTGGGGCCCAACACGGGGGGCATGGGCGCCTACGCCCCGGCCCCGGTGGTGACCCCCGCGGTGCTGGAAGCGGTGGACCGGCGCATCGTCGCCCCGACCCTGCGCGGCCTGGCGGAAGAGGGCACCCCGTACCGCGGCTGCCTGTACGTGGGGCTGATGATCCGGGACGGAGCGCCGAGGGTCGTGGAGTACAACTGCCGCTTCGGGGACCCCGAGACCCAGGCGGTGCTGCCGCTGCTGGAGTCCGACCTGTTCGAGCTGCTGGCCGGGGCGGCTCGGGGGGAGCTGGGCGGCCTCGCGGTCCGCAACCGCGCCGGAGCGGCCTGCTGCGTGGTGCTGGCCGCCGGAGGCTACCCCGGGGCCTACGAGAAGGGCAAGGTGATCCGCGGGCTGGAGCAGGCGGCAGGGCTGCCGGACCTGCACGTCTTCCACGCCGGCACCCGCCTGCTGGACGGGGAAGTGGTCAGCTCCGGCGGCAGGGTGCTCGGCTTGACGGGTACTGGTGCCTCCATCCGGGAGGCCGTCGCGGCCGCCTATCGGGGCGCGGCGGCGATCGGTTTCGAGGGCTGCCATTACCGGCGGGACATCGGGCATCGGGGTATCGGCAGGGCCTTTGGCCCGCCACGGGGTCGTTGAGGGAGGCGCGCATGGGATCCAGCATCGCGGAGGCGGCCGCCGGCCGCCGGGGCTGCGCCGTGATCCTCGCCGGTTCGGCGAGCGACCGGCCGCACGTGGAGAAGATCGCCCGGTCCCTGGAGGACTTCGGCATCCCCTACGAGGCGCGCATCTGCTCCGCGCACAAGGAGCCGGAGCGGCTCATGGCGCTGCTGCGGGAGTACGAGGGCCTGGGCGGGGCCATCGCCTACATCGCCGTGGCCGGGGGCACGGACGCGCTGTCCGGGACCCTCTCCTTCCACGCCCTGGCCCCGGTGATCAGCTGCCCGCCGGACGCGCCCAACCCCAGCTGCCTGGCCAATCCGCCGGGTTCCAGCAACGCCGTGATCTACGACCCGCGCAACGCGGGCAGGTTCGTGGCCCAGCTGTTCGCGCCGTACAATCCCGGGATCGCGGAGCGCCTGAAGGCTTCGCGCGACCAGAAGGTGCGGGCGCTGGAAGCCAGCGACCGGGAAAGGAGATAGCATGGGCAGCGTCAAGGACCTGTTCGTCACCGAGCCGGCCTACGAGGACCGCCCCGGAGTGGGCACCTTCGTGTTCTCGGAGCGCTACAGCGTGTTCGACTGGGGCGAGATGCCCGATCACCTCCCCGGCAAGGGGCGGGCCCTGGCGGTGATGGCCGCCTACAACTTCGAGGAGCTGGAGCGCCGGGGGCTGCGCACGCACTACCGGGGCCTGGTGGCCGACGACGGGAGGACCCTGCGCTTCGAGGAGCTGGAGGAGGGCGGCGGCGGCTCGGCGGTCATGCAGGTGGCCCTGGCCCGGGTCTACCGCCCGGAGGTGCGCGAGTTCTATCGCGCGGGCCAGTCGGAGATCCGCTACGACTACAGCTTTTTCGAGCACAACCGCGGGCGCATCAACAACTACCTCATCGGCCTGGAGATCATCTTCCGCAACGGGCTGCCCCAGGGCAGCTCCATGCTCAAGCGCCTGGAGGAGGCCAGGGCCGCCTCCGATCCGCGCCTGGGCCAGAAGGCGGTGAGGGCCCTGCTGCGCGAGCTGGGCCTCAAGGACGAGCCCAAGCCCGGGGACCTGCTGCCCAGGCCGGTGATGAGCTTCACCACCAAGCTGGAGCCGGGGGACCGCCCCCTGAGCGAAGCGGAGGCCCGGCGTCTTTCCGGCCTCAAGAGCGGGGATTTCCAGGACCTCAAAGCCCTGGCCCTGGCGGCCAACCGGGCGGTGTGCGAGCTGGCCGAGAAGGCCGGCTTCCGGCACTACGACGGCAAGATCGAGGCGGCCTGGGAGCAGGGCCTGGTGCTGTGCGACGTGATCGGGACCTTCGACGAGAACCGCTTCGGCTACCTGGGCCGGCAGATCAGCAAGGAAGTGCTGCGGCAGTGGTACAAGAAGAAGCAGCCCGCCTTCGTGGCCGCCTGCGAGCGCTGGAAGAAGACCGGCCCGGGCTGGCAGAAGCGCTGCGACGTGCAGCCCAGGCGCCTGCCCAAGCCGCTGGCCGCCCTGGTCGCCCAGATGTACCTGGCCGGGGCCAACCGCTACACCGGGCGGCGGATCTTCAAGGTCCCCGAGCTGGACGTCGTGCTGGACAAGCTCGAGCGCTGGCGGGAGTAGGGCGATGGCCAGGGCGAAGGACCGGGAGCGCTACGCCAATCCGCTGGTGGAGCGCTACGCCAGCGAGGAGATGACCCGGCTGTTCTCGGAGGAGTCCAGGTTCCGCAAGTGGCGGCGCTGCTGGGTGGCCCTGGCCGAGGCCCAGGCCGAGCTGGGACTGGACATCTCCCCCGCGCAGCTCGCGGAGCTGCGCGCCCATCAGGACGACATCAACTACGAGGTCATGGAGGCCCGGGAGCGGGAGATCCGCCACGACGTGATGGCCGGGGTGCTGGCCTACGGGGAGCAGTGCCCCTCGGCCCGCGGCATCATCCACCTGGGGGCCACCAGCTGCTTCGTCACCGACAACGCCGAGCTGCTGCAGCTGGCCGAGGCCCTGCGCCTGGTGCAGGGCCGCCTGAGGACCGTGATCGCCGGGTTGGCCCATTTCGCCGGCGAGCACAAGGGCCTGGCCTGCCTGGGCTACACCCACTTCCAGCCGGCCCAGCCGGTGACCCTGGGCAAGCGGGCGGCGCTGTGGCTGCAGGACCAGGTGATCCTCTTCCGCGACCTGGAGCGCCTGCTGGCCGACTTCCGCCTGCTGGGGGCCAAGGGGGCCACGGGCAGCCAGGACAGCTTCCTGAAGCTGTTCGGCGGAGACGCGGGCAAGGTCCGCGAGCTGGACCGCCGGGTGTGCCGCAAGCTGGGCTTCGAGGGCCCGCTGCCGATTTCCGGGCAGACCTACACCCGCCTCCTGGACAGCCGCATCCTGGACGTGTTGAAGAACATCGCCCTGGCCGCGCACAAGTTCGCCGTGGATTTCCGCCTGCTGCAGCACCTGAAGATGGTGGACGAGCCTTTCGAGAGCAAGCAGGTGGGCAGTTCCGCCATGGCCTACAAGCGCAACCCCATGCGCTGCGAGCGGCTGTGCTCCCTGGCCCGCTTCGTCATCAGCCAGGCCCAGGCCGCCGACCAGACCGCGGCCACTCAATGGCTGGAGCGCACCCTGGACGACTCGGCCGGCCGCCGGCTGTACCTGCCCCAGGTTTGCCTGGCCGTGGACGCCGTCCTGATCCTGTACGCCAACGTGGTCCGGGGCGCGGTGGTGTATCCGCGCGTGGCCCGCGCCTGCTGTCGCGAGGAGCTGCCCTTCCTGGCCACGGAAACCATCCTCATGCAGGCCGTGCTGCGCGGCGGGGACCGGCAGAGCCTGCACGAAGCGATCCGGGGGCACGCCCTGGCGGCGGCGCGGGAAATGAAGGAAGAGGCCGCCGACAACCGGCTGCTGGAGAAGCTGGCCGCCGACGGGCGTTTCCCCTTCCGGCTTGACGAGCTGCGGGAAATCACCTATGGTACGGACTTCACCGGACTGTCCGCTTCCCAGGTCCAGGAATACCTGAGCGGGGAGGTCGAGCCGCTGCTCGCGCGCTACGCGCACCTGGGCGGTCCGGAAACCCAGGTGAGGGTATGAGCGACGATCTGATCCACGACCGCTGCGCCGTTTTCGGCATCTGGGGAGTGCCCAAGCCGGCGGAATATGTGTACCTGGCCCTGCACAACCTGCAGCACCGGGGCCAGGAGTCCAGCGGGATCGTGACCGCCTCCCAGCGCAAGTTCCACAGCCACCACGGCATGGGCATCGTGAACGACGTGTTCTCCGACCGCACGCTGCACGAGTTGGACGGGCGGGGGGCCATCGGCCACAACCGCTACTCCACCTTCGGCTCCTCCCTGCTGATCAACGCCCAGCCCTTCGTGGCCGAGACCCAGAACGGCCCGCTGGCCATCGCCCACAACGGGCAGTTCGCCAATTGCCGCTCCCTGCGCCGGCGCCTGACCGCGGAAGGCTGCATCTTCAACACCGACAGCGACACGGAGCTGGTCCTGCACTACTTCGCCCGCGCCCAGGGCGAAAACCAGGGCGAGATCGTGGCCTCCTGCTTCCGGGAGCTGCGGCCGGCCTACTCCATGGTGCTGCTGACCCTCAAAGCGCTGTACGCCGTCAGGGACCCCAGCGGGGTGCGGCCCCTGGTGCTGGGCCGCCTGCCAGCCGGCCGCGGAGGGGCCTACGCGGTGGCCTCGGAGACCCCGGCCTTCGACATCATCGGCGCGGCCTACCTGGGGGAGGTCAAGCCCGGGGAGATGGTGGTCGTCGACGACCGCGGTCTGCGGCGCATCCAGCTCTTTCCGCCCGGACCGGAGCTGCGCTGCGTGTTCGAGCACGTGTACTTCGCCCGCCCGGACAGCTTCCTGTTCGGGGCCTCCGAGACCACCGGGGAGGTGCGCAAGGAGTTCGGCCGCCAGCTCTGGCGGGAGCACCCGGCCGAGGCGGACGTGGTCATCCCGGTGCCGGATTCCAGCACCTTCGCCGCCCTGGGCTACGCCCAGGAAGCGGGCCTGCCCTTCGACTACGGCCTGATCCGCAGCCACTACATCGGGCGCACCTTCATCGAGCCCACCCAGGCCATCCGCGACGCCAAGGTGCGCAAGAAGTACAACCCCAACCGCTCGGTGCTCAAGGACAAGCGCATCGTGCTGGTGGAGGACTCCATCGTGCGCGGCACCACCCTCAAGAACATCGTGCGCCTGATCCGCGACTTCGGGGCCCGGGAGGTGCACGTGCGGGTCAGCTCCCCGCCCTACCGCCATTCCTGCTACCTGGGCATCGACACCGCCGAGACCCGGCGGCTGATCGCCCACACCAAGACCGTGCCCCAGATCCGCGAGTTCCTGGGGGCCGACTCCCTGGGCTACCTCAGCGAGGAGGGGATGCTCTCCAACCCCCTGCTTTCCGGGGGCTACTGCACCTTCTGCTTCAACGGGATCACCAGGATCCCGCAGCGCTGAGCCCGCGCGCCCCGGTCTCCTGCGGCTGCGCGTCGCAGGCCCCGCCGGTGGATTCCCGGACCACCAGCGCGGGACGGATCACCTTCTTGGTCTGGATCGACTTCTCGGAGGAGCGGATCATGCCCACCAGGGTTCGCACCGACTCCGCGCCCAGCAGGAACTTGTCGATGCGGATGCTGGTCAGGGAAGGCACGGCGAGCGCGGCGTAGGTGATGTCGTCGAAGCCGACGACTTTCACCGCGCCGGGCACCTCGACCTTCAGCTCCTGCAGGGCCTTGATGGCCCCGATGGCGAAATCGTCGGTGGAGAACAGGCCGTCGAAGCGCCGGCCGCCCTTCCACAGCCGCGACACCAGCTCATGGGCCTCCTGGCTGCGGAAGCAGCCGTACTCCACCTCGATCCAGGCCCCGGCCGAGCGCCGGGCGCTGGCGGCCGTGGCCATGGCCTGGGCGAAATAGTGCTCGCGCTCCACGGTGATGACCAGGATCCGGCGGCAGCCCAGCTCCAGCAGGTGGTCCAGGGCCAGGAGCGAGCCTTCGAGGTTGGCGGACTCCACCGAGCCGATCCCGTTGTCCGACGGGGCTGGCCCGTCCAGCATCACCACGTGCTTCACGTTCTCGCGGATGAAGCGCACGTCCTCCGGGCAGAACTGCCCGGCCAGCAGCGCGCCGCAGAGGCTGCTGACGGAGAAGATGGTCTGCAGGCGCAGCCAGGACTTCTCCGGGTTCTCCTGCAGGCTCACCTGCACGGGGCACAGGCCGAACTCCGAAGCGGCCTGTTCCACGCCCCGGGCGATGTCGTGGAAGAAGTGCACCGAGCTCTCCGTGCCGCTGCCGAAGATCAGGGCGAACAGCCGGGTCCCGGAGGCCTTCAGCCGGTCGTGCGAGCGCAGGGACTGGGCCGCGGCGGAGGGCACGTAGCCCAGCTCCTTCATGGCCCCGACCACGCGCTTGCGGGTGTCCTCCCGGACGAACGGCTCCCCGCGGATGACCCTGGACACCGTCATGCTGCTCACCCCGGCCTTCTTGGCCACGTGGGCGATGGAAACCCTCTGCTTTCTCACAGGCCTGCCGCCTCCGTTGTTTCAATAACAGTTATAACATAGCTACAGGCCGAGTCGCCAAATAAACATTGACAACTCGGGAGGCGGAGTTTAGGATACCGCTGGTATTTTAATGATAACGATAACAACTTGTGCGCAGGGAGGAAGCCATGGCCTACTATGACCGGCAGGAGTACGAGAAGCGGGTGGGCAAGGTCCGGGAGATCCTGCAGTCCGGAAACCTGGACTTCGCGCTCATCTACTACGACGAGTTCAACCTGGCCAACGCCTGGTACCTGACGGGCTGGTGCCCGCAGTTCGAGAGCGGCGCCGTGCTGGTGCCGCGCTCCGGCGAACCGCTCATCCTGGGCGGTCCGGAGAGCGAGCCCTTCGCCAAGATGGACAGCGCGATCACCGAGACCCGCAACCTGCCGGTGTTCATGGTGCCCGACGAAGAATACCCCAACGCCACGATCCTTTCCTTCGGAGAGCTCTTCAAGGAGCTGAGCGTTTCCCGGCCGGTGCGGCGGGTCGGGGTGGTGGGCGCGGCCCAGATGCCGATGGGGGTGTACCGCCAGATCGAGGAGAACTTCCGCGGCGTGGAAATGGTGGACATCACGGAGGAGTACCTCCGGCTGCGCTACCTCAAGAGCCCCTGGGAGCACGAACAGATGCGCCAGGCCTTCCAGCTGGCGGACACGGCCTGCGACGCCATGGTCCGGGCCGTTCGCCCGGGCGCGCACGAGTACGAGGTGGCCGCCGTCGGGGAGTTCGAGGCCCGCAAGCGCGGCGCCAACGACTTCGGGTTCAAGGCCATCGTGGGCAGCGGCAGGCGGGCCAACGCGGTGGTGCCCACCGCCGGAGACAAGGTGATGGAGTCCGGCGAGCTGGTCATGCTGGGGCTGGCCCCGCGCTACAACGGCTACGCCGGGGTGTTCGGCCAAACCCTGGCGGTGAACGGCAAGCCCACCAAGCCGCAGGCGGAGTGCCTGAAGCACCTGCGGGAGGTCTTCTCCCTGACCAAGGAAAAGCTGGTCCCCGGTACGGTGGGCAGGGAGATCGACGCTCCCGGGCGCAAATACTTCATCGAACACGGTTTCATGAAGTACCTGGTCTGCCCCTTCGCCCACACCATCGGCCTCAACGAAGCGGAGGCCCCGTTCTTCGGGCCCAACACCGCCGACGTGATCCAGCCCGGCATGGCCATCTGCATCGACGTGAGCTTCTTCGGGCACCCGGAGCTCAACGGGGTGCGCATCGAGACCGCCTACCAGATCACCGATCGCGGGCCGCAGCCCTACAGCCCCAAGATGGACAAGCTGCTTACCCGCTAGCAAGGAGAAAGGGATGAAAGCGCTGGGAAAGAAACACTGGGTGTTCGCCGACGGGGACCTGCCGCCGGCGGGGGACAGGGAGCCGCTGGGGCACGAAGCCCTGATGGTCACCAACCTCAACCGCGGGCCGGCCTCCCTCCGGCTGGAGGTGTTGTTCGAGGGCCGCGAGCCGGTCCGGGACATCGAGCTGCGGGTGGAGGGGGAGCGGGTCAAGTGCTTCCGGCTGGACAAGCCGCTGGGCTCCGGCGGCTACCGCATCCCCTTCGGCCAGTACGCCCTGGTCGTGCACAGCGACCTTCCGGTGGTGGCGGTGTTCGGCCGCCTGGATGTGCGGCAGCCGAACATGGCCTACTACAGCGTGGCCGGGTATTCCCGCTAAATCTTGAGCGAAACCGCGTTGCTGCGGATGCAGCGCATCCGCAAGGCCTTCGGCAGCACGGTCGCCCTGGGCGGCGTGGATTTCGAGCTGCGCAAGGGCGAGGTCCACGCCATCATCGGGGAGAACGGGGCGGGCAAGAGCACCCTGATGCGGGTGCTCTGCGGAATCTACCCCCTGGACGAAGGCGCGATGCTGATCGACGGCTCACCGGCGCGCATCGAGCACTCCAAGGACGCCCTGGCGCTGGGCATCAACATGATCCACCAGGAGTTCGCCAACTTCCCCAAGCTCTCCGTGGCCGAAAACGTGTTCGTGGGCCGGCTTCCCCGCGGCCGGACCCTGCGCTTCGCCCTGGACAAGCGCGAGCTGCGCGCCCGGACCTCGCAAGTGCTGGGCCGGCTGCGCCTGGCCATCGACCCGGCGGCCAGGCTGGGCAGCCTTTCGGTGGCCCAGCAGCAGCTGGTCGAGGTGGCCAAGGCCCTGTCGGGCAACCTGCGCATCCTGATCATGGACGAGGCCACCTCCTCGCTGAATCTCCGCGAGGCCGAGCAGTTGTTCGCCACCATCGGGGCTCTGAAGGCCGAGGGGATCAGCATCATCTACATCTCCCACCGGCTGAAGGAGGTGCTCAACCTCGCCGACCGGATCACGGTGCTGCGTGACGGCTCCGCCGTCGGCACCTACGACCGCGGGCACATCGACGAGGAGGCCATCGTCGAGGCCATGCTCGGCAGGCGCATCCAGGTCGTGGAGAAGCAGGCCGCGGCGCGCGGGGCGCCGGTGCTGCGGGTGGAGCACCTGAGCGTGCCGGGCAAAATCCACGACCTGTCGCTGGAGCTGCACCGGGGCGAGATCCTGGGCATCGCCGGCCTGTCCGGCTCGGGCAAGGAGGTGCTGATCCGCTCCCTGTACGGCCTGTGGCCCAGCCGCATCGGGCGCCTGGAGATCGGCGGCCGGCCGGTCTCCGATCCGCCGGCCCTCCGAAGGCCTCGCCCTGGGGGTCACCTACCTGGCCGAGGAGCGCAAGCTCATGTCGGTGTTCTCCGGCATGAACATCCGGGAGAACGCCTCGGTGCTGTGGCTGGCCAGCGTCTGGAAGCGCTTCGGGATCAGCCGCCGCGCGAGCGGGAGGCCAGCCTGCAGAGCGTCCGCCGGATGAACGTGAAGATGGCCGGACTGGAGAGCCCGATCGACAGCCTGTCCGGCGGCAACCAGCAGAAGCTGCTGCTGGCCCGCCTGCTGATGGTCAAGCCGCAGATCGTCATCCTGAACGACCCCACCCGCGGGGTGGACGTGGGCAGCAAGCAGGAGATCTACCAGATCGTCTTCGAGCTGGCCCGGCAGGGGGTGTCGGTGCTCATGACCTCCTCGGAAATCCCCGAGGTGGTCAGCCTGGCCGACCGGGTGATCGTCATGTCCAAGGGGCGCAAGCTCGCCGAGCTGGCCGACGAGGAGGTCACGGTGGACAACGTGCTGGCCCTGGCCGCGCGGGCCGAGGCCGGCGGGAGCGAGGTGGCATGAAGAGCGCTTCGCCCCCGGCTGGGCGCCGCTCTTTCGCCGGGAGGCCATCCTGGCGATCTTCGTGGTGCATCTTCGTGCTGTGCGCCGTCTTCGTGCCCTCCTTCTTCACGGCGCGCAACATCGTCAACATCCTCAAGCAGAGCGCGATCATCGGCATCGTCGTGGCCGGGGTGACCATCACGGTCATCGCCGGCAACGTGGACCTGTCCGTGGGCTCGATCGTCTCCTTCGCGGCGGTGATCGCCCTGACCTACACCCACGCCGACCTGTCCCAGACCAACATCTCCATGACGGTGCAGGAGGGCAGGCCGCTGCTGGCTGCTCTCCTTCACCCTGCCCTTCCTGCTGGGGGCCCTGGTGGGCCTGGCCAACGGGCTGGTGATCAGCCGCTTCGGGGCCAACTCCGTGATCATCACCCTGGGGGCCCTGAGCGCGGTGCGCGGCGGGGCGCTGCTGTTCGCCGGCGGCAAGGTCATCTACGGGGTGAAGAACCCGGTCTTCAGCGCCCTGGGCGGGGCGCAGCTCCTCACGATTCCCGGTGTACGTGTTCATCTTCGTGGGGCTGTGCATCCTGCTGGAGCTGCTGCTGCGGCGCACCACCTTCGGCCGCTACGTCTACCTGATCG
Source organism: uncultured Spirochaetota bacterium (assembly GCA_963745745.1). Lineage (GTDB taxonomy): Bacteria > Spirochaetota > Spirochaetia > SZUA-6 > DRHE01 > MIBK01. The sequence continues at coordinate 17,686 of CAVUYS010000094.1, read as the reverse complement.
GGACCAACCCGAAGGCCGCCACCATCGCCGGGGTGCCGGTGGCCCGCGTGCAGGTGCTCACCTTCGTGCTCTCCGGGCTGATGGCCGCCTTCGCCGCCGTGGTCCTGGTGGCGCGCCTGAACACCGCCTCGGGGCTGATCGGCAACGGCTGGGAGTTCGACGCGGTGACGGCGGTGGTGATAGGGGGCACCAGCCTGCTGGGCGGGCGCGGCTCGGTGATCAAGAGCATGCAGGGGGCCATCCTGATCACCATGATCATCAACGCCATGGTGCTGCTGAACATCCCCTCCTCCTACCAGTACGTGGCCAAGGCGCTGATCATCGTGACGGCGGTGTACATCGACATCCGCACCCGCAAGGAGGCCGCGTGAAGAGGGGCCAGGGTGCGCGCAGCGCTTGCGCGAGCAGAAGATCCTGCTGATCATCCTGGGCATCGTGGTCGTGCTGGCCTTCGTGCGGCCGATGTTCGTCTCCAGCGAAAACCTCTTCAACATCCTGTTCCAGGTCAGCATCACCAGCATCATCGGCATCGGCATGACCTTCCTGATGATCGGCGCGGACTTCGACCTGTCCGTGGGCTCGAACATGGTCTTCGCCACCACCGTGGCCATCCTGCTGGAAGGGCTGGGCGGGGGCCTGAACCTGGCGGCGGCCGTGCTGGCGGCCACCCTGGCCGGGTTCGTGAACGGGGTGCTGGTGGCCAAGCTGAAGATCAACTCCTTCATCACCACCCTGAGCATGATGTTCTTCCTGCGCGGCCTGGTGCTGATCTTCACCAACAAGAAGACCATCTCCGGCTCGGAGCATACCCTGTTCAACTTCGGCTACGGCAGCCTGTTCGGGGTGGTCCCCTACCCGGTGGTGGCCGCGGCCGTGCTGCTGGTGGTGTTCGGCCTGGTGCTGGCCCGCACGGTGCTGGGGCGCAACCTGTACGCCCTGGGCAGCAACGAGAAGGCCGCCCGGATGTTCGGCATCGACGTGGCCGGCCTGAAGATCTTCGCCTTTTCGCTGACCGGCTTCCTGTGCGGCCTCTCCGGCATCGTGCTGCTGTCCCGCCTGAACTCCGCCTCCGGCACCTACGGGATGGACACCGCCCTGGACGTCATCTCCGGGGTCCTGCTGGGCGGGGTCAGCCTGTCGGGCGGGGAGGGCAGCGTCTTCAAGGCCTTCCTGGGCATCCTGCTGCTGGGGGTCCTGAGCAACGCCATGATCGCGCTGCACGTCACCCCCTATCTGCAGCAGGTCATCAAGGGGCTGCTGCTGATCGCCGTGGTGTCGCTGGACTCCTACCAGGCCAGGAAGGCGGAGTACAGGTAGGTATTGGTATAGGACCGCTTGTCAAGCGGCTTGGAAAGTTCACCAAGGGAGGCTGGAGATGAATCGACGTCTGACAGTTCTGGCCCTGGCGCTGCTGCTCAGCGCGGGCCTGGTGTTCGCCGGCGGCGGCACGGAGAGCAAGCCCGCGGCCGCCAAGGGCGGGACCGTGGCCCTGATGTGGGGCGGCACGGATGCCCCGTTCGTCGGGCCGCACATCCGCTCGTTCACGGCCACGATGGAGAAGGCCGGCTACAAGGTCGTGGTGCCCGACTCCAAGTGGGACCCGGCCAAGCAGTCCACCGACATGGACGACATGGTGGCCCAGAAGGTCGACCTGATCTGCCTGGTGCCGGTGGACCCGGTGGCCATCATCCCGGCCCTGAAGAAGGCCAAGGAGTCCGGCGTGCCGGTGATGACCATCAACACCGAGGCGGACAAGTCGGCCAACCAGTACATCGTCGGCTTCTCCGGGGTCGGCTGCTACGAGCAGGGCCTGGTGGCCGCGGATCTGCTCCTCGAGGCCATGAAGTCCAAGGGCAACATCGCCGTGGTCGAAGGGGTCTCGGGATTCAACGCCTGCGTGCTGTACGCCAAGGCCCTGGACGACACCATCAAGAAGAAGAAGGCCGCCGTCAAGATCCTGGCCGTGCAGCCCACCAACTGGTCGCCGGCGGAAGCCACCAAGGTCACCGAGGACTACATCACCCGCTTCAAGAACATGGACGCCATCTACGCCCACGACGACTACCTGGCCGGAGGGCGTGATCGTGGCCCTGAAGGAGGCGGGGATCAAGCCCGGGACAGATCAAGATCGTCGGCATCGGCGGCACGGGAGACGCGCTGCAGGCCATCAAGGACGGCTGGATGTACGGCACCGTGCAGCAGTCCCCGATCACCGAAGGCGAGTTCGAGGCCAAGCGGGCCCTGGAGTACCTCCGGACCGGGAAGCTCGATCCCTTCTACAAGATCATGGACAACCCCAAGATCGACGCCAGCAACGTGAACAACTACAAGGCGGAATTCTAGAGGGCTGCGCAAGTTCACCGGGCGGCTCCCCGCGAAACCGGGGAGCCGCCCCTATGCCCCCCCCAGGCCCGGCGAGGAGTGGCCCCGTGAGAAAGAAAGAGATCTCCGACAGGGAAAACTATCTGCGGGCGCTGGAGTACCGGAATCCCGCCTGGATACCCATCACCTTCGAGATCGTGCCCGCGATGTACAGGCAGCGTGGAAAAGAGATAGCCGAGCTGATTTCGCGCCACCCTTCCCTGTTCGGGGGAGGCATCCGGGAGTTCGACAGCGGCGACCCGTTGTTCACCTACGGCAGCTTATTCCGCGATGACTGGGGATGCGTCTGGCGCAACGCCCAGGACGGGGTGATCGGGCAGGTCATCGGGCACCCCCTCGGGGATTGGTCGGCGCTGAAGGACCTCGTGCCACCGGATCCGCGGAAACAGGTGAACTGGGTCGAACTGCGGAGAGCTGCCGAAACGGAGAGAAAGGCCGGCCGGCCGGTCGTCGGGACTCCGGAATCCTTCTCGCACGGCGGCTTTTTCGACCGGCTGCAGTTCCTGCGGGGCCTGGAGAATCTCTTCATCGACATGATGGAGGGCGCTCCCCAGCTGGACGTGCTGATCGAAATGGTCCTGGATTACAACCTGGAATATATCCGCAAGTACCTCGAGCTGGAGCCGGACATCCTGTGGCTGCACGGGGACATCGGCACCCAAAACGGCCTGATGATCAGCATGGAGCTCTTCCGCAGGTATCTGAAGCCTTCTTATAAGAAAATGTTTCAGGCCTGCAGGAGCGCCGGCTGCCATGTCTGGTACTCATCGGACGGCAACATCTTGGAGGCCGTTGACGACCTGGTGGAATGCGGGGTTTCGGTGCATGACCCGCAGGTCAGGGCGAACACGATCGAAGGGATACGCCGCACCTACAAGGGGAAGCTGTGCGCCCTGGTGGATCTGGACGAGCAGATGCTGCCGCGCTGCTCCCCAGGGGAGATCCGGGAGCAGATGAGGCAGATCGTCGACGAGCTGGGGGATCCGCGGGGGGGGCTGATGATCTTCGCCGCCCCCTCGGTCGACGTGCCCCCGGCCAACCTGGAAGCGATCTGCAGCGCCTGGGAACAGTACTGCTTCGAGGCCTATTAGCGGCGAGCCTACAGCGACCTCAAGCGCTTCTCCATGTACGGCGAGAAGGGCACCACCCCGGTCGAGGTGGTCCGGTAGCCGGTCTCCACCCGGATGCCGGGGATCTCGCGGCCCCCGAACAGGGCGATGTCGATCTCCAGCACCATGTTCTCCCGGATCACGTCGTCGCTGCTGGGCCCGAAGAACGGCTTCTCGTACTCGCACAGGCCGCTGGAGTGCACGAAGGGCATGGGCATGTAGTCCCCGTAGCCGCGGGACTGCAGGAACTTGCGGGGCACCGCGTCGATCTGCCTGCCCGTCAGCCCGGGCTTGATGGCGTCCCGGGTCAGGAAGAGCGCCTCGCAGATATCGGTGGTCCACTTCTTCTGCGTCGGGTCGGGCCGGCCGCCCACCACGATCGGCGCGCAGGCGGTGGCGCTGTAGCCGTTGTAGCGCGGGGCGATGCCGGAGATCACGATCTCGCCCTTGCGGAACACCCGCTGCGATGCCGCCGGGATGATGCCGATGCTGCGCTCCCCGGCCCCCACGATGGTCTGGTAGCTGAAGCCGTCGCAGCCGAGCCTGCGCGCCGCGTACTCGGCGGCGGCCGCGGCCTCGTACTCGGACCTGCCTGCCTTGACGCCGGCCGCCAAAGCCCGGTAGCCGTCATCCGCCGCCGCGAAGGCCTTGGCCGTCATCTCCAGCTCCCACTCGGACTTCACGTAGCGCAGCTTCTCGAAATCGTTGGTGACGTCGATGATCTCGGCCCCGCCCAGCTCCGCGGCGAGCTGGGAGTAGATCAGGTGAGGAACCGTGTTGATGCCGACCAGCCCGACCTTGCGGATCTTCCTTCCCTGGAAGTACTTGCCCGTGATCTGGCTGAAGGTGAGCAGGTCCGCGCCGGGGTACTCCTCCTCCGGGACCATGAACACCAGGCTGCTGACCGTCTCCTTGATCGCGGAGTCCAGCTTGGCGTAGGGACCGGCCTCCGGCCCCCCGACCAGGAAGGGCTCACAGTAGTTGGAAACGACTACCGCGCCGCGCTCCACCGAGGGGCACCAGCCCGTGAGGAAGCGGCCGTTCATCACGTTGAACTCGTCGAAGTAGACGAACAGGAAATCCAGGCCCTTTTCGTCGGTCAGGGCCCGGGCCTTGGCGACGCGCGCTTCGTGCTCCTTCTGCGGCAGCGACATGTTTCCTCCTGATGCGGTGAGTTACCGTGAGTTGCGCAGAGTCTATCGCCCGGCGGCGGCCCCGTCAAGCGCGGCCTTGACGGATGGCGGGCGGCAGCCTACGGTCTTCATGACAGGAGGCGGCAATGCAGATCAAGGCAGCAGTCGCCATCGTGACCGGCGGTGGAAGCGGCATCGGGGCCGCGATCGCCGCCGACTTGTGCGCGCAAGGCGCCCGGGTCATGATCGCCGGCAGGCGGATGGAGCGCCTGGAGGCGACGGCGGCCCGCATCCGCGGCGGGGGCGGGGAGGTCCTCTGCCGGGCGAGCGACGTGGCCGACCCCGCGCAGTGCGGCGAGCTGGCCGCGGAGGCCGCCGCCCGCCTGGGGCCCGTGGACATCCTGGTGAACAACGCGGGCATCAAGTGCCACGGCCGACCGATCGAGGAGCACACCGCGGCGGACTGGGACGAGGTGATGGCCACCAACCTGCGCTCCGCCTTCCTGCTCTCCGCCGCCGTGCTTCCGGGAATGAAATCCCGGCGGCGGGGGTTCATCCTGATGGTGAGCTCCGACTCCGGCATTTACCACTTCCGCAACCAGGCCGTCTATGGCTTGAGCAAGCACGGCCTGAACGCGCTGGTGCAGTTCATCCTGGCCGAGGCCGGGCCGTTCAACGTGCACGCCGCCGCGCTGTGCCCGGGGCTTACCGACACGGAGATGGGCCTGAGCTTCGACCCGCCCGCCAGGGAGAAAGTGCTTTCCGCCGAGGCGGTGGCCCGGTGGGCCGCCTGGGTGATCTCCCAGCCGGAGAACATGAACGTCGCCCGCCCGCTGGTGCTGTCCCCGATGCACGACCCCATGCAGGCCTGAGGAAGCTCAGCCCGACGCAAATCGAAGGTTGACAACCGGCCGGAGCTATAGTTCAATTTCGCCGGAGAGCCAAACTCTCCAGAAGTCTGACTGTAAGGGAACTTAGGAGGAAAGCGCATGAGCTGGAGGAAAGTCACTGTCCTGGCGCTGGTTCTGGTCTGCGCGGCGAGCCTGGCCGGGTTCGCCCAGAAGAAGACCGAGGTCAGCGTGTTCGGCTGGCTGACCACCTACGCCAAGCCGTTCTCCGAGGTATTCAAGGCCGAAGTCGAGAAGAAGTACCCGAACATCAACCTGGTGTTCCGGGAGTCGATCTACGAGGAGACCTCCACCCAGTATTTGCTGATGGCCCAATCCGGGGACGCGCCGGACGTGGCCTACACCGAGCTGATCATGTCCAACGAGCTGGCCAACATCGGCGCGCTGGAAGATTTGAAAAAGTGGCTTCCCAAGAAAGTGATCGACGACATGGCTCCTGCCGCCTACGAGGCCTGCCTGTTCAAGGGGGAGCTCACCAGCGCCATCTGGGACATCTCGCCGTACTGCCTGTTCTACAACGCCAAGCTGCTCAAGGACACCGGCTTCAGCAAGCCGCCTCGGACCTTCAAGGACTTCGAGAAGTTCATGTACGGCCTGAAGGGCAAGAAGGACGGCGCGGGCAACAAGATCTGGGGGACGAACATCGCGGGCCTCGACGACCTGCACGTCCCCTTCCTCAGCTCGCCCTGGCTGTACAACTTCGGCGGGGAGTGGTTCGACAAGAACGGGGTAGCCGCGATCAACAACCCCCAGGGCGTGGAGATGCTCACCTGGTTCAAGAAGCTGTATGACGACACCATCTTCGGCCCGGTGCCCATCGACCGGGAGACGGACAGGACCCTGTTCATGGAAGGCCACGCGGGGGCCATCGGGGAAGGCCCCTGGCAGAGAGGGATCTGGAGGGACCGCAGCGGCCAGGGAGAAAAGTTCGACGCCTTCTGGATGCTGGACACCTACCCGACCCGCGACGGCAAACCGGGCAAGAGCCTGATGTGGTCGAGCAACGCGGCCATCATGAAGGCGGCCAAGCACAAGAAGGAGGCCGCGCAGGTCATCGAGATGTGGTTATCCGATCCCAAGGTGGTGCTGGCCTACGGACGGCTGAACGGCGGGATCCCTGCCGTCAAGTCGATCCAGAGCCTGGCCGAGGTCCAGAACGACCCCTACCGGAAGGTGTTCGTGAGCGCCATCCAGGCCGGCGGCAAGCTCCCCTTCTCCCCCTACGCGACGCTGATCAACGAGTTCAGCACCCTGTGCGCGCGCGCATCGCATGATATCCTGTTGAACGACGCCCCGATCAAGAAGACTCTTGATTCCCTGGCGGAGGAAATGGACAGGATCGTGCAATCCAAGTAGGAGACAGCCGATAGCAAGGGGAGGAGGTCCAAGCCTCCTCCCCGCTTGTCACAGGACGGGGAGCGGGGCGTGAAGCGTCTTCTTGTCTCTCACCAAACCTACAGCCTCCGCGGCCAGAACATCAGGTTCGCGCTGCTGGTGATCGCCCCTGCCTTCATCCTCGCCGGGGTGGCCATGTACTACCCCATCTTCAACTCGGCGCTGATGTCCCTGCAGAAGGTCCAGTTCGGCTCCGGGAAGTTCAGCTGGGTGGGACTGGCCAATTTCCGCGCGGTGCTGCGGGGCACGGTGTTCCTGAAGTCCTTCGTCTGGACGCTTCTGTACGGCGTACTGTCCACGGTGCTTCTGTTCGTCGTGGGGATGTACTTCGCCCTGCTGCTGAACAGAAACATGCCGGGCACGAACCTGATCCGCGGACTGCTCCTGATGCCCTGGTCGATCCCGGTGTTCGTCAACGCCTTTCTCTGGCTCTGGCTGCTGAACGTCCAGTACGGCTTCGTCAATTACCTCCTGGTCACCCTGGGGATATTGCGGGAGCCGCTGCACTGGACGGGGGGCAGCTTCGTGGCCAAGGTGTCCGTGCTGCTGGCCTACATCTGGAGGGTGTTCCCCTTCAACATGATCGTCTACCTGGCGGCCTTCCAGACCATCGACCAGATGTACTACGAGGTGGCCGAGATCGAAGGCGCTGGCAAGGTGCAGCAGTTCTTCCTCACCGTGGTGATGCTGCGCAACATCATCACCTTCACCGCGCTGCTGAACTTCATCTGGGCCTTCCAGGAGTTCACCACGATCTGGATCATGACCCGCGGGGGACCGGCGGGCGCCACCAACACCCTGATGACCCAGGTGTACACCCGCTCGTTCATGGAGCGCAACTTCGGCGAGGCCGCGGCCATGGGCGCCCTGTGGGTCCTGTTCCTGGTCGTGTTTTCCGTTTTCTACGTCCGCTTCCTGCTGAGCCGCGAGGATTAGGAGGACAGGCCATGAGGCGCAAAGGCGACCGGATCAAATACTACCTGGGCAACCTGCTGCTGGTCGTCTCGGTGCTCATCGTCTACATCCCCATCTTCTGGATGATCTCCACCTCCCTGAAAACCTCTCCCGAGGTTTTCAGGTGGCCCCCCTCCCTGATCCCGCTCAAACCCGTGCTGGATTCCTACCGGGAGCTGTTCGTGCCGGAGAACCGCTACTTCCAGTTCTTCCGCAACAGCCTGATCGTCGCCGGGACCACCACGGTGGTCGCCCTGGCCGCGGCGATGCTCTCCGGCTACGGGCTGTCCCGCTTCAAGTTCAAGGGGCGCTCGGCGATCCTCGTTTTCTTCCTCATCACCCAGATGTTTCCCTTTTCCCTCGTGCTGCTGACCCTGTTCCTGTTCTTCAGCAAGCTGCACCTCCTGAACAGCTACTTCGGGCTGATCCTGGCCTTTGTCGGCATCTCCCTGGCCTTCTCGATATGGATGCTGAAGAGCTACTTCGACACCATCCCGCGCGAGCTGGAGGAGGCCGCGACCATCGACGGCAGCGGCCGCTTCGGAACCCTCTTCCGGATCATCCTGCCGCTGATCGGCCCCGGGGCCATCGCCACGGCGATCTTCATCTTCATCACCTGCTGGAACGAGTACCTGCTGGCCGCCACCCTGGCCATGTCGGAGAAGGTGCGGACCCTGCCGCCCGGCCTGTCGATGTCCTACATGAGCTTCGTGAAGATCAGCTGGAACGGGCTGATGGCCGCCTCGGTGGTGGCCTCCCTGCCCTCGGTCGTCATCTTCGCCTTGCTGCAGAGGTGGTTCATCCAGGGCCTGGCCGCCGGCGCGGTCAAGGGCTGAGCCGGGGGAGGGGGCATGCAGGTCGTCTGCGAGATGATGCGGCTGCGGCCGGAGTGCGTGCAGGAGTACCTGGAGCTGCACGAGCACACCTGGCCGGAGCTGGTGCGGGACATCCGGGCCAGCGGCTTCCTGGAGGAGTACATCTACCTCCGCGGCAGCCTGGTGATCGTGATCATGAAATGCCAGGACTTCCAGCAGTCGGTCCAGCGGCTGCTGGAAAGCCCGGTCTTCCAGAAGTGGACCGCCCGGGTGCGGGCCATGCTCGTGCAGCGACGAGGCGCTGTTCGGCACGCGTGAGCCGCTGCTGGACCTGTACCCCGTGTGGAACCTGGCTGATTTCCCCATACCGGAGGAGCCATGAAGAAGGGCGAGAAGCAGCGCTTCCTGGCCTTCGGCTTCGACATGGAGCCGGACGTGGGCAGCACCTCGCGAAACTACGCGGGCGTGCAGAACGGCACCAGGCTGATCATCGACATCCTGAGGCGGCACGGGGTGAAGGCCACCTTCTTCTTCACCGGGGACTGCGCCCTGAAGAACCGCAACATCCTCGAGCTGGTGGACGGCCTGGGCTACGAGGTCGGCTGCCACAGCATGTTCCACGAGGACCTGGGCGAGCCCAGCTTCGTGACCTCCTCCACGGCCCCGGTGCTCGAGGAGGAGCTGGAGCACCGCCTGGCGCTGAACAAGCGGATCCTGATGGAGGTCACGCGGAAGGACCCGGTCTCCTTCCGCTCCCCCCGCGGCTTCGGCAGCACAGCCCTGATGCGCATCCTGGAGACGCTGGGCTTCAAGGTGGACTCCTCCTACATGCAGTCCATGCACTTGCGGAGGAACTACCCCTACTTCGTGTCCAGGGACGACTGGCGGGAGGAGGGGCAGGGCGGGGTGCTGGAGGCGCCGCTGTTCGCCTTCGACCTGGAGAACGCCAGCGACAACACCTACCAGAAGAAGCTGGACTGCTGGCCGCGCATCCGGACCCACGGGGCGGACTTCGTGTTCGCCAACCTGCAGCCCATCGTCGAGCGGCAGCTGGCCGAGAAGAGCCGCTCGGCGCTGTCCTTCTACCTGCATCCCTGGGAGTTCCACCCCATGCCCCGCACCATTTCCTACGCGGAGGGCACCCTGCACTACGACGAGTTCCTGTACAAGAACACCGGCGGGAAGCAGGCTGAGGAGTTCGACCGCTTCCTCGCCAGGTGCCTGGCCGACGGCTTCACCATCGTGGACTTCCGGGGTCTGCGCGAGCTCTTCGACCGGGATCAGGCGGCGTGACCCCGCGGGAGATCTTCCTCCGCGTCCTGGAGTTCCAAAGCGCCCCGCGGACCATCAACTGGGAGTTCGGCTACTGGGGCGGCACCATCCAGAGGTGGTACGGCGAGGGCCTGGCCAGGCGGGCGGGGCTGCCGGCCGGGACCGTGCTGGGGGACGTCATCGCCGGGCCCGGGCTGCAGTGGCCGGAGTCCAGCTACGACGAGCGGCTGTTCCTGGACCAGGACGTGGCCCGCAGCTTCGGCTTCGACCCAGGCTTCACCTACCTGCACGTCAACCAGTGGCTGTGCCCGCGCTTCGAGGAGAGGATCCTGGAGGAGACGGGGGAGACCATCACCCTGACGGGCACCGACGGCATCACCCGCAGGCTCTTCAAGGACCAGCGCAGCATGCCCTTCTTCCTGGACTGGCCCGTGAAGAGCGACCGGGACTGGGAGCGGCTGGTGGAGGAGCGGCTCAACCTGGACAATCTTCCCGAGCGCCTCCTGCCCGGCTTCGCCCAGGACGTGGCCGCGGCCAGGAGCCGGGACTACCCCCTGAGCCTGCTGGGCGACCCGTGCGGGTTCTTCGGCTGCCTGCGCTACCTCTTGGGGGAAGTCAACCTGTTCCTGGCCTACTACGACAACCCTTCGCTCATAAAAAGGATGACCTCCTACCTGTGCGACTTCTGGATCGGCTTCCTGGAGGAGCTGCTGCGGCACACCGACTTCGACTTCGGCTACTTCTTCGAGGACATGGCGGGCAAGCAGGGCCTGCTGGTGAGCCCGGCGATCTTCCAGGAGTTCATGGCTCCTTCGTATCGCAGGATCATCGGCTTCATGAAGTCCCGGGGCATCCGGCACGTCATCGTGGACTCGGACGGGTTCGTGGAGGAGCTCATTCCCCTGCTGATCGGGGTCGGGGTCACGGGCCTGCTGCCCTTCGAGATCCAGGCGGGCAACGACCTGCGGCGGATCCGCAAGAGCTACCCCCGCTTCCAGATGCTGGGCGGCTTCAACAAGGCTGTCTTACGGGACGGCAACCGGAACCTGGCGGCGGAGCTGGACGCCGAGATGGTGAGGATCCGGGAGCTCATCGCCCAGGGCGGCTACATTCCCTTCGGCGACCACTTCATCCCCTACGACGTGAGCTTCGCCAACTTCTCGCTGTACCGCAGGCGGCTGCGGGAAGTCATCGACACGACCCAGGTGCTGCCGGCCTGACAGCATGCAGTCGATCGACCGGATCAAGAGGACGTTCCGCGGTGAGAGCATCGACCGGGTCGGAATCGTCGACTACTACTGGGGGCTGACCGTCGAGCGGTGGCGGCAGCAGGGCCTGGGGGACGCCGAGCCGGACTACTACTTCGACCACGACATCATCTACTTCCACCTGGACCCGCGCTTCGGCTTCGAGGAGCGGTTCATCGGGGAGGACGCGGACTACAAGGTCATCTACACCACCGACGGGGAAACGCTCAAGATCCCCAAGGACCCGGAGAGCATCATCTCCCGCTCCGACGTGCTGGGCGTGCCCGTGGACTACACCATCAAGGGCCGGGAGGACTGGGAGAAGCACAAGCACCTGTACCAGGCCGGGGAGTGGCGGCTCCACTCCAACCCGCCGCTTTCCGGCTCCTGGTTCGGCTACCCCGACCTGGAGCACTACCGCCAGAGGTACCGCAAGGCCGTGGAGCACGGGAAGTTCAAGTGCCTGGTGTTCCGGGAGCCCTACGAGTGCATCCGGGAGATCATGGGCACCGACCGGATGCTCGAACTGATGGCCCTGGACCCGCAGCTGATCCGGGAGATGCTGCGGCACAACCTGGACATCACCTTCCAGATGCTGGACTTGCTGGAACAGCCTGGGCCTCGCTATGGACGGCTACTGGGTGTGGGGCGACATCGCCTACAACAAGGGCCTGTTCTTCTCCCCCGAGATGTACCGCGACCTGCTCCTGCCGCTGCACCGGGAGCTGCTGGCCCGCCTGGGGGACTACGTGATCTACCACACCGACGGCCTGCTGACCGGCTGCCTGCCGCTGCTGCTGGAGGCCGGCATCAAGGGCATCAATCCCATGGAGATCAAAGCGGGCAACGACTTCTTCGACATCGTGGACCGCTACGGCAGCGCATCGTGATCACCGGCGGCATCGACGCGCGGGTCATGTCGACGAACGACAAGGCGGCCATCGAGGAGATCCGCCGCAAGCTGCTGCACGCCAAGCGCAGGAAGTACATCTACCACTCCGACCACTCCATCCCGTACGATGTGACCCTGGACACCTACCGCTTCGTGATCCAGAAGGTGAAGCAGTACGGGGCTTGCCGGGAGACATGAGCGTACCCTGGACCTTCGACTTTGGCTCCTGCAAGGGGATCAACGCCGAGCTGCTGGGGCCTGCGCGGCGGCACCTGGGCCTGCGCGGTCGTTCACCCGCTAGCTTCAACTACGAGCATCTGGATCGCGCTCGGATCCCGACCGGGTCCACCACGACCCGCTGCCCCATGCCGACGCGACCCTGCGCGCCCGCCTGCCGGTTGGCGGACTGCAGTGCCTGCCCCCCCTGCGCCGGCGGCCGGGTTTCGACTACCTGGCCCCCTACCGGGAGGCTCTGCGGGACCCGCGCATCCAGGCTGCCGTGGGAGACCAGGGCGAGCGGGGGAGCTTTGATGCCTTCGGCCTGTGCTACTACACCTGGCCGGGGCAGCCCGAGCACTACGCCGTAGCGGTCCACGATGTCGAAGAAGTCGTTGCCCGCTTTGACCTCCATGGGATTGATGCCCTTGATGCCGGCCTCCAGCAGCAGCGGCAGGCAGCCGGTCAGCAGGCCGTCGTGTGGGTGGTACCACGTAGTCCCAGGCGGCCAGCAGCTCCCTGTGCAGCGGCAGGAGCAGGTCGCGGTACATCTGGGGGAGAAGAACAGGCCCCTGTTGTAGGCGATGTCGCCCCATAGCCCGTCCATAGCGAGGCCCAGGGCGATACCAGCAAGTCCAGCATCTGGAAGGTGATGTCCAGGTCCTCGGCGTCTCCCGGATGGTTGCAGGTCCAGGGCCGTCGTTTCCAGCATCCGGTCGTGCCAGGATCTCCCAGATGCATCTGGTAGGGTTCCGGAAAACCAGGCACTTTGAACTTCCCGTGCGGTACCTCTGGCGATGATGCTCCAGGTCGGGTCCTCAAACCAGGACCGGAAAGCGGCGGGTTGGAGTGCAGCCGCCACTCCCCGCCCTGGTACAGGTGCTTATGCTTTTGCCGCATCCTCCCGGCCCTTGATGGTGTATTCCACGGGCACGCCCACCGCGTCGGAGCGGGAGATGATGCTCTCCGGGTCCTTGGGAGTCTTGAGCGTTTCCCCGTCAGTGGTGTAGATGACCTTGTAGTCCGCGTCCTCCCCGATGAACCGCTCCTCGAAGCCGAAGGGTGGGTCAGGTGGAAGTAGATGATGTCGTGGTCGAAGTAGTAGTCCGGCTCGGCGTCCCCCAGGCCCTGCTGCCGCCACCGCTCGACGGTCGGCCCCCAGTAGTCATCGACGATTCCGACCGGGTGCTTCTCGCCGCGGAACGTGCTCCGGTCGATCGACTGCACGCTGTCGGCCCGGCAGCACCTGGGTGTGTCGATGACTTCCTGCAGCCGCCGGCGGTACAGCGAGAAACCGCCACTGCGTAGGGAGTCGAGTGGATTGGCTACCAACGGGATGTAGCCGCCCTGGGCAATGCAGCTCCCGATCCTTTCCATTTCAGCATCCCCACTCGGCCGCCAGGTTCCGGTTGCCGTCTCGCAAGACAGCCTTGTTGAAGCCCCCAGTCTGGAAGCGGCCAGGTGCATCCGCCGCAGGTCGTTGCCCGCCTGGATCTCGAAGGGCAGCATCCCCGTCACGCCGACCCGATCAGTAGCGGGATCAGCTGCTCCACGACCCATTTGCCGGATCCTGGCTTTCATGAAGCCGATGATCGCGATAGGAAGGGGCCATGAACTCCTCGAAGACCGCGGGGCTCAGGCATGCCCTGCTTGCGGCCATGTCCTCGAAGAAGTACCCGAAGTCGAAGTCGGTGTGCCGCAGCTCCTCCATGAAGCCGATCCAGAAGTCGCACAGGTAGGAGGTCATCCTCTTTATCAGGGAGGGGTTGTGGTAGGACAGGGGAACGAGTTGAGCCTCCCAGGAGGTAGCGCAGGCAGCCGAAGAACCCGCACCGGCAAGACCAAGGGGTAGTCCCGGGTCCTGGCCGCCGCCACGTCCTGCACGAAGCCGGGCAAGAAGCGCTCGCGCAGGTTGGTCCAGGTTGAGCCGCTCCTCCACCAGCCAGTCCCAGTCCCGTCGCCGCACGGGCCAGTCCAGGAAGAAGGGCTGCCGCTGGTCCTTGAAGACCCTGCGGGTGATGCCCGTGCGTGCCGTGAGGGTGACGGTTTCCGCGGTCTCCTCCAGGACCTTCTCCTCGAAGCGCGGGGCACGGCCAGCTGGTTGACGTGCAGGTAGCAGCCCGGGTCGAACCGTTCGGCCACGTCCTGGTCCAGGAACAGCCGCTCGTCGTAGCTGGCCGAGGCCGCCAGCCCCGGGCCCCGCGATGACGTCCCCAGGACGGTGCCCTCCGGCAGCCCCGTGCGCCTGGCCAGGCCCTCGCCGTACCACCTCTGGATCGTGCCGCCCAGTAGCCGAACTCCCTGACGGTCCGCGGGGCACTCTGGAACTCCAGGACGCGGAGGAGGAAGAATTCCGCGGAGTCACGCCGTCTGGCCCCGGTCGAAGATCTCGCGCAGGCCCCGGAAGTCCACGATGCTGAAACCGTCGGCCAGGCATTTGCTCAGGAAGCGGTCGAACTCCTCCGCCTGCTTCTCGCCGGTGTTCTTGTACAGGAACTCGTCGTAGTGCAGCGTGCCCTCCGCGTAGGAGATGCTGCGGGGCGTGGATGGAGGGTTTCCAGGGGTGCAGGTAGAAGGAAAGCGCCGCGCGGCCTTCTCGGCCAGCTGCCGCTCCACGATGGGCTTCATGTTCGTGAACACGAACCTCCGCCCGTGGGTCCTGATCCGCGGCCGGCAGTTGCAGTTTCTTCTGGTAGGTGTTGTCACCACGTCCCAGGTCGAAGGCGAACAGGGGCGCTTCCACCGCACCCCGCCCCTCCTCCCGCCAGTCGTCAGCGGACACGAAGTAGGGGTAGTTCCTCTTCAGGTGCATGGACTGCATGTAGGAGGAGTCCACCTTGAAGCCCAGCGTCTCCAGGATGCGCATCAGCGCGGTGCTCCGAAGCCGCGGGGGGAGCCTTCCTCGTGACTTCCATCCACGATCCGCTTGTTCAGCGCCAGGCGGTGCCTCCAGCTCCTCCTCAGGGGCCGTAGAGGAGCTCACCGGAGGCTCGCTCCCCCATGCTCGTGGAACATGCTGTGAGCCGACCTCGAAGCCCTCCCGGTCGACCAGCTCAAGGAGAAGTACTGCGGTTCTTCAGGGCGCAGTCCCCGGTGAAGGAGAAGGTCGCCCTCACCCGGTGACACTTCAGGATGTCCAGGATGAGCTGCGTGCCTTTCTGCACGCCGGCATGCCCACAGTCGGGCTCCATGTCGAAACCGAAAATCAGGAAGCGGTTGTCCACGCTCTTCTTCATGGCTCCTCCGCTGGGGGAAAATCGGCCAGGTTCCAGATGGGGTACAGGTCGACCAGGGGCTCGCGCGCTGCCGACGGGCCTGCGTGCTCGCCACGTGGCCCACCGCGCCCGGGTCGTGCAACTTCTGGAAGAACGGGCTGGCCAGCAGGCGCTGCACGGACTGCTGGAAGTCCTGGCATTTCATGATCACGATCACCAGGCTGCCGCGCAGGTAGATGTACTCCTCCAGGAAGCCGCAGGCCGGATAGCCGGACCACTCCGGCCAGGTGTGCTCGTGCAGGCCCACATACTCCTGCACGCACTGCCGGCCGCAGCCGCATCATCTCGCAGACTACCTGCACAGGCCCACCCTGGAAGCTCAACCCTTGGGCCTGGATGAACTACCAGCGCTGCAGGAAGGCGAAGATGACGACCGAGGGCAGCAAGGCCCAGCCGGCGAAGAGGCCATGAGCCCGTTCCAGCTGATCTTCAGGAAGCTCATGTAGGCCGCCGGCGGCAGGGTAGCTCTTCGGACATGGCCAGGGTGGCGGCCAGCAGGTATTCATTTCCAGCAGGTGATGAAGATGAAGATCGCGGTGGCGATGGCGCCGGGGCGTCGCGGCAGGATGATCCGGAAGAGGGTCCGAAGTGGGCGGGGTACGATGGTCGCGGCCTCCTCCACTCGGGATGGTGTCGAAGTAGCTCTTCAGCATCCATATCGAGAAGGCCAGGGAAATGCCGACGAAGGCCAGGATGAGCCCGATGACTGTTGCAGGAGGTGCAGCTTTGAAGAACAGGAACAGGGTCGCAGCACCAGGAAAAGGGAAACATCTGGGTGATGAGGAAGAAAACGAGGATCGCCGAGCGCCCCTTGAACTTGAAGCGGACAGCCCGTAGCCGGAGAGCACGGCCAAGGCGACCGCTGTGGTGGTCCCGGCGACGATCAGGCTGTTGCGGAAGAACTGGAAGTAGCGGTTCTCCGGCACAACAGGTCCCGGTAGGAATCCAGCACAGGCTTGAGCGGGATCAGCGAGAGCAGCTTGAAATTTCCGGGGAGGTGAAAATACAGAATATGGGAATGTACACGATGAGCACCGATACGACCAGCAGCAGGTTGCCGAGGTAATATTAAAATACGGTCGCCTTTGCGCCTCATGGCCTGCCCTCCTAATCCTCGCACGGTTCAGCAGAACCGGATGTAGAACACGGAAAACACGACCAGGAACAGGACCCGGGGCCCCCATGGCCGCGGCCTCCCGAAGTTCCTCTCCATGAACGACGGGTGTACACCTGCGTCATGAGGGTGTTCATCCGCGTCCGCCCCGCCGCGCGGGTCATGATCCAGATCGTGGTGAACTCCTGAAAGGCCCAGATGAAGTTCAGCAGCGCGGTGAAGGTGAGGATGTTGCGCAGCATCACCACGGTGAGGAACTTGTTGGCGCCTTCGATCTCGGCCACCTCCATGATCGGGTCAATGGTCTGGAAGGCCGCCACGAAGGGGAACACCCTCCAGATGTAGGCCAGCGGCGCGGACACCTTCGCCCCGAAGCTGCCCCCGTCCCATGCAGCGGCTCCCGCAACATCCCCAGGGTGACCAGGATGTAGTTGACGAAGCCGTACTGGTCCGCAGCCAGAGCCAGAGAAAGGCGTTGACCAAACCGGGATCGACCACGGCATCAGGAGCAGGCCGCCGATCAGGTTCGTGCCCGGCATGTTTCTGTTGAGCAGCAGGGCGAAGTACATCCCCACGACGAACAGAACCGCCCGTGGACAGCACGCCGTACTCGAGCGTCCAGAGGAAGGACTTCAGGAACACCGTGCCCCGCGGCACCGCGCGGAAATTGGCCAGCCCCACCCGACTGAACTTCCCGGAGCTGAACATATTGTCAGCGGCAGTGAGCACCATGGGGTAGCACATGGCCACCCCCAGCGAGGATGAAGGCGGGGGAAATAGCAGCAGCGCGAACGAGATGTTCTGGCCGCGGAGGCTGTAGGCTTGGTGAGAGAGACAAGAAGACGCTTCACGCCTCGCTCCCAGTCGGGTAACTAGCGGGGAGGAGGCCTGGGCCTCCTCCCCCTTGCTGTCGGCTATTTCCTACTTGGATTCCACGATCCTGTCCATTTCCTCCGCCAGGGAATCAAGGGTCT
>CAVUYS010000093.1:0-77189 GCA_963745745.1 uncultured Spirochaetota bacterium | reverse complement strand
CACGGTGAAGAGCTCGTCCATCACCCGGCAAACCCGTGCTGGTGGACGATGCCAAGTG
This sequence comes from uncultured Spirochaetota bacterium, assembly GCA_963745745.1. Taxonomy (GTDB): domain Bacteria; phylum Spirochaetota; class Spirochaetia; order SZUA-6; family DRHE01; genus MIBK01. The sequence goes on along the minus strand of CAVUYS010000093.1, from coordinate 77,131 downwards.
CATCGGCTGCAGCATGTGCGTGCAGGCCTGCCCGTTCGGGGTGATGAGCATGCGCCCGGGCGGCAAGGTGGCCTTCAAGTGCGACCTTTGCATCGCGCGGCTGGCCAAGAATCTTTCTCCCGCCTGCGTGTCCTCCTGCCCGACCCGGGCCCTGGCCCTGGGGGAGGAGGAACGGGACAACCGGCAGAAGCGCCAGGCGGCGGTGGAACGCCTCGTGGCCGCGGCGGGAGCGGCGGCGGCGGCAGCCGGGGCGGCAGCGCCCACCGGGGCGAGGTGAGCGGCCGGTGACCGTGGTGACCGTGTGCGTGGGCAGCTCCTGCCACATCAAGGGAGCCCGCCAGGTGATCGAGCGTTTCAGCGAGCTCACCAAGGCGCACGGACTGGAGAACCAGGTCGAGCTGAAGGGCTCTTTCTGCATGGAGCGCTGCGGCGAAGGGCTGAACTGGCAGATCGGGGAGGAGCCGATCACCAGCGGCAGCGTGGAGGAGGCCGTGGAAACTTTCACCAGGAGGTTCGTTTCGCCGGCATGAGCGCGCGACCCGGGGGCGAAATGCAGAACACCTCGCCGTACGAAGGGGCGATCCTCCAACAGACGCCCAACGGCATCCTGCTGGTGGACCGGGAGACGCGCATCCGCTTCGTCAACCCGGCCTTCCGGACCATGTTCCGCTGCGGGGAGGAGCAGCTGCTCGGCGAGCCGGCCGCCCGCTTCGTGCACTGCGACTGCTTCGAGCGGGCCATCGCCGCCGGCGGGCGGCTGATGGTGAGGACCGCCGTGCCGGACCATGACATCAGCTTCCGCGTCGGCCTGTTCCCCATCGCGGGGCAGGAGCTGTACTGCGGCATCTTCATCGATACGTCGGAGGAGGAACAGGCCAAGAAACATCTGCGCGAGCTGCGCGCCCAGACCCTGGCGCGGGCCCAGGAGGTGATCTCGCGGCAAATGAAGACCGCCCAGGAGATCGCCCGCCTGCTGGGGGAGACCACCGCGGAGACCAAGGTCCTGCTGGTGAAGCTCATGTCCCTGTTCGAAGTCGAAAAAGAATGAAGCTGTTCTATGAATGGGGAACCAGGCAGCTGCGCAAACACGGAGAGGAGCTTTGCGGGGACAACATCGCCGTGACCCGGCACGCCGACTCGGTGACCCTGGCCCTTTCCGACGGGCTGGGCAGCGGGGTGAAGGCCAACATCCTGGCCACCCTGACCACCCAGATCGCCATGCGCATGCTGCAGGACAACCTGAGCCTGGGCGAGGTGGTCCAGACCTTGAGCGAGACGCTGCCGGTGTGCGCGGTGCGCAAGGTGGCCTACAGCACCTTCGCCATCGCCCAGTTCTTCAGCCAGGGCACGGCGCGGGTGGTGGAGTTCGATTCCCCTCCGCCGGTGCTGCTGCGGGGCCGCAAGGTCCTGCCGGTGGAGTACGAGGAGCGGCGCATCGACGGGAAGACCATCCAGGAGGCCGTGCTGGAGCTGGCCGACGGGGACTGGGTGGTGTTCCTGTCCGACGGGGTGCTGAACGCCGGGATCGGCGGGGTGTACCCGCTGGGCTGGGGCTGGGAGCAGGCGGCCCAGTTTCCTGGAGACGCATGCCCACCGGGACCTCTCGGCCGAGGACCTGGCGGGCAAGGTGGCCGAGGCGGTCGGGGAGCTGTACGCCGACCGGCCCGGCGACGACGTGAGCATCGCGGTCATCAAGGTGCGCCACAAGCGGGTGGCCAACGTGCTGACCGGCCCGCCCTCCTGCCGGGAGCAGGACGAGGAGTGGGTGGAGCGCTTCACCCAGCGCCTGGGGCGGCGGGTGGTGTGCGGGGGGACCACGGCCAAGATCGTGGCCCGCCTCATGGGGCAGAAGCTGGAGGTGGACCTGGGCACCATCACCGAGGAGGTGCCGCCCCTGGCGCGCCTGCCAGGGGTGGACCTGGTCACCGAGGGCATCCTGACCCTCACCCGGGTGCGCGACCTGCTGGCCGCGGGGGCGGACCGGGCCGCGGTGCGCTTCCAGGTGGACGGGGCCTCCAGCCTGCTGCGCCTGCTGCTGGGGGTGGACCACGTGCATTTTCTGGTGGGCCAGGCGGTGAACCCGGCGCACCAGAACCCGGACCTGCCGCACCAGCTGGGCATCCGGGTCGGAGTGGTGCGCGAGATCGTGGAGGAGCTGCGCCAGCGCGGCACCGAAGTGACGGTCGAGGAGATATAGAGCGATGTCGGTCGTGAAGGAAGGCTTCGTGCTGGAGGTTGTCCAGCGCTACGAGAGTGACCCGGGCATGCTGATCCCCATGATGCAGGACCTGCAGGCCGAATACGGCTACCTGCCGCCGGAGGAGCTCAAGCGCCTGGCCGCGGAGCTGGGCGTGCCGCTGGCCCGGGTGTACGGCGTGGCCATGTTCTATTCCTCCTTCCGCCTGGCCCCCAAGGGGCAGCACGAGGTGACCCTGTGCATGGGCACGGTCTGCTACCTGAAGGGCGCCCCGAAGGTCTCCGAGGCCATCTGCGCCGAGTACGGGATCAAGCCGGGCGGCACCACCGCCGACCGGCTGTTCACCCTGCAGGCCGTGAACTGCGTCGGGGCCTGCGCCCTGGCCCCGTGATGGTCGTGGACGGGAAGTACTACGACGGGGTCACGCCGGACTCCGCGCTGCAGGTGCTGCGCGGTCTGGCCGCGGGCGCGGAAGAGGCCCCGCCTGCAAAGGCTCCGGCGGCGGAGCCCGCCGCTCGCAGCGAGCCTCAAGTCGCTCGCAGCGAGGCGCCCCCCGTCCAGAGCGCGCCGCCGGCCGTTGAGGCGCCGGAGGCCGCACCGCGGCCCGAGCCCCAGCCCCGACCGGCCGCCAAGGCCAAAGCCAAGAGCAAGCCGAAGGCAGCCGCCAAGCCCAAAGCCGCCCAAGCCCAAGCCGAAGGCAGCGCCGAATGCCAAGGCTGGCTCCAAGCCCAAGCCCAAGCCCAAACCAGCCGCCAAAGCCAAGGGCAAGCCGAAGCCGGCAGCCAAGACCGCCCGCAAGCCGGCCGCGAAAAAAGGGAGCCGCCCGTGACCAGCAGCTCGATCGAAACCCTCCGGCTGGCCAGCCCCGAAGAGCTGGAAGCCTTCCGGGGCCGGATCCTGGCCGAGCAGAAGACCCGGGAGCGGGTGGTGCGGGTCTGCATCGGCACCGGCTGCGCGGCCAAGGGATCACGCCGGCTTTTCGAGGTGTTCCGCCAAGCGGCCCAGGCCGCCGGCGCGAATGGAAAAAAGACCGTAATTGAAAGCAAGCACGTGGGCTGCCACGGCCTGTGCGAGCGCGGCCCCATCGTGGTGATCGAGCCGGGCAACATCCTCTACCAGCGGGTGGAGGAGCCGGACGTGGAGGAGATCTACCGCGAGACCGTGCTGGGCGGCCGGGTGGTGGAGCGCCTGCTGTACGAAGACCCGCGCACCGGGATCAAGGCCCGCACGCCCGGCGAAATCCCCTTCTACGCCGTGCAGCAGCGCATCGTGCTGGAGCACAACGGGCGCATCGACCCGACCAGCATCGAGGACTACATCGCCGTGGGCGGCTATTCCGCCCTGGCCAAGGCCCTCTTCTCCATGGAGCCCGAGCAGATCATCCGCGAAGTGGAGATTTCCGGCCTGCGCGGCCGCGGCGGCGGCGGCTTCCCCACGGGGCGCAAGTGGCGGAGCTGCCGGGAGGCGCCGGGCCGGCCCAAGTACGTGATCTGCAACGGCGACGAAGGCGACCCGGGCGCGTTCATGGACCGCTCGGTCATGGAAGGCAATCCCCACTCGGTGCTGGAGGGCATGATCATCGGCGCCTACGCCATCGGCGCCTCGCAGGGCTACATCTACGTGCGCAACGAGTACCCGCTGGCGGTGGAGCACTTGAAGAAGGCCATCGCGCGACGCCCGGGCCTGCGGCCTGCTGGGCGAGAACATCCTGGGCAGCGGCTTCGCTTTCGACATCCGCATCAACCGCGGCGGCGGCGCCTTCGTCTGCGGCGAGTCCACGGCGCTGATCGCCTCCCTGGAAGGCCGGGTCGGCGAGCCGCGCGCCAAGTACATCCACACGGTCGAGAACGGCCTGCGGGGCATGCCCCACCACCCTCAACAACGTGGAGACCTGGGCCAACGTGCCCGCACATCGTCGAACAAGGGGGGCGACTGGTTCGCCGGCATCGGCACCGCGGGCTCCAAGGGCACCAAGGTCTTCTGCCTGGTGGGCAAGATCGAGAACACCGGCCTGGTGGAGGTGCCCATGGGCATCACCCTGCGCCAGATCATCGAGGAGATCGGCGGCGGGCCCAAGGGCGGCGAGGAAGTTCAAGGCCGTGCAGACCGGCGGCCCCTCGGGCGGCTGCATCCCGGCCGCGCACCTGGACGCGCCGGTGGACTTCGACGAGCTGACCAAGCTGGGCTCCATGATGGGCTCCGGCGGCATGATCGTCATGGACGAAGACACCTGCATGGTCAACGTGGCCAGGTACTTCTTCGAGTTCCTGAAGAGCGAGTCCTGCGGCAAGTGCACGCCCTGCCGGGAAGGGCTGGCCCAGACGCTGGATATACTGGAGAGAATCACGCGCGGGGAGGGAAAACCCGGTCACCTGGAGGAGCTGGAGGGGCTGGCCGAGCTGCTGGCCGAAGCCTCCCTGTGCGCCCTGGGCAAGACCGCGGCCAACCCGGTGCTGTCCACCCTGCGCTATTTCCGCCAGGAGTACGTGGAGCACATCGAGAACAAGCACTGTCCGGCCAGGGAGTGCAAGGGGCTGTTCCTGTACCAGATCGTGGCCGACACCTGCACGGGCTGCGGCATCTGCCGCAAGAAGTGCCCCGTGCAGTGCATCACCGGGGAGCGCAAGCAGGCCCACCTCATCGACCAGCAGGCCTGCACCAAGTGCGGCACCTGCTTCGAGAAGTGCCCCTTCGGGGCCATCGTGAAGGTTTAGGGGGAGGTTGAGGGAGTGCCAACGGTCAACATCGACGGCATCCGGGTCCAGGTGCCCGAGGGGGCCACCATCCTGGAGGCCGCCCGCAGGGCGGGGGTGTGGATCCCCACCCTGTGCCACTCGCCGGCCGTGAGCGAGCAGGCCACCTGCCGGCTGTGCCTGGTGGAGCTGGAGCGCAAGGGCGATTCGCAGCTGGTGGCCGCCTGCAGCTACCCGGTGCGGCGCGATCTGGCCGTGCGGGTGGACAGCCCGAAGGCGGTGCGCGTGCGGCGCGGGGTCATGCAGCTGCTGCTGGCCCGCAGCCCCGAGAGCGCCGAGCTGAAGGAGCTGGCCGCGCGCATGGGCCTGGCGGGGACCCCGTACCCGACGGTCACGGAGAGCCAGAGGAACTGCGTGCTCTGCGGGCTGTGCGTGGCCGCCTGCGAGGAGGCCATCGGCGCCTCGGCCATCGGCTTCGCCGGCCGGGGCGTGGAGCGGGTGGTGGCCGCCCCCTTCCGGGCGCCTTCCGAGGCCTGCATCGCCTGCGGGGCCTGCGCCGCGGTGTGCCCGGTGGGCACCATCCAGGTGCGCATTCACGAGGATTCGGGGGAGGCGGAGATTTCCCCCTTCAAGAGCCGCGCCAAGCTCCTGGCCTGCGAGTCCTGCGGGGCCCGCATGGTCAGCGTGCCGGTGGCGGCGCAGATGATGAAAAAAGTGCAAACCAAGATGGATTGGGAAGAATTCAGGAAACGTTCCCGGCTGTGCCCCGACTGCCGCCGCAAGCTGGCGGCCGCCGCCCTGGGGCTGGGGCAGGGTGAGATTCGAAAGGAGTAGCTGTCATGTCCAAGGTTATCGCCACTGCGGCAATTCGCGGAGCGCACAAGCTGGTGGAGCGGGCCGAAGCAGAGCTGGCCGCCACGATCAAGGCCAAGGGCAAGGAAGCCCCGGTGGCCTACCCGAACACCGCCTACTACCTGCCGATCATGCTCCTGTTCCTGGGGCAGAAGGTGACCAAGCTGGGCGACCTGGAGGAGTCCCTAGCCGAGGCCCGCAAGCTCCTGGGACGCATCCCGGCCAATGAGCTCTGGCTGCCCTACCTGGGGGAGACCCTGGATTCGGGCGTGGCCACCCTGCTGGCCGAGGAGGTCATCGAGAGCCTCAAGTACGTCAACGGCACCGTGCAGAACGGCATCTGGCTGGGCTTCACCGGCGACAACATCCTGCGCCAGCAGGGCATCAAGCTGGTGGACGGGCGCATGCCGGGCTTCGTGGCCATCGCCGGGGCGACGCAGAAGAACGAGGACGCGGTGAAGCTCATCCAGGGCTTCCAGTCCCGCAACATCCTGGTCTTCATGGCCGGCCACTCCAAGGGGCGGGCCATCGCCGAGCAGCTGGCCGAGGAAAGAATCGAGATGAGCTGGGACACCTTCACCGTGCCCTACGGCAAGGAGATCACCGCGGCCATCCACGCCCTGAACTTCGCGGCCCGCTCGGCCATGACCTTCGGCGGGGTGGAGCCGGGCAACCGCAAGGCGGCCACCCAGATCCTGATGTACAACAAGGAGCGCGTGCACGCCTTCGTCATGGCCCTGGGCGAGGACGAGGGGCAGCTTGACGAGGGGCAGCTGATCAGCGACGAGAAGTACGCCACCGCCGCGGGGGCCATCAACTTCGGCTTCCCGGTCATCGCCGACATCCCCATCCCGCAGATCCTGCCCACCGGCATCTGCACCTACGAGCACGTGGTGTCGGGGGTGCGCCTGGAGGAGATCATCAACCGGGCCATCGAGCTGCGCGGCCTGACCATCAAGATCGAGGAGATCCCGATCCCCGTGCCCTTCGGCGCGGGTTTCGAGGGGGAGCGGGTGCGCAAGGAGGACATGTTCGTGCAGTTCGGGGGCAAGTACACCGAGGCCTTCGAGCTGCTGCGCATGAAGCCCATGGAGCAGGTGGAGGACGGCAAGATCGAGGTCATCGGCCCGGAGGTGGGCGAGATGAAGGAGGGCCAGGCCTATCCGCTGGCCATCATGGTGGAAGTGGCCGGGCGCGACTTCCAGGAGGACTTCGAGAGCGTGCTGGAGCGCCGCGTGCACGAGTTCATCTCCTGCGCCCACGGCATTTTCCACATGGGCCAGCGCTCCATCATCTGGGTGCGCATCTCCAAGGAGGCGGCGGCCAAGGGCTTCCAGATCAGGCACTTCGGGGACATCCTGGTGGCCAAGATGCACGACGAGTTCTCCCGCATCGTGGACCGCGTGCAGGTGAAGATCTACACGGAGGAGTCCAAGGTGCAGGAGCTCCTGGAGGGGGCCCGGAAGGTCTACAGCCACCGCGACGACAAGATCGGCAACATGACCGACGAGGACGTGGAGGAGTACTACTCCTGCACCCTCTGCCAGTCCTACGCCCCCAACCACGTCTGCATCGTCACCCCGCAGCGCCTGGGCCTGTGCGGGGCCTACACCTGGCTGGACTGCAAGGCCTCCTTCCAGATCAACGAGCACGGCCCCAACGAGCCGGTCAAGAAGGGGGAAACCATCGACGCCGAGAAGGGGCAGTGGAAGAGCATCAACGACTACATCGAGGTGAAGTCCAACGGCAACTTGAAAAAATTCAACGCCTACTCGATCATGGAGGAGCCCATGACCTCCTGCGGCTGCTTCGAGTGCATCGCCGCGGTGGTGCCGGAGGCCAACGGGGTGATGATCGTGGACCGCGACTTCACCGGGATGACCCCCATCGGCATGACCTTCTCCACCCTGGCCGGCCAGGTGGGCGGCGGCCAGCAGATCCCGGGCTTCACCGGCATCGGCAAGATGTACGTGTCCAGCCACAAGTTCATCAGCGGGGAGGGCGGGCACAAGCGGATCGTCTGGATGAGCAAGCAGTTGAAGGAGGAGGTGGCCGAGCGCCTGAAGACGGCGCTGGCCAAGGAGGGCTGCCCCGAGCTGTTCGACAAGATCGCCACGGAGGAAAACGCCGAGGACCCGGAAAAGCTGCGTGGAGTACCTGCAGAGCGTGGACCACCCGGCGCTCACCATGCCGGCCCTGCTGGGCTGAGGCCAGGCCAAACCACGAGGAGCACGCTATGGCACTGACCGGAATGCAGATCTACAAGAACCTGCCCAAGACCAACTGCAAGGACTGCGGCCTGCCCACCTGCATGGCCTTCGCCATGCAGGTGGCCGCCAAGCAGCGGGCCCTGACCGACTGCCCGCACGTCACGGAGGAGGCCAAGGCGGCCATGTCCGAGGCCGCGGCTCCTCCCATGCGCCTGGTCAAGATCGGGCCGGAGGGGAAGAGCTTCGAGGTCGGGCAGGAGACGGTCATGTTCCGCCACGAGGAGAAGTTCCACCGCCCGGCCGGCATCGCCGTGCGCGTGCCCGCCTCCCTGAGTGACGCGGAGGCGGCCGCCCGCCTGCAGGCCATCGGCCAGCAGTCCTTCCTGCGCGTGGGCAAGACCCTGAAGGTGGCCCTGGCGGCCGTGGAGCTGGACGGGGCGGGCGCCGCGGCCCGCGCCAGGCTGGCGGGGGAGAAGAGCCCGGTGCCGCTGGTGCTGGTGGGCAAGCCGGAGGCCCTGAAAGCGGGGGCCGAGGCCCTGCCGGGCAAGCGGCCGCTGCTGTACAAGGCGGATGCGGGCAGCGTGGAAGCCCTGGCCGGGGTGGCCGCCGCCGCCAAGTGCCCGCTGGCCATCGGGGCGGCCAGCCTGGAGGAGCTGGCCGATCTGGTCACCAAGGCCAAGGCCAAGGGCGCGGAGGACCTGGTGCTGGCCTTCGGCGCCAATGGGGATGACCATCCGCTCGCTCACCACGGCCCGCCGGGCGGGCCTGAAAAAGGGCTTCCGGGCCTTCGGCTATCCGGCCCTGGTGGAGGTGAGCGCCTCTTCCCCGGAGCTGGAGGGCCTGCTGGCCGCCACCTTCGCGGCCAAGTACGCCGGCATCCTCATCGTGAACGGCCTGGAGCCCTGGGAGCTGCTGCCCATCCTGGTCACCGTGCAGGACGTGTACACCGACCCGCAGGTGCCCAACGCCGTGGAGGCCAAGCTCTACGAGATCGGCTCGCCCAACGAGAACTCGCCGGTGCTGTTCACCACCAACTTCTCCCTGACCTACTTCAGCGTGGCCGGGGAGGTGGAGCGCAGCAAGGTCCCGACCTACATCTGCGTGGTGGAGACCGAGGGCCTGGGCGTGCTCAACGCCTACGCCGGCGACAAGATCAGCGCGGAGAAGGTGGTCAAGGCCATCCAGGCCCAGAAGGTGGCCGAGAAGGTCAAGCACCGCCGCCTGATCATCCCCGGCCTCCTGCCGATCTTCCGGGCGGAGATCGAGGACACCTCCGAATGGAAAGAGGTGATCATCGGCCCGGAGAACGCCAGGGAGATCCCGGCCTTCCTCCAGAAGCTGGCCAAGTAGCGCTCGGAATGCTCGAGCACACGGTCACCTTCCTGCCGCAGAACAAGACCGTCCGCGTGCCGGCGGACGCCTCCCTGCTGGAGGCCGCCCACCGCGCCCACATCACCATAAACAACCTGTGCGGCGGGGACGGCATCTGCGGGCGCTGCAAGATGATCGTGACCCGGGGCGAGGTGAGCGGGGCCGTGTCGGCCAAGCTCACCCGGGAGGAGATCCGCCAGGGCTACGTGCTGGCCTGCCAGACGGCGGTCAACGAGGACCTCACCGTGGAGATCCCGGCGGCCACCCAGGCCAAGGAGAAGGCCCACGCCGCCGAGGACGCGGAGCGCTTCCGCGAGCTGGAGGCGGAGTTCGAGTACGACGAACAGTTCGTGCCCGCCCCGCTGGTGGACAAGGTGTACCTGGAGATGGAGCCCCCCGAGCTGGCCAACAACATGGCCGACCACCAGCGCCTGGACGAGGCCATCCGCCGCAAGCTGGGCCACCAGTCGATGCAGATGGGGCTGAAGATCATCCAGAGCCTGCCGGACGTGCTGCGCGCGGGAGACTACAAGATCACGGCCACGGTGGGCCTGCGGCGGGACATCGCCGAGGTGATGAACGTGGAGCCGGGGGACACCTCGGCGGACAACTTCATCGCCGTGGTGGACATGGGCACCACCACCATCGTGGCCCACCTGGTGGAAGCCCACACCATGAAGACCGTGGACGCCAAGGCCTGCTTCAACTCCCAGGGCATCTACGGCCGGGAAGTCACCCGGCGCATGATCACCGCCGAGCAGAAGGGGGTCAAGGAGCTGCAGCGCCTGCTGGTGGAGGACATCAACGGCCTGATCACCTCCCTGGCCGACGCCAACCACGTCAAGCTGAAGGACATCACCGCGGTGGTCTGCGCGGGCAACACGGCCATGGGGCACTTCCTGCTGGCCCTGAACCCGCGCCACATCCGCCGCTTCCCCTACGTGCCGGCCTCGGTTTCCCCGCCCCCCCTGCGCGCCGCGGAGGTGGGCCTGAAGATCAACCCGCGCGGCCTGCTTTACTCGCTGCCGGGCATCAGCGGCTGGGTGGGCAGCGACACCACCGCCGGCATCCTCGTACACCCGCATGAACGAGAAGGAGGAGCTCGGCCTGCTGCTGGACATCGGCACCAACGGGGAGATCGTGATCGGGCACAAGGAGTGGCTGGTGGCCACCGCCGCCTCCGCCGGGCCGGCCCTGGAAGGGGCCAGCGTGGACTGCGGCATGCGGGCCGAGCGCGGCGCGGTGGAGCGGGTCTACGCCGAAAACGGCGCCATCCGCTACCGCACCATCGACGACGCCCCCGCCAAGGGCATCTGCGGCTCCGGGATCATCGACCTGGTAGGGGTGCTGCTGCGGGAGGGCTTCATCGGCCGCTCCGGGCGCTTCCACCCCGAGGCCTCCGCGCGCATCGTGGAGGTGGACGGGGTGCGGCGCTTCATCCTGGCCGACGAACGGGAGGCCGCCGAGCGGGCCGTGTACATCACCGAGAGCGACATCGAGAACATCGTCACGGCCAAGGCGGCCATCTTCGCGGCCATGAAGATCCTGGTCCGCCGCCTGGAGATCGACTTCGGGGACATCCAGCGCTTCTACATCGCCGGGGCCTTCGGGCGGTACCTCGACGTGGAGAACGCCATCAGCATCGGGCTGATCCCCGAGATCCCTCGCGAGCGGATCCAGTTCGTGGGCAACACCTCGATCCAGGGGGCCAAGATCGTGGCCTTCTACCGCGAGGCCCTGCGCAAGGTGGAGCACATCCGGGAGAGCACCACCTACTACGACCTGATGGGGGCGGAGGACTACATCGAGGAGTTCCGCAAGGCCATGTTCCTGCCCCACACCGACATCGAGGATTTCCATGGCTAAGAGCATCGCCGTGGCCGGCAAGGGCGGCACGGGCAAGACCACGATCGCCGCCCTGCTGGTGACCCAACTGGGCCTGCGCGGCTGGGGCCCGGTGCTGGCCATCGACGCGGACCCGGACTCCAACCTGGGCAGCCTCCTGGGGGTGGCCTCCCACACTTCCATCGGCGACCTGCGCGAGGAGGCCCTGAAGGCCATCAAGGAGCTGCCCGCCGGGATGACCAAGGCCAGCTACGTGGAAGCGGGGCTGCACCAGATCATCGAGGAGCGGGAGGGCTTCGACCTGCTGACCATGGGGCGCGGGGAGGGGGCCGGCTGCTACTGCGCCCTGAACAACATGATCCGCAAGTTCTCCGACGACCTCACCCCCTCCTACAAGTGGGTGGTCCTGGACAACGAGGCGGGCCTGGAGCACCTTTCCCGCCGGACCACCCGGGACATCGACGCCCTGGTGGTGGTGGTGAGCGACAACCCGCTTTCCATCGCCTCCGCCGAGCGCATCCAGGCCATCACCGAGAGCCTGGACAACCGCATCGGCAGGAAGTACATCGTGACCAACGCCGTCAAGCCGGCCCACCTGGCGGCCATCCAGGAACGGCTCCGGGCCTTCCGCCTGGAGTACCTGACCGACATCCCCTACGATGCCCAGCTGGAGGAGACGATATTCCGCGGCGAGCCTTTGAAAAAACTGGACGGTTCGCCTATCATGAACAGCATCGCCAAGATCATCGATGCGGTCGGAGGGTAAAATGCAGGTAGTGGACGTAAAAGAGAAATGGACGGCGGCCATCAACACGGTGACCATCGGGGCCACCAAGGCCGAGGGGGGGACGCGGGCCAGGACGGTCACCGTGGGGGGCCAGACCACGCTGCCCTTCCTGACCTTCGAGGGCTCCATCCCCCACAAGCCGGTCATCGCCGGGTACGTGTCCGACGTGCCCCCCGACTGGCCGGAGATGCTCTCCGGGGCCATCGGCAAGGAGATCGGCTCGCCGGTGGAATGGGCCCAGAAGTGCGTCCAGCAGTACAAGGTCGACCTGATCAGCCTGAAGATGCTCGGCGCCGACCCGGCCGGCAAGAACCTGGACCCGGCCCACTGCGCCAAGGTGGTCCAGGACGTGCTGAAGGCGGTGGACGTGCCCCTGATCATCTGGGGCTGCGGCGCCGACGAGAAGGACAACCTGGTGCTGCCGGAGTGCTCCCAGGCGGCCAAGGGCGAGAACTGCCTGATCGGCTCGGCCAAGGAGGCCAACTACCGCACGGTGGTGGCGATCTGCAAGTCCGACAAGCACAAGATCATCGCCCAGGCCCCCGTGGACATCAACCTGGGCAAGCAGATCAACATCCTTCTCCAAGATGCCGGCTACGACCTGAAGGACGTGGTGTCCTTCCAGACCACCGCGGCCCTGGGCTACGGCTTCGACTACGTGTACACCATCCTGGAGCGCGCGCGGGTGGCGGGGCTGAAGGGCGACAAGCTCATGGCCATGCCCCAGATCTGCGACGTGGGCGGGGAGGTGTACCGGATCAAGGAAGCCGTGGTGGACGAGGACGTGCTGCCCGGCTGGGGCAAGTTGAGCAAGAGGGGCCCGATGTGGGAGGCCGCCTGCGGCGCGGTGTACCTGCAGGCCGGCGCGGACATCCTGATCATGGCCCACCCGGAGGCCATCAAGGGCGTGCAGGCGACCATCGCGCAGCTCTTTTAGCGGTTAACCAAGGAGGAAACAGATGATATTTATCGGCGAGCGGATCAACACCGGCTTCAAGGAGATCAAGGCCGCGGTCCTGGCCCACGACGCGAGCGTGATCAAGGAATGGGCCGTCAAGCAGACCAAGGCCAAGGCCACCTACCTGGACGTGAACCTGGGCGCGGCTTCGGCCAAGGTGGAGGACCTGTGCTGGATGATCGAGCAGGTGCAGTCGGCCAGCGACCTGCCCATCTCCATCGACACGAACAAGTACCCCATGCTCAAGGAGGCGGTGCCCCTGTGCAAGAAGCCGCCCCTGATCAACTCCACCCCGGCCATCGACTCGAAAATGAAGGAGATCTTCCCGCTGGTGGCCGAGTACGGCTGCTCCATCATCGGCCTGGTCATGGACGAGGCCGGCAGCCCCAAGACCACCGAGAAGCGGGTGGAGATCGGCGGCCAGATCCTGGCCACGGCCATGGAGTTCGGCATTCCGCCGGACCACGTGTTCCTGGACCCGATCGTCATGCCCATGAAATACATGCAGGACCAGGCCAAGATCATCCTGGCGGCGGCCAGCCAGTTCCAGCTCTTCTCCGACCCGCCGCCGCACGTGGTCTGCGGCCTGAGCAACGTGTCCAACGGGGCCATCCACAAGAAGCTGATCAACCGCACCTTCGCGGTGATGATGGCCGCCAGCGGCATGGACGCGGTGATCCTGGACGTGACCGACGAGGAGCTGGTCAACGCCCTGATCACCGCCGACCTGGTGATGAACCGCTCGATCTACGCCGACTCCTACCTGGAGGCCTTCCGGTCGTAGCGGTTTCCGCGGCCCGGGCTCAGGCCAGGCCGCGCGTGTAATCGCGAACGGCCTGGTCGAGGGTCCGCTGGAAGGCCGGCGGATCGGACAGGACGCTGAACTTGCCGGCGTCGATCCCGGCCTGCAGTTGACGGGCGGCGGCGCCGTACGAGCTGCCGCCGCCGGCCAGCAGCGCGCACAGCCGGGAGGCGGCTTCGCCAGGCGCAGCGGCCCGTACTCCCCCGGCTCCTCCAGCAGCCCGCGCGCGGAAGTCAGCAGGTAGCCGAGCAGCTCGTACAGCCCGCGGTCCAGCTCTTCTCCCATTGGTCCGGGCTCTCCCACCTCAGGCCTCCTTGTTCCCGTATTTCTGCCAGTAGACCACGCCTGGGTCCCGGGACGGAGCCGGGGGCTGGCCCTCCGGATAGCCCAGGATGACCAGCAGCTCCGGCTGGATGTGCTCGGGGGCTTCCAGGATGAGGCGCACGGCCTCCAGGTTGGTGGAGCGGATCACGCAGGAGCCCAGGCCCAGGCTGAAGGCCCGCAGCATCAGGTTCTGGGCGGCCATGGCGCAGTCGAAACGGGCCAGCTCGGGGCCGCCCCGGAACCTGCCCGCCTTGCGCTGGTCGGAGCAGACGGCGACCACCGCCTGCGGGTCCCAGAACATCCCGGGCGACACCACCCGGAGGCGATGCACCGCCGCGGGATCCGTGACGCAGATGAAAGCCCAGGGCTGGGCGTTGGCCCCGGTAGGGGCCCAGATCGCCGCCCGCAGCAGCTCCTGCAGATCCTGCCTCTCCAGCGGACGCTTCGAAAACTGACGGACGCTCCGGCGCTCCAGGATCGCTTGTTCTACTTCCACGAAAAAATGATTGCATTTTTCCGCACTCCGGTCAATAAATATGCATCCCGGGCACCGGAGGCTGAAATTGAAGGTCCTGCAAGCCGACGACATGGAATTCCTGGCCATCGGAGCGGCCGTGCTGGGCGCCGGCGGCGGCGGCGATCCGTATCTGGGCAAGCTCATGGCCAAGAAGGCGATCCTGGAAAAGGGTCCGGTGCGCCTGCTGGAGGCGGAGGACATCCCGGATGAGGAGCTGGTCATCCCTTCGGCCATGATGGGCGCCCCCGCGGCCATGCTGGAGAAGCTGCCCAACGGCTCGGAGCCGGAGGCCGCCTTCCGGGCGGTGGAATCCTTCTTCAGCCGCAAGGCCTACGCGGTGCTGCCGATCGAGGCGGGGGGCCTGAACTCCACGATCCCCGTGTACACGGCCGCCCGCCTGGGACTGCCCCTGATCGACGCCGACGGGATGGGCCGCGCCTTCCCCGAAATCCCCATGATCTCCTTCAGCATCGGCGGGGTCAGCGCCTCGCCCATGGTCTGCTGCGACGAGAAGGGCAACAAGGTGGTGATCGACGCGGTGAGCAACGCCTGGGTGGAGACCCTCTCGCGCATGGTCACCGTGGCCATGGGCCTGGCCTCCATGATCGGCCTGTACGTCATGGACGGCAAGACGATGAAGCGGTTGGCCATCCGCGGCACCATCTCCCTGGCCATCGAGATCGGCAAGCGCATCATCCAGGGCCGGCAGCGCAAGTCCAGCCCCGTGGATTCGGTGCTGGAAGTGACGCACGGTTTGCGCCTGTTCGAGGGCAAGCTTACCGACGTGCGCCGCGACCTGACCACCGGCTTCGTGCGCGGCCGGGCGGTGTTCGAGGGCATCGACTCCGACAAGGGCTCCTCCTTCGAGCTGGATTTCCAGAACGAGAACCTGGTCGGGCGCCGGGACGGCCGGGCGGTGGCCGTGGTGCCGGACCTGCTCACGGTCCTGGACCGGGAAACCGCGGCACCCATCACCACGGAGCATCTGAAGTACGGGCAGCGGGGGGTGATCATCGGCATCCCCTGCGATCCGTTCTGGAGGACCGAGAAGGCCCTGCGCCAGGTGGGGCCGCGCTACTTCAAGTACGACCTGGACTACCAACCCATCGAGCAGCTCGCGGCGAGGAGGGCCTGAATGCAGTACCGCCTGGGAATCGACGTCGGCGGCACCAACACGGACGCGGTCATCCTGGACGAGCGCGACGCGGTGCTCGCCCAGTGCAAGCGGCCCACCACGGCGGACGTCTCCTCGGGAATCAAGGAGGCCGTGGACGGGGTCTTGAGGGAGGGCCGGGTCCGGGCGGAGAACATCCGCCATGCCATGTTGGGCACCACCCATTGCACCAACGCCATCGTGGAGCGCCGCAACCTGTGCAGGGTCGGGATCGTGCGCCTGGGGGCCCCTTCGGGGCTGGCCATCCCGCCGCTGACCGACTGGCCGGCGGACATCCTGCCGCACATCGGCCAGCACCAGCACATCGTCCGCGGGGGCTACGAGTACAACGGAGTTCCCCTGAGCCCGCCGGACGAGCAGGAGATCCGCTCCGCCCTCGAGGCCCTGGCCAAGGAGGGGATCGAAGCCCTGGCCGTCTCGGGCGTGTTCTCGCCGGTGAACCACGAGCAGGAGCAGCTGGTCCGGGCTCTGGCGGAGGAGCGCTTCGGCGCCGGCTTCCCCATCGCCCTGTCCAGCGAGATCGGCAGCGTGAGCCTGCTGGAGCGGGAGAACGCCACGATCCTGAACGCGGCCATCTCCCGCATCGCGGAGGCGGCCTACGGCTCCTTCCAGGACGTGCTGCGGGCCCACGGGGTCCAGGCCGACCTGTTCATCACCCAGAACGACGGCACCCTGATGGCGGTGGAGTACGCCCGCAAGTACCCGGTGTTCACCATCGCCTCCGGCCCCACCAACAGCCTGCGCGGCGCCGCCTTCCTTTCCGGGCTGCGCGACGCCATCGTGGTGGACGTGGGCGGCACGACCACGGACGTGGGCATCCTGCGCAGCGGCTTCCCGCGGGAGTCCACCGCGGCGGTGGAGATCGGCGGGGTGCGCACCAACTTCCGCATGCCGGACCTGATCTCCATCGGGCTGGGGGGCGGATCGCTGGTCGTGGAGCAGGGCGGGGCCTGCCGGGTGGGCCCGCAGTCGGTGGGCTTCCGCATCACCACGGAATCCCTGGTCTTCGGCGGCGCCAGGCTGACCGCCACCGACGTGGCGGTGGCCGCGGGCCTGAGCACCCTGGGGGAGGCGCAGCGCGTCAGGCACCTGGACCGGGGCCTGGTCCAGCGGGCCGCCCGCCGGATCACGGAGATGGTGGAGGAGGTCATCGACCGGACCAAGACCACCTCCGAGGACATGCCGGTGATTCTGGTGGGCGGCGGGAGCATCCTGTTGCCCTCCGGCCTGAAGGGGGCCAGCCGGGTGGTGCGGCCGCAGCACTTCGACGTGGCCAACGCCATCGGCGCGGCGATCGCCCAGGTTTCCGGCAGCGTGGACGGGATCTACGACGTGGCCTCCCAGGGCCGGGAAAAGGTGATCGAGCGGATCAAGGAGGAGGCCCGGCGGGAAGCGGTGCGCGCGGGGGCCGCGGAGGACAGCCTGGAGATCGTGGACCTGGAGGAGATCCCGCTGGCCTACCTGCCCTCCAACGCGGTGCGCTTCCGGGTGAAAGCCGTCGGCAAGCTGGCGACTACGTAGCTTGGCGGCGCTGTTGCGCCGCTTTTCAAACTCTAACTAGGGAGGAAGCGATGAGCCAAGAGGTAAAGAGAGAGGCGCTGGAGGATTACGGAGCGAGGCCGGTGCCCGCGGGAGAGCGGCGGGGCTGGTTCTCCATGGGGATCGTGATCTGGGGGGTGGCCATCTGCATCCCCGCCTTCATGGTGGGAGGCATGATGGGCTCCATGGTGGGGTTGGGCGGGGCCATCGGCGCCGCGCTGCTGGGGGCGCTGATCCTCACCGTGCTCTCCATCCTGACCGGGATCGTCGGCGCGCACACCCGCGTGTCCACGGCCATGTCCACCCAGTTCGCCTTCGGGCGGTACGGGAACATCATCTTCGCCATCCTGCTGTTCATCGGCACCTTCGGCTGGTTCGGGGTGCAGCTGGAGATGTTCGCCCAGGCGGTGAACGGGGCGGTGCAGGCCATCAGCGGCAGCGCGCTGCCCCGCTGGCTGCCCATCCTCGTTGGCGGCATCCTGATGTCCATCACGGCGCTGATCGGCTTCAAGGCCATCGCCTGGCTTTCAAACATCGCCATCCCGATCCTGCTGGTCCTGCTGGTGCTCACCCTGGTGCTGGCCTTCCGCGGGCACTCCCTGGCGGAAGTGTTCGCCAAGGCTCCGGCGCAGCCGGTGCCCTTCGGGCTGGTGGTTTCCATCGTGGCCGGGGCCTTCGCCATCGGCGCGGTCATCCAGCCCGACATCACCCGCTACGCCAAGGGCAAGGGGCATGCCGCCGGGGGAATGATCTTCGGCATGGGCATAGGCTTCCCCCTGGTGCTGATCCTGTCCGCCTTTCTGGGAGCGGCCTCCGGCCAGTCGGATTTCGCCACGATCATGCTGGCCTTCCACAAGGGGGTCTGGGCCTTCTTCGCCATGTTTGTGATCGTGTTCGCCACCTGGACCACCAACGACAACAACCTGTACTCCGGCGCCCTGTCGATCTACACCCTGATCCGCGCGCTGCCCAAGTGGCTGCTCACGGCCATCGGCGGGGCTTTGGGGACGATCCTGGCACTGGCCGGCATCGTCGGGCAGTTCGTGACCTGGTTGATGATTCTCGGGGTGACCATTCCCCCGATCGGCGCCGTGCTGATCGTGGACTTCTTCCTGTTCAGGGGCGGCGACTATAAATTCGATAAGATCGCTGGCCTGCCGGCCATCCGGCTGGTGCCGATCATTTCCTGGGCCGTGGCCACCGCCTTCGGCTTCCTCACCCACTTCAAGGTGTTCACCTTCACCACCGCGCCGGCCCTGGACACGATCATCGTGGCGGCGGTCGTGCACTTCCTGCTCATGCTGATCACCGGCAACAAGGTGAAGGGGCCGGGCCAGGCCGGAGCGTGAAGCTGCGGATCGTCGTCCCCATCATCAGCACGGCCTTCAACCAGGAGGTGCTGAAGGAGGGGGCGCAGTTCGCTGCCCCGGACGTCGAGCTGGAGGTGGTCAACATCCAGAAGGGCCCGGCCTCCATCGAGAGCGGGTTCGACGAGATGCTGGCCGCCCCGGCCATCGTGGAAGAGGCGGTCCGCGCCGAGAAGGAAGGCTGCGACGGAGTGTTCATCGACTGTTTCGGGGACCCCGGCGTGGTGGCCGCGCGGGAGATGGTTTCCATCCCCGTGGTGGGGGCCTTCCAGCCCTCCGCCCTCACCGCCTGCGCCCTGGCCGGCCGCTGGTCGGTGGTCACCGTGCTGAAGAACGTGGTGCCCATGCTGCGGGACCTGGCCCGGCGTCTGGGGGTGGAGAGCAGCATCGCCTCGGTGCGGGACATCGACACTCCGGTGCTGGAGCTGCAGGACAGGCAGGTCTTCCAGAAGCGCCTCCTGGCCCAGATCGACCGGGCGGTGCGCGAGGACGGCGCGGAGGCCGTGATCCTGGGCTGCACGGGCATGATCGGGGTGGCCCGGTGGCTGCAGGGGGAGATGGCGGCTGCCGGCCATCCGGTTCCGGTCATCGATCCGACCGCCGCGGCCCTGGGCTACCTGCAGCTGGAGGTTCGCGGAGGCCTGTCGCACAGCAAGACCTGCTACCGCAGCCCGCCGGCCAAAGAGAGGCGGGGATAGGGGCCGCAGCGGGCCTGGGCCGGAGGTGGCCCGGGCCCGCCGGTCCTGTTCCGGTCGGCGTCGGGCGCGCCTGGTTACGCTTGACCGCTGTCGGAACAGATGCTACTCTTAATCGGAATTTCATGGCAAATGTTCCAGCACAGGAGGCCGCGCGCCGGGACCTGCTGATCCGGGTGGCCAAGCTGTACTACTACGAGGACCTTTCCCAGGGGGAGATCGCCGCCAAGATCGGGGTCTCCCGCTCCAACGTGTCCAAGATGCTGCAGGCCTGCAAGGACCGGCAGATCGTGGAGATCCGCATCGACGAGACCTCCTCCACCGGCCTGTACCTGGAGAGCGAGCTGGAAAGGCGCCTCGCAGCTGGCTCCCGTCACCGTGGTCCATTCCTTCGCCGACCCGGAGCAGACCAAGCTGCACCTGGGCCGGGCGGCCGCCCGCATCCTGGAGGAAAGGCTCAAGGACGGGCTGCGCCTGGGCATTTCCTGGGGCAGCTCCCTGTACCACCTGGTGGAGGCCTTCTCCCCGCCGCGGCTGTACCGGGTGGACGTGGTGCAGCTCATGGGCGGCCTGGGCGCGCGCGACCTGTCCATGGACGGCACCAACCTGGCCTACAAGCTGTGCGGCAAGCTCAACGGGGAGTGCCACGTGATCCCCGCCCCGCTGGTGGTGCGCAGCAGGAGCGTGCGCGACTCGCTGCTGAACGAGCCGGACATCCGGCGCACCCTCGACCTGGCCCCCGGGGCGGATCTGGTCTTCGTGGGCATCGGTTCCTCCTACCCGCAGGCCAGCGCCCTGGTCCGCTCCGGCTACCTGTCGGAGCAGGAGAGCGGGGCGCTGCTGGCCCGCGGCGCGGTCGGCAACATCCTGGGCCGGCAGATCGACGTGCGGGGCAACCTCTGCCCGGTTGCTCTCAACCACCGCATCGTGGGGCTGGATCCCGAGATATTGAAGAAGATCCCGCTGGTGGTGGGAGTGGCCGCCGGCGCCCCGAAGGCCGAGGCGATCCTGGGGGCGGTCCGGGGAGGCTACATCGGCGGCCTGGTGGCGGATGAGGCCGCCGCCCTGGGAATGCTCAGCCTGCTGGAGGGATAGGGCATGGTCAGCGTGGTCGGGAGCGCGAACATCGATTACGTGTGCTACGTGGAGCGCATCCCCGCGCTCGGGGAGACCGTGGCAGGCAGCTCCTTCCTGGTGGCCGCCGGTGGCAAGGGGGCCAACCAGGCCGTGGCTTCCGCCCGGCTGGGGGCGAAAACCGCGCTGCTGACCAAGCTGGGCGGCGAGGACCGGTACTCCTGGCCTGCTGACCGACAGCTTCCGGGCGGCGGGGGTGGACATTTCCCGCGTGGCCCTGGAGCCCGGAGCCTACTGCGGCTGCGCCCTCATCATGGTGGACCGGCAGGCGCGCAACATCATCGGCATCGTCCCCAACGCCAACGCCGCCATCAGCCCGGACTACATCGACCAGCACCGCCCGCTGATCGAGGGCTCGCGGGTGCTGATCCTGGAGTTCGGGGTGCCCCTGCCCACCATCAGGCATTGCCTCGCCCTGGCCCGGAAGGCGGGGGTCCTGACCCTGGTGAATCCCGCCCCGGTCCGCGAGCTGCCGGAGGATTTCTACCGGGAGGTGGACGTGCTGGTGCCCAACGAGGTGGAGGCCGGGCAGCTTTGCGGCCAGTCGCTTTCGGGCCGGGCCTGCCTGGAGCGGGCCGCCGCGTATTTCCATGGCCGCCAGGCGAAGCAGGTGGTGATCACCCTGGGGGAGAAGGGGGCCTTCGTTTCCGACGGGCGCCGGCAGGAACTGCTTCCGGGGCACGTCGTGAAGGTGGCCGATACCACCGGGGCGGGGGACGCCTTCGTCGGGGGCCTGGCCTGCCTGCTGGCCGAGGGACGGGACATCTTCGCGGCCGCCCGCTTCGCCAATGCCGCGGCCGCCCTGTCCGTCACGCGACCCGGGGCGGCCCAGTCCATGCCCTGCCGGGCGGAGGTGGAGGAGTTCCTCCGGGAAAGGCGGGCCGATGGCTGAGCGCATTGCCGAGCTCAAGAAGCGGAGCCTGGAGGTCGAGCAGGAGATCTGCGTCGAGCGGGCCCGCTATTTCACGGAAAGCTTCCGGAGCACGGAAGCCCAGCCCCTGGTCATCCGCCGCGCCCGGGCGCTGGCCAGCGTGCTGGAGAAGATGAGCCTGTTCATCGAGCCCGGCGAGCTGCTGGCCGGGCATCAGGCCGGCCGGCTGCGGGCCGCCCCGGTGTTCCCGGAGTTCGCCGTGGACTGGATCCTGCAGGAGATCGACGAGCTGCCCGACCGCCCCGCCGACCGCTTCCTGGTCCGTCCCGAGACCCGCGAGGAGCTGCTGGAAATCTGCCGCTGGTGGAAGGGGAAAACCGTCCAGGACCGCTGCCTGGCCACCCTGCCGGAGGAGGTGCGGGAGGCCTACCGCATCGGCGCCCTCTCGGCCACGGGCAACATGACCTCCGGGGACGGGCACATCATGCTGGACTTCCCCAAGGTGCTGGAGGCGGGCCTGGCCGGCATCGACCGGGAGGCCGGGGAAGCCCTGGCGGCCCTGGACCCCTGCGATCCGGCCAGCGTCCATCGGCGCAGCCTGCTCACCGCCGTTCGCCTGGCGCTGGCCGGGGTGATCCGCTTCGCCGCGCGCCACGCGGAGCTGGCCGAGCGCCTGGCCCGGGAGGAGGCGGACCCGGGGCGGCGCGGCGAGCTGGAGGCGATGGCCCGCGCCTGCCGGCGGGTGCCGGCGCTCCCGCCGGAGAGCTTCCGGGAGGCGGTGCAATCCGTCTGGTTCATCCACCTGGTCTCCCAGATCGAGAGCAACGGGCACTCCATGTCCCTGGGGCGCCTGGACCAGTACCTCTGGCCCTATTACCTGCGGGACACCCGGGCGGGCCGCCTGAGCAGGGACCAGGCCGAGGAGCTGCTGGCCAGCCTCTGGATCATGCTGTTCGGAGTCACCAAGGTGCGGCCCTGGGCCCACACCCGTTTCAGCGCGGGAGGCCCTACCTACCAGAACCTGACCCTGGGCGGGGTGGACGCCCTTGGAGAGGACGCCAGCAACGAGCTGACCTGGCTCTGCCTGGACAGCGTCGCCCGCACCCGGCTGCCGCAGCCCAACGTCTCGGTGCGCTGCCACGGCGGAACCCCGACCGCGCTGCTGGACCGGTGCGTGGAGGTGATCGCCCTGGGTTTCGGCATGCCGGCGCTGCACAACGACGAGCTGATGATCCCCTCCCTGCTCGCCCGGGGGGTGAGCCTGGAGGACGCCCGGGGCTACGCCATCGTGGGCTGCATCGAGCCGATCATCCCCGGCAAGCAGGGCTACCGCTCGGCGGGCATGAGCTTCACCAACTTCCCGAAGATCCTGGAGCTGGCCCTGAACGGGGGGCGGGACCCGCGCACGGGAGTCCGCCTGCGCCCCGCGGAGGGAAACCTGGCCGGCTTCCGCAGCTTCGAGGAGGTGCTCCAGGCTTTCGCCGCCCAGATGCGGCATTTCGTGCGCCTGCGCCTGGCGGGGGAATACGCCATCGACGCGGCCATCGAGGAGCTGGTGCCCGAGCCGTTCTGCGCCGCGCTGGTTCAGGACTGCATCCGGCGGGGAAGGACCCCGAAGGAGGGTGGGGCGGTCTACGACCTGGTCACCGGGCCCGAAACCGGGGTGACCAATGCCGCCAACTCCCTGGCGGCCATCCGCGAGCTGGTGTTCGAGCGCGGCGTGCTCACCGGGGCCCGGCTGGCCGAGGCGCTGGATTCGGACTTCGCGGGCCGGGAGGGGGAGCAGATCCGGCAGCTGCTGCTGAACAAGGCGCCCAAGTTCGGCAACGACCAGGACGAGGTGGACCTGCTGGCCCACGAAGTGTACCTGATCTTCATCCGGGAGCTGGAGAAGTACCGGACGGCCCGCCACGGTCGCGGGCCGCTCGGCTGCCTGAACATTCCCTGCACCGCGACCATCTCGGCCAATGTTCCCAGCGGCTTGTGCGTCGGGGCCTCGGCGGAGGGCCGCAGGGCGGGGGAGCCGCTGGCGGAGGGCTGCTCGCCGTACCACGGCACCGACCGCAAAGGCCCCACGGCGGTCATCCACTCGGTGGCCAAGATGCCCAACCTGCTGATCACCGGCGGGAACCTGCTCAACCAGAGGCTGGCCCCCGGCTGCTTGAGCTCCGCGGAGGGGCGGGGCAAGCTGCAGGCGCTGGTGCGCTCCTTCTTCCAGAGGAAGGGCTGGCACATCCAGTTCAACGCCGTGTCCGCCGCGACCCTGCGGGCGGCCCAGCGGGAACCGGAAGCCTACCGGGACCTGGTGGTGCGGGTCGCCGGCTACAGCGCCCTGTTCAACAACCTGGAGCCGGCCACGCAGGAGGACATCATCGCCAGGACCGAGCATGTCCTGTAAGACCGACTGCCGGGCGACGGTGTTCGAGATCGAGCGCTTCGCCCTCAACGACGGCCCGGGCATCCGCAGCGTCGTCTTCTTCAAGGGCTGCCCCCTGCGCTGCCGCTGGTGCAGCAACCCCGAGTCCCAGAGCCCCGGGCCGGAGCTATTCTACCGGCCGCGGACCTGCCTGGCCTGCGGCCGCTGCGTGGAGGCCTGCCCCCGGGGGGCCCTCCGCCTGCAGGCGACGCTGGAGGTGGACCGGGAGCGGTGCAACGCCTGCGGGCAATGCGTGCAGGCCTGCAACACCGAGGCTCTTTCCCTGGCCGGCCGGGAGCTGACCGTCGGGGAGATCCTGCAGGAGCTGCTGCGCGACGAGATTTTCTACCGCAACTCCGGGGGCGGGGTGACCTTCTCCGGCGGGGAGCCCACGGCCCAGCCGGAGGCCCTGCGCGCCCTGGCCGGGCTGTGCCGGGACCAGGCGCTGCACACCTGCCTGGAGACCTGCGGGTTCTTCCCCTGGGAAGCGATCGAGGAGGCCCTGCCGGCGCTGGACCTGATCCTCTTCGACCTGAAGCACCTGGATTCCGGCCGGCACCAGGAGCTCACCGGAGCCGGCAATGAGCCGGTGCTGGCGAACTTCCGCCGCCTGGTGGAGGCCGGGAAGGAGGTGGTGGCCCGCTTCCCGGTGATCCCGGGAATCAACGACGACCCCGCCCACCTGGAGCAGTTGGGCGATTTCCTGAAAGGCTGCGCCCCCCGCCTGCGCCTGGACCTCCTGCCGTACCACCGGCTGGGGAACAGCAAGTACGGGGGCCTGGGGCGCGACTACGCGATGGACGGGGTCCAGCCGCCGACGGAGGAGCAGCTGCAGGCGGTAAAAGAGTTTTTCGAGGAGACGAGGCCTGGCGGCCCGCATCGAGCGATGAAACAGGAGGTTGAAGGGATGGGAAAGCTGGACGGGAAGGCGGCCATTGTCACCGGAGGGGCGTCGGGCTTCGGAGAAGCCACCGCCCTGCTGTGGGCCCAGGAGGGAGCCCGGGTGCTGGTGGCCGACGTCGATGAGGCCGGTGCCCGACGCGTGGCGGAGGCGATCCGCAAGGCCGGCGGGCAGGCCGCGCACGCGGGGGCGGACGTGTCCCGCGCCCAGGAGGCGGAGGCGATGGTCCAGGCCGCGGTGAAGGCCTTCGGCCGGCTGGACGTGCTTTTCAACAACGCCGGCATCCTCGGGCCGCGCGGGGTCTACACCGCGGAGCTGCCCGTCGAGGAGGCCGAGCGCCTCTTGGCGGTGAACGTGATGGGGGTCTTCCTGGGGACCCGCTACGCCATCCCGGCAATGCTGAAAAGCGGCGGCGGCTCGATCCTCTCCACCGGTTCGGACAGCGCCTTCCTGGGCAACCGCGGGCTGTCCATGTACTGCGCCACCAAGGGCGCGGTGCTGGCTTTTACCCGCGTGGTGGCCATGGAGTACGCGCGGCAGGGCATCCGGGCCAACACCATCAGCCCGGGGGCGGGCAAGACCCCCATGCACGCCGAGCTGATCGACGGCAACCAGGAGGCCTGGCGGCAGGTGGAGGAGGCCATCCCCGTAGGCAGGTCCTGCTACCCGGAGGACCTGGCGCGGGCGGCGCTGTTCTTCGCCTCCGACGACTCGAAGTACATCACCGGGGCCAATCTCATGGTGGATGGCGGCTGGTCGGTGAAGGGGCTGTAGGAGCGCAAATCGCGGAGAAAGGGGTTGACAGCAGCCCCGGACAGGCCTATGATCGGCAAACGAAAAGTCAGTTTTTGATATTATCATACAATTAGGAGCGGGGAATGTCGGAGCGAAAAATCGAAGATATCCGGCACAAACGGAAGTGGCCCATCTGGCTGGTGCTCATCGTCGCCCTGGTGGTCACCCTCTTCCCGATCTTCTGGACCCTGGTCACCAGCCTCAAGCCGAGCACGGAGATCACCAATCCGGAGCCGATCTGGCTCTTCAAGCCCACCCTGGAGCACTACAAGTCCATCCTGATCGCCAGCAAGGAAACCGAGGACTTCGCCAGCGGACAGCAGTCCATCGTGGGCATCCAGACCTTCGACTTCTACAAGTACCTGCTCAACAGCCTGGTCATCGCCATCTCCACCACGGTCCTGGCCATGGTCATCGCCTATCCCGCGGCCTACAGCCTGGCCCGCTACCGCACCCTGGGGGACAACTACTCCTTCTGGGTGCTCTCGGTGCGCATGCTGCCGCCCATCGTCTTTCTCATCCCGATTTCGATCCTGTTCGGCATCTACGGCCTGTCGGACAGCCGGCTGGGGATCATCATCGCCTACCTGACCTTCAACATCCCCTTCGCCTGCTGGATCATCAAGAGCTTCATCGAGGACATCCCGCCCGATCTGGAGAAGGCCGCCTATATGGACGGCTACTCCCGGTTCCAGGTCATGACCAGGATCGTCTTCCCGCTGACCCGCTCGGCGGTGGCCGCGGTGATGATCATCTGCTTCATCTTCTCCTGGAACGAGTTCCTGTTCGCCATGGTCATCTCCTTCATCCGGGCCACGCCGCTCACCGCCGGGGTGGGCCTGTTCGTGACCGGATACGGCATCCGCTGGGGCAGGATCGCCGCCGCCGCGGTGATCGCCATCATCCCGACCGTGGTGGTCGGCCTGATCGGGCAGCGCTACCTGGTGCGCGGCCTGACCATGGGCGCCGTGAAGTAGCGTGAGGAGAGGTAGCAAGGTGGCTGAGATAGCGTTTCGCGGGGTCTGGAAGGTCTACGGCAAGAGCGTGGAAGCGGTCAAGGACATGAACCTCCAGATCAAGGACGGGGAGTTCGTGAGCCTGCTGGGTCCGTCGGGCTGCGGCAAGTCCTCCACCCTGCGGATGGTCGCCGGGCTGGAGGAGATCACCCGCGGCGAGCTGGAAATCGGCGGGCGGCGGATCAACGACGTGGAGCCGGGGGACCGGGACGTGGCCATGGTGTTCGAGAACTACGCCCTGTTCCCGCACATGTCCAGCTACGACAACATCGCCTTCCCCCTCACCCTGCGCGGCGTCGACAAGCAGGAGATCCGGAAGAAGGTCCAGGAGATCAGCAAGCTGCTGGACCTGGACGGCCTGCTGAAGACCCTGGCCGTGAGCCTGGGCGGCGGGGAGAAGCAGCGGGTGGGCATCGCCCGCGCCCTGATCCGCAAGAGCTCGGTGCTGCTGATGGACGAGCCCATCTCGCACCTGGACGCCGACCTGCGGGCCCGCACCCGCGGCGAGCTGGCCCGCCTGCAGCGCGTGCTGGGCATCACCACGGTGTACGTCACCCACGACCAGCTGGAGGCCCTGGCCATGTCGGACCGCATCGCGGTCATGAACCTGGGCGTGGTGCAGCAGTACGGAACGCCGGGGGAGCTGTACAGCCACCCGGCGAACATGTTCGTGGCCAAGTTCATCGGGGAGCCTCCCATGAACTTCATCCCCTGCATCCTGGAGCGGGGCGGCTCGGGCCGGGTGCGCCTGTTCACCAGCGGCAGGGGTTTCGACATCGAGCTGGGCGGCGAGCTGGCCGCCCGCATCGACCCGGAGTTCCGGGGCGGGGAGGTGGTCTTCGGCATCCGCCCCATCGATTTCGAGATCGCCGGCGGGGCCGGAGCCGCCAAGACCGCGGTCAAGGGCGGGGTGCTGAACTACGAGGCGGGCTGCGAGCACTCCTTCATGGAGGTCAAGGTCTGCGAGTACACGGTGCTGGTGGAGTGCTCGCCGACCGTGCGCTTCAACGAGGGGGACACGGTTCAGCTTGAGGTGGCCTCCAAGCGCTTCCACCTGTTCGACCGCCGCAGCGAAGCAAGCATCATGAAAGTCGAAGCGAGGTAGGGGGCATGGGCATCGAACTCACCCTCGAGGGGATCACGAAAACCTACGGCAAGGTCACGGCGGTGCGGCAGCTGGACTTCACGGTGAAGGCCGGCGAGCTGTTCGCGCTGCTGGGCCCTTCGGGAGCGGGCAAGTCCACCACGGTCAACCTGATCGCCGGCATCGAGAAGCCGGACCAGGGGGACATCAGGGCCGGCGGAAGCTCCATCCTCGAGCAGCGCCCCCAGGAGCGCGACTTCGCCATGGTGTTCGAGAGCTACGCCCTGTACCCGCACCTGACCGTGGCGGAGAACATGGCCTTCCCCCTGAGGGCCCCCAACCGGGCCACGAAGTACAGCGCCGCGGACATCCAGAAACGGGTAGCGGAGACCGCGCGCATGCTGGAGATCCACGAGCTGCTGGCCCGCTACCCCAAGGAGCTCTCGGGAGGCCAGAAGCAGCGCGTCGGCCTGGGCAGGGCGCTGGTCCGGGACTCCCAGCTGTTCCTGCTGGACGAGCCCATCGCCCATCTGGACGCCAAGCTGCGCCACCACATGCGCGGGGAGCTCAAGAAGCTGCAGAAGAAATCCGGGCGCACCACCGTGCTGGCCACCCCGGACTACGCCGAGGTGGTGGCCATGGCCGACCGCGCGGCGGTGCTCAACCACGGGGTGATCGAGCAGATCGGCACGCCCGTCGACCTGTTCGGCAAGCCGGCCAACGTGGTCGTGGCCCAGGCCATCGGCGACCCGCCGATCAACCTGCTGGACTGCCAGGTGGCCAACCGCGACGGCTGCCTCTACATCTCCGGCTCCGGCTTCTCGGTCCAGTGCAACGACCGGCTGGCGGCCGCCCTGCGCGGGCTGCCGGTCGGCGCGGCCGCCAGCCTGGGCATCCGGCCCAGCCAGATCACCGTCCACCAGGACCCCGCCCGGGGGCTGATCCGCGGCGAGGTGTACGTTTTCGAGCCCCTCGGCGGGGAGGCGGTGGCCACGGTGAGCGTGGAGGGCAAGTTGGTAAAGGTGCTGTGCTCCTGGTCCAGCCCCCTGAAGATCGGGGACAAGGTCTCCCTGAGCTTCGACCTGGACACGGTGCACGTCTTCAACCGGGACACGGGTAGGGCATTGTATGCCTGATCGTGCATATGTAACGCGAAGGAGGAAGGAAATGAGCAAGCGAATCGCAGCGATTCTGCTCTGCCTCGGGCTGGTGCTGGCCGTGGCCGTGACCGGCGTGGCCGCGCCCAAGAAGGTGACCATCACCGTGCAGATGTTCTCAGGACCCGAGTACGACGCCATGGCGCCGACGGCCAAGTACTGGAACGAGAAGTACTCGGCCGCCACCGGCATCACCGTGAACGCCGTGGCCCTGAGCCGCATGGGCTACTTCGAGAAGATGCAGTCCCAGCTGGTGGCCGGACTGCGGGAACCGGACCTGGTGCACCCGTTCAACATGGCCCTGGGCCAGCTGCGCCCCTACCTGGAGGACCTGCGCCCCTACCTGGCCAAGGCCGACCTGATGACCGGCCCCGACGGGGAGAAGTACTCCATCGACGGCCTGCTGGACCCGGCCAAGGCCTGCGTCACCGCCGCCGACGGGGCGATCCTGGGCATGCCCAAGGACATGAGCGAGCTGTGCGTGTACTACCGCAAGGACCTGATCAGCAATCCGCCGGACACCTGGCCGGAGCTGGTGGAGATGGCCAAGAAGTACACCAAGTCCATCAACCCCAGCAGTCCCACCGAGTACGGCGTGGTCCTGCAGGGCAAGTACGAGAAGTGGACCTACTGCTCGGCGCTGGAGACCCTCTGGTCGGCCGGCTACGAGATCTTCAAGCCTGGCGACAAGGAAATCGCCATGTACAACCCCGACGCCGTGAAGGCCTTCAAGGTCTATGAGGATCTGTTCAAGGCCAAGGCCCTGTACCCGGGCTTCGACAACACCGAGTACCCGGAGGTGTCCGCGGCCCTGGAAAGCGGCAACGTGGCCATGGCGGTGCAGTGGAACGCCAACTATTTCTCGCTGTCCAACAAGGAAATGTCCCCCAAGGTCTACGACAAGATCGCCCTGGCCCCGCCCCCCGGCTGGAAGCAGGCCGACGGCAAGGTCAAGCGGGCCCTGTACGTGCAGACCATCAACCTGTCCCTGAACAAGAAGTCCCGGAACAAGGACGCGGCCATGAAGTTCCTGACCTGGTCGACCTTCGGCGAGGGGGCCGTCCTGTACGCCAAGTACGGCGGCTCCTCCCCGATCAAGAAGGTCTGGATGGCCAAGGACGCCATGATGCCTTACCCGGTGCTGGCGCCGATGGTCTCGGAATACGGCCGCTCGCTGCCCATGCACAACGACATGAGCGAGCTGGTGATGATCGGCTCTTCCTGGATCCAGAAGGTGGGCATCGGCAACGCCACCGCCGAGCAGGCCGCCAAGGGGCTGCCGGAGGAGATGGCCGCTTTCCTCAAGTCGAGGTAAGAGGGGTTCGGATGCCAAGGGGGCGGGCCGGTCCCGCCCCCCTATTTTAAAGTCGAGGAAGCGAAGATGGAAAATCAGGCTGCTGCAATCACGGTCAGGAAAGTCGGCGTGCTCAGCCGCTTCGTGGAGAGGACCTTCAAGTACCTGATGATCGTCCCGATGACGGTCATCCTGGCCGCCATTTCGCTGTACCCCTTCATCTTCGCCGTGCGCCTGGCTCTGACCAACGCCAGCACCATCAACCTGATGGCGCCCCGGTTCGTCTGGTTCAAGAACTTCGGCGACATCCTGATCTCGGCCCGCTTCTGGCAGTCGACCGTGCTGACCGTGGTCTACGTGGTCTCCGCGATCGTGCTGGAGGTGGCGCTGGGGCTGCTGCTGGCCATCCTGGTGGACAAGCTGGCCAAGGCCCAGAAGTGGCTGGTCTCCCTGCTGATCACCCCCATGCTGATCTCCACGATACTCTGCGGGATAATCTTCCGGCTGCAGTTGAACCCCCAGTTCGGGGTGATCTCCTACTACCTGAACCAGCTGGGACTGGGCGGCAACTGGCTGGACACCCACCACGCCCTGGTCTCGATGATCTTCATCGACGTGTGGCAGTGGACCTCGTTCATCTTCCTGATCGCCTTCGCCGGGCTGAAGGCCCTCCCGGTGGAGCCCTTCGAGGCGGCGCGGGTGTACGGGGCCAAGACCTGGCAGACCTTCTGGATGGTCACCCTGCCGCTGGTGCGCCCGGTGCTCACGATCGCCGTGGTGTTCCGGCTCATGGACGCCTTCAAGGCCTTCGACCACATCTACATCATGACCGCCGGCGGCCCGGACTTCGCCACGACCACCTGGTCGGTGCTGGCCTACAACTACGCCTACACCTCCAACCACTTCGGGCGCGCCTGCGCCATGGCCATCATACTATTGATCATCGTGACGGTGGTCGTGAAGCAGCTGCTGAAACTGGCCAAGTGGCGCTGAGCCTCTATAGGGGGCAGGGCTCCGGCTGGACCGCCGCGCGGCGGCGATCCGCCTCATACACGGCCAGGCAGACGGCCAGGTCCCGCCACCCCTCGCGGCCGTCGATCAGGGGATCGCGTCCGGAGGCGACTGAGGCCGCGAAGTGCTCGATCTGCAGCCGGTAGGGGTCGGGGGAGTCGGTTGCCGGCTGGAAACCGAAGGTGCCGCGGTCGGTCACCGCCCGCACGCTGCCGGTGGACTGCCGCCACAGGGTGCCTTCCGCCTTCAGGCTGCCGCGGGTTCCGCTGATCGCCAGATAGTTCTCCCGGAAGCGGTTGTCGAAGGAGGCCAGCACGGTGGCCAGCGCGCCGCCTTCGAAGCGCAGCACCGCCGCCGAGCTCCAATCGCTGGGGAAGGGGTACCCGCGGGTGTCGATGGCCCCGGTCACCTCGGCCACCTCGCGGCCGAGCAGGAAGCGCAGCAGGTCCACGACATGGACCCCCACGTCCATCATGGCCCCCCCGCCGCTCAGGGCCGGATCCAGCCGCCAGGGAGAGGTGGCCAGGGGGAAGAAGGCGGGCAGGTCGTAGCCGAACAGGCCTTGCGCCTCGGTGACCTCCCCCAGGTTCCCGTCGGCGATGAACCGGCGGATCCAGCCGTGGCAGGGGTTGAAGCGCATCATGTTGCCGATCCCCAGGCGCACCTTCGCACTCCTGCAGGCCTCCAGCATGCGTCCCGCCTCTGGCAGCCCGGCCGCCATGGGCTTTTCGCAGAGCACGTGCAGCCCGCTGCGGGCGGCGCGCACGGTCCACTCGGCGTGCAGGGAGTTGGGCGTCGCGATGTAAACCGCGTCCAGGTCTCCGGCTTCCAGAAGCTCCTCGGGGCCCGCCGCGCACCGGGGCGCCCCGTATTTTTGGGCCAGAGCCCGGGTCCGCTCGGGGCTCCGGCCCCAGACGGCCTGCAGCTTGTGCCCGGGGGTTCCCGCAATGGCCGGCGCCATGGCCACGTCGCTGAAGCCCCCGAACCCGGCGATCCCCCAGCGGAACGACTTCTCTTTCGTGCTCATAGCGGTACTTTAGCACGGAAGCATTATCAGATAAAATGATATTTAGATTTTCTTGACAAGGGCGGCGCCCAAGAATACTTTTACAGGCACAGGGGGGAGCGGTGAGCGATACGCTGAAGCTGGCCAAGATCAAGCGCAAGACCGTGGTAGCCCAGGTAATGGAGAACATCCGGCAGCTGATTGCCTCGGGGCAGTTCAAATCAGGAGACCGGATCCCCACCGAGGGGGAGCTGGCGGAGCGCCTGGGCATCGGGCGATCCTCCATCCGCGAGGCGATCAAGGTGTTCAACTACCTGGGCGTGCTGGACTCCCAGACCGCCAAGGGCACCTTCGTCTGCGACCGGGCCAGCATCTCCGTGGAAGCCCTGACCTGGTCGATCCTGCTGGGACGGGACGACTACCAGGAGCTGATCGACATGCGCGGCGCGATCGAGATGTGGAGCCTGGTCCTGCTGGCCGAGCTTCACGCCCGTGATCCTCAAGCGGCCGCCGAGCCGGTGGCGGCCCTGGAGCGCCAACTGGAGCGGATGCGCCGGGCCGTGGCCGTCGGGCGAGCGGGAGGAGCTGGCCGGGGCGGACTATGACTTCCACGCGGCGGCCATCGCCGGCTGCGGCAACCGCCTGTTCAGCGCCATCTACGGGGTGCTGCGGGCCTTCATGTACGAGGAGATCGAGAAATCGCACCAGGACTTCAGCGACATCTCCACGATCGTGCAGGAGCACGAGGAATTCCTGAGGGCCCTGCGCTCCGGCGACCCGCTCACGGCCCAACGCACCGTGCGGGCCCACATCGCCAGCATCAAGAAGCGCCTGGGCAACGTCCTGAAGGTCCGGTAGCGGGGCCCCCGCAGCGAGGGGTTGCGGGCCCGGCGAGAGCCATGTTATAGTAGCGATAATCATTATCATCAGCAAAGGGGATAGGGAATGGAAGCACGCCTGCAGAGGATCAAGCGGCGCCTGTTCGAGGAGTACTACCAGAAGAAAACCTGGTGGGGCGACGACCTCTCCATTTTCGCTGACGATCCGGGTCTGGCTTCCAGGCCGCTGGTGGTGCGCAAGGCGCTGGCCGTGCAGAAGGTCTGCCGCGAGATGCCGATCGAGGTGAAGGACGACGAGCTGGTCGTGGGCATCTGCACCATGTCCTCGGTCGGGTTCGGGCACACCTTCCCGCGCTATGAAACCGACCAGGAGGCGGCGGCGGCGGCCAAGGTCTGCCTGAACCGCAAGTCGGTCTGGGGGCACCACAACCCCTACTACCAGAAAATCCTAGAGAAGGGCATCTCGGCCATCATCCAGGAGGCCCGGGACCTGCAGGCCAGGGTGCCGGCCGGCGATGCCGCCACGCGCGACTGGTACGAGGCGGTGGCGCTGTCCCTGCAGGGGGCGGAAATCCTGGCCACCCGCTACGCCAAGCTCTGCGACTACCTGGCCGGCGAGGCCCCCACGGAGGAGCGGGCCGCCGAGCTGCGCGAACTGGCCCGCCTGTGCCGCAAGGTGCCGATGCAGCCGGCCGGCAGCTTCCAGGAGGCTCTGCAGAGCGTGTGGCTCGTGCACGCCATTCTGCAGAGCACCCTGGACTACACCTCCATCGGCCGGGTCGACCAGTATCTGTGGCCCTACTACCAGCGGGACCTGGAAAGCGGCGCCATCACCAAAAGCCGGGCCCGGGAAATGCTCGGGTCCTTCCTGGTCAAGTTCAACGAGCGCGTGCAGCTGGACAATGCCCACATCGAGGACCACTTCACCTTCGGGGACTGGTCCCAGGGAGGGGACCCGAACCTGGAGACCACGCACCTGAAGATGTCCAACGACCTGCCCTACACCTACGGGCAGTCCCAGAACCACTGGCTGCAGAACTGCATCGTCGGCGGCCTCCGGCCCGACGGCCGGGACGGCACCAACGAGCTGACCCACCTGGTGCTGGACCTGATCAACGAGCTGGAGCTGATCGACCCGCTGGTCTCCCTGCGACTGCACAAGGACTCGCCTGAGCCGATCGTGGAGAGCGCGGCCCGCTGGCTGGCCAAGGGCGGCGCCCAGCCGACCATCTTCAACGACGACGTGGTGATCCCCGGCATGGTCCAGCACCTGGGCATTCCGGTGGAGGACGCCCGCGACTACTCCAACGACGGCTGCTGGGAGACCCTGCCCTACGGGCGCACCGAGTTCTCCTACGGGCACATCGAGGTGCTGCTCAGCCTGGAGAGCACGCTGAACCGCGGCCGCTCCCTGCTCAACGGCAACCCCATCGGCCCGGACTCCGGGGAGCTCTCCGGGTTCCGCAGCTTTGACGACCTGCTGGCCGCCTTCCAGGACCAGGTGCGGAGCCGCATCGACGCGGCCGTGGACAACAAGCTGCGCTACTACGACGAGGTGCACAAGATCGCCCCGGACCCCTTCCTTTCCGGCCTGCTGGAGGACTGCCTCAAAAAGGGAAAGGACATCACCCAGCGGGGAGCGCGCTACCGGCTGTACGCCCCCCTGGTGACCGGCTTCTCCCACTGCGTGGACTCGCTGGCGGTGATCAAGAAGGTGGTCTACGAGGAAAAGATGGTAAGTCTGGAAAAGCTGGTGGAGGTCCTGCGCGGCGACTGGCAGGGCGAGGAGCGCCTGCGCCAGTACTGCCTGAACCGCGTGCCCAAGTACGGCAACGACGACGACTACGCGGACTCGATCGGCGTGGAGCTGCTCCGGTTCTACTGCGACTACTTCGACCAGTGGAACAAGAAGGTGGATTGGATCGTCTTCGCTCCCGGGGTGGGGACCTTCGAGAACTATCCCCGCCTGGGCTACGTGTGCGGGGCCTCGGCGGACGGCCGCCGGGCCCAGGCGCCGATCGCCTCCAACTACTCGGCCTCCTTCGGCCTGGACAAGAACGGGCCCACCGCCGTGATCAAGAGCGCCACCAAGTTTGATTTGAAGAGGCTGAACGACGGCTGCCCGATCGATCTGAGGATGAACTTCGGCGGCGACGGCACTCAGGTGCTCAAGGACTTCATCCGGGGCTTCCTCCGCCTGGGCGGGAACATCCTGACCATCTCCAAGGTCAGCACCGCCACCCTCAAGGAAGCGCAGCGCGAGCCGGAAAAGCACGCCAGCCTGCGCGTGCGCCTGGGAGGCCTGACCGCCTACTTCGTCCAGCTGTGCGAGACCCAGCAGAACGAGTTCATCCGCCGCACGGAGCACGGCTTCTGACCGGGACCCATCGGGAAACCACCGGGCTGATCTTCGACCTCCAGCGCTTCTCCCTCCACGACGGGCACGGGATCCGCACCCTGGTATTCATGAAGGGCTGTCCCCTGGCCTGCGCCTGGTGCAGCAACCCGGAATCCCAGAAGAGCAGGCCGGAGATCATGTACTACCGGGAGAAATGCCTGGGCTGCGGGGCCTGTCTGGAGGCCTGTCCCCACCGCGAGCTGCTCGAAGCGGCCTTTCCCCGGACCCCGGAGGCCTGCGCCGGGTGCGGGCGGTGCGTGCAGGTCTGCTACGCCGAAGCCCGCCACCTGGTGGGCCGCAGCGTCTCGGTCGGCGAGCTGCTGGCGGTGATCTTGAGCGACCGCGTGTTCTACGAGCAGAGCGGCGGCGGGGTCACCGTGGGCGGCGGGGAGCCCACCCTGCAGGCCGCCTTCGTGGCCGAGCTGCTGGCCGCGCTGCCGGCGGGAAGGGCTGCACACGGCGCTGGAGACCTGCGGCTTCGCCAGCTGGCGCAACCTGGCCCTGGTGCTGAAGAACGTGGACCAGCTGCTCTTCGACCTCAAGCACATGGACCCCGAGCGGCACCGCGAGCTCACGGGGGTGGACAACGCCCGAATACTGGAGAACGCCCGGCGGGCCGCCGGCAGGGTGGGGGAGATGGTGGTCCGCCTTCCCCTGATCCCCGGCTGCAACACCGAGGCCTCCAACCTGCACTCACTCGGCCGTTTCGTCAGCGGCCAGCTGCCCGGGGTGCGGCGGGTCGATCTTCTGCCATATCATTCCACCGGTGAGTCCAAGAGCGTGCGCCTGTTCCGGGATTATCCCCTGGCCGGCCGCCCGCCCCTGGAGCGGGAGGAAGCGGAGCGGGCCCGGGACATCCTCGTTTCTTACGGCTTGGAAGTGAACATCGGGTAGGTTTCGCGGGCGCGCCTTTCCTCTTGATTTAACGGCCGCTTCGTGCTATGCATTATCAGATAAACTGAAAATCTAAGGAGGAGGGTCATGAACAAGGTCCGGGTTGGGGTCATCGGGGCCGGATTCATCGGCAAGGTACATATCGAGCAGCTGCGCCGGCTGGGCTATGTGGACGTGGTGGCGGTATCCGAAAAGGACCAGGCCACCGCCGAGGCCGTGGCGGCCGAGCTGCGCATCCCCAAGGCCTACGGCAAGTCCGAGGACCTGGTCAAGGACAAGGAGCTGGACGCCGTGCACGTGGCCACCTTGAACCACCTGCATTACCCGCTGGCCAAGAAGGCCCTGGAGGCCGGCAAGCACGTGCTGTGCGAAAAGCCGCTGGCCATGAACAGTTCCGAGGCCCAGGATCTCCTGCAGACGGCCAAGAAGACGGGCCGGGCGCACGCCATCTGCCACAACATGCGCTACTACCCGCTGGTCAAGCAGGCCCGCTCCATGGTCAAGGCCGGGGAAGTCGGCGACATCCGCCTGATCCACGGCCAATACCTGCAGGACTGGCTGTTCCTGCCGACCGACTACAACTGGCGCCTGATCGCCGCCGTGGGCGGCAAGTCCCGGGCCGTGGCCGACATCGGCACCCACTGGCTGGATGCGGTGCAGCACATCAGCGGGCAGCGGGTCACCGCGGTGTACGCCGACCTGACCACCTTCATCCCCGTGCGCAAGAAGCCCAAGGTCGAGATGGCCACCTACGTGGTCAAGGAGCTCAAAGCCGAGGACTACGAGGACGTGGCCATCGACACCGAGGACCACGGCACCATCATGCTGAAGTTCTCCGGCGGCGCGAAGGGCGTGCTGATCGCCTGCCAGGTCTGCGCCGGCCGCAAGAACTACATCCACTTCGAGATCAACGGCACCAAGCGCAGCCTGGAGTGGAACGGGCAGGAGCCCAACTCCATGTGGGTCGGGGAGCGGGGCCGGCCCAACGGCGAGTTCATCAAGGACCCGGTGCTGTTCTACCCGGAGGCCGCCCCCTACGGCTACGCTCCCTGCGGCCTGGGGGAGGGCTACCTGGACACCTTCCGCAGCGTGTTCTCCGACTTCCACTCCTGGATCCTGTCCGGCAAACCCATGGACCTGGCCCAGGCCCCCTTCCCGACCTTCCTCACCGGCCTGGCCGAGCTGAACATCGTGGACGCGGTGCTGGAGAGCGCCAAGTCGAACAAGTGGGTGGACGTGAAGTATCCCGCCGAAGCGGGCCCGTCCTACCGGTAGAGCCGTCAAGGACTGGAAATGGGCAACAAGACCACGGGAGCGCGCTACATCGCGCAGACGATCCAGGGCTACGGCATCAGTCACGTGTTCTACATCGAGGCGATCCTCCGTAGAACCCTGGTGGAGATGGAGAAGCTGGGCATCAAGCGGGTGCTGGCCCATTCGGAGAAGGCGGCGGCCTACATGGCCGACGGCTACGCCCGCGCCGGCAACCGGCCGGGCCTGTGCATGGCCCAGTCGGTCGGCGCGGCCAACCTGGCCGCCGGGCTGCAGGACGCCTACCTGGGGCACTCGCCGGTCATCGCCTTCACCGGCCGCAAGCCCCCGCTGTTCCAATACCGCAACTCCTACCAGGAGATCCTGCACAACAGCATGTACCAGGCCGTGACCAAGTACAACGTGGAGGTGTCGGTTCCCGAGCAGCTGCCGCACCTGCTGGCCCAGGCCTTCCGCGAGGCCACCACCGGAACCCCCGGCCCGGCGCACCTGGACTTCCTGGGCTACGAGGGCAACTTCACCGACGAAGCGGAGGCCGAGCTGACGCCGGCCGTCCAGCCGGAGCACGCCCGCCTGCCGGCCCACCGGCCGCGGCCCGAGCCCGCCGATGTGCGCCGCGCGGCGGAGGCGCTGGCCCGGGCCCAGAGGCCCGTGCTGGTGGTGGGGCGCGGGGCCCTGGTCTCCGGAGCCCACGCGGAGGTCCGCGCGCTGGCCGAGCGCCTGTCGGCCCCGGTCATCGTGTCCATGGACGGTAAGAGCGTGCTCACGGAGGACCATCCCCTGTACGTGGGCCCGGTCGGCTCCTACTGTGCGCCCTGCGCGAACAAGGTGCTGGCCGAGGCCGACCTGGTTTTTTTCGTGGGGTGCAGCACGGGCGAC
Organism: uncultured Spirochaetota bacterium; assembly: GCA_963745745.1. Lineage (GTDB taxonomy): Bacteria > Spirochaetota > Spirochaetia > SZUA-6 > DRHE01 > MIBK01. The sequence continues at coordinate 38,833 of CAVUYS010000093.1, read as the reverse complement.
CAGGTGACCCGCAACTGGACCCTGCCCCCCGTGGGCTCCCCGGTGGTCCAGCTGGACATCAATCCGGCGGAACTGGGGCGCAACTACCCGGGGACCCTCGGCATCCTGGCCGACGCGCGCGCGGGCCTGGAGGCCCTGAACGCGGAGCTGGCCGGGCCCAGCGGAGGGCCGTCGAAACCGGGCGCCCGGTCGGCCTGGGCGGAGCGGGCCCGCGCGATCGTGGCCGAGTGGCGGGCCTCGGTCCAGGCGCAGCGCGGCTCGCAGGAGGTGCCCATCCGCCCGGAGCGGCTGTGCGCGGACATCACCGCGGAGCTGCCCGCCGACGCGGTGGTGGTGGCCGACACGGGCTACTCGGCCATCTGGGCCGGCACCCTGATCGAGATCCTGAAGCCGGGGCAGCTGTTCCTGCGGGCCGCCGGCTCCCTGGGCTGGGCCTTCCCCGCGGCGCTGGGCGCCAAATGCGCGGTGGGCGAGCGGCCGGTGGTGTGCTTCACCGGCGACGGGGCCTTCTGGTACCACCTGTGCGAGCTGGAAACCGCGGTGCGCTGGAGCATCCCCACGGTCACGGTGATCAACAACAACAGCGTGCTGGGGCAGAGCCAGCTGGGCATCCGCCGCGCCTACCGCGGCGAGAAGGGCCGGGAACAGCAGCAGTACAGGTTCAACGACACCAACTTCGCCCGCCTGGCCGAGGACCTGGGCGCGCTGGGCATCCGCGTCGAGGACCCGGGCCAGATCCGCGGCGCGCTGCGCCGGGCCCTGGACTCGGGCCGACCGGCGGTCGTGGACGTGGTGACCGAGCCGGAATCCCACCCCTGCCTGTGAGGAGCTAGACGCATGGACTACAAGGATCTGTTCAACCTGGAGGGCAGGGTGGCGGTGGTCACCGGCGCGAGCGGCGGAATCGGCAAGGCCATCGCCCTGGCCCTGGCGGCCCATGGGGCGCAAGTGCTGGTGGCCGGGCGCAACCCGGAAAAGACCCGCGCGGCGGCCGCCGAGGTGGCGGCCGCGGGCCGGCGGGCGGCGCCTTTCCTGCTGGAGATCACCAGCAGGTCGAGCGCCGAGGACATGGCCGCCGCCGCACTGAAGGAGTTCGGGCGCATCGACATCCTGGTCAACAGCGCGGGGATGAACATCCGCAAGGAGATCCTGGCGATCAGCGAAGAGGACTGGGACCAGGTACTGACCACCAACCTCAAGGGGGTGCTGTACTGCTGCCAGGCCGTCGGCCGCCACCTGGTCCGGCAGGAGTACGGCAAGGTCGTCAACATCTCCTCGATCTCCTCGTTCCTGGGGCACCCGGCCCGCGGGGCCTACGCGGCCAGCAAGGGCGGCCTGATCCAGCTGACCCGGGTCATGGCCACCGAGTGGGCGCCGCACAAGGTGAACGTGAACGCCATCTCCCCGGCGGCCGTGGACACTCCGTTCATCGACGGGTTGAAGAAGGACCGCCAGCGCCTGGACCGGGAGTTGGAGCGCATCCCCCTGGCCCGCATCGGCACCCCCGCGGACGTGGCCGGAGCCGCGGTGTTCCTGGCCTCCCGTGCCTCGGACTTCATCACCGGCCAGAACCTGTTCGTCGACGGCGGCCGGACGGTGGATTGAAGGGCGCCTGAGGAGGAAGACAGCGTGAAGGACTTCAAGTGCGTGGTCCCGAAGGTGCTCTTCGGGGCGGGCCGGCGCCGGGAGCTGGGGGCAGCGGCCGCGGAGTGGGGGCGGAAGGCCTTCCTGGCCCTGGATCCGTTCCTGGACGGCTCGGGCACCGGCGGTGAGATCGAGGGACTGCTGCGGGCTGCGGGCCTGGCGGTGGTCAAGTACAGCCGGATCGAGCCGGACCCGGACTGCTTTTCGGCCGACGAGGCGGGGGAAGTCGCCCGCCGGGAGGGCTGCGACCTGGTCGTGGCCGCCGGCGGGGGCAGCGTCCTGGACTTCGGCAAAGGGGTCGCGGTCCTGGCCGGCAACCCGGGCACCGCCTGGCAGCACACCCGCCGCAAGGACCACACCCCCCTGGTGCCGGGACCGGGCACCCTGCCGGTGGTCGCGCTGCCCACCACGGCGGGCACCGGCTCGGAGATGACCCACTACGCCGTGTTTTCCAATCCCCGGCTGCGGGAGAAGAGCACGATCGTCAGCGAGCGCATCATCCCCCGGGCCGCCCTGGTGGACCCGGAGCTGACCCGCTCCTGCCCGCCGCGGCTGACCGCCCTGACCGGGGTGGACGTGCTGGCCCACTCGATCGAGGCCTACATCAACGTCAGCTCCAGCCCCTTCGCCCGGCTGGTGTCCCTGGAGGCGATCCGCCTGGCGGGCGCCTGGCTGCCGAAGGCGGTGGCCGACGGGAGCGACCCGGAGGCCCGTCAGCAGATGGCCTGGGCCAGCGCCCTGGGCGGCATCGCCATCGCCCACGCCAACCCCACGCTGCCGCACGCCCTGGGACAGGCGGCGGGCGGCTTCGTGCACGCCCCCCACGGGGCCACCGTGGCCGCCTGCCTGGCGGCGATCATGCGGATCAGCCACGAGGCGGCCCCGCAGCCGTTCGCCGACATCGCCTCGGCCCTGGACCCGGCCGCCGCCGCCCTGCCGCTGGCCCAGCGCGCCGCGCGGTCGGCCTCCCTGATGGAGGAGCTGCTGGAAAGGATCGGGGCCCGGGTGCGCTTCGGCGAGCTGGGGCTGCGGGAGGAGGACATCGAGCGGGTGACCCGCATCGCCCTGACCGCCTATGCCACCGGCATCAGCCTGCACCCGAAGCAGGTCGACGAACGGGAAATCCAGCGCATCTATCGGTCCTGCCTTTGAGGCGGGAGGGGGGCAAAGTGGCCAGAACCATCGTGGAGATCGACTTGAGCGGCCCGGGCATCCGCGCGGAGGAGTGCCCGGAGGACCTGCGCCTGCTGGGCGGCCGCGGCCTGACCTCGACGCTGATCCAGCGCGAGACCGACCCCCTCTGCCATCCCCTGGCCCCGGAGAACCTGCTGGTGATCGCCCCCGGCCTGCTGGCCGGCACCGGGCTTTCCAGCGCCAACCGCCTTTCGGCCGGCGCCAAGAGCCCCCTGACCGGAGGCATCAAGGAGTCCAACAGCGGCGGCACCGCCGCCTTCAAGCTGGCGCGCCTGGGCATCGCGGCGCTGAAGTTCCGGGGCGCCGCCCCGCGCGGGCAATGCCTGGGACTTCACGTGAGCCGGGCAGGGATGCCGCTTGGAGGACCTGGGCTTCCTGGCCGGGAAGGGGATCTACGCGACGGCCGAGGCGCTGCGGGAGCGTTTCGGGGCCCGGGTCGGCCTGATCATCGCGGGCCCGGCGGGGGAGATGCGGATGAGCACGGCCTGCCTGAGCGTCACCGACCCGGAAGGCGAACCCTGCCGCAACCTGGGCCGCGGGGGGCTGGGCGCGGTGGCCGGCGCCAAGGGCTTGAAGGCCGTGATCATCGACGACGAGGGCGGGGAGTTCCGCCCCCACGACCCGCAGGCCACCAAGGCCCTGATCCGGGATTTCGCGGCCCGGCTCAAGGCGCACCCCGTCACCGGGGAGAAGTTCCCCAAGTACGGCACGGCCATGACCCTGATGAACGTGAACAAGCTGGGCGGACTGCCGACCCGCAACTTCAGCGCGGGCAGCTTCGAGGGGGCCGAAGGCCTGAGCGGGGACAGGCTGTACGAGACCATCAGCTCCCGGGGCGGACAGTACGCGCACGGCTGCATGCCGGGCTGCGTGATCCGCTGCTCCAACAAGTACGTGGATCCGGCCGGGAAAGCGGTGGTCGGCTCCCTGGACTTCGAGACCATCGGCCTGCTGGGCGCCAACCTGGGCCTGGGCGACCTGGACCAGGTGGCGGAGCTCAACAAGCTGTGCAACGACATCGGCGTGGACACCATGGAGACCGGCGCCGCGCTGGGCGTGCTGGCCGAGGGAGGCCTGCTGGCCTTCGGCGACTTCCCGCGGGTGCGCGGCCTGATCCGGGAGATCGGGCAGGGCACCCCCCTGGGCCGCCTGATCGGCAGCGGGGCGGCGGCCTGCGGCCGGGCCTACGGCCTGGACCGGGTGCCCACGGTCAAGGGACAGAGCATGGCCGCCTACGATCCACGGGTGATCAAGGGCATGGGCCTGACCTACGCGCTGTCGCCCATGGGCGCGGACCACACGGCCGGCAACGCCATCACCCTGTCGGTGGACCCGACTGATGCCAGGGTTCAGCTGGAGGCGGTGCGGGAGCTGCACTGGAAATACACGGCCCTGGACACCCTGGGGATGTGCATCTTCACGGGGCGGGTCTCGCTGGCCAACCCGGAGCTGATCGAGCAGGCCGTCCGGGCCATCACCGGCTGGGCGGCCAGCTGGGCCGAGCTGCTGGAGCTGGGCAGGCGGATCCTGCGCCGGGAGCGGGACTTCAACCGCCGGGCCGGGTTCACCGCCGCCCACGACCGCCTGCCCGCCTTCATGCTGCGCGAAGCCCTCCCGCCCAACGGCGAGGTGTTCGACGTGCCGCAGGCGGATCTGGATTCCTTCTACGATTTCGACCGGGAAGGGCAGCCGGACTGACCCCGCTCGCCCGCGGCGGGACAGCCTCGAACCCGCCTCCGCCCGCCGCGTTCCTTGAGCCGGCGTTCACCGCCATCCCTGGCCACGCCGGCTTCCGGCCTCCCTTCCTTGACAGGAGGGCGAGTTTTGACCATAAAAGGGCATGAGCTCGACCCGGAAGGCTTTCACCGTACCCGTGGAGTGTCCCCCGCGCCAGATCCAGCCGGTGCTCAAGGGACAGAAGGCCCTGGTCACGGGGGCCAGCAAGGGCGTCGGGGCGGGCATCGCCCTGGGGCTGGCCCAGGCGGGGGCGGACGTGCTGGTGAACTACTTCAGCGACCCCCAGGGCGCCGAACAGGTCGCCGCCGAGATCCGCCGGCTGGGCAGGCAGGCCTTCACCTTCCGGGCCGACGTGGCCAGGGAGCCGGAAGTGCTGGCCATGTTCGACTTCCTGCGCGAGAAGCTGGGCCGCATCGACATCCTGATCAGCAACTCCGGCATCCAGCTCAACGCCCCCTTCGACCAGATGAGCCTGGCGGACTGGCAGCGGGTCATCGACATCAACCTGACCGGCATGTTCCTCTGCTCCCGCGAGGCGGTGCGGGCCTTCAAGCGCCAGGGGCTGGACCGGAACATCTCCTACGCCCTGGGGAAGATCATCTGCATCAGCTCGGTGCACGATGTCATCCCCTGGGCCGGGCACGTGAACTACGCGGCGGCCAAGGGAGGGATCATGATGCTGATGAAGAGCATGGCCCAGGAGCTGGCCCCGCTGAAGATCCGCATCAACAGCCTCTCTCCCGGGGCCATCCGCACGCCCATGAACGTGGAGAAGATCACCTCCCGGGAGGTCTACGAACGCACCCTGCTGAAGTTCATCCCCGACGGGCGCATCGGTGAGGTGGAGGACTGCGCGCGGGCGGCGGTCTGGCTGGCCTCGGACGACTCGGACTACGTGCACGGCGCCGTGCTGTACCTGGACGGCGGCATGACCCTGTACCCGGAGTTCGCCCATGGCGGATGAGCTTATTGCGGAGGAGCTATGGACAGCGTAGGGGTCGCGGTCATCGGGGCCGGGGTGGTGGGCCTGGCGGTGGCCGAGCGGCTTTCCCGGAGCTCCGGGGACCTGGTGGTCGTGGAGCGCCAGGACAGCTTCGGCCGGGAGACCTCCTCCCGCAACAGCGAGGTGATCCACGCCGGGCTGTACTACGGCAGCCAGCTGTGGAAGACGCGCCTGTGCGTGCGCGGCAACCCTCTGCTGTACGAGCTGTGCGCGCGGGAGGGCATCGCCTGCCGGCGCACCGGCAAGATCGTGGCCGCCTCCGGCCCGGAGGAGCTGCCCGTATTGGAGGACCTGGCCGCCCAGGCCCGGGCCAATGGGGTGCAGGGGGTGCGGCTGCTCGGGGCGCGGGAGGTGGCCGCGCTGGAGCCCCGGGTGCGTGCGGCTGGGAGGGCTGTTCAGCCCGGACAGCGGGATCGTGGATTCCCACGGGCTGATGGGCTGGCTGGAGCGCCGGGCCCAATCGCGGGGCGCGGTGTTCGCCTACGGCTGCACGGTGCAAGGCCTGGCGCGGGCCGGCGGCGGCTACGTGCTGGAAATCCGGGACGCGGACGGGCAGAGGCTGGAGCTGGCGGCCGAGACGGGTGGTGAACTGCGCCGGCCTGGGCGCCGAGCGCATCGCCGGCCTGGCGGGCATCGACACGGCGGCGGCCGGCTACCGGGTGAACCTCTGCAAAGGGGAATACTTCAGCCTGTCCTCCCGCTTCCGGGGCGCCTTCCGGCACCTGATCTATCCGGTGCCCTCCCCGCTGAACCTGGGCGCGCACGTGGTGCTTTCCCTGGGGGAGGGCCTGCGCATCGGCCCGAACGCCTTCTTCGTGGAGGAGGTGGAGTACAGCGTCGATGCCGGGCACCGGGAGGCCTTCTGGGCCGAGGCGCGCAAGCTCCTGCCGGATCTGGCCCCCGAGGACCTGACTCCGGACATGGCCGGCATCCGGCCCAAGCTCTACCGGGAAGGCCAGCCTTTCCGGGACTTCGTGATCCGCGAGGAGGGCGACCGGGGCCTGCCGGGCTTCATCGACCTGATCGGCATCGAGTCGCCGGGACTGACCTCCTGCCTGGCCATCGCCGAGCGGGTGGAGGAGCTGGTGAGCGGGCAGGGAGTCGCCGCATGAGGGCACCCCTGTGAGCGGGCCGCGGGAGCGGGCGCGGTCCTTCCTGCGCCGCCACGGCATGGACCCGGAGGAATTCGACCTCCAGCAGGGCCTGGTGGAGTATCTGCAGGAGATGCGCCGCGGGTCTGGCGGGCGAAGGCGGCAGCCTGGAGATGATCCCCACCTACATCGAGCTGGCCTCCAGCGTACCCGTCGGCGAGCCGGTCATCGCGGTGGACGCCGGAGGCACCAACCTGCGCATCGCCCTGGTGCGCTTCGACCGGGACCTGAAGCCGGTCATCGAGAACTACCGCAAGGTGCTGATGCCAGGGATCGAGCGGGAGGTGGGCCGGGAGGAGTTCTTCCGGGCCTTCGCCGGACACCTGCGGGAGTACCTGCCGGGCAGCTCGCGGCTGGGCTTCTGCTTCTCCTTCTCCATGGAGCAGCTGCCGAACAAGGACGGGCGGGTGAACAACCTGGGCAAGGAGGTGAAGGCCCCGGAGGTGCTGGGCGCCCTGGTGGGCGAGAACCTGGCCGCCGCCCTGCGGGAGGCCGGGCACCGGCGGCCCATGAAGATCGTCATCGTCAACGACACGGTCACCGCCATGCTGGCCGGGATGGCCGGCTCGGCGGGCCGCGGCTACGGCGGGTACCTGGGGTTCATCCTGGGCACCGGGACCAACACCTGCTACCTGGAGGCCAACCGCAACATCACCAAGGCCCGGGGCCTGGACCCGCGAAGGGCTGCAGGTGATCAACACGGAATCCGGCAACTACAACCGGGTGCCCCAGGGCACGGTGGACCGGGACTTCAACGCGGGCACCGCCTATCCGGAGCAGCACCTGCTGGAGAAGCAGGTCAGCGGCGCCTACCTGGGGCCGGTGGCCCTGGCCACGCTGCAGCGGGCGGCGCGGGAAGGGCTGTTCAGCCCGCCGGCGGCGGAGGGCCTCGAGGCCCTGCGGGAGCTGGGCACCCAGGCCCTCCACGAGTACCTGAGCGCTCCGGCCCTTTCCTCCCACCCGCTGGGCGCGGCGGTCCAAGGCCGGGAGGACCGCCAGATCCTGTATCACCTCCTGGACCGGCTGAGCGAGCGGGCGGCCAAGCTGGCCGCGCTCACCTTGAGCGCCGCGGTGCTCAAGAGCGGGGCGGGGGAGGACCCCTGCGCCCCGGCCTGCGCCGTGGTGGAGGGGTCCGTGTACTGGGGGCTGAAGGGCATGCGCCGCAAGCTGGACTGCTACCTGAAGGGATTCCTGGAGGAGGGCCACGGGCGCCACCTGGAGCTGATCCAGGTGGAGAACGCCAGCCTGGTCGGGGCGGCGATCGCCGGCCTGACGAACTAAAAGCGCGGGGAAGGCTTTGTCCCTCCGCGCCGGTCATGCTATAATCCGCGCCATCAACCGCTAAAGGAGCAAGCCATGGTACAGGTGTTCTGCGATTCCTGCGACAAGGAGATCCACGAGCCTTCGCGAGGGGTGAACTACATCTCGGTCCTGGGCTTCGACCTCTGCCTGCCCTGCCGGGACGACCTGGTCAAGCAGACGGGCAAGGAAATGCGGAAGAAGGACGCCTACCAGCTGCGGGCCTACCACGGAGTGTACGAGCAGACGCTGCGCCGGATGTGCAAATAGCGCGGCGGCGAGCAGGACTCGCCCGGCCGGAGCCGTCACGGAGGCCTGACTTGTTGAGCATCGACTTGAGCGGCAGGACGGTCCTGGTGCTGGGCGGCAGCCGGGGGATCGGGGAGGGCGTCACCCGCCTGCTGGCCCGGGCCGGGGCGCGCGTGGTCTTCACCCACACGGGCAACCCCGCCCACGCCGGGCGCCTGGACGAGCCTGCTGGCCGAGGTGAGCGCGGATGGCGGCTGGGCCCGGGCCGAAGCCCTGGACGCCCTGGACTGCGGGGCCACCGCCGCGCTGGCCGACCGGGTGGCCGCGGAGCACGGGCGCCTGGACGCCCTGGTCTGCAACGTCGGCCGCAACGAGGCCCAGCCCGCGGAGCAGCTGAGCGAGGACGGCTGGCGGGCCGGCATCGAGCTGAACCTTTCCACCGCCTTCTACGGGGTGCGGGCCGTGCTGCCGCACATGCTGCGGGCCGGCTACGGGCGGATCCTGCTGATCGGCTCCTCGGCGGTGGTGGACGGGGGGGGAGGGGCCATCGACTACGCGGCGGCCAAGGCGGGTCTGGTGGGCCTGATGAGCTACCTCTGCCGGACCTACGCCCGCCGCGGCATCACGGCCAATGTGCTCCACCCCGCGGTCATCGCCACCGATCTGCTGAACGTCCGCTACGGGGAGCCGGAGGCGCGGCGGAAGCTCATCGCCACGGTGCCCGTGGGGCGCCTGGGCCTGCCGGAGGACATCGCCGCGCTGGCCGCCTACCTGCTCAGTCCCTGGGGGGATTTCGTCTGCGGCCAGGCCATCCTGGTGGACGGCGGCAGGACCCTTTTCAATCGCTGAGCCCATCGCACCCTCGCGATGATCGCGTGTCCACGCGCGATTTCTTTCACATTGTTTTTCTCCCGCAATAGTTGATATATTTGCTCAGGTATTCGTGCGGAAAGGGGGTTTCCCGTGGGAAATGCCGTGCAGAGGTCTATCCGTCTGGCGCTGGCGCTTCTGGCCTGGACGGCCGCGGCGGGGTTCGCTCAGGAGCCGCGGCAGGATCTGAACCGGTACTACCGTTTCCCGCTGTCCGTGGGCGTCGAGTTCCAGAGCCTGAGCCCCTTTGCCGGGTATGGCAAGGACTTCTCGGCCTACAGCCTGGAGGCCGATCTGCGGATGCCTCTGCGCCGCCTGCCCTCGCTGCAGCCCGCCCTGCAGCTCGGATTCATGCCCTTCACCGACCTGCGGGGCGGGAGCGTGGACTGGAGTCACCGCCATTACTACGCGGCGCTGGGACTGGGCTGGGCCGAGCGCTTCGCCCGGGGCTTCGAGCTGGGCGCTGATCTGGCCGGGGGCTTTTCCCTGGCCCTTTTCCCCGGGCTGGATCCATCCGGCGAATCCGTGAGCTCGCCCAACCTGGTGGCCCGGGCCGGGGCGCGGATCACCTTGAATCCGGCCTTCAACCTGAGCGTGGACATCCACCCCACCTTCTCCTACCTGCATTCCCTGGGCCCCCTGGCGGACTTCAACGGCCTGGTGTTCGGGTTGGGCTTCTCGGCCAGCTACCGTTTCGGCGAGGACCCGGACGCGCCCCGAACCATCCGCAGCATCCGCTTCGAGCGCATCAGCCTGGGGCCCGTGTTTGCCGCGATGCAGAGCTTCTACGTGCGCAATCCTGCCGGGGAAGTGACCGTCGCCAACACGGACCGCTGGCCGGTGACCGAGGTGGAGGTCTCCTTCTACCAGAAGGGCTTCATGGATTCCCCGACCCCGGCCGGCACGATCCCCAGCCTGGCCCCGGGGGAGAGCCGGACCCTCCCGCTGCCGGCCTCCTTCAACGCCGAAGTTTTCGCCACCGAGGGGATCACCCCTCTGACCGGCGAGGTGGTGGTGGTCTACAAGTCCCGCGGGCGTCCCGCCGAGCAGCGCCAGCCGGTGGCCTACGACCTGTACGACAAGTCGGCCATCATCTGGGACGACGACCGCCGCATCGCTGCTTTCGTCACCCCCGCGGACAGCGCCATCCGCAACTACGCCACCTTCGTGCGCAAGGCGGCCGGGGAGGAGGAGCTGCCCGTCTACCCCGCGGCGGTGCAGTTCGCCGCCCAGGCTTACGCGGCCCTGGGGGAACTGGGCATCGTGTACCAGCCCGATCCGGTGACCCCCTTCACCGTGGTCCAGGACGGAAGCCGCGCCGTGGATTCCGTGAACCTGCCCAGGGAGACCCTGCGCCGGGGCAGCGGCGACTGCGACGACCTGACCGCCCTGTTCGCCAGCCTGCTGGAGAGCGTGGGTGTAAGCACCGCCTTCATCACCACCCCGGGGCACATCTACGTGGCGCTGGACACCAAGGTGCCCAGCGGCTCCTTCGGGCGGGTGCACCCGGAGAGGGGCCTGGGCATCGCCTACAATGGCACCGTCTGGGTGCCCGTGGAGATCACCCTGCTCGGCCGGCGGGGCTTCCTGGAAGCCTGGCGCCAGGGAGCGGAGGAATACTCCCGCTACGAGGGCTCCCCCGCCCAACGGGGCTTCCATCCCACCGCCGCGGCCCAGGAGGTGTTCCGCCCCGTGGGGCTGCGCGAGACCGATCTCGGGCTGCAGTACGGCAGCCGGGAGAAGATCGCCGCGGCCTTCCGCGGCAGCATGACCGCCCTGGTGGACGCCGTGGTGGCGGCCGACCGGCTGGCGGCGGAGCGCTCCAACCGCAAGCAGGACTACAATCGCCTGGCCGGGCAGTACGCCCAGTACGGGCGCCTCGCCCAGGCGGAGCAGGCGCTGCGCAGGGCCCTGGCCCTGGACCCCGGCTACCTGCCCGCCCGTCTGAACCTGGCCGGGCTGCAGCTGGCCGGCCGCCAATACTCCCAGGCCATCAGCGCCTACGAGTCCGCCCTGGAGAACCTGGCCCGCGGGGGAAAGCCCTCCTCGGACCTGGCAGTCAAGGCGCTGCTCAACCTGTCGCGCGCCTACTACGAGACCTCCGCCTTCGACAAGGCGCGGGAGGCGTTCCAGCGGGCCGCCTCGCTCGACCGGGCTCAGGCCGAAGGCTTCGCCTTCCTGGCCGGGCCGGCTGCCGACGGGGAGGCCCGCGCAGCCCTGGCGCCGGCTCCCATCGTGCTGTTCGTGCTGGAGGAGGAGTGAGATGAAGGCAACCCTGCTTCGCACCGTCTTGCGCGCCCTGGCCGCCGGCGCGGCCCTCTGGCTGCTTTCCTCCTGCGCCAATCCGCTGGGCGAGGCGCTGCTGCGCCAGCGCAAGGACGCCACCGGCCCGGTGGTGAGCCTGCTCGCCCCGGCCGCGGGCGGCTCCTACGCGGCCGCGGTGGTGGTTAGCGGAACCGTGACCGATGCCGCCGGGGCCGGCGCCGCCGGCCAGGTGGCCGGGCTGCGCTACGACCTCACTCCAGCCACCATCCCTGGAGCGGAGGTCACCTCGACGCTGCAGGCCGACGGCGGCTTCGGCTTCCAGTTCACCACCGCCGGCTTCAGCGGCACCATGCTGATCACGGTGACGGCCACGGACTGGAACGGGAATTCCGGCAGCGCCTCGGTCAGCCTGCAGGACCAAGGCGCCATTCCCTCCTTCGCTGCCGTGGCCGGCAACGGGGAAGTCACCCTGAGCTGGGAGCCGGTGCCCCTCTCCGCGAGCTACTCGGTTTTCTACACCACCGACGGCTCCCTGCCCTCCGAGAGCTACGGAAACCGCATCGACGGCATCGCCTCCTCGCCCAGGACGGTGACGGGCCTGGCCAACGGGGCCCGGCACGTGTTCCTGCTGAAGTCGGTCTCCTCCAGCGGTCCGGACAACTTGTCCTCCACGGTGGAAGCCATTCCGCTGTCTGAGGCCACTCTATCGCCGAGGGCGGTGGGGGAGTACCGGCAGGTCCGCGTAAGCTGGGCGCCGATCCCCGCCACCACCCGCTTCGAGGTGGAGCGCTCCTCCTCGCGCTCCGGTCCCTTCTCCCTGATCTCCGGCGCGGTGGAGGGCACCGAGTTCGTGGACCAGGGGGCGGCCGACGGGGCCGCCTACTATTACCGCGTGCGCCCGGCACTGGCCGGCGCCCCGGCCAGTGGGGCGGTGGGGGCGCGAGCCTCCGCCTTCCCCGCCTACGCGGACCTGCGGGCCGGCTTCGCCCTGGCCCCCGGAGGCGGTTGGGACCTGGAGGTGAGCGGAGACTACGCCTACCTGGCCAACTACGACGGCGGCCTGCGGGTGTTCTGGATCGCGGACCCCCGCCACCCGGCGCTGGTGGGCAGCCTGAGCCTCGGCGAAGGGGCCAGCTACGGCATCGCGGTGCGCGGCGGCAAGGCCTACCTCTCCGCGGGCACCAGCCTGGTGGTGGTCGACGTGACCAATCCGGCGCTCCCGATCAAGGGGGCGGTACTGCCCGTGGGCACCTGGAGCTCCGCCCTGGAGGTGAATCCTGCCGGGACCTACCTTTTCGTGGGCGCGGGCAGCACCCTGCGGCGGTACAGCCTGGCGGACCCCGCCAACCCCGTGCTCAGCGGTACCTATGCCGCGCCGGGAACCATCTACGGCCTGGCGGCCAACTCCACCCACGTCTTCCTGGCCGCCCAGACGCGGATGCAGGTGATCAACGCCGGCACCCAGCCCAACCCCACCTACGCCGGCGAAACGGTGACCAGCAACGCCTACGCCGTGGCCCTGTCCGGTTCGTACGCCTACGTGGCCGACGAGACGGCCCCCGGCCTGCGGGTGATCAACATGGCCAACCCGGCGGCTCCCAGCCAGAGCGGATACCTGGCCCTGAGCGGGATTTCGCCGCGCGGCGTGGCGGTGCGGGGCACCACGGCGGTCGTGGCGGGCCAGATCAGCTCGGGGGGAAGTGCTGTGCAGGTGGTGAACTGCGCCGACCCGGCCGCGCCGCGCCTGGTGGTGCCGGTGCTCATGCCCTCTTCGGCCCAGAGCGTGGCAATCGCCGGGGATTATGCCTTCGTGGCCAACGGCGGCTTCGACCTGCAGGTGGTGGCCCTGCCGCACCCCGCGGCGGGCCTGAGCGTGGGTTCCGCGCCGCTGAACTGGGCCTATGACCTGGCGGTGGACGGGGACCGGGTGGTCGTCAACGGGCTGAGCCCCGCGCTCATGCGCATCTACGACGTCAGCACCCCCTCCAGCCCAACGGACATCGGCAGTTTCCCGACGTCCAGCAATCCCTACGGACTGGTGGTCCTGGGCAGCTACGCCTACCTCTCCGTATTCAACAAGCTGCAGGTCGTGAACCTGCAGACCTCCCCGCCCTCCCTGGCGGGGCAGTGCGATCTGCCCGGCAGCGGCGCCGATATCGCCCTGGCCGGGGACTACGCGCTGGTGCCGGACGGGGCGGGCATGATGATCGTGCGGGTCGCCGATCCGGGCGCTCCTGAGCTGGTGGGCAACTACCCCACTTCCTACTATGCCAACTCGATCGTGGTCCGGGGGGATTACGCCTTCGTGGCGTCGGGCACCGGTACCGAGGTGGAGGTCCTGGACATCCGCAACCCCGTGAATCCGATACGTGCCGCCCTGTACATCGCGGGAAACCGGATATACAGCATTGCGCTTTTGGGCGACCGTCTGCTCATAGCGCGGGACGGCGGGGTGGAGATCGTGGATATTTCCGACCCGGCCAGCCCCTCGTACCTCGGGGCGCTCACCGGCTTCGACGCCCGCTGCGTGGACGCCGCGGGAGACTACGGGCTGGCCGGCGACCAGGACGTTGCCCAGGTCCGGGTGTTCAGCCTGCGCGACCCGACCAGTCCGCAGCTGATCGGCATCCGCACCGTGCTGGCCAATGTAACCAGCCTGAAGCTCAGCGGCAGGCACGCCTACCTGGCGCAGTTCGGTTTCGGGCTGCAGGTCCTGGACCTCTGGCCTTGAGGGGGGAGCGGGGCGGGCCAGCCGGCCCGCTCCCGCCGACTGCATTCCCACGGACCGGGCTTCGTGCTATCCTCAAGGCCGACCCATGGATTTGCTCTACGTAGGCATCGCCATCCTGCTCATCGCGATCAATGCCTTTTTCGCCATGGCCGAGTACTCCCTGGTGCGCATCCGGGAAAGCCGCCTGGAGGAGCTCGCCCGGAAGGGCAAGCGCCTGGCCCCCCTGATCCGCTTCGCCCTGGACCACCTGGACGGCTACATGTCCACCGTGCAGCTGGGCATCACCATGACCAGCCTGGGCCTGGGCTGGGTGGGGGAGCCCGCCGTGGCCCGCCTGATCCACCGCCTGTTCCCGCTCCTGGACCGCTCCTCCACCACCGGCATCGCCACCTCCCTGTCCTTCCTGGCGGCCTTCCTGCTGATCACCGGGCTGCACATCCTGTTCGGGGAGCTGGTGCCCAAGCTCATGGCCGTCCGCAACCCGGAGCGCTACGCCGGCTTCACCATCCTGCCCATGACCGGCTTCTACTATCTGGCCTTCGTGCCCATGCAGGCGCTGCGCCGGGCGGCCAACGGCGTGCTGAAGCTGTTCGGGATCAAGGGCTCGGCCTCCGAGGAGGTGCATTCCGAGGACGAAATCAAGATCCTGCTGGAGGCGCGGGAGGAGGAGGGGGGCCTGTCGCTGCAGCGCCTGCTGATGTTCGAGAACCTCTTCGATTTCGGGCACACCGTGGTCCGGGAGGTCATGACCCCCCGCGGCTCCATCGCCTACCTGTCCTGCGCGCGCAGCTGGGAGGAAAACCTCACGGTCATGATGCAGTACAAGCGCTCCCGCTACCCGGTCTGCGAGGACGAGATCGACTCGGTGCGCGGCTACGTGCACATCAAGGACCTGGCCTTCGAGTACATGACCGGGGAAAAGGAGCCCGACCTGCTGGAGCTGGCCCGCCCGATCCTGTCCCTGCAGGGCGGCACCACCCTGGAGGAATGCCTGCGCCGCTTCCAGGCCAAGCGGGTCAGCCTGGCGGTGGTGCTGGACAAGCGCAAGAAGGTCACCGGCCTGATCTCCATGGAGGACGTGGTGGAGGAGATCGTCGGGGAGATCCGCGACGAGTTCGAGCGCCCGCCCCGCGCCTCGCTGGCCCCCGCTTTCGTGGCGGAGGCCTGCGACCTTGAGCGTCGAGGCCCAGGACCGCTTCGAGCTGCTGCGCGCGGCCGTTCGGCGCCTGCACGCCGCCCGCCCGGTGTTCAAGCTGGAGGACGCCCTGGAGCAGGTCTACCAGCGGGAGAAGGGCCTGAGCTCCGCCCTGGGCTACGAGACCGCCTTCCCCCACGCCCGCATCCAGAGCCTGACCGCCCCCCTGTTCACCTTCCTGCGCTGCCTGGACGGGGTGGACTTCCGCGCGCCGGACGGCCGGCCGGTGCGCATGGCCTTCCTGATCCTCACTCCCTATTACGAGCCGCTGGCCCAGCTGGCCCTGCTGTCCAAGCTGGCCAAGCTGGTGGTGAACACCCCGCTGCGGGAGCGCCTCCTGGAGGCGGTGAACGTCGAGGAGGTGCGGGAGGTGATCACGGCCTTCGAGGAGACCATACCCCTCTGAACCGAACCTGCCGATATTCGTAGCTGAATGAGCACCGCTAGCGCTACTCCGCTCCCCTGGCAGGCGGTCGGCGAGCCGTACACCGCCGAGGACGTCATTGAGGTCGTGCGCTTCCTGATCCAGAAGAACGACGAGGGCTACGACCAGCTGGCCGCCGTTGCCGAGCGGGCCATCCGGGAGCTGGCCGCCCACGGGCGCCCCCCGGCCAAGCTGACCCTGGGGGAAAGGGTGGCCGGCCTGGAGCGCCAGGTGGCCGGGATGCTCGGGGTCCGGCACTGCGCCTTCCTGACCAACGCCACCGCCGGGCTGGAGATCGCCTACCGCTACGCGAACCTCGCCCGGGGGGACGAGGTGATCGTGCCGGCCATCACCTTCATCGCCACCATCGCCTACCCGCTGGCCGTGGGGGCCCGGGTGGTGTTCGCGGACGTGGAGCCGGACACCCTGAACCTGGACCCGCGGGACGTCCAGCGCAAGCTCACCCGGCGCACGCGGGTCATCGTGCCCGTGCACCTGGGCGGCCGGCCGGTGGACCTGGACCCCATCCTGGAGCTGGCCCGCCGGCGCGGGATCCTGGTGGTCGAGGACGCCGCCCATGCCTTCGGGGCCCGGTACAAGGGCCGGCCGGCCGGCACCCTCGGGGATTTCGGCGCCTTCAGCTTCCACGAGAAGAAGAACGTGAACTCCTTCGGGGAGGGCGGGATCCTGGCCACCAACCTGCCGGTGGGCGAAAAGCTGCGGCAGGCCCGCTTCCTGGGGCTGGATCCCAGCCGCAAGCCCGCGGGCTGGATCTACGACGTGGTGGCCCTGGAGGGCCGGCGAGGACCCTTCGTGGCCGGCAACAGCTCCTCTACGGAAATCCAGGCCGTGGGTCTTTCGGTGCAGCTGGCGCGCATGCCGAGGATCCTGGAAGAGCGGCGCCGCGCGGCCGAGTACCTGAGCGGGCGGTTCGCGGCCAGCCCGGCCCTGGTCCCGGAGCAACCGGACAGCGCGGATTTCCTCTCCACCCATCATCTGTACCTGCTGCAAACCTCCCCGGGCAGCGCGGGGGTGCAGAAGCTCAAGGAGGAGCTGGCGGCCCGCGGGGTGGCCAACATCCCCCACTTCGCGCCGCTGTACAAGTTCGAGCTGCTGCGCCGCCTGGGCTACAGCGAGCGCTCCTGCGCGCGCTCCTGCCCCGTGGCGGAGGAGGCCTTCCTGCGGCGCTTCACCCACCTGCCGCTGCATGGGCTGCCGGGGGAGCGCCTGACCGCTCTGGCCGACGCCGTGCTGGCGGCGGCAGGCAAACTGTAGACCCACGCCCGCGGCCCGCCGGGCCGCCGCCTGCCCATTTGCTCTTGCTGGCTGCCTCTGATTGCATATACTTCAAGGAAGCACACGCGTAGGAGGTTCCGTCATGCAGAAGGCTCGGTTGCTATGCGCCCTGGCGGCGCTGGGGTTGGTCCTGGCCGGCTGCCAGCAGTCGTTCCTTCCCGGCTCTGCGCTGGGCGCCCGCTCTATGGGACAGGGCTCCGCGGGGGAGGAAGCCGGATTCGACGAGTTCGGCTACAACTACAACGCCCGGATCTTCGTGGGCGCCGCGGACGGCGTGGACAAGGTGCTCGACGGCGCGGTGTGGACCGATCCGTTCTACGCCAACGACCACCTGGTCATGAAGTGGTCCAAGGCCTGGGACGAGGCCCGCTTCCACGGCGCGCCCTGGACCGCGGATGCCTGGGAAGACAACGAGTGGAACGGGATGGGGCCGGACGGCAGCGGGGAGGTCTGGCACTACAAGATCGTCTGGGTCGGCCCGGAACTGGAAAACAGCCCGTACTGGAGAGAGGGCGGCTACGCCATCTGGGGCGAGTTCGAGGTGATCCTTTCCCACGGCACGGCCGGCGGCGAGCATTCCTGGGAAACCCACGCACTGCCTTCGGGGTACGGACCCAATCAGCCAGGAACTTGACCCCGGCGGCCTGGGCGGCCCATGATGCGGCATGGCCGCCATGCAGCAGGCCTACCAGATCGCCTACCGGAAGGCGGTGGCCGCGCTGGTGAGCCAGGACCTGTCCGAGGCGGCTCACCGCCGAGGCGCGGCCTGTCGGGGCCGGGATCTCGAGCTGCCCTTTTTCGGGCAGCCGGTGAGGATCCGGGTGCCGGAGGGGGCCGACGGGGAGGCGCTGTTCCAGCCCGCCGAGCTGGCCCTGACCGAGAAGATCCTGATCCTGCACTACCTGGGCTGGGGGGCGGCCGCGGAGGCGCCGGGCTCCGGCCGCCTGGTGAGCTTCCAGCAGCTGGCCGGCGCATCCTTCTATGAACCGACCTACCGGAAGCGCGGCCCGGCGCGCATCGCCCGCCGCTTCGGGGCGGACCTGCCCGGCTTCCTGCGGGCCTGCCGCGCCCTGGGCTGGACCGAGGAGAAGATGGGGGATGCCGCCTGCGGGGGCCCGGTGCTGCCCCTCGTGCGCTGCCTGGCGGTCCTGCACCGCGGGGACGAGGAGTTTCCGGCGGAGGTCAACCTGCTTTTCAGTGACGGGATAGCCCGGCTTCTGCCCCTGGAGGATGTGGCCGTACTGGCCGGGCTGGTGGCCACCCGCCTGGGCCGGGCGGCCCAGGAGCCGGACGGCTCAGGAAGCGGGCGCCCGGCAAGCGCCTAGCAGACCGGCAGCTGCACCGCGAACTCGCTGCCCGCGCCGGGGGAGCTTTCCACGCTGACCCTTCCCTGGTGCATTTCCGTCAGGCGCTTGACCAGGCTCAAGCCCAGGCCCGTGCCCGGGACGTTGGCGGTGTAGTCGTTCTTGGCCCGGAAGAACTCGTCGAACAGCCTCTCCCGGTCCGCCGGCTCCATGCCGATGCCGTCGTCCTTGACGCTCACCTTGACGTACATGCCGTCGTTGGTGACCTGCACGCCCACGTGCCCCCCGTCGGGGGTGTACTTGATGGCGTTGTCGATCAGGTTGGAGAAGATCATCAGCAGGGCGTCGCGGTCGGCCAGCGCCCTGGCTTCCGGGCTGGCGGCCGCCGTGAAGCTCAAGCCGATGCTTTTTTCCTGGGCCTTGTCCCGGCAGGCCTCCGCCGCCTCGGCGGCCAACCGGCCCACCTCCACCGGCGAGCGGCGGAGGGTGAAGTTGCCGGTCTGGATGGCGGTGAGGTTCAGCAGCTCGGTGACCAGGGTGCGCAGGGTGCGGATGCGCACCAGGGAGCGCTGGATCATGCGCTTCTCCTCCTGCGGATCCTGCTTGGCCAGGCCGCTCAGGATCAGGTTGAGCCAGCCCTCGGCCGCGGCCAGCGGGTTCTTCACCTCGTGGGCCACCATGGACACGAACATGGACTTGGCCGTCTCCAGCTTCTTCAGCGCGGTGACGTCGCGGAACACGGCCACGGCCCCCGAGGCCTCCCCGCTCGCAGCGGGCTCCGATCCGCCAGGCTCCACCACCCGGCTCACGTTCACCATGTAGGTGGCCCCGTCCAGGCCTATCTCGCGCGACAGGATGATGGGCCGCCGTCCCCGTCCAGCACCTCGGCGATCAGGCCCTTCACCTCCGGGAAGGCGAGGGCCTCCAGGGGGAAGGGCACCTGCTGGCGTAGTCCGAAAGGATGCGGGCCGCGTTGGGGTTGCGCAGCACGATGAGCTTCTCGGTGTTGATCACCAGGATGCCGTCGGTGATGCACTTGATGATCGTGTTGCTCTTCGAGCGCTCCGCGGCCACCTCCAGCAGGCGCCGCTCGCGCTCCTCGCGCAGGCGCCGGGCCTCGATGGTCAGGGCCCGGCGCTCCAGCCCGTTCTTGATGGCCAGCAGCAGCTCGTCCGGGGTGAAGGGCTTGGGGATGTAGCTGTAGGCCCCCTGCTTGGTGCCTTCCACCGCCGTGTCGATGGTGGCGTGGGCGGTGATGATGATCGGCAGCACGTCCGTGTCCGCCTCGCGCACCTGCTTCATCAGCTCCAGGCCGGTCATGCGCGGCATCATCAGGTCGACCAGCAGCACCGCGAAACCGCCGCCCGCCGCCTGGAAGGCCTCCCAGCCGGCCTGGCCGTCCTCGGCGATGGTCACCTCGTAGCCCTCGACGCTGAGGATCTTGCGGCAGCCCTCGCGGACGCCCTGCTCGTCGTCCACCACCAGGATGCGGACCGGCTCCTCGTTCATGCCAGCAGGTCCCGCACCTTGGCGATCAGCTGGTCGGGGGCCACCGGTTTGTCGAAGAAGGCGTCCGCGTTCATGGCCGCCAGGTCCTCCGGGCCGCGCGGGCTGAAGTCGAAGCCGCGCTGGCTGGCGGCGGCGGTGACCAGGATCACCGGGACCCGGGGGAAGCGCGCCTTGACCTCCCGCGCCAGGGTGAAGCCGGAATCCAGGGCCTTCATCATCAGGTCGGAGACGACCAGGTCGGGGGGCTCCCGCTCCGCGGCCGCGCAGGGCCTCCTGGGGATCGGAGAAGCAGGACACCCGGTAGCCGGCCGCCGCCAGGACGCCGCGGTTCTGCTCCAGGAAGTCCCGGTCGTCGTCGACCAGCAGGATCAGCTTGGACTTGCCCATGCCGCTCATCGGGCCAGGATCCGGTTCACCACGTCCAGCAGCAGGGGCGGGTCCACGGGCTTCTCGATCAGGGCGTCCACCGGCAGCCAGGTGTGGTCCGGCTCGATGCGGAAGGGGCGGATGTCGTTGACCGAGGTGATCATCACCAGGGGGATGCCCTTGGTGTATTCGGAGTTGCGCAGCTCGCGGGAGAGGTCGAAGCCCGTCGTTCTCCGATTCCATCATCATGTCCAGGATGATGAGGTCGGGCCTGCCGTCGGCCACCAGCTCCAGGGCACTGGCGGCCGCTGTGGGCGATGCGCACCGGTAGCCGCTGTCCTCCAGCAGCAGGCGGTTCTGCTCGACGAAATCCGCGTCGTCGTCCACCAGCAGCACGCTCTTCTTGCCGCTCATGCGCTTTCCTCCTTCGCTTTTTCCGCCGAGGGGCAGGCGGATCAGGAAGGTCGTGCCCTGGCCCACCTCGCTCTCCACCGTCATGTCCCCGGAGTGCATCTTCACCACCCCGTAGACGATGGCCAGCCCCATGCCGGTGCCCTTGCCCAGCTGCTTGGTGGTGAAGAAGGGGGTGAAGAGCTGCTTGATGACCTCCGGCGGCATGCCGGCGCCGGTGTCCCTGACGCGCAGGATGACCCAGCCTTCGGAGGCGGCGATCCCGGCGCTGACCGTCGACCTCCCCCTCCCCGCTGGCATGGAGTCCACCCCGTTCTGCACGAGGTTGACGAGCATCTGCCGGATCTGCTCCCCGTCCAGCATGAGCTGGGGCAGGTCGTCCTGGATCTCGCAGCACACCGTGATGCCCGTGCCCTCGGCCTTCAGGCTCAGGTTGGCCACCACTTCCCGGATCAGCGTCCCCAGATCGGTCAGCGCCTTGACCACGCGGGACTGGCGGGCGAAGTCCAGCAGGCCGCGCATGATGTAGCGGCAGCGCGTGGCCTCGTTGACGATCATCTGGATGTCCTCGTTTTCGGGGTCCTGGGTCTGGTGCTGCTTCAGCAGCATGTGGGAGTACAGCAGGATGGTGGACAGGGGGTTGTTGATCTCGTGGGCCACCCCGGCGGAGATCTGCCCCATGGAGGCCAGGCGCTCGGTCTGCACCAGCCGGTTCTGCGTGGTGGCCAGCTCCTGGTGGGACTGCTGCAGCTTGGTCAGGGTGGTCTCCAGCTCCTCCACCAGGTAGGGCAGGCACATGTCCACCTCGGCCAGGCCCTGGCACACGGCGATGGCCTTCTCCCGGCAGGAGGGGTAGCCGCAGGAGCCGCAGTTCAGCTGGTCCTCGGGGGTGAACTTGCGCATCAGCATCAGGGTGCCGGCGATCTGCTCCTCGGTGGGCTGGGGCAGCACCACGGCGGCCTCGGAGAACTCCCTGGACAGGTCCAGGTGCTCGAACTCCTCCAGGGTCTCGATCAGCTCGCGGCGCACCGTGTAGCGGTTCTGCTCGTTGATGTAGTCGGTGAGCATCTCCTTTTTGGCGAACACCCCGTGGTCGTTGGGGATCTTGGGGCCGTTGATGCAGCCTTCGCAGAACAGCAGGTCGAACATCTTGGCCTTGCTCTTGCCCTCGGTGAGCTCCTTGAGCACGGCCAGGACCCGGTCCTTGCCCTCGGTGACCAGCACGCTGTTCTCCAGGATGTCGGTGTGAAAGCCTGCCGCGCGCAGCAGCCCGCCGGAGATGGGCAGGCTGCGTCCCAGGTAGCAGAGCGGACCGTCGAAGGCGCTGGCCTTCAGCTCCCGGGGCTCGATGCCCGCCTCCTGGAACATGTCCAGCAGCTCCTTGAAGGTCAGCACCGCGTCCACCTCGCCCTGCACGAAGGGGTCGCGGATCTCGGCCTTCTTGGCGATGCAGGGCCCGATGAACACCACCCGCACGCCGGCCCCGAAGCGCTCCTTGATGGCCCGGGCCATGGCGATCATGGGCGAGACGATCGGGGCCAGGGCGTCGTGCAGCGAGGGCAGGTACTTCTCGATGTAGGAGACGATCGAGGGGCAGGGGGTGGAGATCACGTACTTGCCCGTCTTGATGGCCTGGCGCCGCGAGCACGGCGTACTCCCGGCTGATCAGCTCCGCGCCGAAGGCCACCTCCCACACCTCCGAGAAGCCCAGGCGGCGCAGGCCGGCGATGATCTTGCCCGGGTTCACCTCGGAGAAGGCGACGGGGAAGGAGGGAGCCAGACAGGCGAAGGTCCGCTCGCCTCCTTCCAGCATGTGCCGGACCAGCATGGTGGAGTCCTCGATCCGCTTGGCCTTCTGGGTGCAGACCTTCACGCAGTTGCCGCAGGCGATGCACTGCTCCGCGATGACCGTGGCCTGGCCGCTCGATGACCTTGATCGCCTTGGCCGGGCACTCGCGCACGCAGGTGTAGCAGCGCTTGCACTTCTCCGGAATCGTCGACACGATGCCCATGGCTGGCTCCGTCCTTATGCCTACCCGCTAGACCCGCTCGCGCACCGTGTACTTGGTGTGCAGCAGGTGGTGCGACTTCTCGCCCAGCGGCTTGCCCAGGAACTCCTCGTAGATCTGCTGGACCTCGGGGTTCTCGTGCGACTTGCGCAGCGTCTTGCCCTCGTCCTCGCGGTAGATGGCCGCGATGCGGGCCTGGCGGACCTGCGTTGGTGGTCATCCGCGGCTGGCCGCCGCCGCCGATGCAGCCGCCGGGGCAGGTCATGACCTCGATGAAGTGGTACTGCGTCTCGCCGGCCTTGATCGCGCTCGATCACGCTGCGGGCGTTGCCCAGGCCGTGGGCCACGGCCACCTTCACGCGTCACGCCTTCGAGGAACGACCACTCGGGCAGCGTGCCCGTCGATCGTCGACGCGACGCCTCCTTGACGCCCTCCAGGCCGGCGATCGGCGTCGACGTGCAGGTTCTCGAACGGCAGCGGCCGGCCGGTCACGATCTCGTAGACCGTGCGCAGCGCCGCCTCCATGACGCCGCCGGTGTTGGCGAAGATGTCCGCCGCGCCGGAGGACATGCCCAGCGGCGCAGTCCATCTTGCTCGTCCGGCAGGCGCGGCGAAGTCGATGCCCGCCTGCTTGATCATGCGGCCCAGCTCGCGGGTGGTGAGCACGACGTCCACGTCGCGCACGCCGCTGGCGTTCATCTCCGGCCGCTGCGCCTCGAACTTCTTCGCCGTGCAGGGCATGATCGAGACGACGAAGATGTCCTCGGGCTTCTTGCCCGATCTTCTCGGCGTAGTAGGTCTTGGCCACCGCGCCGAACATCTGCTGCGGGCGACTTGCAGGTCGAGAGGTTCGGCAGCATGTCCGGGTAGAAGTGCTCCATGAACTTGATCCAGCCCGGCGAGCAGCTGGTGAACATGCGGCAGCGGCCACCGGCTGCTTGTCCACCAGGGCCTTCTTCGAGCCGCGTCGAGCAGCTCCGTGCCCTCCTCCATGATGGTCAGGTCGGCGGTGAAGTTCGTGTCGAACACCGCGTCGAAGCCGAGCCGGCGCAGGGCGGCGACCATCTTGCCGGTCACCAGCGTGCCCGGCGGGTAGCCGAAGCACTCGCCCAGGGCCGCGCGGATGGCCGGGGCGGTCTGCACGACCACGTGCTTGTTCGGGTCGTCCAGCGCGGCCCAGACCTCGTCGATCTGGTCGCTGCTCGCTGATGGCGCCGACCGGGCAGACCGCGGCGCACTGGCCGCACTGCACGCAGACCACGTCGGTCAGGTCGGCGGCGAAGGCCGGGCCGATGACGGTCTTGAAGCCCGCGGTTCTGCGGGAAGAGGGCCGCCACGCCCTGGGTCTGGCCGCAGACGGTGACGCAGCGGCGGCACAGGATGCACTTGCCGGTGTCGCGGACCAGGGCCGGGGTGCTGGCGTCGGTGCAGCGCTTGCGGTCTTCGCGCCCGGCGTAGGTGATCTCGCGGATGCCCAGCTCGCGGGCCAGCGGCCTGCAGCTCGCAGTCGTCGTTGCGGTCGCAGGTCTGGCAGTCGCCGTCGTGGTCGGAGAGCAGCAGCTCCACCACGGTGCGGCGCGCCTCGCGGACGCGCTGGCGTGTTGGTGTGCACCTTCATCCCCTCGGCCGCCGGGCGTCGACGCAGGAGGCCACCAGGGTCTTGGCGCCCTCCACCTCGACCAGGCAGACGCGGCAGGCGCCGATGGCCTGGACGTTCTCCAGGTAGCACAGGGTGGGGATGTGGACGCCCGCCTGCGCGGGCGGCCTCCAGGATGGTCGTGCCCTCGGGCACCTCGCACGCGTTATGTTGTCGATCGTCAGCGTTGGCATGTCGTATCCTCACTTCCTCGGTTGCACGGTCTACGGCCTGCTCGCGGTAGTCGCAGCGCAGGCAGCGCTTGGCCTCGCGCCAGGGCCACGGTCTCGGCTCCAGGGCGACTCCACCTCGGCGAAGTTGCTGCCGGCGCTTCGACACCGGGATCAGCGCGCAGCGCGCGCGCGCGGCGTCTCCACCGGGTCGGCGTCCGGGTCGAAGACGGTGTCCACCGGCCTGTCCTCGCGCCAGAAGGCGTGCGTCCGCGCCGGTCAGGAGCTGGTCGATGCCGACGGCCGCCTTCTCGCCGGCGGCGATGGCCTCGACCACCGAGGAGGGGCCGGTCACCGCGTCGCCGCCGGCGAAGATCCAGGGCACGGAGGTCTGGCCGGTGGCCGGGTTCGACGGCGATGAAGTCCCGCTCGTTGAGCTTCAGGCGTCACCCCGTCGAACAGCTCGCCGGCGTCCAGCGTCTGGCCGATGGCCGCGATCACCTGGTCGGCCGGCGAGGACGAAGTCGTCGCCGGCCTTGGCCACCGGGCGTGCGCCGGCCGCTCCGGTCGAACTCGCCCAGCTCCATGCGGCGGCACTGCACGCCGGTCGACCTGCCCGTTCTTCGACCACGAGCTCCAGCGGGGCGGCCAGGAACTCGAACTTGCACGCCCTTCCTGCTCGGCCTCCTCGATCTCCTCCGCGTAGGCCGGCATCTCCGCCGCGGTGCGGCGGTAGAGCACGGTCACGCTCTTCGGCGCCCAGGCGCAGCGCCGTGCGGGCGGCGTCGATGGCCGCGTTGCCGCCGCCGATGACCACCACCTTCTTGCCCACCTTGGCCGTGCCGCGTGAGGTTGTACTCGCGCAGGAAGTCGATGGCCGTCGGTCACGCCCTCGGCGTCCTCGCCGGGGATGCCCAGCTTCGCGCCCGTCGGGGCGCCGACGCCGAGGAACACGGCCTCGTAGCCCTGTCTCGCGCAGCTCGCTCAGGGTGAAGTCCTTGCCCAGCCGCTTGCTCGGTCTCGATCTCCACGCCCATGCGCTCGATCATGCGGATCTCGCGGGCCAGCATCTCGCGCGGCAGCCGGTAGGCGGGGATGGCCTGCACCAGCATGCCGCCGGGCCGCGGCTCGGCCTCGAAGACCGTCGGCTTGTAGCCCAGCCGGGCCAGGAAGTAGGCGCAGGACAGGCCCGCCGGGCCCGGCGCCGACGATGGCGATCTTCCGCTTGGCGTTGGCCGCGTTCTCGCCGGACCTCGGGCAGCTGGAACGTCATTCTCCTGGTCGGCCATGAAGCGCTTCAGGCCGCGGATGGACAGCGGCTCGTCCAGCGTCGAGCGGCGGCACTTGTCCTCGCAGGGGTGGAAGCAGACGCGCGCGCAGACGGCGGCGAACGGGTTGCGCTCGCGGTGCAGCCGCAGGGCCTCGGCGTAGCGCTTCTCGCCGATCAGCGAGACGAAGCCGGGCACGTCCACGCCGGCCGGGCAGGCGTTCTGGCAGGGCGCGCGCACCAGCGCCGGGCAGACGCCGGCCGCGGCAGTGCTTGTCGCGGATGTGCGCCTCGTACTCGTCGCGGAAGTGGCGGATGGTCGAGAGCACCGGGTTGGGCGCGGTCTGGCCCAGGCCGCAGAGCGCGGTGTCCTTGATCATGTCGCCCAGCTCGATCAGCCGCTCGATGTCGCCCTCCTCGCCCTTGCCCTCGCAGATGCGGTCGAGGATCTCCAGCATGCGCTTGGTGCCGACGCGGCAGGGCGAGCACTTGCCGCAGGACTCGTCCTGGACGAAGTCCAGGAAGAAGCGGGCCATGTCCACCATGCAGGTGTCCTCGTCCATGACGATCAGGCCGCCGGAGCCCATGATCGCGCCCGAGCTCGGTGAGCGACTCGTAGTCGACCGGCACGTTCAGGTGCTGCTTGGGGATGCAGCCGCCGGAGGGGCCGCCGATCTGGGCGGCCTTGAACTCCTTGCCGCCGGGGATGCCGCCGCCGATGTCGTAGATGATCTCGCCCAGCGGCGTGCCGATCGGGCACCTCGACCAGGCCGGTGTTGTTGACCGCGCCGGCCAGGGCGAAGACCTTGGTGCCCTTGCTCTTCTCGGTGCCGAACGGCGGCGTACCACGTCGGCGCCCTTGCAGGATGATCGCCGGGATGTTGGCGTAGGTCTCGACGTTGTTGAGCAGGCGTGGGCTTGCCCCACAGGCCCTTGCTGGCCGGGAAGGGCGGGCGGGGCCGCGGCTCGCCGCGGTTGCCCTCGATGGAGGTCATCAGCGCCGTCTCCTCGCCGCAGACGAACGCGCCGGAGCCCATGCGGATCTCGAGGTCGAAGTCGAAGCCGGTGCCCAGGATGTTCTTGCCGAGCAGGCCGCACTCGCGGGCCTGCTCGAGGGCCATGCCCAGCCGCTCGACGGCCAGCGGGTACTCGGCGCGGACGTAGACGTAGCCCTGCTTGGCGCCGATGGCGTAGCCGGCGATGGCCATGCCCTCGATCACGCTGTGCGGGTCGCCCTCCAGGACGCTGCGGTCCATGAACGCGCCGGGGTCGCCCTCGTCGGCGTTGCAGAGCACGTACTTGACGTCGCCCTGCGGCCTTGCGGCGTGAACTCCCACTTCAGGCCGGTGGGGAAGCCGGCGCCGCCGCGGCCGCGCAGGCCGGACTTCTTCACGGTCGTCGATCACCTGCTCCGGGCGTCATCTCGGTCGAGGGCCTTGGCCAGGGCCTGGTAGCCGTCGCGGGCGATGTACTCCTCGATCTTCAGCGGGATCGATCATGCCGCAGTTGCGCAGCACGATCTTCACCTGCTTGCTTGAAGAAGGGGATGTCCTTCAGGCCCGGCATCGTCGGTGTCGGCCGGCGCTTGTGCGGCCAGCCGCTCGACCACCCGGCCCTTGAGCAGGTGCTCGGTCGACGATGCGCTCGGCGTCCTCGGGCTTCAGGTTCTGGTAGAACACCCCGTCGGGGTAGATCGACCGCCACCGGGCCGACGGCGCAGGGCCCGAGGCAGCCGGTCTCGACCACGCCGACCTCGTCGGCCAGGCCGTGCCTGGCCAGGGCCGTCCTTGAT
The DNA here is from genome assembly GCA_963745745.1 of uncultured Spirochaetota bacterium. Lineage (GTDB taxonomy): Bacteria > Spirochaetota > Spirochaetia > SZUA-6 > DRHE01 > MIBK01. Next base: position 11,310 of record CAVUYS010000093.1, on the reverse strand, counting down.
GGCGGCGGAGAGCTCCAGGGCGCCGGAGGCCACGCAGCCCGCCGCCGGTGCAGACCAGGACGTTGCTCGTCGAGCATGCTTCATTACTTGCTCTCCCCTCCAGGATGTACTTGGCCACCGGGCGGTCCGGCCAGCGAGGTGGCTCGGCCACGATCTCGCGGACCTTCTCCCGGGTCGAGCTTGACGTACAGGAAGTCGCGCCCGGCCTTGTCCGTGATAGGTCAGCATCGGCTCCTGGTCGCACAGCCCGATGCAGCCGGACTGGCGCAGGGTGACGTTGCCCACCGCGGCCTTGCCCAGCTCCTCGGCCAGGGCGGCCAGGATGTCGCGCGCCCCGGCGGCGATGCCGCAGGTGCCCATGTGCACGGTGATGCGGATCTCCTTGGGTCCGCTGCGCAGGTCGACCTGGCCGCGGGCCTGTTCGCGCAGCTTCTTCAGCTCCTCCGCGGACTGTGATCTTCGCGCTCATTTCTTGGCTCCTTTCGTCGGCGGCCTTGGCGGCGGCCTTCGCGCTGCCGGCGGCCTTCGGCTTCGCGGTCTTCGGCTTCGCGGCCTTCGCCTTGGCGCTTCGGCTCGGCGGCCTTCGCGCCCTTGCCGTTGCCTTCGCCGCGCGGCCGTCGCCGTTCGCGGTACTGCTCGAGGATCGCGCGGATCCTGGCCGGCTTCACCCGCTGGTGGACGTCCTCGTCGATCATGATCGTGGGCGCCAGGCCGCAGGCGCCGAAGCACCGGGCCACCTCCAGGGAGAACAGCCGGTCCGGCGGTGGTCCCGCCCACGTCGATGCCCAGCTCCTGCTTCAGGGCCTCCAGCACCAGCTTGCCGCCGCGCACGTAGCAGGCCGTGCCCAGGCACACGCGCACCAGGTGCTTGCCGCGGGGCACGGTGGAGAAGAACGAGTAGAAGCCCACCACGCCGGCCACCTCGCTGTAGGACTTGCCCAGGGCCAGGGCGATGCGCTTCAGGACGTTCTCCGGCAGGTAGCCGAAGATGCCCTGCGCGATCTGCAGCACGGGGATCAGGTCGCCGGGCTTGTCCTTGTACTCCTCGAGCACCTCGTCCAGCCGGGCCAGAAGCTCGCCTTCCGTCGCCTGCTCGGTGCAGGCGCACATCGTTGCCGTTTCGCTCATGCTCACTCCTTGATCCGGAGGGCGGCCAGGCCCTCCTTGACGTTCCTGTATACTTCACGGGAAACGGTGAACGGGTTGGCGCCGCCGTTGCCCGCCAATGCCTGCCCCAGCTCCGCGGAGCTGGATCTCCAGTGCCTGTCCCCCGCGCTGCAGGTCCAGGCGCAGCTCCACCTGCGGGCTGCAGGCCACCACGGTGGAGAGCGTGGTGGCCAGGTCGCCCAGGGGGCTGCGGTCCACGTGCCCCAGCCGCATTTCCCCCCGGACCTCCAGGCCGCCCAGCGGCGAGCGGGCCAGGGTGAGGCGGCCCGCCGGCCTGCTCCAGCCGGAAGCGGAACAGGCTCAGGCCCAGCCCGGTCTTCTTCCCCGGCTTGGTGGAGAAGAAGGGGTCCAGGGCCCGCTCCATGGGCTGCTCCAGCCCCGGCCCGTCGTCCTCCACCCGGATGACCAGGCGGTCGGCCTGCTCGTCCTGCTCCACGCTCACCGCGATGACCGTGGCCCCGGCGCGCAGGGCGTTCTCGACCAGGTCCAGGATGTGCAGGGAGAGCTCACGCAATGCCGCAGCTCCTGCCCGCCCGCCCCTGCAGGGCCAGGGCCAGCTCCGCGAAGCTGGCCTGCTCCGCGTGCAGGGCCGTGCGGCCGGCGCCCACCTCCTCCGGGCTGTGGCCGTCCGAGGAGCACAGCAGGGGCAGCCCGGCGGACAGGAACTCGGCGGCCCGGCCGCGGGCCGCCCCGGCCGCCGAGATCTCCAGGGCGTCGAAGCGCGGCTCCGCGGGCAGGAAGCCCAGCTGGCTGACCACGCTGAAGGAGCGCCGGTCCACGTGCGAGGCCACCGCCAGGCCGCCCAGCGAGTGGATCAGCGAAACCACCTCCGCCAGGCTCAGGCCCGAGGAGCCGGCCAGCAGGTGGCTCTCGTAGCCCAGGATGCGGCCCTCCTCGTCCAGGAGGCGCTGCTGGGTGCAGCCCCGCGGGCGGGGCCCAGGCGGGCAGCCCGGCCTGCACCCTGCGTCCCGCCTCCTCCGCCGTCTCCAGGCTCGGGAACAGGCCCAGCACGTGCACCTCCTCGGAGGTGGTGATTTCCATCCCCGGGATCACCGCCGGGTCGTCGCCGCCCGCTATCGCCGCGGCCCGCGCCACGGCCCCGGCTACTGCCCGGGCGTTGCCGCAGGTGTTGTGGTCGCAAACGGCGATCAGGGCCAGGCCCTGGTCCATCGCCTCGCGGGCGATGCGCGGCGGGGTCATGTCCGGCGAGGCGCAGGGCGAGAGGGCGGTGTGCAGGTGCAGGTCAGCCATGAACCGCCTCATTCATGCCGCCCCCGCAGGCCCAGCGCGTACAGCTTCCCGGCCACCTCGAAGGTGGACTCCCGGGTGGCGAACAGGGGCAGGCCCTCGGCGGCGGCCTTTTCCCGCACCGCCTCTTCCGGGGCTCAGGCCCGAGGTGAAGATCACGGCGCTCAGGCCCGCGTGCAGCGACACGGCGATCACGTTCATGTGCACCTGGATGGTGAGCAGCAGGCCGCCGGCGGGAGCGTTGGCCAGCACGTCGCTCAGCAGGTCGGAGGCGTGGGCCTGGTCGACCTCCCGCGCGGGGTCCAGGCGGACCTGCGGATTGAGCGCTTCCAGTTCCAGTTGCCGGGCGATCTGCGGCAGGGTCATTTCTCCTCCTCCAGCGGGCAGCCCTTTCCGGAAACGCGGCCCAGGACGATGTCCTCGGCGCGGCAGGCGCAGGTGGGCGCGCCGCAGATCCCGCAGTCCCGCCCCGGCAGGCTGCGGGCCAGCTCGTCGATGAGGGCCAGCTTGCGGATGGCCGCGGGCATGCTCTCGTCCAGGCGCTGGCCGGGGCGGGCCTGGAAGGGCCGCCCGCGGGGCAGGGCGGGGGCCCGCCCGACCGCGACGCCCTCGGCCCGGTCGCGGGCCAGGAACGGGTCCTCGGGGAAGAGCGGCGAGCCCCAGCAGCCCTGGTCGCAGGCGTACAGCACGAGCAGCTCCACGCCGGCCAGGGCCGAGGCCTCGGCCTTCTCCAGCGCGCGCAGCACGTGGCTCAGGCCGCTGATGCGCAGGACCCGGGCTCCCGGTCGGAGCCAGCTCCGGCGGTTGGGGCAGCGGCGGGGGCGGCGCGCTGAGCGGCGCTGGGCCTCCCCCGCCGCCGGCCGGCCTCTGCGCCGGCCTCGCTCCTGCCCACCCGCTTCAGGGCCCTGGCCACGGCGGCGGCGGCCCGGGACGGGCTCAGCACCGCGCAGGCGGCCCGGCAGGCTCCCGGGGTGCAGGGCCATGTACTGTTCCGGGCAGGCCGCCACCACGGTGAGCGCCTCCAGGCCGTACTCGTCCCGCGCCGCCTCCACCGGGGACAGGAAGGGGGCCAATTGCGGCAGCAGGGAAGGGAAGTGGGTCTCCACCAGGTTCACCACCGCGGGGCACACGGGGGCCAGCACGGGCCCCGCCGGCCGGCGCTGCGGGCCGCGGGCGAAGCGCAGGGACTCTTCCAGCAGGCCGGCTTCCCACTCCTCGGTCAGGCGCACTTCCCGCGCGCCCAGCTCCCGCAGGGCCGCCAGCACCTGCGCCGGTCCGGCCTGCGGGAAGCCGCCCAGGAAGGGCAGCGGCACCACCAGCGTCCCGGCGGCGATCGCCTCGGCGTCCGCCGGGTTCTCCTCGCGCAGGCCCAGCGCCCCGTAGCGGCAGGCGGCCAGGCAGGCCGTGCAGTTGATGCACAGGTGCTCCAGGATGTAGGGCCGGCCGTCGCGCAGGCGCATGGCCCGGGTGGGGCAGGCGGCCAGGCAGGCCAGGCAGTTGCGGCAGGACTCGGGCCGCATGTCGATGGCGTTGCGCAGGGCCGCGGCGGCGGCCAGCTTCTGCAGATGGATGGTGGAGCGCACGCGCGTGCCCTTGCCCGGCCGCGAGTCGATCTCGAAAAGGTCGCTGGCCTTGCGGATGTTGGGCAGGCCCATGCCGGCCCCGAAGCCCAGGGCGCGCGCCTCCGCCGGCGCGGTGGACCAGCCTTCGCGCATGGCCTGCTCGACGTCCGGGATGCCCGGCCCCTCGTCCACCACTTCCAGGTCGAGGCGCCCGCTGTTCAGGCGCGCCCACAGCTTGCCCCGCCGGGCGTGGATGACCACGTTCATCTCCGCCTCGTAGGCGGCGATCATGACCCGCCGGAGCACCTCTCCCGCCACCCCCAGGCGGGTGAGCTGCTCCTTCAGGCCGCGGGAGGCGGCGCCGGCGCTGGCGAAGTCCCCGCCGACGATGGGGAAGGAGACGGCCATCACGGCCGGGCCTCCGGGCAGGGGCCGGTCGGGGCGGCGGTCGGGCCCAGGCAGCGCTCCAGCGCCGCGCGGGTCTCCTCCAGCTCGCCGCCGGCCACCAGCAGCCCCGCCCCGCAGGCGCAGGCGGCCTCCAGCAGGCCCGGGCCGGGCTCCGGGTGCCGCACCAGGCAGATGCCCGGCACGTCCATCAACTCGGCCATGCGGAACAGGTGGGGGTTGGCCAGGCGCGTGACCAGCAGCGTGTCGGGGCCGGCCCTCTCCAGCAGGTCGCTCATGCGGTCGCCGGCGATCACGCGGGCGATCTGCCCGCCCGGGTGCCTGCCCGGGAGCACCAACCGGGTGCCGCTCCGCCTCGCCAGCTCCTGCAAGGTCATGCCCAAGAAATAGCAAGCGGCATGCCAGAAACGGCGGAAATCGTGAAATTATACGCGAATGAATTCACGAAAGATCATAGCGAATTCGTGAATGGCCGTGCGCTTGGGGCCGCCCAGGGTGGAAGGGATTATTGCTTTACGGGAAAAGGATTATGGAAGACCTTGGCAGAAGAGGCTCTCCGCCGCGGTCCTTTGCCTGCGCAGCGAACGGGGCGGCGGCGGGAACTGGAAGGGGCTGGCCAGGGGCTCCCGCAGGGCGCTTGGCGGGGCTCCCTGGCCCCGCATCCGTGCGCCAGGCTCCCATGGGGGATCCGTGCACGCGGCGGCGATCCGCGGGCGGGCCTTACGCCTGTCCCTCCCCCTGCCGGAAGTCCTCGCGCTTCAACCCGTACTTCTTCAGCCGTTCGTAGAGCGCCCGGCGGCTGATGCCCAGGGCCCGCCAGGTGGCGTTGATCTCCCCGCCGTGCTCGCGCAGGGCGGCCTCGATCGCCGCCCGCTCCACCCGCTCCATCTCGTCGCGCAGACGCCCGGGGGTGGCCGGGAGGCTCAGCAGGCGGTCGGAGTCGAAGTGCAGGTCCGGGGCGAAGGGGCCGGCCACGCCCTTGTGGGAGGTGATCACCAGCCGCTCCACGGCGTTCTTCAGCTCGCGCACGTTCCCCGGCCAGGGGTGGGCGAGCATCTGCTCCAGCGCCTCCCGGGGGACCTCGGGCACGGGGATGCCGTTGCGCTCCGCGGCCTGGCGCAGGAAGTGGGAGACCAGCAGCGGGATGTCCTCGGCCCGCTCGCGCAGCGGCGGCACCGCGATGCGCAGGACCATGATGCGGTGGTAGAAGTCCTCCCGGATGGAGCCGGCCCGCACCTCCTCCTCCATGTCCGCGTTGGAGGCCGTCAGCAGGCGGATGTCCACCCGGCGGGGCTTGTCGCTGCCCAGCGGCTCCACGATGCCGTCGTCCAGCACCCGCAGCAGCTGCACCTGGGCGCGCACGGAGATGCTCTCGATCTCGTCCAGCAGCAGGGTGCCGCCGGAGGCCATGACCAGCTTGCCTTCCCGCTCGGCCAGCGCCCCGGTGAAGGCGCCCCGCGCGTGGCCGAACAGCTCGCTCTCCAGCATGCTCTCGGGCAGCGCCCCCGCGTTCACCGGCACGAAGGGCCTCCCGGCGCGCGCGCTGCGGGAGTGGATGGCCCGGGCCACCAGCTCCTTGCCCACCCCGGTCTCCCCGACGATGAGCACCGGCGCCTCGGTGCGGGCCGCCGCCTCGATCTGGGCGTACACGTCCTGCATGGCCCGGCTGCGCCCGACCATGCCGAAGGCGCCGTCCTCCGCGGGGGCAGCAGCGCCAGGCGCCGGCGCAGCTCGTCGGCCTCCCGCCGCAGGCGCGACTGCTCCAGCGCCTTGGCCACGTAGGCCAGCAGCACGTCGTCGTCGAACGGCTTCTCCACGAAGTCGAAGGCCCCGGCCTTCAGGCAGCGCACCGCCATGGCCACGTCGCCGTGCCCGGTGATCATGACCACCGGGGGCGGGGAGGGCCGGCGGCGCACCTCGGCGAGGAGCTGCTCCCCGTCCATGCCCGGCATCTTCACGTCGGTGACGACGCAGGCCGCCTCGCCCAGCCCCGGCCAGGCCAGGGCCGCCTCGGCCGAGGAGAACACCTCCACGGCGTGGCCGCGCAGCCTGAGCATCTGGGCGATGGAGTGCCGCGCGGCCGCGTCGTCGTCGACGACCACCACGACCTGGCCTCGCCTGCGGGCGTTCATTCCCGCTACCGTCCCGTTCTCCTCTTCGGCCGCGGGGAAGCGCAGGGTGAAGGTGGCCCCGCGCCCCGGCAGGCCGGAGGCCTCGATCGTGCCCCCGTGGTCCTGCACGATGCTGCGGGAGATGGACAGCCCCAGGCCGGTGCCGTGCCCGCGGGCCTTGGTGGTGTAGAAGGGCTCGAACAGCTTGCGCGCCTGCTCGGCGGAGAAGCCCTTGCCGGTGTCGGCGATCTGCACGACGACGCCCAGGTCCTGGCGGGCGGCCCGGTAGGAGCGCACCGCCAGCTCGCGCACCCTGGACTCCTCCATGGCCTGGCGCGCGTTGGTGAGCAGGTTCAGGAAGACCTGGGCCAGGCGGATGCGGTCGCCGCGGATCGGCGGCAGGTCCTCGGCCAGCGACAGGGTGAGCCGGACCTTGGACAGCCTCATCTGGGGCAGCAGGAACTCGACGCTCTCGCGGATCACGCTGTTCAGGTCCAGGGAGGTGAAGTTGCGGTCGGAGCGGCGCGTGAGCTCGCGCATCTGGTTGATGATCTTGGCGGCCCGGTCCACCTGCTCGGAGATCAGGCGCAGGTTCTCCTTGACCTCCTCCGCGCTGCCGGCCTGCTTGTCCAGCATGTAGAAGCTGTTGCGGGCGTAGTTGCGGATGCCGGTCAGCGGCTGGTTCAGCTCGTGGGAGATGGCCGCGGCCATCTCGCCCAGCTCGGCGAGGCGCGTGGAGTGCTCCAGCTGCTCCTCCTGCCGGCGGGCCAGCTCGGCCAGCTCCCGGCCGCTGGATTCCGCCTCCTTGCGCTGGGTGATGTCGTACAGGTTCAGCAGCTCCGCCGGCCGGCCCTGGAAGGTGGTGGGGCTGCGGGCTCCCTCCACCCACAGCACCGTGTTGTCCGAACGCAGCAGGCGGTACTCGCTGCCCGGCTGCATCCCCGCGCGGGCGCGCTCCCGGTCCCCTTCGTGGAACAGGCGCCAGACGCTGGCCCCCCCCAGGCCCTCGGGGGGATAGCCCAGCAGGCCGCCCAGCCGCTGGTTGGCGTAGAGGATCGCCTCGCCGTGGAACACGCAGATGCCGCTCAACGACTGCTCCAGCAGGCGGCGGTAGCCCTCCTCGGACTGGCGCAGGGCTTCCTGGCCGGCGGTCAGCCTGCGGCGCAGGAGGCCGATGAAGAAGGCCACCACCGGGAAGAAGGCCACCCGGGCCGCGTCGTTGGCCAGTTTCCCGGAATCGCCTAGCAGGTTGAAGGACAGCACCAGGGCGGCCAGCAGTCCGGCCACCGCCAGGCCGCGGAAGCCCCACCACATGCAGGCCAGGGCGATGGGCACGTACATGAAATGGGCGTAGATCGCGTCCGTGCGCAGCACGACGCGGAACAGGTACCCGGCGGCGGCCGCGGCGGCGATCAGGGCCAGCAGGATGGTCAGCTTCAGGGCGTTGCTCGTGCGCCCATTATAGGGGGAGACCGCGCTGCGTCAAGCGTTGTAGACTGCTGTCCTATGAACCTCAGCCGCTTCGGCGTATCTATAGAAGAGAACCTGCTGGCGGATTTCGACCGGCTGATCGAGCGCAAGGGCTACGCCAACCGCTCGGAGGCCATCCGGGCCCTGATCCGCAACCTGCTCCTGGACACGCAGGTGGAAGAGGATCCGCAGGCCGAGGTGATCGGCACCCTCACCCTGGTGTACGACCACCACGCCGGGGACTTGAGTTCTCGCCTGACCGAGCTGCAGCACCGCTTCCACGACGCGGTGGTCTCCACCCTGCACGTGCACTTCGACGAGCGCAACTGCCTGGAGGTGCTGGTGGTGCGCGGCCGCAACGCCGAGGTGCGCCAGATCTCCGATTCCCTGATCGGCACGCGGGGGGTGCACCACGGGCGCCTGATCATCGGCAGCGGCGTGGGAACCGCCGCGGGGCCGGCCGCCCACCCCCACCATCACCACCACGATAAGTCTTGACAGCGGCCCCGCCCCGCAGTAGAGTGCTTTTCGGTAGCATGAATTTCGCTTTCGTGCTACCCAGGGGGCAGGATGCACATCCCGGACGGTTTTCTCTCCGCGCCCGTGTGGGCGGCCGCGGGGGCCGTGTCCGCCGCAGCGGTGGCCTGGAGCGGGGCCAGGCTGGGGAAGACCATAGAAGAAAAGCAGGTGCCGCTCATGGGGGTGGTGGGGGCCTTCCTCTTCGCCGCCCAGATGGTGAACTTCCCCATCGCCGCGGGCACCTCCGGCCACCTGGGGGGCGGGGTGCTGGCCGCCCCCCAGGTGGCCGGAGGTGCCCGCGGCGATGGGGAAGTTCACCATCTGGGCGGCGAAGAGGAAGGCCCCCCACCACCCCCATGCCGGGGCCTCTTTTCTTGTGTTCCCAGCCTGGCCCCGCTCCAGGCCACGGCCGCGGGACAGACGCACCCGCGGCCGCCCACACAGGGCGCGGAGAGAAAACCGTCCGGATGTGCATCCTGCCCCTGGGTAGCACGAAAGCAAATTTCATCTACCGAAAAGCACTCTACTGCGCGGCGGGGCCGCTGTCAAGACTTATCGTGGTGGTGATGGTGAGGGTGGGCGGCCGGCCCCGCGGCGGTTCCCCCACGCCGCTGCCCGAGATGATCAGGCGCCCGTGGTGCACCCCCCGCCGTGCCGATAGAGGGGAGTCGAATGTCCGGCGCACCTCGGCGTTGCGGCCGCGCACCACCACACCTCCAGCAGTTGCGCTCATCTCGATCCGCGCGCATCGGCGGGACCATCCCGCCGCGCCGTGGAATGGGTCCCTGCAGCTCGGTCAGGCGAGAACTCAAGTCCCCGGCGTGGTGGTCATACACCAGGGTGAGGGTGCCGATCACCTCGGCCTGCGGATCCTCTTCCACCTGCGTGTCCAGGAGCAGGTTGCGGATCAGGGCCCGGATGGCCTCCGAGCGGTTGGCGTAGCCCTTGCGCTCGATCAACCCGTCGAAATCCGCCACAGGTTCTCTTCTATAGATACGCCGAAGCGGCTGAGGTTCATAGGACGGCATTCTACAACGCTTGACGCAGCGCGGTCTCCCCCTATAATGGGCGCACGAGCAACACCCTGAAGCTCAGCATCCTGCTGGCCCTGATCGCCGCTGCGGCCGCCGCCGGGTACCTGTTCCGCGTCGTGCTGCGCACGGACGCGATCTACGCCCGTTTCATGTACGTGCCCATCGCCCTGCATGTGGGTGGGGCTTCCGCGGCCTGGCGGTGGCCGGACTGCTGGTGCTGTCCTTCGACCTATAGGCGATTCCGGGAGACTCGGCAACGACGCGGCCCGGTGGCCTCTTCCCGGTGGTGGCCTTCTTCATCGGCCTCCTGCGCGGGCTGACCCGCCGGCCAGGAAGCCCTGCGCCAGTCCGAGGAGGGCTACCGCCGCCTGCTGGAGCAGTCGTTGAGCGGCATCTGCGTGTTCCACGGTGAGGCGATCCTCTACGCCAACCAGCGGCTGGGCGGCCTGCTGACCCCGAGGGCCTGGGGGGGGCCAGCGTCTGGCGCCTGTTCCACGAAGGGGACCGGGAGCGCGCCCGCGCCGGGGATTCCGGGACAGGGACTCCGTTGCGCGACAGAACGCGGTCCGAGCGGGACACCAAGCCTGGCAGCGCGTTCCCAATGGCACCCGCTCCTCTCGCGGGCGGTTCTGATAAGGTAGGTATCCAGGTGAATCCATTTGTCCGGTTCGACGTCGATCTCGAGGCGCTCACCGACGCCATGTGGGAGTTCGTTACCGACCCGCGGCCGTCGCGAAACGAGCGCCCCGTGGTGAAGGCGTTGGATGACATCCACCCCGAGAGCGTGGAAGTGCTGGAAGCAATGCTCCTCGACGGCACCGAGGAGCGAGAGGACGTCGCGGCGTATGTCACGACTGTTTTCGGCGATCGCCCTCCATTGGTGCGTTAGCGACGTCCCGGTTTGACAGTTGTAAGCGTGAAAGGCACACCCGACTGATGGTTCGATTGCTCACGATGTTGCTCGTTCTTCTCGGTCTCGGCTTGGGCTCGATCAGCCAGTTGTGGATTTCGCCCAGCACCGCGCAAAGCCGCCCGAATTTCGTCACGATTGTGGTTGATGATCTCGATGTTGCCTCGGTCGCGCAGATGCCTGCGGTGAATAAGCTGCTGGCCAGAGAGGGGGCAACGTTCAGTCGGTTCTTCGCGACAACGCCGCTCTGCTGCCCATCACGCGTCTCCATGCTGCGCGGCCAATACGCGCATAATCACGGAGTACTGCGTAATGATGGTGAGGGCGCCGCTGGATTCCCTGCGTTTTACGCATCGGGGGAAGAGTCAGCTACTCTTGCCACATTACTGCACGATGCCGGTTACGAGACCGCGCTGATCGGTAAGTACCTCAATGGCTATGTGCTTGCGGACGACCCTCGAATTCCCATTCCGCGCACCTACGTTCCGCCGGGTTGGGACACCTGGATCACGGGGGTCGACGACGCGCCATATTCCCACTTCGATTACACGCTGAATGTCAATGGCGCTCTGGTCGACTATGGACACGACGATGCCGACTATCTAACGGATGTCTTGTCGGATCACGCGGTCGATTTCGTGAATCGGGTCGCGGGAAGCGGTGATCCCTTCTTCCTCTTCCTCACACCATATGCGCCTCATACCCCGACGGTTCCCGCCCCCCGACACGCAGGTATGTTCCGCGGCGCGACCGCACCGCGCACGCCCGCATTCGATGAACCGGATGTTCGAGACAAACCCGAATGGGTTCGCTCGTCTCGCCGGTTCAATGAACGAAAGATCGCGGTCATCGACGATCGGTATCAGCGCCGCTCGAATCACTTT
>CAVUYS010000092.1:0-11293 GCA_963745745.1 uncultured Spirochaetota bacterium | reverse complement strand
CGGCGGGCGGGGGACCGTCAAGCCGAGTCTTCGGCCGGGGGCAGGGTGAGCAGCAGGAGGCCGGTCAGGATCAGGGCGACGCCCACCCATTGCGCGGCCTGAAGCCTCTCGCCGAATACGAACACACCGCTCAGCACGGGCACCAGGATGCTGCAGGAGGTGAAGTAGGGGATGAGGCGCACCGCCCGCTCGTGGCGGTAGGCGAACTGGATCACGACCATGGAGGCGAGCGAGAGCAGGATCCACAACGGCGTAAAGGGATTGGCCAGCGCATGGGCCCAATGCCCGCTTTCCAGGACCGCGCCCAGGAAGGAGGACCCGCGCCCGGCCAGCGACCCGGCGACCTTCTGGAAAACGGGCACGAAGCCGCCCAGCATCCCGGCGAAAGCGGCGATGAGCGGCCCGACGATCCGGCTCCTGCGCCGCAGGGCTGCCCAGGCCAGCAGGGCCGCGGCGCACAGCAGGACCAGGACGGAGAACAGCAGGCGGAGGGAAGGCTCCCTTGGAGGCAGCTCCCGCTGAAAAAGCCCGATCAGCACCGCCGAGCCGACCATGAGGGCGATACCGGCCAGTTCGCGGGCGCGGATCCTCTCCTTCATGACCAGGTGGGAGAACAGGGCCAGGGAGGGCAGCCCGGATCCGGCCATGGCTCCGACCAATGCCACCCTGCCGATGGAGACCGCCAGCCAGCCGATCAGGGCCGCCACCGTGGTGCCCAGCAGGCAGCCGGCCCACAGCAGCGCTCCGCGCCGCCGGTCGCGCTGCATGAGCGCCAGGCCGATCTTCTGGCCGGCCTGCGAGATGTTCAGCACGGAGTTGCCTAGGAAGGCCAGCAGGATGGTGAGCCAGGTCATCGCGGCCATCTTGTCATAAAACCCCGAAAAGGTAAAATCGGGGAATGGCTGATCTGCTCCCCGAAGGATTCCTGGGCGCGGAGCCTTCCCTGGATCCGGACATCTTCGTGGCGGCCGGCGCCCGTCTGGTAGGGGAGGTTCGCCTGGAGGCCGGGGCCTCCATCTGGTACAACTGCGTGCTGCGGGCGGACCTGGCCGCCATCAGCGTGGGGGGAAACACGAATTTGCAGGACGGCACCCTGGTGCACGTGGAGACGGGCCGGCCCTGCCGGATCGCCGACCACGTGACGGTGGGACACGGGGCCATCCTGCACGCCTGCACCGTGGAAAGCGGCTGCCTGATCGGCATGGGGGCGATCATCCTGTCGGGGGCCTATATCGGGCGCGGCAGCGTGATCGCGGCAGGAGCGCTGGTGCGGGAAAACGCGCGGGTGGAGCCCTTCTCCCTGATGGCCGGGGTCCCGGCCCGCCTGGTGAGGAGGCTTCCGGAGCAGACCCTGGCCCGGCACCTGGAGGTGGCCCTGAAGTACGCCGAGGCCGGGAGGCGGCACCGGGAACTGGCGTTGCGCGGCCGGCCGCCTGAGGTATAATCAGGAAAGAGGAACAATGTGAAAACGACCCGCCGTTCGCTGCCGGCCCTGTGCTGTCTGGCCCTCTGCGGCCTGTTGCTGTGCCCCGCCGTCCTGACCGCCGCCGCCCCCGTGCGTCTGGCGCTGCTGTCCGTCGAGAACCAGTCCGCCGACCCGCGCTTCGACTATCTGGAAGGGATCATCCGGGGGGTGCTGCTGTTCGACCTGTCCTCCCAAGCCGGGGTGGAAATCGTCACCCGCACGGATCTGGACGCCGTCCTGCGCGAGCAGGAGCTGCAGTTGAGCGCGGTGGCCGCCGACCCGCAGGCGGCCACGAGGGTCGGCAAGCTGCTGGGAGCCGACTACCTGGTGCGCACGGAATACACGGCCCTGGGCGGGGAAGTGCAGGTGACGGTGCGCCTGGTGGAGGTGGCCGGAGGGCGCGCGCTGAGCTTCGTGGAACGGGGCTCCAGCGAGAACCTGCTGCACGCCCTGGCGGAGAGAGTGCTGCAGCGGCTCACGGGCCGCCAGGCCGCGCTGCAGTCCGAGCAGAAGGAGCGCTCGATCCTCTCGCTGCAGGACGAGAAACCCGGCAAGATCTCCCTGCACTCGCCGCTGATCGACGCGGAGATCTTCCTGGACGAGGAGTTCGCGGGCTACAGCACCGGCAACGAACGGGTACCGTTCGTGATGGAAGGGGTCCTGCCGGGCCGCCACCGGGTGCGCCTGCATCTGGGCGACTTCGGCGTGGTGAAGGAGCCGGAAATCACCTTCCACGACTGGGAGCAGACCGTGGAGGTGCTGCCCGGGAAAAACCACGTTCTGCGCTCCAACGCCCGGCATTTCAACGACCTCCTCTACCGGCTGCAGCAGCTGCTGCGGGAGCAAATCCGCAGGGCGGAGCTGTCCCAGCCCGCGGTGGTGAAACGCCGGCACGACGCCTCCTTCGTGGACCGCTCCGGCAGGCGCGTCGAGGTGCTGTTCGACCTGGAAGCCAGGCGGAAGGCGGACGGACTGGAGCTGCAGGCTGTCGTTCGCTACGCCGGCGAAGAAAGCAGGCTCTCCCTGGCCTCCGGCCTGGACGAGGACCGGGAGCTGCGCCAGGGGATCGGGCTGGTCGACGTCATTCTGGAGCTGGATTCCGGGGAAGTCTCCTACGAGATCTGGCGCAACGACATCCAGCAGAACATGTTCCGCTGAAGCCGTGGATCAGTTCCGGTCTTTCCGCTATGATTGAGAAGTCAAGGAGGCGCCGATGATGAGGGGGGTTTCGTATCTGCTCGGGCTGCTGTTGTTGCTCGGGTTGCTTTCCTGCGCCGGCAGCCCCGCGGCCCGCGTCCCGGCCGACGGCCCTGGCGGCGGGGAGACCTCCAAGACTGAAGCCTTGATTGAAGCCCCGGTGACTGAGCCCTCCACGGCTCCCGCCCCGGCGGACCTGGGCGATGGGGAGGTGGGTAACGGGGAGGAATACGGCGCAGTCGGCGGCTACGACGAAGGGGAATTGCGCAGCGCGGCGGAGGAGCCGGAACGCCCGGATTGGGTGGTAGTCGAGAAGGCGGCGCCAGCCCTCGCGCGCTCGCGCGCCGATACTTCGGGCCTCAAGGCGGGCTACGCCGACGACAACCGGCAGTTCAACTACTACCTGCAGTTCCTGCGGGAATACGCCGCCCAGGTGCAGCACGTGCCCATTGCCGTGGAGGAACGGATCCTGCTGCGGGCCCGCGACGAGCGGGGCAAGCCCCTGGGCAACGCCGAGGTGCGGGTGTACGGCGGCGCGGGCGGGGAACTGGCCCGCGGTCTCACCTACCCGGACGGTTCCTTCCTGTTTTTCCCCATCGAGCACGGCGAAGAGAACCGCTACCGGGCCCGGGTCAGCTTCGGCCAGGCCGCCCGCGAGGTCTGGTTCGAGCGGGACGGCCGGCGCGAGGTCGCGCTGGACTTCGCCCTTTCCCGCCCCGCGGCCCAGTCCGTGCCGCTGGACATACTGTTCATCCTGGACACCACCGGCAGCATGGGCGAGGAGATCCAGAGGCTGCGGACGACCATCGAGCTGATCAACCTGAATCTCTCCTCGCTCTCCTCGCGTCCCGCCGTCCGCTTCGGGCTGGTGCTGTACCGCGACCGCGGGGACGAGTACGTGACCCAGACGGTGCCGTTCACCGCCGACCTGGACAGCTTCCAGGCCAGCCTGAACCGCCTGGAGGCCTTCGGCGGGGGGGATGACCCGGAGGACCTGCAGGCGGCGCTGGAGGCGGCGATGCGCCTTTCCTGGAACCGCGGGGGCGTTCGCCTGGCCTTCGTGATCACGGACGCGGCCCCGCACCTGGACTACGGCCAGTCCTACACCTACGCCGATGCGGCCCGCGACGCCCGGGCCAAGGGCATCAAGATCTTCGGCGTCGGCACCGGCGGGCTGGACCTGGCCGGGGAGTACGTGCTGCGCCAGGTGGCGCAATACACCGCGGCCAAGTACATCTTCCTGACCTACGGCGAGGAAGGGGAGAGCGAGGGCGGGCGCCCCGGGCAGCGTGAGCCACCACACGGGGGCCAACTTCCAGACCGACAAGCTGGAGGCCATCATCATCCGCTTCGCCAAGGAGGAGCTGGCCTTCCTCTCCGATCAGCCTGTCGAGACGGAGGAGGAATACTTCCAGGCCAACCGCGTGGAGCAGGAGCAGAAGGGCGAGACCCTGGAAAAGCTGTTCGGAATGGCGATTTCCCAGCTTATCGACTATTCGACTTTCAATATCCCCCCCGACACCACGGCTTCGGTGCTGCCGCTGTCGCCCGCCACCGGGGAGCTGGCCCTGCCGGCGGAGTACTTCACGGAAGCCCTGGTCCTGAGCTTCGGCCGGGGCGAGGCCAGCCGGCGGACCTTCCGGGTACTGGAGCGGCGTGACTTGCAGGCGATCCTTTCGGAGCTGGAGCTGGAGCTGTCCGGGCTGGCCGAGGAAGGACAGGCCGCAAAGGTGGGCCAGCTGCTCGGCGCCCGGGTCCTGGTGCTGGGACGCCTGTACCCGAAGGGCCAGTCCTACGAGTTGTTCCTCAAGCTGCTCTGGGTGGAGAACGGGGAGGTGCTCTCGGCCACCAAGGCTCTGATCGACCGGCGCCTGGGCATCGAGGGATAGTCGGACAGGACCATGGATCCGCGCAAACGCGTCATCACCGAGCTGAACCGCCGCATTGCCGAGAGCTCCGTGGAAGCGGCCGCCCAACTGGAGAAACTGGGCGACTACCTGGCCGCCCAGGACGAAAAGGCCTTCAGCGACGCGGAGTTCCTGGAGCTGCGCCGCAGCGTGCTGGAGCTGCGCGCCCAGCTTCCCGCCGGCCGCCGGCAGGTCCGGCGCATCATGCAATGCGTGGAAAAGATCACCGGTCTGGAGACCCGCCTGCGGGCGGTGGGGGAGCGCTTCGCCGAGCTGGAGCGCGAGAACGAGGCCATCTGCGAGGAGATCGGGCGCTTCAGTTACGAAGCCTTCCGCAACCAGTCCCTGCCGCTGGAGGAACTGGCCGAGCTGTTCGTGAAGGTGGGCCGCCAGGAGCAGGAGCTGGTCGGCCTGAGCGAGGACCAGGAGCGCAGCCGCGGCTCCATGCGCTCGGGCAACATCCTGCGCATGATCGGCGAGGCCGGCCGCGGCTTCTTCCTGCGCAGCGCGGTGGGCTTCAAGCGCAAGGCCGTGGCCAGGGCCTACGCCGAGGCGGGGCGGGGGGTGTGCGAGTCCGCGCTGGCCGAAACCGACCCAGCCCTGAAGCGCAAGCTCGCCCCTTACCGTGAGAACCGGGCCCGGCAGGAGGAGTTGGGCCGGGAGGCGGAAGCCCTGCGCGGCGAGCAGTCCGGCCTGCGCGGCGAGCTCAAGGAGTTGGGCGCCGATAAATCCCACCAGAGGCGGGTCCGCGAGCTGGAACGCGGCCTCGAGCGGGCGGAGGAGGAGCTGGAGCAGGCCTGCCGGAGGTTGGGCGAGCTGTTCCGGGCCAAGCCGGTGCGCAGCTTCGCCACGGACCCGGAAGTGAAGAACCGCCTGCGGCGGGCCGCCCAGGCCGAGAAGGCGGGCGAGAAGCACCGCAAGCAGATCAAGCGCCTGGAGGCCGCCATCCAGATCGACTCCCTGGACGGGCAGGTGCGGGCCATGCGGGAGAAGATAGAGAAGGTGACCCGCGAAATCCGGGCCCGGGAGCAGGAGGTGCGCGAGCTGGAAGGCCGCATCACCTCTTCCGAGGGCGAGCGGGAGCGCCTGGTCAAGGTCCGCGGCCCGGAGCAGGACCTGCTGGAGCTGGGAGAACCGGAAGGAGACCGCGAATGAGCGCCGCCCTCCCCATCGACCTTCGTTCGGACACCGTCACCCGACCGACCCAGGCCATGCGCAAGGCCATGGGCGAGGCCGAGGTGGGCGACGACGTACTGGGCGAAGACCCGACCGTCAATACCCTGGAGGCGGAGGCCGCCGAGCGGCTGGGCAAGGAGGCCGCGCTGCTGGTGCCCTCCGGCACCTTCGGCAACCAGCTGGCCCTGTTCACCCACTGCCCGCGGGGCAGCGAGGTGGTCCTGAGCGACGACAGCCACATCGTCCAGCACGAGGCGGGGGCCTCGGCGATCATCGCCGGAGTGCAGCTGCGGGTATTCAATCCCGCGGACGGCCTGCCCCGCTGGGAGGAGATCCGCGCGCGCATCCGCTCCGGCGACGACATCCACGTCCCGCCGACCAGCCTGGTGGCCCTGGAGAACGCCCTCTCCAATGGAATGGTGATGAGCCTGGAGGAAATGGAGAAGATCGCCGGGGGCGCGCGCGCCGGAGGAGTGCCCGTGCACGTGGACGGAGCGCGCATCTTCAACGCCGCGACCAGCCTGGGTCTGGAGGCCTCCGCCCTGGCCGCCCCGGCGGACTCGGTGATGTTCTGCCTGTCCAAAGGCCTCTGCGCGCCGGTGGGCTCCCTGCTCACCGGCAGGCGCGATTTCATCGCGCTGGCGCGGCGCAGGCGCAAGATCATGGGCGGCGGAATGCGGCAGGCCGGGGTGCTGGCCGCGGCCGGCCTGGTGGCCCTCCGGCAGATGACCCTGCGGCTGGCGGAGGACCATGAAAAAGCGCGCCTCCTGGGCGAAGCCTTCGCGAAAACGGGGCTGTTCGAGGTTGCCCCTTACCCGGTGCGCATCAACATGCTGTTCGTCCGCTTTCGCGGGGAGCACGCCGGCCGCGAGGCCCGTCTGGTGGAGGAGCTGGCCCGCCGGGGAGTGTGGAGCTATCCGCCCTTCGACGGCTGGATCCGTTTCGTCACCCATCATGACGTCCCCCCCGAGCGGCTGCAGAAGGCCTGCCGGATCGTGGAGGAGGCCGCCGCCGCGGCTGTAGCGTGAAGGACTCCCGGCTCGCGGTGATTTACGGCCGTCAGCCCCGGAAAATGGCCCGGACCCTGCTGGAGACCGCCGGCGCAGGCAGCAGGCCGGCGCCCGGGGCGAAGGTGCTGCTCAAACCCAACCTGGTGACGGACCATCCCGCATCCACCGGCGCAACCACCACGCCGGAAGTGGTGGCCGGGGCGATAGAGTTCCTGCAGGATTGCGGTGTGGGGGACATCACCGTGGCGGAAGGTTCCTGGACCGGCTGCCCCACGGAGCGCGCCTTCCGGGCCTGCGGCTACCTGGAGCTGGCGCGCCGGTACGGGGTGAAGCTGGTGGACTTGAAGAAGGATTCCTGGCGGCTGGTGACCGCCGGGGACCTGGAGCTGAAAGTCTGCCGCCGGGCGCTGGAAACGGACTTCTTCCTGAATCTGCCGGTGCTCAAGGGTCATTGCCAGACCCGTTTGACCTGCGCGCTGAAGAACCTGAAAGGCTGCATCCCGGACCAGGAGAAGCGGCGCTTTCACGCCCTGGGCCTGCACCGGCCCATCGCCCTGCTGGCTTCCGTGCTGCCGACCCACCTGACCCTGGTGGACGCCTTGTGCGGAGACCTGGACTTCGAGGAGGGCGGAACCCCGGTGCGCCTGGACCGCCTGCTGCTGGGCGGCGACCCGGTCCTGGTGGACAGCTACGGGGCGAGCCTGATGGGCTTCGCCCCCGCGCAAATCGAGCACTTGCGCCTGGCCGCTTCCCTGGGCGTGGGCAGCATGGACCTGGCGGCCTTGGAGCTGCGGGAAATCGGGCGGCCGCCGGCGGGGATGAGCTCCGCGCCCACCTCCCTGGCCCGCCTGGCCGCCCGGGTGGAAGCCCGCGCAGCCTGCTCGGCCTGCTATGGAGGCCTGCTGCACGCCTTGCGCCGCCTGGAGGAGGAGGGCGCCCTGGACCGCGCGCCGGCACCGCTGCACGTGGGGCAGGGCTTTCTGGGCGTGTCCGGCGAAGGGTACGGGATCGGCGCCTGCGCGCGGGGCTTCCCGCGCCACCTGGGCGGCTGTCCCCCCTCGGCGGCTGCCATCCTGGAATTCCTGAGGACGCATGCCTGAGCTGCCCGAGGTGGAGACCGTGGCCCGCGAGCTGCGCCGCCACCTGCCCGGACTGCGCGTGGGCGGCGTGATCTGCCGCTATCCCAGAGTGGTGAGCACCGGCGTCGAGGCCTTCCGGCGGGCGCTGCGGGGGCAAACCTTCCTCGACATCGGACGGCACGGGAAATACCTGTTCCTCTCGCTGAGCGGGGAGAGGGAAGTGGCGCTGCACCTGCGCATGACGGGCCAGCTGCTGCTCCTGCCGCGCCGGCAGCCCCCGGACGGGCACTGTCACCTGGAAATCCTTTTGGCCGGAGAGGAGCGCAAGCTGGTTTACCGCGACGTGCGCAAGTTCGGCCGCTTGGAGCTGCTCTCCGGCAGCCGGGCGGATTTCATCCGGGACCGCCGCCTGGGCCCCGATGCCCTGAACATCCGCGCCGAACGCCTGTACGACAGCCTGCGGCGCACCGGGCGCTGCCTGAAGGCGGCGCTCCTGGACCAGAGCCTGCTGGCCGGGCTGGGCAACATCTACACGGACGAGGTGCTGTTCCGCGAGCGGCTGTCGCCGCTTCACCGCAGCGACTCCCTGAGCCTGCGGCGGGTCCAGTCCCTGGCGCTCACCATCCGGGCGGTGCTGCGCGCGGCGCTGCGCCGCCGCGGGACCTCGATCTCGGACTACGTGGACCCGGGCGGCAGGCGCGGCGGGTACCAGTTCGTGCTGCAGGTCTATGGCCGGGAAGGGGAGGCCTGCCCGCGCTGCGGCACGGCCATCGTGCGGACCATCGTCGCCGGCCGGGGCACCTGGACCTGCCCGCGCTGCCAGCGCAGCGGTGCGCCTCATTGGACAGCCCGGGGCATTGGTGCTACTGTAGGCGGAGGATGAGCGACATCCTGGAGCCCGTCGAGGAAGGTCCGCAGCCGGGGGACCTGAGCGCCCTGCCGCAGGCGGTGCTGCACATGCTGCGCCACTTCGCCATGCTGCAGCGCAAGGCCCGCTTCGAGTTCGGCGAGTTCGTCGGCTTCGTCAAGGTGAACCTGGGCCGCTTCCTGCTCAACTTCCCCCAGCTGGAGGAGCTCTCCCAGCGCGCCGAGCTGCAGCTCACCATGCACCTGCGGGCCCTCTCCGAGCGGGGAGTCTGCCGGCTGGAATACGACGGTCCGGAGATCGTGGGCATCCTGTTCCCGGGCTTCTTCTCGGAGATCGTGCGCAAGGCTTTCGGCACGCTGGAGCAGAAGCCGCAGGAGCCCTTCCCCAGCGAAAAAGGACTGGACCTGAAGATCCCGGACGACCTGGTCCTGGACGTGGACATGAAGACGGAGTTCGTGAACCTGCTGGCCAATCCTCGCGCGGAGGGTCCGGAGATCCTGCGCCTGGGTTTTCCGGATGCCCTCCCGCCGATCCTGGTCACCGCCGAGCTGACCCGGGGCAAGCTGCTGGAGGCCTCACTTGGCAAGCTGCGCGAGTACCTGGGCAGCCGCAACAATGCGGGCTACGTGATGCACCGGCTCCTGCCGGCGCTGCGGGGCAACGACCACGTGCTGCGCGACACCCTGAACGCCATCATCACCCGCTCCGGGCGGGCCCTCAGTTCCCTCACCGAGCCTTCGGACTTCTCCTTCCGCTTCTGGGCCCATTTCGCCAACCTGGTGGTCCAGGATTACCGGGAGCGGACGGACCGCAACGCCGAGGAAAACGGTTACTGCCAGGCGGCCTACCTGGCCGGCTACTACAACGTGTTCTACCGGGGGCGCGTGCAGAGCGAATCCGAAAAGACGGTCGTGCTCAAACGCTTCGAGACCCAGTTTCGCAAGTCCCCGTATGCCTACACCCTGCGGGACCTATACGGGACCAAGGACGAGAAAGGGCTGCCGCTGGTCCGCTCCACCACCCAGGACGTGTTCCTCAAGTTCCTGGAGGAGCGCACCCGCCTGGAGGGCGGGAAGGGCCTGCCCGAGGTGGTGCGCCTGAAGACGGCCAGCGGGCTGGAATACTACCTGGCCCGTGAGCTGATCGTGCCCTTCTTCCTGAAACGCCTGTACGACCGGCGGGACCAGGTGCGCGAGCATTACATCGACGCCTGGTCCGCGGCGATTCGCGAGGGCCGGCGCCTGCCGGCCATGCACGACGACCGGGAGTACGCCCGCGACCTGGACGCCGTCCTGCGGGGCATAGACCCGCTCCTGCACGCCCTGCTCAACTACAGCATCCTGTTCCTGGCCCGGGAGCACGCCAAGCTCAAGCCGGAGCAGCAGCGGGAGCTGGACCGCTGCCTGGACGAGTCGCAGGGCCGGGTCGCCCCGCTGGACCAGGTGCTGGAGCTGCACCGCAAGGAGGTGCTGGAGGACGCCCGGCTGCGGGTGCCGGTGTGGCAGCGCAATCCCGTGTTCAAGAGGCTGATGAACTGGCTGCGGAGCCTGTTCCAGGGCTCCGGCTCCAGGGGCGAAGGCCGCAGGCGTAAGGAGGAGGAAAAGCCCGCTCCTGTCGCGGCCCCCAGGGGAACGGCGGCGCCTAAGGAGGAAACGGGCACCACCGTGGCCAGCCCGATCAGCGCGCGGCAGCTGGCCGTCTACCGGAATGCCGTGCAGAACCTCAAGGTGCAGTTCGTGGGGCGGGACAAATCCGTCCCGGAGCGCCTGGGGGAACTGGCGGAGAAATGGAACCCCCTGTACGATCCCAAGGCGCGCACCGATCTGGTGGAGGACGTCAACGCCATGATCCGGGACTACCTGCGCTCCCTGCGCCGGGGCTTCCGGCTCAAGCCACCGGATTCCGCGCGCCTGCAGGCCCTGGCCGCCCAGGTATCCCAGAACAAGGCTTTCGACCGGATCAAGCGCAAGGACCTGTTCCTGCGCTACATCGAAGTGTACATGATCAAGATCCTGGGGGAGGGTTGAGCCTCGGCCCGGTTCAGGCCAGGAAGGGAACCGTGTGCCGGGAAATGCGGAAATCCGCCGCCAGGCGCCCCGGCTGCTCCCCGTCCATCTCCAGCAGGACCTCTTCGCCCACGGAGTTGATGCGCACCTCCGCGCCGCGATGCACGTGCACCTCCGGCTCGGCCAGGTGCTCGCCGCGGTAGATCTTGCCGATCTTTTTCAGCACCGTCAGGCGGGTCATGGCGCTCACCACCACCACGTCGAACTCTCCGTCCTGCACCTCGGCCATGGGGGCGATCATCATGCTGCCGCCGAAGTACTTGCCATTGGCCACCGCCACCAGCAGGGTCGGGCCCTCGTAGACCAGCTTTCCGTCCACGGTCACCTGCAGCAGCGGGTTGCGCAGCCGGGCCAGGGTGCGCAGCACCCCCAGGAAAAAGGACATCTTGCCTCCGAAGCGCTTGGAGGCCCGGTTCACGTTGTTGACGGTTTCGGCCGAAAAACCCAGGCTGGACTCGTTCAGGAACAGGCGCCTGGATTCCAGGGGGGCGCCGGAAGGCCCGACGCCGGTGAAATGGACCTGCC
>CAVUYS010000091.1:0-85938 GCA_963745745.1 uncultured Spirochaetota bacterium | reverse complement strand
CTACGAACAAACGGCTGGAGAGAACTTAGGAGTAGATCGTGCATGCTGGCTATCCACTGGTATGCTTCAACCTATGGAGAGTACCTAACAGACCGTCCACGAATGCGCGAAAGAGAGTTGTCCACTAAATGAAGTGGATGTATGATAATGTCAAAATAGGAATATATATCCCGACTCGTGAGCAAGCCTGGTTCGGAGGTGACGCTTGATAAGAAAGCTCGCTGCACTCAAACTAATTTCGTCAAAGCGGTGCGTTCTTGTCCCGGCCACCTGCAGCAGATAACGCACACCATTAGACTGCCAAGACGAATCAATGGTAAAGAAAATGAAGAATCTGGATTACTATGATGAACCAATCCTCTCAAAGGCATCTGACCAGAGTACCTATGTGTCCTTAACCGATGTTTCTGGTGGACGAATTACGAAAGCTGAGATCGGTATCATTAAAGATTTCCCCAGTGCAACTGAGATTGCCATCAGTGGCTTGACGCAAAACACATTTGAATACTTCGTTGAAAACTATGGTCATCAATTCAAGGCTATCATTTTCTGGAAATGTCCTCTCGTTGGCAGCTTGAAAGCGATGGAATATCTTGATCAGGTTGAATATATTGTGTATTTTTGGAATCAGGCGGAACATCTGTGGGACTTTTCCAAGACAAAGGCTCTCAAGGGATTTTGTTACGATGATTTCACACGCATGCATGATGTTTCTGAAGTCGCTCATGCGCCCGCTCTCGAAGACCTCCGATTTGGTGATAGAGTGTGGGAAATACATTTTGAATACGCTCGACCCAATAAAAGAATGTACTGCACTGAAACGCCTTACGTTCTCGGCGAAAAAGTTGCTAGACGGCAAAATCGAACCACTCGCCCATTTGAAGCAATTAGAGCACTTATGGTTTCCATCCAACTTATTCTCAACAGAGCAAATAGCCTGGCTAAAGGCACATTTACCGGATACTGTTGTTTCAAAGGTTCTCAATGCTTATCGGACCATTGATAAGCCTCTCAAGATCAGTGGCAAAGAAAAAGACACCTTCATTGTTGGAAAAAGGAAACCTTTTCTCTCTTCCATCGACGACAAAGCAAGAATATCGAAGTATGTTGAGCAATGAATGAGATGCATCAATGGTATTTAGAAAATCCAAAGGCACTGCCTGATGATTACAGGAAAGCCACCTAACACAGCCCCGCTGCGTGGGATCTACGACATGCACGTGATCTCCGGGCGGACGCCGGAGCCATGATGGTGGGACGCCTCGCTTGCAGGCTATCATTGATCGTGAAGTCCACAATGCACTCGATATCTGGTAACAAAATAATATGCCTATCACAGACATTGCCACTTTACGGCTGCATAATCAACGTCTCTCTCATACGGATTTGACAACACCAGCTGATGTTGTCCGCTGGTTCGGTGCCATACAGGCCCAGGATTTGCCGGGCGCGTTATATGCTATTGGGCTTCGCATGCCGTCAGCGAGATAGGCAATGGTCGAGCAGGCGATAGCCGATAAATCAATTGTGCGCAGTTGGCCCATGCGTGGCACAATTCACTTTATGCCGGCTGAGGATGCCCGGTGGATGATAAAGTTGTTGGCCCATCACCTGGATGCCAAAGTAGCCAATAATTATCGTAAGGCGGGCCTTGGCGCCGACGTTCTTCTGCGGGCCGGCGAAATCCTAACAAAGGAGCTGCAAGGCGGTGCGCAGCTCACACGGTCGGAGTTATACGCAGCCCTTAACGCAACTGGCATCAAAACTGGTGCGCAGGGAGGCGAGCAGCGTGGTATGCATATCATTGTTCATTGGGCCAGAGCCGGGCTTATCTGCATCACGCCGCGCCGCGGAAGCATACATTTGGGCTGCTGGATGAATGGATACCATCTGGAAGAGATCTTACAGGCGATGGCGCCCTGGCTGAACTTGCAATGCGCTATTTTATGAGCCATGGCCCGGCCACCGTCAACGACTTTGCCTGGTGGAGCGGTCTATCGAGGACCGAGGCCAGGCCAGCGTTTGCAGCAGGTTGCCCATAATTTTGAGCACGAAAGTATGGACGAGGTCACGTATTGGTTTGCTCCAATACAAGCGCTGCTCGCTCCTACGCACGGCAAGCCTTCCTGCTGCCTCCTTACGACGAATACACCGTCGCCTATACCTATTGCAGCGTGATTGATCCTGCCTTGCTGCCTGCCACGAAGTATGGAATTGGCCCGAATATTATTATTGATGGCCGGATCCTCGGTACATGGAAGCGCATTCTCAAAAAAGATAAGGTTATCATTAGCACAGAATTGTTAAGTCCACTCGATGACGCTCAAAAAACGGCACTCACGATCGCTGTCAGTCGTTATGGTACGTTCTTACAACTTGAGGCAGTTTTAGCCTAGCAATTTTTAGGAGAGAAGTGCGGTTGCCAGGCATCTCGAGGCATTGTCTGTAAATAAACATGTCACTTTAATTTTGAGCAAGGAAAGAGTTATGGCGAAACAAACAACCCCACAAGATAAGGCCAGGAAATGAACACCGCTAACGTTCCACACCACAATTCTGCAAAATGACAAGAACGCCGCGGGCATAGAAGTTCCCGAAGAGCTAATCAAGAAACTTGGTTCGAGCAAACGCCCCCTGGTGCCTGTGACGATCAGGGATGATCGTTCACAAATTACAAGCCACGCGAGTCTCGACTTGGGGCCTTCGCAAACGTAAACCGTTGGGCACACTTTTACGACTGGAAAACAAAGAGCCGCCCTGGCCTACTCAACGTAACGAAGCCGGAAGAATAGCTAAGGAGTAAGGTTGATGGCCATCATTGACAATGAAATGTTATGGCGCCAGTTTGGGGCGGCCATCGACATGTTAGGCGACGCTCTGCGCGACTGCCCGGATGAACTGTGGGAGAAGCGACTGTGGGAAGACCAACCAGACCAGTGGGTGGCAGCTGGTTTCTCGACGTTCTGGTATCTGGGCTACCACACGCTGTTCTGGCTGGACCTTTACCTAACCGGGGCGGAAGAGGGCTTTGCGCCGCCTGCGCCCTTTGACCTGGTTGAGATGGATCCAGGCGAAGTCCTGCCGCGGACCTATACACGCGAAGAACTGCTCGGCTACCTGGAATACTGCCGCCGAAAGTGCCAGGAGACGATTGGCGCTCTGTCCATCGAACAGGCTTACCGGT
Organism: uncultured Spirochaetota bacterium; assembly: GCA_963745745.1. Lineage (GTDB taxonomy): Bacteria > Spirochaetota > Spirochaetia > SZUA-6 > DRHE01 > MIBK01. Next base: position 82,754 of record CAVUYS010000091.1, on the reverse strand, counting down.
TGTGCCGGTTCCCCTGGGGCGAGGTGCCCTTTGCGGAGCTTCAATTGTACAATCTGCGTCACGTGCAGGAGCATGGTGCCCAGCTGCGCATGTTCCTGGGACAGCAGGCGGGAAAATCCGCCGAGTGGGTACCTCCCAGGCTCCGTGAAAATTCTTTATCTTTTTCCGTCAAAGCGGCCGATTGTCCCGCCCAGCCGGTGGGGAGCTATACACAAACACAATCGGAGGTTTCACGAATGCGCAAAACAAATCGTGCAGACGGATGAAGCACCCAAATCCTTAGCGGAGTATAGCCAGGTTGTGAAGGCCGGTGGCTTCATCTTCGTGTCGGCCAAGGTCCCTTTGATCCCGGAACAGGTGAAGTTATCGGAACTACCATCCAGGAAGCAGACCAGACAGAGCCTAAAAAACATAGAAGCCATTTTGCTGACAGCAGGCAGCTCTCTTGACAGAGCCGTCAGTGCAACTTTTACTATTAGGAGAGGAGAGTGACTTCGCAGGGATGAACGAGGAATCGGGGCAAGTGGTTTCCCAAGGACTCGCCCGCAAGACAGGGAGCGAAACTCACAATTCACCCAAAGGGGATGAAGGTCTCTATCGCTCTTATCGCTGAAGCCTAAACTAGTTTCTGGTGCGAAAGTGGCACCGTAGCACATTAACAATTGACAAACGAAAAGCCTCTTTGGTACAAGGTAGGTGCTTAAGCCAAACCTATACCGCGGAGGCACTCCAATGTTAGTTGAACATTACCCAACTGACAAGCGTTTCGAAGAAATCGCTAGGATACTTTCCAGAAGATGAATCGCCGGAGCTTGAAGAAGATCGATCGGTATCTGGAAGATGAGAAGCTGTACCGGATGATCCGGGCAGATCTATCGAAGCGGTATCCGAAGACGACGGAAACGGGACGGAACTCCACGCCGGTGGAAGTGGTGCTGCGGATGCTGGTGGTGAAGCGGTTGTATGGGTACAGTTATGAAGAGACGGTCGAGCGGGTGAGAGACAGTTTGAGTTTGAGGCAGTTCTGTCGAGTGTATCTGAATGATGTGCCGGTGGATACGACCTTGATCCGCTGGGCGAACCTGATCCAACCGAAGACGCTGGAGAAATTCAATGAGCGGATCATGCAGTTGGCGGTGGAACGGAAAGTGACGCAGGGTCGCAAGCTGCGCACGGATGGCACGGTGGTGGAGAGCAATATTCGTCCACCGAGTGACAATCGTCTGTTGGCGGATGGTGTGCGGGTGCTGGCGCGGACGGTGGTGCGTGCTCGGAAGTTGGTGAAGCAAATCGTGCAGGAACCGTTCGAGGATTTCACCCAGACAGCCAAGCAACTGGCTCGCCAGATCGGGGAGACGTTGCGCAAGAAGACCGATGCGGCCAAGAATGCAGGTCGGCAGCAATACCAGGAATTACTCGAAATGACCCGAAAAACGATTGACTGGGCTGGTCAAACCCAAAAACAACTGCACAAGCAGTCGCGAGCAGAAAGCCAAACGGTTGGCAGCAACTCCTGGAGACCTTTCTGCCGCGCACCGAGCAGGTCATCGACCAAACCACGCGACGCATCTTGCAGGGAGAACAAGTCCCTGCCTCCGAAAAGATCGTGAGCCTCTTCGAAGAGCATACCGACATCATTCGTCGCGGCAAGGAAGTCTCGTCCGGTGGAATATGGACACAAGATCTGGCTCAACGAAGTCGAAGGTGGACTGGTGAGCCACTACCGCATCCTGGACGGCAACCCGAGTGATGAGCAGCAATGGAAACCCAGTTTGAAAGCTCACCTCAAAACCTTCCACCAGCCTCCTCACCAGGCCAGTGGCGATCGCGGTCTCTTCTCCGAACCCAATGAACAACTGGCTCACGATCTGGGTGTGAAGACAGTGTCATCCTGCCCAAACGCGGCTATCGTTCCAAAGCCCGTTTGAAGCATGAACACAAAGCCTGGTTCGTGAAAGGGCGTCACTGGCATGCAGGCGTGGAAGGTCGCATTAGTGTCCTGAAGCGTGCTCACGATCTCGGTCGCTGCCTGGCTCATGGTCTCAACGGCTTCCACTGCTGGGTCGGTTGGGGCGTGATCGCTGGCAATCTGGCGGTTCTCGGACGAACCTAAACCATTGGAGCTATTCGTTTGTTAAAGTACGAAGAAAAGAGAAAAAACAGATTGATCCATTCGGTGCAAAACTCAACTTTAGACGGCAGGTGAGCCTCCTTGAGCCGCCCGGGCCACGGCCGCGGCGAAGTCGATCGCGCCGAAGACCAGCATCCGCGGCTTGGGCGCGAAGGCCCACACGAAGACCCGCATCCCCTCGCCGCGCCGCTCGCCGTCGGGGCCGTAGCCCAGCGTGGCGTTGTGCCCCGACTCGAGCAGGCCGAGCGCGTCGTCGCGCACGGCGTCGTCGGCGCGGGGGCTGCCGAGCGTGCCCGACAGCTCCTGGTCGGGGCGCACCAGCACGCGACGCCCGAGCCATGCGGGGTCGGGGTGCTCGACGACCGTCGCCAGCGCGACGGGGCGCCCGGCCTCGAGGTCGGCGGCGACCTCCTCGAGCTCGGGGAAGGACTCGCGGTTCACCTTCTCGACGTAGACGTCGAGGATGCCGCCGCAGGTCAGGCCGACCGAGAAGGCGGTCTCGTCGGAGATGCCGTAGCGCTTGAGCACGGGGGCGCCGTCCTCGACGACCTCCTGGGCGAGGTCGTAGACCGCCCCCTCGACGCAGCCGCCCGACACCGAACCCACGGCCGAGCCGTCGGGGCCGACCAGCATCGAGGCGCCGGCCGGGCGCGGGGCGGACTGGAAGGTCGCGACCACGGTGCCGACGCCGACCGTCTCGCCGGCGCGCCACCACTCCATCAGCTCGGGCAGGACCTCACGCACGCGACACCAGCTCCATCAGCTCGGCGAAGGTGGCCAGGGAGTGCCCGGCCACGAAGTCGTCGCAGTGGGGCAGCGCGGCCACCACCCCCTGCTGGACCGGCTCGTAGCCGGCCTTCCCCCGGTGGGGGTTGACCCAGACCACGCGGTGCGAGATCCGCTGCAGCCGGGCCATCTGCTCGGCCAGGAGGTCGGCGCCACCGCGCTCCCAGCCGTCGCTGAAGACCACGACCACCGCGCCCCGCGCCATGCCGCGCTGGCCCCAGCGGTCCAGGAAGATCCGCAGCGTCTCGCCGAGGCGGGTGCCGCCCGACCAGTCGGGCACGGTCTCGCCGGCAGCCACGAGAGCGCGGTCGGGGTCGCGCAGCCGCATCGCACGGGTCAGGTGGGTGAGCCGGGTGCCGAGCGTGAACGTCTCCACCGCGCCCCGGGGCGACCCGGACACGCCGTGGGTGAAGGTGTGGGCGAGCCGCAGCAGCGCGTCGGCGTACCCGCTCATCGAGCCCGACACGTCGATCAGCAGCACCACCCGGCGCGGCCGGCGTCCGCGGCGCCGCCACGCGAGGTCACCCGGCTCGCCCATCCGGCGCAGGCTGCCGCGCAGCGTGCGCGAGGCGTCGAGCTCGCCGCGGTGCCACCGCTGGTGGCGCGCCGTACGACGCACCGGCGGGCGCGGCCGCAGGGTCGCGAACATCGCGTCGAGACGTCGCTTCTCGGCCGGCGACATGGTGGCGACGTCGCGGTGGCGCAGCACCTCGGCGGCGCTGGCCCGGGCGCGCACGACGTCGTCGGCCGAATCGGCGTCGTCGCCCTCGGCGTCCTCGCGGTCGGTCTCGGGCAGGTCGGAGAAGGTGGGGCGCGTGGGCGCCGCCGGCCAGCAGCGCCGCGATTGGGCCCGGGCGCTCCGTCGCCGGTTCCGGGGTTTCCGGCGGACCCCCGGCGGGCGCCGCGGAGGCCGTCGCGGAAGCCGCCGCGCCCGCTTCCTGCAGCGCCTGCGGGAGCTCGCTCCCGGATTTCCCTTTCACCCTGCAGCAGCCGGGAGCCCACCCGCAGCGCGGGGAAGGCCCGCTCCTGCTCCCCGCGGGAGTCGAGGAGCCGGCGGTACTTCGCGTAGGTTTCCGGATCCAGGATGTTGTGCTCCCGCACCGGCAGGCCGATGCCCAGCTTCTCCTCCAGCCGCGGCAGCGTGCGCCCCAGGAAGCGCAGGCAGCTGCGGCAGCCGGCGGCGTAGTAGAAGTCCAGGGGCACTTCCCCGCCGGCGCGCGCGGCCGCGGCCCGCGGGCTCTCCGCCAGGCTGTCGTCGGCCGCGGCCCCGGTCACCTCTCCGCGCACCAGGTACAGCGCCTTGGGCAGCTCCGGCAGGTCGGTGGAAAGGACCAGGTACTTCTCCACCACGCCGTTTTCCCGGGCCGGATCGTAGCGCAGCCGGAAGACGGCCTGGCCCCGCGGCGGCAGATCCAGGGAAGCGGGTTCCACGCTGAGGCAATCGCAGGTGCTGAGCAGGCGCACGGCCACGGGCCGCTCCGTGAGGTTCTCCAGGCGGGCTTCCAGCAACTGGACGCCGGCCTGCGCGGGGATGCTGCCCAGGTCCCATTCCGGGGGGCTCACCCGCAGCGGCGGGCCGCCGCCCAGGAGCGCGACCAGGAGCAGCACCAGGTTCATGAGCCCTCCGTGGCCGGCTTCTCGGACCGGAGGGTGAGCAGGAGCAGAAAGAGCAGGTCCACCAGGGAGGCGGCCATCAGGGCCGCGGAAAGCGCCAGCCGGGGAGGGACGATCTGCAGCGCCGGCAGGGCGGGGCCGGGCCGGAGGGCCAGGGCGAAGGACAGCAGCAGCACCGGGAACACCTGCAGGATCTTCGCCAGGCGCAGGAACGGCAGCAGGGTGGCCCTGCCGTCCGGGTTGTACAGGAAAAGGGCCAGCAGCGCCGGGGCCAGCAGCTGCGCGGAGCCCAGGGCCAGCAGCCAAAGCACGGCGGCCGGGTCCTCTACAACCGCTCCCCGGAAGCGCAGCAGCGCCAGCGCGAACAGGCCCAGGAAGCGGGCCAGCTCCCACAGGAACTGGACGGCGGCCAGCAGCAGCGTACGTTTGCCCATTCGCCTACCGGTGCGGAGTGTAGCCTCCGGGTGGGCAGCGGTCAAGTCGCGCGCTCAGGTTGACAAAGCCGGCGGGGAATGCTGAATTTAGGGCGATGGACAAACCCAAGCGGCGGTTCGCAGAGCGGGCCGTCTGGATCGCGGTCACCGCCTTCCTGGTGGCCGTGCTGGCGTTGCTGGCTCTCTCCCCGCGCGTGCTGGCGGGAAACCGCGAGGCGGACAACCAGCGCCTGCTGGAGATGTTCGCCGGGGTGTTCGCGGACGTCCAGAAGAACTACGTCGACGAGGTGGACCCCAAGGTCCTGATCGACGGGGCCTTGAAGGGCATGTTCGAGGCGCTGCAGGACCCCTATTCCCTGTACCTGGACGCCCAGGAGATGCGCGACATGGGCGATACCACCACCGGCAGGTTCGGCGGGGTGGGCCTGATCATCTCCAAGGTCGAGGGCGGGGTGGAGGTCGTCTCCCCGATCGAGGATACGCCGGCCTTCCGCGCCGGAGTGCACGCCGGGGACCTGATCGTGGCCGTGGACGGGTCCTCCGTGCTGGAGCTGAGCATCGACCAGGTGCTGTCGATCCTGCGCGGCCAGCCCGGCACACCGGTGACCATGACCGTCCTGCGCGGCAAGGCGCTGCGCTTCGACGTGACGGTGGTGCGGGCGGTGATCGAGGTGCCGACGGTCAAGTACGCCATGATGCCCGACGGCGTCGGCTACCTGCGCCTGATCCAGTTCACCCCCCAGACCGCCGAGCGCGCCGCCGAGGCGCTGCGCGGCTTCCAGGCGGCCGGCTACCGCGCCCTGATCCTGGACCTGCGCAGCAATCCCGGCGGCCTGCTGCAGTCGGCCGTGGACGTGGCCAACTTCTTCATTCCCCGCGGCCCGCTGGTCAGCACCCGCTCGCGCATGGCTTCGGAGAACCAGGTCTTCTACGCCTCCGCCCGCCGGCAGATCGTCCCGGAACAGCTGCCCGTGCTCGTGCTGGTCAACCGGGGCTCGGCCTCCGCCTCGGAAATCCTGGCCGGAGCCCTGCAGGACACCGGCCGGGCCAGGATTGTGGGGGAGAAATCCTATGGCAAGGGCTCCGTGCAGTGGATCCGCGACCTGGGCGAAGAGGGCTACCGGCTCACCATCTCCCGCTACTACACTCCGCAGGGCAGGAACATCGACAAGGTGGGCATCCTCCCCGACGTGGAGGTCAAGGAGGCGGAGTTGAGCGAGGAGGAGGAGAAGGCGGTTTCCTCCCTGCTGGAGCAGAACCTCCTGCGCGATTTCGTGGCCGCCAATCCCCAGCCCGGAGAGCCCCAAATCCAGGCCTTCCTCCGACAGCTGCAGGAAAAGAAGATCCAGCTGGCGGAGCGCTACGTGCGCCGGCTGATCCGCAACGAGGTGAACCGGACCAACGACAACCCGCCGTTGTATGATCTGGAGTTCGACACGGCGCTGCAGAAGGCCGTGGAGCTGCTCCCGCGCTAGCGCGCGGTGAGGAGGGACAGCCGACTTGCGGGTTTTCGTTCTGCCGGGCGAGGCTCAGGACGAGGGGGCCGTGGAGCTGCGCGGCCGGGACTTCCATTACCTGGTCCGGGTGCTGCGCCTCGCCGTGGGGGAGCGCTTCCAGGCCCGGGATGCCGGGGGAGCGCTGCGGGCCTGCCGGATCGCGTCGATCGGCGCGGATTTCGTGCGCCTGCAGCTGGAGCCGCCCGAGGCGGAGGAGCCCGGCGGTCCGCCCGTGGCGCTGATCCAGGCGCTGCCCAAGGGGCGCAAGATGGATCAGATCGTCCGGCAGGTGACGGAGGCGGGGGTCGCGGAGATCGTGCCGGTGTTCAGCCGCTTCAGCCTTGAGCCGCCTGGAGGAGCCGGGGGACCGGGAGCGGCGCGTGGAGCGCTGGCGCAGGATCGCCCGCGAGGCCACCCAGCAGAGCGGAGGCAGCCGCGTGCCGCTGATCCGCGAGCCGCTGCCCCTGGAGGGGGCCCTGGATGCTCCGGCCCAGGAGGGCGAGCTGCGGCTGGTTTTCCACCAGGAGCGCCTGGCCGCCGGCTCGCTGCATGCCGCCCTGGCCGGGGGCCTGAGCCGGGTCACCCTGCTGGTGGGCCCGGAGGGGGGCCTGGCCGAGGAGGAGGTCGCCCGGGCCCGGGAGCGCGGCTTCCAGCCCATCACCATCGGGCGCAGGGTCTGGCGCACCGAAACCGCCGCCCTTTTCGCCGCCGCGGTGGTGCAATGTCTATTGGAGGAGAGAGAAGCTTGGAAACCAGCCTAGCCATGCGCGTGCAGCTGCTCAACGTGCCGGTGGATGCCCTGGACCAGGAGCAGGCCCTCAAGCGGGTGGAGGGCTTCCTGCTGGACGGAGGGCGGCACCAGATCGTGTTCCTGAACCGCCAGCGCCTGCTGGCCGCGCGCGGCCACAACGAGTACCGCCGCTGCCTGCGCGAGGCCTCCCTGATCCTGCCGATCTCCCCCGGCATCGTGCGGGGGGCGAAGTTCCTGCGCAAGGGCACCCTGACCTGCTACTCCGCCTTCACTTTCGTAATCCGCCTGCTGTCCCTCGCCGAGCGCTTCAACCGCACGGTGTACCTGCTGGGCGGGCGCAAGGACGAGGTGGAGAAGGCCGAGCGCAACCTGCGGGACTCCTTCCGCGGGCTGCGCCTGGTGGGCCGCCACGCGGGCTTCTACCCCAGAAGCCAGGAGAAGAACGTGCTGCTGGCCATCAAGAAGGCCACCCCCACCTTCCTGCTGGTGGGCGGCGGGCTGCCCGGCCGGGACCTGTGGGTGCTGCGCCGCAAGAAGGAGCTCACCCCCGGGATCTACCTGTGGGTGGACGACTGCTTCGAGCTGTTCTCCGGAAAGAAGAAGTCCAACCGCCAGCCCAGCGGCAACCTGCTGGGCCTGGCCACCGGGCTGGTTTTCTGGGTGCTGGTGCTCTTCGCCAAGATCGGACGCCGCTAGCCCTCTTCCAGCTTGAGGTACTCGTACAGCTCCTTGAGGTCGGTGCGGGTTTTGCGGAGCACCCAGCGCCCCAAGGCGTTGCGCACGCTGGGAACGAACAACAGGAAGCCCAGGGTGTCGGTGATGAAGCCGGGGGTCAACAGCAGGATGCTGGCGGCCAGCACCCCGGTGATGTTGATGAACTCCTGGGTGGGCAGCTCGCCGCGGCGGGTCTTCTTCCGCAGCGACTGCAGGTTCTTGCGCAGCTCCCGCAGCGCGGCCAGCATCCCCAGCAGGCCGGCGAAGGCGGCCAGGGCCAGGGTGAAGTAGTAGCCGATCAGGTTGCCCAGGTAGATCAGCAGGAAGATCTCCGCCAGCGGGACCATGGAGTACAACAGGCCCAGGATCAGCAGCTTGGTGATGAAGTTGCGGTCCAGCAGGCGCATCATGACCTTGGCCGGTTGCATGGGGGGATCGTAGCACGGCGAAAGTGACCGGACAATCCCCGATGTTTTCTTGCGCCGGGGGCCGCGCGGCGCTACCATTGCTCGCCGAGGCGGTTGGTCCCATGGTACGGGTCCTGTTCATCGACGACGACCCCCGGGCGCAGGACACGCTGCGCTGGATCCTGGCCGGGCGCTATGCCGTGATCCCCGCCGACAGCGCCGCCGAGGGCTTGAGCCTGCTGGCCGAGCAGGACCCGGACGTGGTGCTCCTGGACATCGACCTGCCGGACCGCGACGGGTTGAGCCTGCTGGAGGACATCCTGGCCCGTCCGGCCCCGCCGCCGGTGATCATGCTCACCGGCCTACGGCGAGGTGGACTTCGTCAAGCGGGCCATGCAGGCGGGAGCCTACGATTTCATCCTGAAGGACGGCGGCCTGGCGGATCTGGAGGGGGCGCTGCGGCGGGCCGTGGCCAACGCCGACGCGCGCCGCCTGTTCCTGTCGGCCCCGGCCCCGGAGGCCTTCGCCGGCCTGGTCGGGGAAAGCCCCGCCGATCCGGGAGCTGAAGGCCCTGCTGGCCCGCTACGCGGCCAGCGACGCCCCGGTGCTGATCCAGGGGGAGAGCGGCAGCGGCAAGGAGCTGGCCGCCGCGGCGCTGCACCGCCTGTCCCCGCGGCGGGAAGGGCCGCTGGTGCCGGTGAACTGCGGGGCCATCCCGGAAAGCCTGCTGGAATCCGAGCTGTTCGGCGCCGAGCGGGGCGCTTTCACCGACGCGGTGAGCCGGGCGGGGTGCTTCGAGCGCGCCAACCGCGGCACCATCTTCCTGGACGAGATCGGCGAGCTGGCCCCCGCCGCCCAGGTGAAGCTGCTGCGCGTGCTGGAGAGCCAGGAGCTGACCCGGGTGGGGGGCACCTGCCCGGTGCGGCTGAACGTGCGCCTGGTGGCGGCCACCAACAAGGACCTGCGCCGGCAGGTGGAGAAGGAGCGTTTCCGGGAGGACCTGTACTACCGCGTCAGCGTCCTGCTGTTACGCATGCCGCCGCTGCGCGAGCGCCCGCAGGACATCCCCCTGCTGGCGGCGCACCTGCTGCCCCCCGGACTGAGCCTGCGCCCCGAGGCCCTGGACCGGCTCTGCGCCCACTCCTGGCCGGGCAACGTACGCGAGCTGCGCAATGTGCTGCAGAGGGCCGCGGTGGTGGCCGAAGACCGGGTCATCCGGGCGCGGGACGTCAGACTATAGGGGCTTTTTCGGGGCTGGCCTCAGCGCAAGGCCCGGACGTGCAGGCCTTCCAGGACCCACAGCGGCGTGCCGTCCTCGGCCTTGGCGCGGCCGGCCAGGCGGGCCACCACCAGGATGCGGTCGTTGACCACGATCTCACCCGGGCCCGGAGCGCGCGGTGTCCGGCGCGGGAAGCGGCGGGCGTACTCCTGGCCCCGGAAACGCACGCGGCAGAGGTAGATCTTCACTTCCTCCGTGCCGATCCACTCTCCGCCGGCCAGCTCCAGCTCCACGGCGAAGGGGGATTCCGCGGCCTCGGGGAACTGCATGGAAGCCACGGTGCCGTCCAGCAGCAGCAGGCGGCCGGCCAGGGCGCCCGCCTCGCTCAGCCCGGCCAGGGTCTTGATGGTCACCGAGAAGTCGGCGATGCGGTCGAAATCCTGCCGGTCGAAGGCGAACAGTGGGGAGGCCAGCACCAGCGCGACCGCCAGGATCCAGCCCAGCTTGTTCCTCATCGGCTGCAGTGTAGGGTGATTCTCCGCGGCGGGTCAAGCTTGGCGATGCCGAGCCAGGCCGCGGATCTCGTGAAAGATGCGCCGCAGGCGCTCGGCCTCCCGCTTTTCCAGCGCGGCCCGGGCCAGCAGGTCCCGCCAGAAGGTCCCCATTTCCCCGGGGTTGGCCTTGCGGAAGAAACCCAGCCCGGCCAGGGTGTCCACGATGGTGCCCACCACCTGGTCCAGCTCGCGGTCGCCCACGGGGCGGAAACGGTCCGGGGGCGGGGAGGACAGGCGGCGGAACAGGAGGTAGGCCAGGATCTGTACGGCGTGGGAGAGGTTCAGGGAGGGAAAACGCGGCGAGGTGGGGATGCGCACCGCCAGGTGGCAGCAGCCGAGCTCCTGGTCGGTCAGGCCGTCGGCTTCCGCCCCGAACACCAGGGCGCAGGGCCCGCGCACGGCGATGATCCTCTCCACCAGCTGCTCGGGGTCCAGGGCGAAGTACTTGCGCCAGCGGCCGCGCCTGCGGCTCAGGCCCGCGGAGAGCACGGTGCCGCGCAGGGCCTCCGGCAGCCCGGCGCAGGCCACCGCCCCCTCCAGCAGGTCCCGGGCCTCCAGGGCGGTGACGGAGGCCTCCCTGCGGTCCAGACCCTCCGCCCCGACCAGGTACAGGGACTCCAGGCCCATGGTCTTCATGGCCCGGCAGACCTGCCCCACGTTCCGCGGCTCCTGGGGCCGGACCAGCACCACCCGCAAACCCTCCAGGGATGTGCGCATTGCGGGAACCATTCTCGGGGCGAACAAAATTGTTGTCAATCCGGCCCTTCCGGCCGATACTTTCTGTGGGATTCCCCCCTTCGCGCGCATCGTCGCCGCGGCGGGGTCTGCAGTGGAAAGGGAGGCGAGGCGGCTTGAAGAAAATCGGGGAACAGTTTGACAAGTCGGACTTTCCCTGTATAATATTAGCCTCGTTCACGGGCGAAAAAGGGATATGATGAACAACGAGATCGTACCGGGGTTCGACGACGAGAAGGACGACAGCCTCAAGATCCGCCTCCAGAAGATCGACGAGGTTTCCGGCTGTCTGGTTCTCTATCTCACCGGGTACATCGATACCTACAACTCCAACTACTTCCAGAAGCGCGTCGCCAAGACCATCGAGGCGGGCTTCATCCGCCTGGTCTTCCACTGCGCCGGCCTGAACTACGTATCCAGCACGGGCATCGGTTCCTTCACCGCCTTCCTCAAGGCCGTCAAGCCGCGCGGCGGCGACCTGGTCCTGCTGGAGATCCAGCCCAAGGTCTACGAGGTCTTCCAGCTCCTGGGCTTCTCCCAGTTCTTCAACATCAAGGAGAACCTGGACGAGGCGGTCTCCTTCTTCGCCCAGAAGGGCGAGGGCCCCAGGCCGGACCGTTCCCCAAGATCTTCAAGTGCCCCATCTGCAGCAAGAAGCTGAAGGCCTCCAAGGCCGGGCGCTTCCGCTGCTCCGAATGCAAGACCATCCTCGCGATCGACAACGCCGGACAGGTGTTCCTGGGCTGATTCGCCCCCCGCTCCCCGACCTGGCCCCTCGATTGCTGAACCTGGTGGCCGGGGAGCCCCTCCTGGCCGAACGCCTGGCCCTCTTCACCCGCCGCGCTCCTCACCTGCGCCTGCGCGTGTCCGAACGGCCGCTGTCCGGCTGCGACGCCTACCTGTTCCCCGCCCGCGGGCTGCCCCCGGCCGCGGAGCTGGAGGCCCTGCGGGCCGGCGGGGCGGCGGTGCTGGCCTACGGCCCCCCCGAGCTGCTGCGGGCGGCCTTCCTGGCCGGCTGCGATGATTTCCTGAAGGAGCCCTGGAGCCCCGAGGAGCTGGAGTGCCGGCTGGAGAGGCTGGCATCGCAGCGGGCCCCAGGGGCGGGCGAGGGCCTGAGCTTCGGCGGGCTCTCCCTGCGCGGCGCCCGGGCCAGTTCCCCCCACGGGGAGGTGAGCCTTTCGCCGCCGCAGTCCGCGATCCTGGCCGCCCTGCTCGCCCGCCCCGGCCAGGCGGTGAGCCGGGAGGTGCTGGCCTACGCGGCCTGGGGCCGCCCGTGCGCCGCGGGCAGCCGGGCCCTGGACATGCAGGTGGCCGGCCTGCGCCGCAGGCTGGGCTCAGTGGAGGGCGGCTGCCAGTCGGTGCGCATCCGCGCCCTGCGCGGCGTGGGCTACGCGATAGAATGAACGAAAAAGGCCGCCCCTCGGGGGGGCGGCCTGTGTCGGCGAAGCCTTCGTGCCGGGCCTAGAAGCCCAGGACCTGCACCAGCCAGTTGTTCAGCGACAGGCAGACGGTCACGAACACGATGGACACCATGGACATCAGCTTCAACAGGATGTTCAGCGAAGGGCCGGAGGTGTCCTTGAAGGGGTCGCCCACCGTGTCCCCGACCACCGCGGCCTTGTGCGGGGCCGAGCCCTTGCCGCCCAGCGCGCCGCGCTCGATGAACTTCTTGGCGTTGTCCCAGGCGCCGCCGGAGTTGGCCATCATGACCGCCAGCACGAAGCCGGTGGCCATGGAGCTGGCCAGCAGGGCGATCACGGTGAAGGGACCGAACAGCACGCCCACCAGCACCGGGCTGACGATGGCCAGCAGGGAAGGCACGATCATGGCCTTCTGCGCGCCCTTGGTGGAGATGGCCACGCAGGTGGCGTAGTCCGGCTTGTCCTTGCCCTTGAGGATGCCCGGCTTGGCCTTGAACTGCCGCCGCACCTCCTGCACCATGTCCCCCGCCGCCCGGCCCACCGCCTGCATGGTCAGGGCGCAGAACACGAAGGGCAGCACGGCTCCGAGGAAAATGCCGATCAGGATGCGCGGGTCCAGCATGTCGATGCTCATCCGCACGCTGGTGACCGCCTCGCCCGCGTCGCGGCTGATGGTGATCATCCCCGCGTAGAAGCGCTCGAACACCTGGGAGTTGGCCGTGTTGACGAACAGCTGGGCCACGCCTTCCTTGATCTTGTTGCCGTACTCGGCGATCAGGGACAGGGCGGTCAGCGCCGCGGAGGCGATGGCGAAGCCCTTGCCGGTGGCCGCCGTGGTGTTGCCCAGGGAGTCCAGGGCGTCGGTGCGCTGGCGCACCTCCGGGTCCAGCTTGGCCATCTCGGCGATGCCGCCGGCGTTGTCGGCCACCGGCCCGTAGGCGTCCGTGGCCAGGGTGATGCCCAGGGTGGACAGCATGCCCACGGCCGAAAGCCCGATGCCGTACAATCCGATGTCCACGTGGGCGAAGCCGCCCGACAGGCCGAAGGCGGCCAGGGTGGCGATCACCACCACCACGACCGGGATCAGGGTGGAGAGCATGCCCAGGGCCAGGCCGCCGATGATCAGGGTGGCCGGCCCGGTCAGGGACTGGTCGGCCAGGGCCTTGGTCGGCCGGTAGCTGTCCGAGGTGTAGTACTCGGTGAAGAAGCCGATGACGTTCCCGGCCACCAGGCCCACGATCAGCGCGGCCCAGACGCCGAGAAAGGCCGTCCCGATGGTGAAGTAGATGTAGAGGAAGGACAGCACCGCGATCAGGGCGGTGGAGGTGTACACCCCGCGGCGCAGGGAGCCCAGCAGCTTGACCTGGGAGGCGTCCTCCTTGGCCCGCACCAGGAAGGTGCCGAGGATGGAGCTGATCACCCCGATGGTGGCGATGGTCACCGGAACCTGGATGGCCTGCAGGGCCGTGAGCCCGGGCAGGCCCAGGGAGGCGATGGCCCCCAGCGCCATGGTGGCCACGATGGAGCCCACGTAGGACTCGTACAGGTCCGCGCCCATGCCGGCCACGTCCCCCACGTTGTCCCCGACGTTGTCCGCGATGGTCGCCGGGTTGCGGGGGTCGTCCTCCGGGATGCCGCTCTCCACCTTGCCCACCAGGTCCGCGCCGACGTCCGCCGCCTTGGTGAAGATGCCCCCGCCCACGCGGGCGAACAGGGCCATGGAGGAGGCGCCCATGCCGAAGGTGATCATGATCGGCGGGATCTCCGAGGGCGGCAGGCGGAACAGGTAGAGCACCAGCCACCAGATGGAGAGGTCCAGCAGGCCCAGCCCGACCACGACCATGCCCATGACCGTGCCGGCCGAGAAGGCCACGCGCAGGCCGCCGTTCAGGCTCTGCTTGGCCGCCCAGGCGGTGCGGGCGTTGGCGCGGGTGGCCACGCTCATGCCGATGAAGCCGGCCAGCCCGGAGAACAGCCCTCCGGTCAGGAAGGCGAAGGGCACGAAGCGGCTGATCAGGTTCAGGACGAAGGACAGCACCATGAACAGGGCGAACAGCAGCACGAAGATGAGGCCGACCACCTTGTACTGCTGCTTCAGGTAGGCCAGGGCGCCCACCTGCACGGCCCGGCTGATCTCCTTCATCTTCGCCGTGCCGGCGTCCTTCTTGAGCACGCCCAGGGCCAGGATCAGGGCGAAAAGCAGCGCGGCCACCGAGCCGATCCAGGTGACCCACATCTGGCCGATCTGGGGCTGCTCGCTCTGGGCCAGCAGCGACGCCGCGGGGAGCGCCAGCAGCCAGAGCGCCGCCAGGAACACCTTGCGGGATTTCATTTTGGGTAATTCCTCCTGAGGGAAGCGAATATTCTCGCGCAACTATAAAGAAAGGGCCGCCGGTGGTCAACCGCCGGCATCCGGCGATATCCGGCGCGGCGAGCCCTTTTCTTGCGGGCGCCGCAGGCCGATGGTAGTATCGTGGGAGTGAAAAACGCGCTGCGGCTGCCGGCGCTGTTCCTGTTGTTCTGCATCCTGCTGGGCCTGCTGCTGACCGGCTTCTCCCTGCTGGAGCTGCGGGTCGGCCACTCCGGCGAGCCCCCTCAGGCGGCCCGGGCGCTGGTGGCTTCCCGCCTGGTCCCGGTCCTGGTGGAGCGCTTCCCGGCCGCGGTCCTCTTCGCCCTGGTCCTGACCCTGTTCCCCCTCTACCGGCGCCCGGGCAACCGCATCCTTTCCTACCTGCTGCCCATGGCCGCGGCTTTCGCGGTGCTGGCCTTCGGCGGGCAGGCGCTGCGCAGGCTGCCGGCCGCCCCCCGGGGCCCGGCGCCCACCGCCGGGGGCTATTTCCTGCCCCAGGTCTTCCAGGAGTTCGGCGGGACGGCGCTGTACGTGGAAGCCGTGCAGGGTTCGCGCCTGGACGGGGTGGTGGCCCAGGGCCCGCCCGCCGCCGGTCCCCGCCTGGCCTATCTGGGCTCCAGCGAGGCGCGCCTCCCCGGGCAAGGGCAGCTCGCCGTGCGCGGCGGAGGCCGGAGCCTGAGCGCCCCGGCCCGCCCGGCCTACGCGGTCCTGCTGGCCGAGGCGGAGGACCCGGTCCAGCGCCTCCTGGACGGCTTCGCGGCGGACCTGCGGCGCCTGTCCCGCGAGCTGGACGCCCGCTATCCGGGCTTCCCGGTCCGCCTATTATCTCACCTGCCTGGCCCTGGTGTTCTCCTTCTTCACCGCGGGGGTGTTCTTCCGCATCAGCCGCTGGCCGCTGGGCAACGTGCTGCTGGCCTTCCTGGTCATGCGCGGCTACCTGTTCCTGTTCGGCTGGCTGCGGGAGAAGGCGGCCGGGGAGCTGGCCAGGCTGGCCGGCCTGCCGCGCCTGGCCGGCGTCCTGCCGGAGGCGGCGCTGCTGGCGCTGGGCGCGGTCCTGCTGCTGCTCGATCTGCTGTTCCTGCGCTTCGAGCGCCCGCACGGGGAGCCCGCAGGTGCGTAGCCCCGGCACCCAGGGGGCGCTGTCCACCCTGTTCGTATTCTACCTGGCGGCCTTCGCCGGCTTCATCCTCTGGACCATCCTGGCGCTCCCGGACCTTTTCCCGGTCTTCAAGTGGCCGTACCTCTGGACCTCCGCCTTCGTGCGCCTGGTGGACTATGCGGTGCCCATCACCGTGGCCGGGCTGGCCGTGGCCTACTCCCTGTTCCTGCGCCCGGCCTCCGGCGGCCGCGCTCCCTTCCACAAGGTGGTCGGCTCGCAGCTCACCCTGCTGGTCACCCTGTCCGTCCTGTACACCGTGGCGCTCTTCGGCTTCTACCCTCGCTCGCGCACCCTGCTCACGGAGCTGGAGGAGCTGACCCGCGAGGGGCGGGCTCTGCTGGAGGATGCCCGCGGCGAGCTGCGCCAGGACCGTCCGCAGGAGGCGCTGGACAGCTTCGAGCGCTACCTGGCCATCAACCGCAAGGACGACGCGGTGAGCGGGGAGAGGGACCTCCTGCGCGCGAGGCTGCGCGCGCCGGCGGCGCGGCCGGTGCCGGAGGCGGAAACCCCGCAGGCGGAGGCGGCCCGCGGCGAGCGTCCCGACCAGCTGCTGGCCAGGGCCCGCGGCTACTTCGAGCGGGAGGACTGGTTTTCCGCGGTGTACTACGCCGACCTGGCCGTGCGCGTTTCCGGGGAGCGGCCGGATGAGGTCAGCCGGGAAGCCAGGCGCCTGTCGTCCCGGGCCTGGGAGCGGATCCGCGGCCAGGAGCCGGGCAAGATGAGCCTGGAGGGGCGGGACCTGTTCGAAAGAAAACAGGCCGGGGCCCGGATCTTCGAGAAGAGAGATTTCCTGTCGGCCTACTACCACTTCCTGGAGCTGGCCCGCCGCTATCCCCAAGATCAGGATGCCAAGCGCTGGCTGGCCGAGAGCCGGGCCCAGGTCACGCGGCAGACCTATTTCCGGGACGAGGCCGAGCGCATGGACCCGCTGCCCGGACCGCAGGGGCTGCTGTTCCTCAACGGGGGGGCGGCCGGGGCGCGGGAGATCGTGTCCATCGGCAAGATGGTCAGCACCGCCGGGGAGATCTTCTTCAAGGACATCGAGGTCCTGCGCTTCGCCTCCGGCCGGGTGGTTTTGCACTACCTGGCCCCCTACGGCAAGCTGGAGTCCAGCCAGGCTCCGCCTCCGTCCGGGCAGGGAGCGTCGCCGGTGCCGCGGGCGGGAGTGCTCCTGCACGGCATCGACCGCGAGCGCATCGGACGGGATCTCCTGCCCCGGCCGGTCGTGGGCTCCGTGCAGCGCCTGGAGCCGCGGAACCTGCTGTCCCTGGCCCCGCGCCCGGAGCAGCTGCCGGCCCTGCGCTCCCCGGGGCCCGCCGGCCGCAGCCGCCTGGGCGGGGTGAGCCTGGACACCCTGTGGCTGGCGCGCGCGGGGATCGGCGCCTTCGGGCAGCTGGAAGCCGCGCTGTCGCTGGAGATCCTGATGCGCCTGCTGCTGCCGTTCGTCTTTCTCAACCTGGGCCTGTTGGCCACGGCCCTGGGCTGGTCCTACCGCCTGGTGGGCGGGCGGCGGCCGGCGCTGGCGGCCTGGCTGGTGATCCCGCTGTTCCCCGTGGCCGCGGCGCTGCTGGCCGGGGTGTACCTGAAGGTCCACCGCGCGCTGGCCGCCTACGCCCTGCTGGCCTGGGGCTTCCGGCCGGCGCTGGTCGGCCTGGCCGTGCTGCAGGGGGCCATCCTGGCGGTCCTGCTGGTCGTGCTGGCGGGCCGGGGCAACGACTGACATGGCCGCCATTGCGGCGGCCTGCGAGCAGGCGGCGGCCCTCTCCGCTTCCCAACTCTCCTTCCTGTCCTCCCTGGTCGGGCTGTCCATTGCGGTGGCCGGCGCCGGCGGCCGCGTGCGCCTCCGGCAGGTGGAGGCGCTGAAGAGCTTCTTCCGCGAGAGCTTTCCCTACACAGACGAGGACCAGCAGCTGCTGGCGCGCCTGGTCGACCGGACCTTCCAGGCGCGCGAGCGGCTGGGCGTGGACGAGCTGGCGCGGCATTTCACCGGCGCCTCCACGCCCGCGGGCCGGCGCCTGCTGGTGCGGCTGCTGCTGAAGATCGCCGCCGGCGAGGAGGCCGGGGTCCCGGCCGCCGGCGAGCGGCTGATCCGGCGCATCGCCGGCACGCTGGGCCTGGAGAACGCGGAGTATGAAGGGCTGGCCGCCGAGTTCCAGGCGCCGGCCGGCCGGGAATACCGGGTCCTGGGCCTGGAGCCGGGGGCCAGCGAGGAGGAGGTGCGCAGCGCCTACCGCCGCCTGGCCTCCGAGTGCCACCCCGACCGCTTCGCCAGCCTGGGCCCGGAGTTCGTCCAGGCGGCGGAGGAGAGGTTCAAGATTCTGCAGGAAGCCTACGACGAGGTCCGCCGCCGGCCTTGAGGTCCGCCGTTGGCCTGGCGCTGGCGCGCTCCTGGCGGAGCGCTGAGCTCACTCCGGCACCCGCTGGATGTGCGCTCCCAGGGACTGCAGGCGGGCGGCCAGGTTCTCGTAGCCCCGCTCCACCTGGTAGACGTTGTTGATCGTGCTGGGCCCCTCGGCGCACAGCGCGGCCAGGACCATGGCCATGCCGGCGCGCACGTCCGGGGACACCAGCTCGGCCCCCTTCAGCCGGCACCTGCCGCTGACCACGGCGCGGTGGGGATCGCACAGGATGATGCGGGCCCCCATGCCGATCAGCTTGTCCACGAAGAACATGCGCGACTCGAACATCTTCTCGTAGATCAGCACCGTGCCTTCCACCTGGGTGGCGATCACCAGGGCGATGCTGATCAGGTCGGGGGGGAAGCCGGGCCAGGGGGCGTCGTCGATCTTGGGGATGGACCCGCCGAGGTCCGGGACCACCTTGAGGTCCTGCCCGGCCGGCACGCGGATGGTCTCCCCTTCCGTCTCCCAGTGGATGCCCAGGCGGCCGAAGGCGATGCGGGTCATGCGCAGGAAGCGGGGGGCGGCGTCCTGGATTTCCAGCGCGCTGCCGGTCACGGCCGCCAGGCCGATCAGGGAGCCCACCTCCATGAAGTCGGTGCTGATGGTGAAATCGGCGCCGGCCAGGCCCTCCACGCCGCGGATGGTCAGGATGTTGGAGCCGATGCCCTCGATGCGGGCGCCCATGGCGTTGAGCATGGCGCAGAGGTCCTGGACGTGCGGCTCGGAGGCGGCGTTCTCGATCACCGTGGTCCCCTCGGCCAGCACCGCGGCCATGATGGCGTTCTCGGTGGCCGTGACCGAGGCCTCGTCGAGGAACAGGTCCGCGCCCACCAGCTTGTTGGCCTGCAGGCTGATCAGCCCGTCGATCTCCACCCGGGCGCCCAGCTCCTTCAGGGCCAGGAAGTGGGTGTCCAGGCGGCGCCGCCCGATCACGTCCCCGCCGGGCGGGGGAAGGCTGACCCGCCCGCAGCGGGCCAGCAGGGGGCCGGCCAGCAGGATGGAGGCCCGCACCTGGCGGGCCAGCTCGGCGGGCACGGCGCAGGGGGCGGGGTCGCCGGACTGCAGGCGCCAGGCGTGGTCGTCGATCTTCTCGACGCGCGTGCCCAGCTGCCGGAGGATCTCGATCATGACCTGCACGTCCTCGATTTCCGGGAGGTTGCGCAGGGTTACCGGCTCGCCGGTGAGCAGGGTGGCCGCCAGGCAGGGCAGCGCCGCGTTCTTGTTGCCGCTGGCCCGCAGGCTGCCGCGCAGGGGGTGGCCGCCTTCGATCAGGTATTTGAACATAGGCTTAAGGCTTAACTCTAAAGCCTGCTTCCAGGGCTGTCAATGCTCGACCGGCCGGAAGGCGAACTGCCTTTCGGCGAAGGGGTTGCGCAGCATGTACAGGCGGGCCTTGGGCAGGTAGGACAGCCCGTTCTCGTCCACCAGGCGGTAGGTGAGCTCGAAGTACTGGCCGCCGGAGTCGCGGGCGATGAAGGGGTCCTCCAGGATCTGGGGGAAGAGCACCTCGGTGATCCGGGGCAGCTCCTGCAGTCCGGCGGACTCCAGGCCCAGCAGGGCGGCCAGCAGCTCCCCTTCCTTCAGCCCGCGCGCGCGCAGGCGGGCCAGCTCCCGCCCGTCGCCGGCCACCTCGGCTGCCCGGCGGCGGTCACCGGAGAGCAGCGCCTCCCGCACGGAGGACAGGAAGCCGCTCAAGCCGCGCAGGACGTTGCGGGTGGCCACCTCGGTGAAAGCCCTGCCGTTCCAGCGCGACCAGGTGAGGAAGGTTTCGTAGCCCACCCCCTCCTCCAGGACCTTCTCCCGGGTCAGGATATCCAGGGTGCCGTCCCCGTCGATGTCCTCCAGCCAGGAGCGCGAGCCCAGCCGCTCCACCAGGCTGCGCCGGTAGCGGGGGCTGCCGCCGGCATGGTCGAACACCAGCAGCTCCTGCTCGCGTCCGTCCGGGCTCAGGAAGGATACGGTGACCACCAGGGGCACCGCCCGTCCGGCGCTGAGCGGGGTGCGGGTCAGGGACTCGAAGACCCTCCGCTGGCCCAGGTCGATGAGCGTGGGCCGCCGCAGGCTGCCCTGCAGGTTGCCGTAGAACAGCAGCGCGAAGCCCACCCCGGGCGAGTCGAACAGGCGCGAGGACTGGGACAGCGCCTCGATGTCCGCGGGCTTCAGGCTGCGGTCCCGCACCGCCACGGCCAGGCACTCCGGGTGGCCGTCGCGGTTCAGGTCCTGCAGCAGGAGGGGCACCCGCCCGCCCACGGTCAGCAGGCGGACCTCCGGCGGGGCCAGCCGCGCCGCCTGGCGCAGCGCTTCGAAGGCGCTGATCTCGGGGGGCACCGGCTCGGAGGCCGGCTTCATGGCCGCGGGCGGCTCCTCCTCCGGGGGCGGGAGGTTGGCCTCGGGCAGCTCGGCGGTTTCCGCGGGCGGAACGATGTCGATTTCAGGAGCCGGGCTGGAAAGGCAGCCGGCCAGAAGCAGGGCCAGAGGCAGGAGGGGCAGGCGTTTCATAACAAGGGCCCTTGCGTGCCGAGGCAACTATGGTCCGTTGGTGGTATTACGTCAAGGAGCGGTTGCCCAGAAGAGGACTCGAACCTCCACCCGCGTATTGCGGACTAGACCCTGAATCTAGCGTGTCTACCAATTTCACCATCTGGGCCTGCGGCCAACATAGCGTAGGCGGCCCGGTTTTGTCAATTGCTTGCCCGACCTCCGGCTTGCCCGCCCGCTCGCCGGCTGGCCCGCGCTCTTCCGGCCGGCGCCTGGACAGGGCGGGGCGGGCGCGGGTATCCTGGCGGCAGTGCGCGTCCTATACATCGGGGAAATCGTCGGCTCCGCCGGGGTGTATTGCGTCAAGAGCCAACTGGCCTCGCTGCGCAAGGAGCTGGAGGTGGATTTCGTCGTGGCCTGCGGCGACGGGGCCACCGGAGGGTTCGGCATCGGCAAGAACCACTCCATCTACCTGCACAAGCTGGGCATCGACGTGCTCACCTCCGGGGAGTGCATCTACTACAAGAAGGACATGGTCCCCCACCTGCCCCACGCCCCCTACATCCTGCGGGCGGCCAACTACCCCTACGGCAACCCCGGCCGCGGCTGGACGATCGCGGAGGCCGCCGGGCAGAAGATCGCCGTGCTCAACCTGCTCGGGCAGTCCGGGTTCAACCGCGTGCACCTGGCCAACCCCTTTCACCTGGCCACGGACCTGGTGGCCCGCATCGCCCAGGAGACCCGCCTGATCCTGGTGGATTTCCACGCGGCCACCACCGCCGAGAAGTACACCATGTTCTACCACCTGGACTCCCAGGTGTCGGCCGTGCTGGGCAGCCACACCAAGGTGCTGACCTCCGACGCCAAGGTGCTGCCCGGCGGCACGGCGGTGATCGCCGGCACCGGCCGCACCGGCAGCAGGGACTCGGTGGGCGGCCTGGACCCGGAGATCGAGATCCGCAAGTTCACCACCCAGATCCACGAGTTCTCCAAGGTGTCCTGGCGCGGGCTGGAGCTGCAGGGGGTGCTGGTGGACATCGGCCCGGAGGGCAAAGCCACCGCCATCCAGATCGTGCGCCGGGCCTGCCCGGGGGGCGAGGCCCAGGCTCAACAGGAAGAGGAGCGCGGGGAGGGGTAGGGCGGCGCGGAAATCCCCGGGGAGGCGGGCTATATTCTCGAGTATGGTCGCGCTGAAAATCCGGGGATTGCTGCTGGATCGGGACAACATGCCGGTCGTGATGCTCGCCGAGGAGGCCGGCCCGCGCCTGCTGCCGGTCTGGGTCGGCCCTTCGGAGGCCAGCGCCATCATCGTGGAGCTGGAGAACATCCGGCCCGCGGAGCCGCTGGCCCACGACCTGCTGGCGGTGCTGTTCCTGCGGCACGGCCTGCGCATGGAGCGCCTGGAGATCTACCCCCGCCCGCAGGACTGCACCTGCGGAGCCAGGATCGTCTACCGCCACGGGCTGCGCAACTGCACCCTGGAAACCCGTCCCAGCGACGGGCTGGCCCTGGCCGTGCGCCTGGGGGCGCCCATCCTGGGGGCCGAGGAGCTGCTTTCCGCCTCGCAGCTGCCCGCGCTGCTGCGCGGGATCGCCGGTTCCCCCCGCGGGGTGCTTTTCCTCAAAACCCCCTCGGCCCAGCCGGAGACGCAGAGGGCGAGCTTCAATTGACAGTCCCCTGCGGGGCGTGAATACTTTCCCGCAGGATGACCAAGTACATTTTCGTCACGGGCGGCGTCTGCTCCGGCCTCGGCAAGGGCGTGGCGTCGGCCTCCATCGGCAGCCTCCTGGAGAACCGCGGCCTGACGGTCCGCATGATCAAGATCGACCCCTACATCAACGTGGACGCGGGCACCATGAACCCCTACCAGCACGGCGAGGTGTACGTCACCGACGACGGCGCCGAGACCGACCTGGACCTCGGCAACTACACCCGCTTCACCTCCTCCCCCCTCGGCCGGGACAACTCGATCACCACCGGCCAGGTCTACCAGGCCGTCATCACGCAAGGAGCGCGAGGGCCAGTTCCTCGGGGAGACCGTGCAGGTCATCCCGCACATCACCGACGAGATCAAGGCCGCATCTTCCGCGTCGGGCGAGCAGCCCGGCGTGGACGTCGACCATCGTCGAGATCGGCGGCACGGTCGGCGACATCGAGTCCATCCCCTTCCTCGAGGCGGCGCGGCAGTTCATCCACGACATCGGGCGCGAGAACGTGCTGTTCGTGCACCTGACCCTGGTGCCGGTGGTCTACACGGGGAGCCGAAGACCAAGCCCACCCAGCACTCGGTGCGCGAGCTGCGCGAGATCGGCATCCAGCCCGACGTGCTGCTGTGCCGCTCCGCCGTGCCGCTGCCGGAGGACCTGCGCCGCAAGATCTCGCTGTTCACCAACGTGGACAAGGAGGCGGTGATCTCGGCCTACGACGTGCGCACCACGATCTACGAGATCCCCCTCATCTTCGCCGAGCAGAAGCTCGACGAGATCATCATGACGCAAGCTGCGGCCTCGAGCATTCCGCCCTGCGACCTCTCCGACTGGCGCAAGGTGGTCGACACCTACCGCGGCGCCGCCCGCGCACGTGCGCATCGGGCATCGTCGGCAAGTACACCGAGCTGCTCGACTCCTACATGTCCATCTACGAGGCCCTGCTACCACGGGGGCGATCGCCAACGGCTGCCGCATCGAGCTGGTCAAGTTGGAGGGCGAGGACCTGGCGCGAGGGCAGGAGCCTGGCGGCGGCCTTCGCCGGCTGCGACGGGATGCTGGTGCCCGGCGGCTTCGGCCAGCGGGGCATCGAGGGCATGGTCGGACGCGGCCGGCTGGGCCCGCGCAATCGAGCTGCCCTGCTTCGGGATCTGCCTGGGCATGCAGATGATGGTCATCGAGTACGCCCGCAGCCTGCTGGGCTGGAAGGACGCCAACTGCACGGAGTTCGTGCCCAACTGCGAGCACCCCGTCATCAGCCTGCTGGAGGAGCAGGTCGACGTGAAGAGCTACGGCGGCACCATGCGCCTGGGGGCCAGCGCCGTCCAGGACGCTGCCCGGGCAGCCGGATCGCGGCGAGATCTACGGGCAGGAGGTCATCAGCGGAGCGCCACCGCCACCGCTACGAGGTCTCCAACCTCTACCGCGCCCGCCTCGACGAGGCCGGCCTCGGTTGAGCGCCTTCACCCTGGACGACTCCCTGGTGGAGGCCGTCGAGTGGCCCGACCACCCCTGGGGCGTGGGCGTGCAGTTCCACCCCGAGTTCAAGTCCAAACCCGTGGCGCCGCACCCCCTGTTCGCCAGCTTCGTGGCCGCCTGCCTGAGCCATGCCTGAACGGCGCCGGCT
This sequence comes from uncultured Spirochaetota bacterium, assembly GCA_963745745.1. Classification (GTDB taxonomy): domain Bacteria; phylum Spirochaetota; class Spirochaetia; order SZUA-6; family DRHE01; genus MIBK01. The sequence continues at coordinate 58,770 of CAVUYS010000091.1, read as the reverse complement.
TTCCCTCGCGGCCGCCGCGGCGCTGGCCCTGGCCGCGGCGCTCGGCCTGCCGCGGGGTGCAGCCTGAGCTACGAGGAGGCCCGGGTGAGCGAACAGATGGCCCCGGAAATCCCGGACACGGTGATGATCGGCTTCACCCACACGGTGGTCGACGAGGGCCGGGTCTGGGTCAGGCTTTCGGCCCGGCGGGCCGAAGGCTACGACCAGAGCAAGCGCATCGTGCTGGACGGGGTGAGCTTCCAGGAGTTCGACCGCCAGGGCAGCCTGGCCACGGAGGCCGCGGCCGACCGGGCGGTGTACCACAGCGACAGCGAGAACGCGGAAGTGACCGGCAGCATCCTGATCCGCTCGCCGCAGGAAAAGGCCACCCTCACCGCCGAGAGCCTGTCCTGGATCAGGGAAGGCCGGCGCCTGTCCAGCGGCCCCGGACAGGGCGTGCGCCTGGCCAAGGAGGACGGCATCCTTCCTGGAAGGGCGGGGCTTCCAGGCGGATTTCCGCCGCCGCCGCCTGGAGTTCAGCGAAGGGGCCAGCGGCGGCTACGTGGAGGGGGAGGATGCCGGTCCATAGCCGCACCGCCCTGGCGGCCGCCCGCCTGGTCCTGGCCTTGGGCCTGCTGACCGCCCTGCCCCTGGGCGCCGCCAGCTTCACCTTCCGGGCCGACCGCATGGAGACGGTGCTGGCCAAGGGCCGGGAGCGCACCCTGCTCAGCGGCCACGCCTGGGTGCGCACCGAGCAGAACGAGATCCGCGCCGACTACATCGAGCTCACCGGGACCGACTTCCAGTTCATCCGCTGCCGCGGGGCGGTGCGGGTGGTGAACTCGGAGAAGGGCCTGGAGCTGGAGTCCCAGGAGCTGTACTACGACCGCCAGGCCAAGGTCCTGCGCATCAACGGCTCGGTGGTGATGGTGGACCGCAAGAACGAGCTGGTGGTCAAGGGCGGGTTCCTGGAGCACTGGGAGTCCAGCGAGCAGACCGTGATCCAGATCGCCGTGCGCATTTTGAAGAAGGATCTGGTCTGCCGCGCCGAATACGCCCGCTATCTGCGCCCGGAGAACCGGCTGGAGCTGTCCGGCATGCCCGTGGTCAACCGCAAGGGGGACGAATACCGCGCGCTGAAGATCTTCGTGGATCTGGACAAGGATACCATCCGCATGGAGGGGGACATCCGCGGCCGGGTCACCTCCGAGACGAAGGAAGAGCCCGCGAAGGCAGGGCGAGGCCCCGCCCGTCCCCGAGGGAGGCCCGCCCTGACCCTCACCGTGGAAGGACTGACCAAGAGCTACGGCCGCAAGGAAGCGGTGCGCGGGGTGAGCTTCTCCATGGAGACCGGGGAGGTGGTGGGCCTGCTGGGGCCCAACGGCGCGGGCAAGACCACGGTCTTCTACATGATCGTCGGCTTCATCCGCCCCGACGCGGGCAAGATCTACCTGGACGCCCACGGCATCTCCGGCCTGCCGATGTACCGCCGGGCCCGCCTGGGCATCGCCTACCTGCCGCAGGAGCCGTCGGTGTTCCGCAAGCTCACCGTGGAGCAGAACATCTGGGCCATCCTGGAGACCCGGCGCGATCTCACCCGCAAGGAGAAGCAGCTGCGCCTGGACGGCCTGCTGGAGGAGCTGGGCATCCGGGAGGTGCGCCGGCAGAAGGCCTACACCCTGTCGGGCGGCGAGCGGCGGCGCACCGAGATCGCCCGTTCCCTGGCCATCGAGCCGCGCTTCCTGCTGCTGGACGAGCCGTTCGCCGGCATCGACCCGATCGCCGTCTTCGAGATCAAGCGCATCGTCGCCGAGCTTTCCCGGCGGGGCATCGGCGTCCTGCTCACCGACCACAACGTGCGCGACACCCTGGAGATCACCCACCGCTCCTACATCATCAACCTCGGGGAGATCGTGGTCTCCGGGGCCAAGGAGGAGCTGCTGGCCAGCGCCCTGGCCCGCCGGGTGTACCTCGGCGAAGAGTTCCGGCATGTAACCTTCCAGCGCTGGCGAAAGCCGTCGCGGTTGACAATCCGGCGGGCGATGGACCACAATTGAAATCAGGATGCTCCAGTCCCAGAAACCGGTCCTGCGCCAGGAACAGACAGCTGCGCATGACCCCCCAGCTCTACCAGGCCATCCGCATCATGGCGCTGCCCCTGGCCGAGCTGCGCACCACCATCGAGCAGGAGCTGGAGAGCAATCCCGCCCTGGAGGTGGTGGAGGACCGCTCGGTGCTGTCCCTCAACGAGGCCGACAAGCGGCAGGGGGAGGAAACCGAGTACTTCGAGGACACCTCCGATTCCGGCTACATCCGCGAGCACAGCGGCGAGGACCGCGAGGATTCCAAGCGCCGCTTCATCGAAGGGGTGGTCAGCCGGCCGGAAACCCTGCACGACCACCTGCTGTGGCAGCTGCGCCTCGAGCGCCTGTCCCAGGAGGAGTTCCAGGCCGGGGAGCTGCTGATCCGCAACCTGAACGACAACGGCTTCCACCTCGAGCCGCTGGAGAGCCCTCTTCCCCCCGGAAGCCCTGCCGACGGCCCGCAGGGTCATGGCCCTGATCCAGGGCCTTCGACCCGGTGGGCACCTGCACCAAGGACTACCATGAGTCGCTGCTGGTCCAGATCGCCAACCACCCGGCCGCCGTGCCCGGGGCCTACGAGGTGGTGGAACACCACCTGGAGGCCCTGGAGCGGGAGAAGCTACAAGGAGATCGCCCGCAAGCTGCGCATCGGGGTGCCCGAGGTGGAGGCCATCAAGCGCTTCCTGCACGAGCCTGGACCCCATGCCCGGGCGCCGGTTCTCCGGCGAGCAGCCGCGCTACGTGGTGCCCGACATCCGCATCAAGGTGCAGGACGGCGAGCTGCACATCCTGCTGAACGACGAGGACATCCCCGTGCTGGGGGTGAACTCCTTCTACGAGTCGCTGGCCAAGGACAAGCTGCAGCAGAAACAGAAGAAGCTGAAGAGCTTCGTCAACTCCAGCCTGCAGGAGGCGCGCTGGTTCATCCGCAGCGTGCGCCAGCGCAACGAGACCCTGATCAAGACCTGCAGGGCCATCGTGGATTTCCAGCGGGAGTTCTTCCGCAAGGGGCCGAAGTACCTGATCCCCCTGACCCTCAAGGACATCGCCAAGGAAATCGGGGTGCACGAGGCCACGGTTTCCCGCGTCACCGCGGGAAGTACATTCAGACCGAGTGGGGGATTTTCGAGCTGAAGCACTTCTTCTCCAACTCCGTGGCCGGTTCGGCCCCCGGAGGCGGGCGGTTCTCCAAGGAAGGGGTCAAGGAAATGATCAAGGAGATCGTCCAGGGGGAGGCGGGCAAGCTCACCGACGAGAAGATCGTCGCCGCACTGGCTGAAAAGGGGGTGAGGATCGCGCGCCGGACGATCGCCAAGTACCGCAAGGAGCTGGACATCATGAGCTCACATCACCGCTAGGAGGACCGCATGAACACGGAAATCAAGGGCGTGCACGTCGAGATCACCGAGCAGATCCGGGATTTCGTGGACAAGAAGATGCAGCGCCTGGACTTCGCCAAGGAGTACCTGATCGACCTGCTTTTCCACTTTTCGCAGGAGAAGAGCCTGTACAAGCTGGAGGCCAACATCAATTTCCGCTGGGGGCACTCGATCCACGTGGGTGAGGAGGGCTTCGACATACTCGAGGGCATCGACAAGCTGTTCGACAAGATGGAGCTGAAGATCAGCAAGGAGAAGAAGAGGGTCCAGGAGCACAAGGGTCCGGGCCACGACTGGGAGCCATGAAGAAGATCACCGTGCTGGACCTGCTCCAGCTGGACCTGAAGGAGAACGACGCCCTCAACCTGAAGTGCATCGCCGGCCGGGCGGGGCTGGTCCGCGAGATCGAGGTGCCGGAGATCAACCGCCCCGGCCTGGAGCTGGCCGGCTTCTACGAGAACTTCGCCTTCCAGCGCATCCAGATCTTCGGCCGGGGCGAGACCGCCTACCTGCGGAAGCTGGAGCGCGAGGGCCAGAAGGACACCCTGGAGATGTTCTTCGCGTAGCGATCCCCTGCTGCGTGTTCACCCACCCGCAGCAGCCCACCGGGCACCTGCTCGGCCCTGGCGGAATGCCGCGGCTGCCCGGTGCTGCAGACCGACCTGTCCTCCTCGGAGTTCACCACGCGGATGATCCGGGTGCTTGAGCAACATCTTCGCCCCCAAGACCAGACGTGCACGGCGGTGCTGGTGGAGGTGTTCGGCATCGGGGTGCTGCTCCATGGGCGACAGCGGGGTGGGCAAGAGCGAGGCCGCCCTGGCCCTGATCGAGCGCAGCCACCGCCTGGTGGCCGACGACGTGGTGGAGATCCGGCGCGTGAGCGGCAACATCCTGATGGGCACGGGCGCCGGGGTCGTCAGCCACCACATGGAGATCCGCGGCCTGGGGATCATCAACATCACCCACCTGTTCGGGGTGGGGGCCATCCGCGACAAGAAGCAGATCCAGGTGGTCGTGCAAGCTGGAGGAGTGGGACCCGGCCAAGAACTACGACCGCATCGGCGCCGAGGAGAACTTCATCGACATCCTCGGGGTGCACGTGCCCCATCTGGTCATCCCGATCAAGCCCGGCCGCAACATCCCCATCCTGATCGAGACCGCGGCCATGAACGAGCGGCTGAAGAAGATGGGCTACTACTCGGCCAAGGAGTTCTCCCGCAACGTGATGAAGTGGCTGGAGACCGAGAGCGCCCGGGCCATCTTCCTCAACGAGACCTGAGCGCGGCATGACCCAGCGCCTGGTGACGATCAAGAACCGGGCGGGCATCCACGCCCGCCCGGCGGCGCTGCTGGTGCAGACCGCCGGCAGGTTCGCCTCCAAGGTCTTCCTGGAGAAGGACGGCGAACGGGTCAACGGCAAGTCGATCATGGGCATCATCACCCTGGCGGCCACCTACAACACCGCGATTCGCATCATCGCCGAGGGGGTCGACGAAAAGGAGGCGGTCGACGCGCTGGCCCGCTTGTTCGAGAACAAGTTCGAGGAGGATTGAAGCGTCGCTGGTTCTGGCCGTGCTGCTCCTGGGCCTGGCGGCGGCAGGGGCGCGGGCGGAGCAGGCCCTGCAGGACCTGCGCATCGGCCTGGAGGGGGACCGGGTGGTGGCCAGCCTGGGCTACAGCGACCCGCCGCGCGGGGGAGGTGCTGGCGGCCCTGGAGGACGGCCTGGCCTCGGAAATCCAGTTCCAGCTGCGTCTGGTCCGCCGGCAGCGCGTCCCCTTCGCCTTCCTGGGCGATCGCCTGGTCAGCGAGCTGCGCCTGGTGCGCACCGCCCGCTACGACCGCTTCCAGCGGCAGTATCGCATCCAGAGTCCGGCGGAAGCGGAGACCCGCCATGAGGATGCCCGCGGCTTCCTGGAGGCTTTCTTCGCCCTGGGCCCGCTGCCCCTGGGCGAGCTGGCAGCGGGGGAGGCCGGCCAGTACTACGTGCAGAGCCGGGTGCGCCTGTCCCCGGTGAAGATCGTCTTCCCGCTGAAGCTGATCACCCTTTTCTACCCCCAGGCTTCCAGCCCCTGGCTGCGCGGGGAGCTCAGGCCCCAGGGGCCTCAGGTGCTGCCGCGGTGAGGAGCATCCGCCAGGGAACCACCGCCACCGGCCTGGTGGTCCTGCTGCTGATCTTCGTGGTGCTGCTGGCGCTGATCGTCGTCTTCTTCCAGCAGATCCTGGTGGGGCTGGCCGCCGCCGACCGGCAGCCCAACCAGGTCCTGTACCTGGTGCTGGTGCTCTTTCCCCTGGCCCTGCTGGGGGTCATCGTCTTCCAGCTGGTGCGCCTGGCCCGGGAGCGGGCGGCCCGCCGGCCGGGGGCGCGCCTGAAGGGGCGCCTGCTGCTGTTCTTCGGCTTCGTGGCCCTGCTCTCCGCGGTGCCCCAGGCCCTGCTTTCCATCAGCTTCATCAGCTCCACCTTGAGCTTCTGGCTGCGGGCCGGCATCGGCGAGTCGCTGGCCGCGGGGCTGGACCTGTCGCTGGCCTATTACCACGGCCTGGTGGAGAACCTGGCCCGCTTCAACTCCAGCCCGTTGGTTCCCGTGATCCTGGAGGACCTGGGGCGCAACCCCGAGCGGTTGTGGAAGAACGTGCAGACCGCCAACTCCCAGGTGCACTTCATCCAGGTGTTCCAGGCCGACGGGACGGAGCTGCTGTTCCGGGGGCGGCGGGAGGGGCGCCTGCGGGAAGCCCCGGCCGCCCCGGGCTACCTGCCCAAGGAGGATCGCAGCGACGTCAGCCTGCTGCGGCACGCGGCACTGCAGGCGGTCGGGGGGCGCACCCTCACGGTGGTGGTGGGCACCGCCCTGTCGGAGGGCTTCGATCAGAAGGCCGCCACCCTGAGCGGCTCCCTGGAGACCTTCAGCCAGCTGGACCGCTACAACCGCCTTTTCCTGGCGGTGCTGATCGCCTTCTACCTGCTGTTCTCCCTGCCGGTTTTCCTGTTGAGCATCATGGTGAGCTTCCTGCTGTCCGAGGAGATCGCCCGGCCCATCGTCAACCTGGAGGAGGCCACCCGGCGAGTGGCCGAGGGGGACTTCTCCACGCGCATCCTCACCCGGCCCGCCGACGAGATGAGCCTGCTGGCCGGTTCGTTCAACCGCATGGTCTCCGAGCTCTCCCGCTCGCGCTCCAAGCTGCTGCAGGCCGAGAAGATCGCCGCCTGGCAGGAGATCGCCCAGCGCCTGGCCCACGAGATCAAGAACCCGCTCACCCCGATCAAGCTCTCCGCCCAGCGGATATTGAGGAAGTACACCGGCGAGTCGGAGGAGTTCCGCGCCATCCTCGAGGGATCCGTGGCGGCCATCATCCGCGAGGTGGACAACCTCAATGACATGCTGGCCCACTTCCGGGATTTCGCCCGCCTGCCGGTGCCCCGGCCGGAGGCCTGCCGCCTGCGCGAGGTGGCCGACGAGGCGGCGGCCATCTACGGCAACGCCAGCGTGGCCATCGACACCTCCCGGGTCGGGGGGGAGAGCGTGGTCACCGCCGACCGCAGCCAGCTGAAGCAGCTGCTCGCCAACCTCTTCCAGAACGCCATCCAGGCCATGCCCGACGGGGGGCGCATCAGCGTGGCCTCGGCGGAGGTGAGCCAGGAGGGCCGGCGCTTCTGCCGGGTGCAGGTGCGCGACACCGGCAGCGGGATTGCCGAGGATATCCGCGATATGATATTCAAACCCTACTTCACCACCAAGAAGCAGGGCGCCGGGCTGGGGCTGACCATCGTGGAGCGGATCGTCTTCGACCACGGCGGCTCGATCCGCTTCGAGACCCAGGCCGGGGTGGGCACGACTTTCATCATCGATCTGCCGTTGGGGGCCTGAAAGCTATGAGCATGATCCTGATCGTGGACGACGAGGAGGGCATCCGTCAGGTGCTCTCCGACTGCCTGCGGGACGAAGGCTACCGGGTGGTCCTGGCCGAGGACGGCTTCCAGGCCCTGCGCCTGCTCTCCGAGGAGCCGGTGGAGCTGGTCATCCTGGACGTGTGGCTGCCGAACATGGGCGGCATCGAGGTGCTCCAGCGCATCAAGGCCGAATACCCCGAAGTCGAGGTGGTGGTGATCTCCGGCCACGGCAACATCAACCTGGCGGTGCAGGCGGTGAAGCTGGGCGCCTTCGACTTCCTGGAAAAGCCCCTGTCGCTGGAAAAGACCATCACCGTGGTGCAGAACGCCCTGCGGCTGGAACAGCTCAAACGGGAGAACCGCAGCCTGAAGGCGGGGCTGGCCGAGGAGGACCGCATGATCGGCTCCTCGCTGGCCATCCAGCGGGTCCGCGAACTGATCGAGCAGAGCGCGGCGAGCGACGCGCGCATCCTGATCCTCGGGGAGAACGGCACCGGCAAGGAGCTGGTGGCCCGCGAGATCCACCGCCTGTCCTCCAGGGCCTCCGGCCCCTTCGTGGAGGTGAACTGCGCCTCCATCCCGGAAACCCTGATCGAGAGCGAGCTGTTCGGCCACGAGAAGGGCTCCTTCACCGGAGCCGTGAACCGGCGCAAGGGCAAGTTCGAGCTGGCCCATCGCGGCACGCTATTCCTGGACGAGATCGCCGACATGTCCCTGGCCACCCAGGCCAAGGTGCTGCGGGTCATCCAGGAGCTTTCCTTCGAGCGGGTCGGCGGGGAGCTGCCGGTGCACGTGGACGTGCGCCTGATGGCCGCCACCAACAAGAACATCCAGGAGGAGACCCGCCTGGGGCGCTTTCGGGAGGACCTGTATTTCCGGATCAACGTGGTCCCCATCACCGTGCCCGCCTTGAGGGAGCGCCTGGAGGACCTGGACGCCCTGTTGGCCTATTTCCTGGAGCGCTTCCGGCGCGCCGGGGAAAACACCCCCCGCCGCCTTTCCCCGGAGGCCCGGGAGGCGCTGGCCGCCTACTCCTGGCCCGGCAACATTCGCGAGTTGAAAAACTTCGTGGAGCGGGTTACGATCATGGCTGAAGGGGAGCTGATCACCGCGGACACGGTGCGGCGCTACCTGACCATGCACGAGGAGCGCGCGCCGGATGAGGCCTACCGGGGGTTCGAGGCCATGAAGCTTGCCGAGGCCAGAGACGAGTTCGAGCGGGAGTTCCTGCTGCGCAAGCTGGAGGAGCTGGGCGGCAACATCAGCCGGGCCAGCGAGGCCCTGGGCATTACCCCTTCGAACCTGCACAACAAGATCAAGAAGTACGGGATCAACGTGAAAGACCTGAAATGAAGGGACTGACCGAGCGGCAGAAGCAAGTCCTGGACTTCCTCAAGCACTACATCCGCACCTTCCGCTACCCGCCGACCATCCGCGAGGTCGCCGAGCACCTGCAGGTGTCCGTGAAGGGGGCCTACGACCACCTCAAGGCCCTGCAGAAGAAGGAAGTCATCAAGTGCAACCTGAACCGCTCGCGGGCCATCAAGCTGCTGGGCGACAACGACGTCTACGACGGCCCCGGCTTCCAGAGCGTTCCCATCCTGGGGGTGGTGGCCGCCGGCCGGCCCCTGTTCGCCGAGGAGAACATGGAGGGCAACGTGCAGGTGCCCCCGGGCCTGCTGGCCAAGGGCCGGTACTTCGCGCTGCGGGTCAAGGGGGATTCCATGAAGGACGCCGGCATCTTCGACGGCGACCTGACCCTCATCCGCCACCAGGCCAACGCCGACAACGGGGACATCGTGGTGGCCCTGGTGGACGAGGCCGTGGCCCTGAAGCGCTTCTTCCTGGAGAAAAACCGCGTGGCCCTGCGCTCGGAGAATCCCGCCTACCCTCCCATCTACACCCAGAACGTACGGGTGCTGGGCCGGCTGCAGTTCCTGCTGCGCACCTATGGCTAAGGCCGCCACCGGCGGCCTGTACCTCCTGCTGGGCCCCGAGGAGGGCGAGAAGGACGCCTTCGTGAAGCGCCTGCTGGAGGCGGCCGGCAAGGAGCACGGCGGGCCGCCCGAGGTCCAGCGCTGCTACCCCTTCGAGACGGACCTGGGCCAGGTGCTGGCGCAGCTGTCCAACGGCTCCCTGTTCGCCTCTTTCCGCGTGGCCATCCTGACAGAATGCGGAGGAGCTGAAGAGCAAGCGGGAGGTCGACCTGCTGGGCGCCTACGCGGCCCACCCCAGCCCGGACACCGCGCTGCTGCTGCTGTCCGCGGAGGTCGCCCGGATGGACAAGCGCATCGAGAGGCTGGTAGCCAAGGAGCGCAAGGTCATCTTCTGGGAGCTGTTCGAAAGCCAGAAGCAGGGCTGGGTGAACAACTTCTTCCGCGCGCGGGGACTACAAGTCGAGCCGGAGGCCGTGGACTTCCTGCTGGACATGGTCGAGAACAACACCCGCGAGCTGCAGTCCATCTGCGAGCGGCTGGCCCTCTTCTTCGGCAAGGGGGCGCGGGTGGGCTACGCGGAGGTGGAGCGCCTGCTGTACCACAGCAAGGAGGAGAACGGCTTCACCCTGTTCGAGAAGCTGGCCGCCCGGGATCTGGAGAGCTGCCTGGAGGTGCTGTCCAAGATCCTGCTGTCGCGCGACAGCGACGCGGTGGCCCTGCTGGCCATGCTGGCCGCCCAGGTGCGAAAGCTCTTCGCCTTCGCCCGCCTGTTGAGCGCCAACTACGACCCCACCGAAGCGGCCGAGCGCCTGGAAATCCGCGGCAAGCGCGTGCAGCAGACCTACGCGGGCGGGGCCAAGCGCTACAACCTGGAGGAGCTGGCGCGGTTGATCCGCCTGGTGGCCCTGTTCGACTACAGGGCCCGTTCGCTCAAAGCCGCGCTGCACCCCGCGCTGCTGGAGCTTTTCCTCTACTACGCCGTGGTCCGCGGCGGGCTGCCCCCGGCGCTGTCCTGAGCGCCGGCCCGCCCCGGCAGCCGCCGGAGCTGCTCCGCGACCTCCAGGCTGATCCCGGCCGCCCGGGCGATGTCCTCGGGCGGGGCCGCGCCTCAAGCCCGCCAGTCCCCCGAAGCGCTCCAGCAGCAGCGCCGCCTTCCGGGGCCCGATGCCCCGCACCTGCTCCAGCACGGAGGTCACCGCCTGCTGCCCGCGCAGCTTCTTGTGGAAGGTGGTGGCGAAACGGTGGGCCTCGTCCCGCACGGCCTGCAGCAGCCGCAGGGCATCGGAGGCCTCGGGCAGCAGCAGCGGGTCGCTGAGCCCCGGCAGGAACACTTCCTCGTTCTTCTTGGCCAGGCCCGCCAGCGCCAGTCCCGGGGCTTCCAGCGCCTTCAGCACCCCCGCGGCGGCGCTGAGCTGTCCCTTGCCCCCGTCGATGAGGATCAGGTCCGGCAGGCGGTGGTGCTCGTTGAGCTGCCGCGTGTAGCGCCGGGCCACCACTTCGCGCATGGCCTCGAAATCGTCCACCTTGCCGGCCAGGGAGCGGATGTGGTAGTGGCGGTAGCCGCTGCGCAGCGGCTGCCCGTCCCGGAAGGTGACCAGGGAGGCGACCGTGAGGTTTCCCTCCAGGTGGGCGATGTCGAAGCCCTCGATGTGCCGCGGGGCCTGCTTCAGCCCCAGGGCTTCCTGCAGGGCCGCCACCGCGCGGCTGCGCCTCTCCTGCTCCCCCTCCAGGCGGAAGCGGGCCGCCTCCTGGGCCATGGCCAGCACCCGGGCGTGCTTGCCCTTGCGCGGGGTGCGCAGCTCGAGGGTGGCGCCGGTCAGGGCGCGCAGGAACTCCTGCAGCGCCGACAGGCCTCGCGCCGCCGGCAGGTACACGGTGCGCGGCAGGCTGTCCCGGCCGCCGTAGTACTGCCCCAGGAACTCCGGCAGGAACTCCTCCTCGATCCCGGCGTTGCCCAGCAGGAAGGAATCGCGCCCCACCAGGTGCCCGCCCCGCATGGCCAGCACCACCAGGCGCACCTCCCCCTGGGCGCGGAACCAGGCGATGTAATCCCGCGCCTCCTCCTGGAAGTCCACGACCTTCTGCTCCTCGGCCAGGGTGCGCACCGCGGCGATCTGGTCGCGCAGGACGGCCGCCTTTTCGTAGGCCTGGGCCGCCGAGGCCTCCTTCATGCGCGCGGACAGCTCGCTCAACAGGTCCTCGGTGCGCCCGGACAGCAGCAGGCGGACCCTCTCCACCAGCTTCTGGTACTCCTCGCGGCTGACCTTGCCGGCGCATACCCCGTTGCAGCGCCCGATGTGGTAGTAGAAGCAGGGCTGGGCGCGGGGCTTGAGCGGCCCCCGGCACTTGCGCAGCGGGAACAGCTTGTCGATCAGGTTGAGGTACAGGTCGATCTGCCCCACCTTGGGGTAGGGCCCGTAGTAGCGGGAGCCGTCGAACACGATGCGCCGCGTGCGGTACACCCGCGGAAACTCCTCGGCGGTCAGGCGGATCACCGGGTAGGTCTTGCCGTCCTTGAGGTTGATGTTGTACTTGGGCTTCCAGCGCTTGATCAGGTTGTTTTCCAGCAGCAGCGCTTCGGCTTCGCTGGCGGTGACCTGGACCTCGAAGTCGGCCACCCGGGCCAGCAGATGGCGGGTTTTCACGTCCTTGGGGCCGGAGAAGTAGCTGCGCACCCGGTGTTTCAGGCTCTTGGCCTTGCCGACGTAGAGGGTTTCCCCCCGGGTGTTTTTCATGATGTACACGCCGGGCCGGTCGGGCACCGCCTGGGCCTTGTCGCGCAGCTCCGCCTGGTTCATGTTGATGATTACCGCTACCGATTATAAGTTATAGAAGATTGGTGAAAAATAGAACTCGCCGGACAGTAGGAGCATTCCTCGTTTGCCTCGGATTGTGCGCCGGGCGCGCCGCCGCCCTGGAGCAGGTGATCGTGCTGGGCCGGGAGGACGGCTGGCGCGACTTTCCCGCCCCGGAGAACCTGGTGCTCCGGCCGGGGATGTGGAACACCCAGGACTTCTTCCTGCGGGAGGACGAGTACGCGCCCGCGGCCGGGCGCACCGACCTGCTGGCCCACTTCAACCGGGAGGGCGAGGATGAAGCCACCGGCAACTACCGACTGCAGCCCGGGCGGGCCCTGATCGTCCCGGAGGGGCGCCTGCTCGGGGAGGCCGGCGCCGGTTTCAACGGGGAGCGGCAGGGGATCGAGCTGGCCCCGCAGGCCGGCGCGCTGTTCGCGCGCGGCACGCGCTGGGGGGACTTCTCGATCGAGTTCTGGCTGCGCCCCTCCCTGGCCAACGACGGGGAGGAGGTGCTGGCCTGGAGCGGCTCGCGCTGGCGCGAGGGGCGCCTGAAGCCCCAGGAGCTGCGCTGCACGGTGCGCGCCCGGCGCCTGGTCTGGGAGTTCGTCAACTTTTTCGCCGCGGGGGAGGGGAGCACGGCGGAGGGGATCGAGCCGCTCCTCCGGCTGGAGGGGATTTCCCCCCTGCTGCCCCGCAGCTGGCGCCATCACCTGCTGCGCTTCGACAGCGGCACCGGGCTGCTGGAGTACCAGGTGGACGGGGTGCCGGAGGCCGTGGTGCACGCGCGCGCCGGGGCCGACGGGCCGCCGCTCTCCCCGTACACCGGCGAGGCCGACTCGGCCCCGCTGTACCTGGGCCGCGGCTACACCGGCTTCCTGGACGAGCTGCGCATCTCCAGGGCCTTCGTGGAGGAGCCCGTGCTGGCCCGCTACGACGGCCGCTCCGGGGTGGCCGCCAGCGTCCCGCTGGACCTGGGGTACACGGGAACGCGCCTGAAGCGCATCGAGGCGGTGTACGCGGCGCAAAGCGATTCGGACGTCTTCTTCTATTACCGCCTGGCCGACCGCCTGTCCTCCGACCAGCTGGACGGCGACTGGGTGCAGTTCCGCCCGGGGGTCGAGCTGCCGCAGGCCCGGGGCCGCTACCTGCAGCTGCGGGTGGAGCTGTTCCCGGACGGCCGCCGCAGCCTTTCGCCCCGGCTCTCGGAGTTGCGGGTGGTGTACGAGCAGGACCTGCCCCCCGCCGCCCCCGCCGGGGTGCAGGCCGTGGCCGGCAATGCCCGGGTTCGCCTGCGGTGGAGCCCGGTCCGGGAGGAGGACGTGCGCGGCTACCTGGTCTTTTACGGGACCTCTCCGGGCAACTACCACGGCACGGGCGCTCACCGGGGGCCCTCCCCGATCGACGTCGGGCCGGCCACCGAGCTGGACCTGGAGGGCCTGGAGAACGGCAGGCTGTACTACTTCACCGTGGTGTGCTACGACTCCACCGAGCCGCCGCACCGCAGTGCGTTCTCCAGGGAGGTGAGCGCCCGTCCTTCCGGAGCCATGCGCTGAAGCACATGAAGACGATGAGCGTCCAGGAGTCCATGGACCGGGCCCGCACCTCTTTCCGGATCGGGGACTACGCCCAGGCGGAGGCCCTGGTGCTGGGGGTGCTGGAGAAAAAGAAGCGCCTGCCGGAGGTCCATAATTTCCTGGGCACCGTGTACGGCCGGATGGGGGACCACGCCCGCGCCGTTCGCCAGTTCAAGAAGGCCATCGAGCTGCGCCCCAAGTACGCGGAAGCCTACAACAACCTGGGCGTGACCCTGAAGAACATGCAGCGCTCCGAGGGGGCGGAGGCCGCCTTCCGCAAGGCCCTGAGCCTGGCTCCCGGCCGGGCGAACATCCACTACAACCTGGGCAACGTGTTCAAGGCGGCTGGCAAGGACTCCGAGGCGGTGGAGGAGTTCCTGCGGGCCCAGGAGCTGGACCCCGGCTTTGTGCCGACCTACAACAACCTGGGCACCAGCTACGAGCGCCTGGGCCGCCTCCCGGAGGCCGTCGCCGTGTACCGCAAGGGCCTGGCGGCGGACTTCAACCAGCCCACCCTGCACTACAACCTGGGCGTGGCCCTGAAGAAGACCGGCCTGCTGGCGGAGGCGCAAGGCGAGTTCACCCAGGCACTGCGCGTGCGGCCGGGCTGGACGGAGGCCCTGAACAATCTCGGGGTGGTCCTGCAGCTGCAGGGCAGGGCCCAGGAGGCGCTGCGGGCCTTCCTGCAGGTCCTGCGGGCCCAGCCTGACAACGCCCAGGCCTTCAACAACGTGGGGGTGGCCTACGCCCAGCTGGGCCGCGCCGCGGAAGCCACCCAGGCCTACCGAGAGGCGCTGCGCCGGGATCCCGCCTACTACCAGGCGGTGGCCAACCTGGCCGCCCTGCTGGAATCCGAGAAGCGCTACGGCGAGGCGTTGGAGGAGCTGGAGAGGCTCACGGCTCTGGACCCGGGCAATCCGCAGGCCCGCTTCCGGCTGGCCGCCTGCTACTTCGCCCTGGATCGCTTCGACGAGGCCCGCAAGCTGCTGGAGCAGGTCGTGAAGGAGGTGCCCCGCCACCTGGAGGCGCTGCGCCTGCTGGCCCGCATCGCCCGCAAGACCGGGCGCGCCGGGGAGGCCAAGAAATACTACGCCCGCCTGGTGGAGGCGGACCCGGGCCGCGACGAGGTGCACCTGGACCTGGCTGAGGCCGCCCGCGAGGGCGGGGACCTGGAGGGGGCCGAGCAGGAGCTGCGGGCCTTCCTGGGCAGGCACCCCGAGGACCTGACGGCGCGTTTCCAGCTCGGGGAGCTGCACCAGCAGCGGGGGCGCTTCAAGCACGCCGCCGAGATCTTCAAGGGCGTGCTGGAGAAGGATCCCCGGCATGCGGAGGCCCACCGTTCCCTGGCCCGTTCCTACCGCAAGCTGGGCGAGCCCGAGAAGGCGATCGCGGTGCTGGAGCAGTCCATGGCCGTGGAGGGCAGCCGGGAGGAGGCCGCCGGCCTGGACAGCCTGCGCGACACCCTGGACCTGTACGAGGACACGGTGGCCGAGTACGCCCCGAGCCACCGCCGGGAATGGGACTCCAACCTGCGCCGCCTGGCCGCTTCTTCCGGCGGTCCCCCGCCGGAGGAGGAGGAAAAGCGGGTCGAGGCGGAGGAGTTCGGCCTGGCCGAGGCCGGGCGGCTGGCCCGGCTGCCGGAGGACGAGGTGCCGATCATCCAGATCGGCGGTCAGGAGCCGGTGCTCTCCGTTCGCGAGGAGGAGGAGCGCCTGGAGCTCTCGGCGGCTGGAGGAGGCCCCGGTTGGCAGCGTGGAGCTGAGGGACGAAACCCCGCCGTCCCTGATGAACCTGCTGGAAGGCCAGAGGCTGTACGAGGAGAACCCGAACTGGAAGGACTTCCAGCTTCCGCCGGGAATGGGGGCGGTGGCGGGCGGCCCACCCTCGTTTGGGGGCGCCGCGCCTTCCCGGAGGTCTGGCGGCCAATCCGCGGCCGCGGCCCGGGTGCCATGGCGGGCATGGCGGGCATGGCGGGCAAACTCCCGCCGGGATGCCACCCGCCGGAATGCCGGGTGCTCTCCGTATCCCCGGGATGCCGGGTGCCGTACGCCGCCGGCGCCGCAGGCGCTCCGTCCTACGCGATGAGCGCGCAGGACCGGGAGCTGCTGGCCCAGAGCGTGCGCGAGGCCGCCCACAGCCAGCAGATCATGGCCGGGCGGATCGCCGACGAGCTGCGGGAGGTTTACCGCAACCTGGACCTGCGGCCGCAGATCATTCCCGTGCCCGTGCCCCAGGTCGATGGTCCCCCAGGGCCTCGCCGTGGTCGCGGGCGAAGCCGGCGTTCCGCCCGGCCTGGAAATCGCGGGCATCCCCCGCTACGCGCGCGAGGAGGAGCTGCCAGCGGAGGCGGGCGCGGAAGCGGGCCCGAGGAGCAGGACTGGGACGATGCCTTCGCCGGCCTGGAGCCGCTCCCCGACGAGCCGGAAGGCGCCGGGGAGGCCCGGCAGGATCGGCGTGAGGCGGGTTCGGAGCGCAGGGTAGGCCGTCCGGACCGGCGCGAAAGCCCTCCGGATCGGCCAGAAACCCGCCCGGATCGGCGCGAAGGCCCTCCGGATCGGCGCGCCGCGGCGGGCGGCCAACCCGGGGATACCCGACAGCAGCTCAAGGACTACCTGGCCAAGGTCCGCGAGAAGCTAGGGGCGCCGGCCACTCCCGGAGTGGCGCCGTCCGCCGAGGAGAAGGCGCCGCCCGAGGCGGAGGTCCCCCCAGCGGAGCAGCCCTCGGCGGAGCAGCCCCCGGCGGAGCAACCCTCAGCGGAGCGTCCTTCGGCCGAGGGGCCCCTGGCCCTGCTGGAAGAGCTGGGCGAATACCTGCCCAAGCGCCAGCCGGAGCGGCGGAAGAAGAACGTGTTCATGCGCAGCGACGCCCGCATGAAGCTGGACTACCTGAAAAGCCGCCTGGAAGGGCACAAGGGCATCATGCAGAAAATCGAGCAGGACTACTCCCCCGGCGCCAGTTCGGGTTCCGTCAGCTTGCAGAAAGTCGCGGATGCCTTTATTTTTATCAAAGAGCTGGCCGGGCACTATCCGGACCCGAGCGTGGGGACGATGATGCAGTCGAAAGTGGACAGCATTCTGCGGAGGATCAAGAGGTAACAGCGGCATGGAACGCGACACGATGCTGCGCATCATCCAGTCCTACGTCAGCAAGATGCCGCCGCTGCCGGTGACGGTGTCCAAGGTGCTGGAGATCTGCAACAACCCCAAGACCTCGCCCGTGGACCTGAACCAGGTCATCAGCCTGGACCCGGTGCTGATGGGCAAGGTCATGCGCCTGATCAACTCGGCCTACTACTCCCTGCCCAACCAGATCACCTCCCTGGTGCGGGCGATCATCATGCTGGGCATCAACACGGTCAAGAACCTGGCCCTGAGCACCGCGGTGCTGGGCACCCTGGGCAAGGCCAGCGACTTCCAGGCCCTCAACATGGAGGGCTTCTGGCGGCACTCCATCGCCGTGGGGGTGACCGCCAAGCTGGTCGCCTCCAAGCGCAACGTGGACGCCAAGCTGCGCGAGGAGTACTTCATCGCCGGCCTGCTGCACGACATCGGCAAGATCCCCCTGAACAACCGCATGGCCAAGGAGTACGTGCAGGCGGTCTCGCTGACCGATCGGGACCACATTCCCCTGTACCAGTCCGAGGAGCGCCTGTTGTCGGTGCACCACGCCTCGGTGGGCAAGATGATCGTGGAGAACTGGCACCTGGGGGCCAACCTCTCCGATGCGGTGGCCTACCACCACCACCTCGCCGACTACGCCGGGACCCACCGCGAGCTGGTGCTCACCGTGGCCGTGGCCAACCTGTTCAGCAACACCTACGAGCTGGGCTTCTCCGGGGACCGCTACCCGGAGGAGCTGTCCGCCGGGGTGATGCAGGAGCTGGCGATCGACTGGGATTACCTGGAGAGCCTGGAGGCCGCGGTGAAGGCCGAGATCGAAAAGGCCCAGGTGTTCCTGAAGGTGGCCAGCTAGGGTGTCCAAGATCCGCCTGCGCTTCTGGGGCGTGCGCGGCTCGGTGCCCTGCCCGGGGCCCGGCACCGTGAAATACGGGGGCAACACCGCCTGCCTGGAGCTGCGCTTCGGGGAGCCGGGCCGCCTGGTGGTGATCGATGCGGGCACCGGCATCCGCGAGCTGGCCGCGCACGTGATGAAGACCGACCTGCCCAAGGGCCCGGT
Source organism: uncultured Spirochaetota bacterium (assembly GCA_963745745.1). Classification (GTDB taxonomy): domain Bacteria; phylum Spirochaetota; class Spirochaetia; order SZUA-6; family DRHE01; genus MIBK01. Next base: position 40,956 of record CAVUYS010000091.1, on the reverse strand, counting down.
CAAGACCCAGCTTTTCCTGACCCACACCCACTGGGACCACATCATGGGCTTCCCCTTCTTCATCCCCATCTTCATCCCCACCACGGAGCTGGACGTGTACGGGCCGGTGACCTACGAGGAGGACACCCTCGACAAGATCCTCTTCGGCATGCTCACCTACCGCTACTGGCCGGTGCGCCTGGAGGAGCTGGCCTCCAAGATCAGGTACTACAACCTGAAGGAAGGCTCGCGGGACCTGGGCGAGGGGCTGTGGGTCACCACCAAGTACCTGAACCACCCCATCAACGTCCTGGGCTACCGCTTCGAGTACCAGGGCAAGGTGCTGTGCACGGCCTACGACACCGAGCCCTTCCGCAACGTGTTCGACGTGCCCGCCGACTCCCCCGGCTACGACGCAGGAGGCCTTCAAGGAGGGGGAGGCGGCGGCCCGCGAGGAAAACGAGAAGGTCAGCCAATTCTTCCAGGGGGCCGACATCCTGGTGCACGACACCCAGTACACCCAGAAGGAATACCTGGCCGGCAAGGTGGGCTGGGGTCATTCCTCCTTCGAGTACGCCGTGAACGCCGCCCACCGGGCGGGGGTGAAGCGCCTGCTGCTGTTCCACCACGACCCGGACCGCACCGACGCCCAGCTGGAGATCCTGGAACGGCGCATCCGGGCCGGCGTGCAGGCGCGCGGGAGCTCCATGCAGGTATTCATGGCCAGAGAGGGCCTGGAAGTCGAGGTTTGAGCCTTGAACAGGCCCGCCCTACCTGCTATTATGGCGCCGACCCCGGGGGATTAGCTCAGCTGGTAGAGCGATTGGTTCGCAATCAATAGGTCAGGGGTTCGAATCCCCTATCCTCCAATGCCCAAGGCCCTTTCCGCACTGACTCTCCTGGTCCTGCTCCTGCTCTCCGGTTGCGGCTCCGCGCCGGATACCTTGGAGCCCGGTCTGCGGCCTCCGACCCTGACCGCGGCGCCTACCGCGGCCCGGACCTGGGCCCTGCCCCAGCCCCCGGGAGACGGGCCTTTGACCTCCGACGAGGATCGGCTCGTGGAGCAATACCTGCAGCGCCTCTCCCTGGAGCAGAAGATCGGCCAGCGCCTGCTGTTCGGCATCCCGGGCACCCGGGTCGGGGAGCGCACGCGCCGCCTGGTGCGCGAGGGCCTCCTGGGCGGCGTGCTGCTCACCAAGCAGAACATCGCCGGCCGGGAGCAGCTCTCCCGCTTCACCACGGAGCTGCAGGAGCTGGCCGGCCAGAGCCATCCGCCCATCGGCCTGCTGGTGGCCGTGGACCAGGAAGGGGGCCGGGTGAGCCGGCTGGACCTGGACCGCCTGAGCCGTTTCCCGCCGCCCCACGACTGGGCCGGCTATGGGGACCCCTTCTACATCGAGGCGGTGGCCTACATCACCGCGCGCGAGGCTCTGCAGCTGGGCTGCAACCTGAACCTGGCCCCCGTGCTGGATCTCTACGCCCTGGGCGACGGCACGATCATCGGGGACCGCTCCATGGGGTCGGAGGCCTCCGAGGTGGCCGCCCTGGGACTGGCCTACCTGGCCGGAGCCCGGCGGGCGGGGATGGCCGCGGCGATCAAGCATTTTCCCGGCCACGGCCGCACCGTCGTGGACACGCACCAGAAGCTGGCCGTGCTGGAAGTGGACGGGGAAACCCTCTGGAACCACGACCTGCTGCCCTTCCGCCTGGCCATCGAGGACAGCGTGGAGGCGGTGATGACCGCCCACATCCTCTACCCGCGCCTGGACCCGGACTACCCGGTGACCCTCTCCGAGAAGATCCTGCGCGGGCTGCTGCGGGAACGCCTGGGCTTCGAGGGGGTGGTGATCTCGGACGACATCGAGATGGGCGCCCTGGCCGGCAACTACCCGACGCGCGAGATCATGAAGCGGGCCATCCTGGCGGGGGTGGACGTCATCCTTGCGGTGGGCGGGCTGGATGCGCTAAAACTCATAGGTGAGGTGAAGGGCCTGGTGCGCTCCGGAGAGCTCTCCGAGGAGCAGATAGAAGAGGGGGTCCGCCGCGTGCTGCGCCTGAAGTTCAGGTACGGGCTGCTGCAGGAGCCGTGATGGGACGAGCGCTGCTGGTGATCGACGTGCAAAACGACTTCTGCCCGGGCGGCAGCCTGGCGGTCCCCGAGGGGGAGCGGGTCGTGCCGGTGGTGAACCGCCTGGCGCCGCGCTTCCCCACCGTCGTGGCCACCCAGGATTGGCACCCCCCGGGGCACGTGTCCTTCGCCTCCAGCCACCGCGGGGCCAGCCCCTTCCAGAGCCTGGAGCTGCCCGGGGCGGGCCGGCAGATGGTCTGGCCGGAGCACTGCCTGGCGGGCAGCCGCGGGGCGGAGCTGCACCCCGGCCTGGAAAGCGCGCCGATCTCGCTGATCGTGCGCAAGGGCACGCGCCTGGCCCTTGATTCCTACTCGGCCTTTTTCGAGAACGACCGCCGCACGCCCACCGGCCTGGGCGCCTGCCTGCGGGAGCTCGACTGCGGCGAGGTGTACCTCTGCGGGCTGGCCACGGACGTGTGCGTGTACTACACGGCCCTGGACGCCCTGGCCCTGGGCTTCACGGTGGACCTGGTCCAGGACGCCTGCCGGGGCATCGACCTGCCGGCCGGCAGCCTGCGGGAACGCCTGCGGGAGCTGTCCGCCGGCGGGGTCCGGATCCTGGATTCCAGCGAGGTGCCATAGATGAGCTCCAATCTCGCCCTGCTCACCGACTTCTACGAGCTGACCATGATGCAGGGCTACTGTCTGAACCGCTACAACCCCGATACGGTGTTCGAGATGTTCTTCCGCCGGGCCCCCTTCGGCGGCGGCTTCACCGTGTTCGCCGGCCTGCAGCCCCTGCTGGAGCGGGTCGCCGAGCTGGCTTTCACGGCCGAGGACCGCAGCTACCTGGAGGCCCAGGGCCTGTTCCGGCCGGAGTTCCTCGACTACCTGTCGGCCTTGCGCTTCACCGGGGACATCTGGGCCATGCCGGAAGGCAGCGTCGTGTTCCCGGGGGAGCCGCTGCTGCGCGTGCATGCCCCGCTCATCCAGGGCCAGCTCCTGGAGAGCCTGGTGCTGAACATCCTGAACTTCCAGACCCTGGTGGCCACCAAGGCGGCCCGCATCTGGCTGGCCTCCAACGAGGGCACGGTGCTGGAGTTCGGGCTGCGGCGGGCCCAGGGGGTGAACGGCGGCCCTGGCCGCCTCGCGGGCCGCCTACATCGGCGGGGCGGCGGCCACCTCCAACACCCTGGCCGGGCGGATGTTCGGCATCCCGGTGCGCGGCACCATGGCCCATTCCTGGGTCATGGCCTTCTCCAGCGAGCTGGAGGCCTTCCGCAAGTACGCCGAGGTCTACCCGGACAGCTGCACCCTGCTGATCGACACCTACGACACCCTGAAAAGCGGTTTGGAGAACGCGGTGGTGGTGGGAAAGAGCCTGAAGGCCGGCGGCCACCGGCATTTCGGGGTGCGCCTGGACTCCGGGGACCTGGAATACCTGTCCAAGCAGGTGCGGCAGCGGCTGGACGCGGAAGGCCTCCGGGAGGCGGCCATCGCGGCCTCCAACGAGCTGGACGAGGAGATCATCCAGCAGCTGCTGGCCCAGGGGGCGCCCATCGACACCTGGGGGGTGGGCACGCACCTGGTGACCGCCAAGGGGGATTCCGCGCTGACCGGAGTGTACAAGCTGGCGGCCCGCAAGGTGGACGGCCGCTACCAGCCCGCCATCAAGGTCTCCAACAACCCGGAAAAGATCTCCGACCCGGGGATCAAGCAGGTGCACCGCTTCTACAACGGCAGCGGCTCGCCCATCGCCGACCTGCTGGCCACGGAGGAGGAGCGGGTGGAGGCGGGTCGCGACTACCGTTTCTACCACCCGCGCTATCCGTACAAGTTCATGGACGTTACCGGCGCCGTGCGGGTCCAGACCCTGCTGGAGCCGGTGATGCGCGGCGGGAAGATCGTCACGGAGTTCCCCGACATGCCGGCCCTGCAGGGGCGGGCGCGGGCCAACCTGCTCTCCCTGGATCACACCTATCGGCGCATCCTCAATCCGCACGTCTACAAGGTCTCCCTTTCCGAGGCGCTGAAGGACCTCAAGTTCCGCCTGATCGCCGAGTTCACCGGCAAGGGGACGGGAGCGTGATCGTCTCGGATACCAGCCTGCGCCGCCTGCTGGCCAGCGGGGAAATCGTGGTGGAGCCGCTGGAGGACTACCAGCTCCAGCCGGCCTCGATCGACCTGCGCCTGGGCGGGCATTTTCTGAAGATCGACGAGAACAGCGTGGAGTCCATCACCTTGGACCAGCCCCTCTCCTACCTGGAGATCAAGCGGGAGCAGATCGTCATCCCTCCGCAGAGCTTCCTCCTGGCGGTGACCCGGGAGTTCATCCGCCTGCCCTCCGACATCACCGCCTTCGTGGAAGGCCGCAGCTCCATCGGCCGCATCGGGCTGTTCATCCAGAACGCCGGCTGGGTGGACCCGGGTTTCGCCGGCACGATCACCCTGGAGCTGTTCAACGCCAACCGCCTGCCCATCCGCCTGGATGCCGGGCGGCGCATCTGCCAGATCGTCTTCGCCCGCATGGACGCCCCGGCCAGCCGCCCCTACGCGGGCAAGTACCAGAACCAGCGGGACGCGGTGGGCAGCCGGGTGTTTCAGGACCCAGAGGCATGACGATCGGGGGGCGTGACCTCGCGCCCGGCGCCCCCTGCCTGGTGGTGGCCGAGGCGGGCAGCGCCCACGGAGGGGACCTGAACCGCGGCCTGGAGCTGGTGGAGGCGGCCGTGGAGGCCGGGGCCGGCGCGGTGAAGTTCCAGATCATCTTCGCCGACGAGATCGTGCATCCCCGCACCGGGACCATCCGCCTGCCCGGCGGGGAGGTGCCGATCTACGAGCGCTTCCGGGCGCTGGAGCGCGGCGAAGAGTTCTTCGCCCGGCTCAAGCAGGCCGCCGAGAGCCGGGGGGCTCTGTTCCTGGCCTCGGTGTTCGGCCCGCGCAGTTTGGCGATGCTGCGGCGCCTGGGGGCCGTTGCGGTGAAGATCGCCTCCCCGGAGTTGAACCACCTGCCTCTCCTGGACCTGGTGGCGGAAAGCGGGCTGCCGGCCATCCTCTCCACCGGGGTTTCCACGCTGGGGGACATCGAGCGCGCCCTTTCCCGCTGCCCGCGGCTCGGCCCTGCTGCACTGCGTCACCGCCTATCCGGCCCCCGAGAGCCAGTACAACCTGCGCCTGATCCCCACCCTGCGCGCCGCCTTCGGCGTGCCCGTCGGGGTCTCCGACCACTCCCTGGATCCCCTGCTGGTGCCCGGCTGCGCCGTGGCGCTGGGCGCCCGCCTGGTGGAGAAGCACCTGACCCTGAAGCGCTCCGGCGGCGGGCTGGACGACCCGATCGCCCTGGAGCCGCAGGCCTTCGCCGCGATGGTGCGCGGGCCTGCGCGAGCTGGAAAGGACGGGGGAGGAGGCGGGCCTGCGCGGCCTGGAGGAGCGCTACGGCCGGGAGAGGGTCGCCCAGGTGCTGGGCGACGGGGTCAAGCGGCTGGCGCCGGCGGAAGCGGGGTATTATGCCACCACCCGGCGCAGCCTGCACGCCGTGGGCGACATCGAGGCGGGGGCCCGCCTGCGGCCGGAGGACATCTGCATCGTGCGCAGCGAGCGCAACCTGCGTCCCGGGCTGGAGCCGGAGCACTTCGGCCGGGTGGCGGGGTGCACCGCGCGCCGGCGCATTCCGGCCGGCCAGGGCATCCGCTGGGAGGATCTGCTGGACCGTGGCTGACGAGCTGCTGCAGCTGGTGGACTCATCCGGCCGGCCCGCGGGCAGCGCGCCGCGCACCGCCTGCCACGGCAATCCCGCCCTGATCCAGGCGGTGGTGCACCTGTACCTGTTCGATCCCCGGGGACGGCTCTACATGCAGAAGCGCTCGCGGAGCAAGGACACCTGCCCCGGGCTGTGGGACAGCTCCGTGGGCGGGCACCTGGGCGCCGGGGAAAGCCCGGCCCAGGCGCTGGAGAGGGAAGCGCGGGAGGAACTGGGCATCGCCCTGGGCGAGCTGCGCGACTTATGGGAGCTGCCCGGCTACCTGACCCGCACGGACTGGGAAAGCGAATACGTGCACCCCTACCGCGCGGTGTTCGAGGGGGTGCCGCGCCCAAATCCCGAGGAGATTGAGGAGGGACGCTTCGATCCGCCGGCGGTCATCCGCCGCCGGATCCAGGAGAGTCCGGAGGAGTTCACCCCGCACTTCCGCATCGCCTTCGCCCGGCTGGAGTGAGGCGCGGGAAGCGCCGTGCTCAGCGCCGGCGGATTGGTTTTTTTGCCGAAGCCTTCTTCGGCTTGGCTTTCTTCGCGGCCGGCTTCTTGGCCACCGGCTTTTTCGGGACTTTCTTCAGGGTTTTCTTCGGGGTTCTCTTCGCCGCAGGTTTCTTCGCGGGTTTTTTCGGAGCCGGCTTCTTGGCCACCTTCTTTTTCGGCGCGGGGGCGGCCTTGGCCACCAGTTCCTGCCAGATGGTGAAGCGCTTCAAGCCGGCGATGATCCGCTGGGAGGCCGCCGCGGCGTCCCTCGCGGGCACGTTGGCCTCGGCGGTCAGGGTCTTCTCGAAGTAGGCGGCGATGGAGTCGAACACGTCCGGCAGGTTGTAGAACAGGATCGAGAAGTTCAGGGTCGTGGGCTTGGGGATGGTGAATGCGTAGTAGGCGATCACCGGCAGCTTGCTGAGCATGATCCGGGTCAGGTTGGCGGCCGTGATCTGCTCCACTTCGCTGAAACGGTGCGGGATCTGGTGCTGCCCGTCGCGGCTGAAGGGCTCCAGGTGCTTGTGATCGTAAGTCGCCGGCTCGGCGAGCACGAACAGCTTGTTGCCGTCGGTCTGGAAGGTCAGGCCTTCCTCCGCCAGATAGAGGCTCTTCACGCCGTTATAGGCCACGATCTCGTATTTCGCATAAGTCGAGTTTTCCTGGAAAAACGAGGTGACGATGTAGCCCCCTTCCAGGGGAAGCTTGCCCTCGCCGTATGCCTTGTACAGGTCGATCATGTTCACTTCCACGGGGATTTCCTCCTGCGGGCATTATACGCCGTGCGCCTGATTGTTCAATAAAAAAACGAAAAAAGGCCCGGCCTGCCCGACGCGCAGGGGGCGCTGCAGCAGCCGGCGTTGGATCGGTCAGCTCCCGCCCACGTACACCGCGGAGAGCCCCTCGGTCCCGGAGATATACAAGACACCGGCGGAATCCCAAGCCAGGCCGGTGGGCTTTCCGGGGAACACGGCGAAGAAGGGGATCCGGTAGACGGTGCCGAAGGTCCGGATGAACAGCCAGTACCGGGACAGGTAGGCCTGGTTGTCGCTGGTGACCATCGTGGGGTGAACCGCAATCTGCTCGATTCTTGCCCCGGCGGTCTCCGGCACCCGGGTGAGCGGGGTCGGTGAGCCGAAGGTCAGCTTGGCCTCATCCGCGCTCATGTACCACACCCCGTCCGCCGTGCCCATGTACAGGGTGCCCGGAGTCCCGGTCCGCAGGTCGAGACAGAGGATCGGCAGCGGCGGCGCCGGGATGGGGACCCGGCGTGCGGCCAGATCGGGAAGAGCGTCCTGGAGGAAGACCGCGGGCAGAGCGAAGGCTCCGCCGCCGGTCGCGAAGAAGGCGGTGCTGGACCCGATGGCCAGGTCCCGCACTTCCGGGACGTCCAGGTTGACCCAGGTATTCGAAGGGGTTCCGTTGACCGCCAGGTTCCCGCCCAGGCCGTTGGCCCTCCGGAAGAAGAGGAAATCGAATCCGGCCCCCAAAATGGAGAAGCTGCCCGACTCCAGGATGTCCTTCGAGCCGGAGAGGTCCGCCGAGAATCCCGGCTCGTTCCCCCAGCCGTCGACGGTGAAGGGCACGATGCCGTTGGAAGTGTTCATCCAGGTGGTGAAGCGGAAGCCGCCCCGGGACAGCCCGTTGATCGTGTGAGAGTTCAGGTTTGGATCCGAGCTCAAGTCGTAGCTCTGCGGTGGGGCAAGGGTGTATGGGAAGGTCCCGGTGTCCAGATAGGTGTAATGCAGCGCGCGGGACTCCGCCGCCACCACACCGCCGCTGTCGACAACCGAAACCAGCTTCCTGCCCATGAGTTCCGTGGAGTAGGCAATGGATCCGGAAAAGGGGATGCCGGCCAGGGAGATGGGGACGGGGGTGTCGGCGTGCGGGCTGACCAGGAACAGCTCCGACTCCCCGTAGGCCTGCGGGGTGAATACCCCGCTGTTAACCGGTCCTACGCCGACCAGGACCTGGTATTGCGGGCCGACCGGCAGGCCGCTGATGCCGATCTTCTGCTCCTGCAGGTCGCCGGAGGCCGGCACTTCCGCCAGGAACGGCCCTCCGCCCCCCGCGGAAAACAGCAGACCATCCGCGATCAGGTAGACCCGGATCACGTCCCCGGCGCCGCCCACGCGGGAGCTGATCCTCGAAAGGTCCACCCGCAGACCGCCGGAGCTGAATTCGGGCCGCCAATAGCAGGAACCCAAGCCCAGGGCCAGCGAGCCGATCAGAATGAACAGCGCGGTCTTTTTCATGGCTTTCGGCTCCTCGCTATTGCGCCCGGACATCCTGGATGATGACGGTGATGCTTCCCGCGGAGGGAAGGCGCGGCAGGGAGCCGGCGGCTTCATTACCCGCCCCCGGGGTGTAGGGATCTATGCCAAAGTGCAAGGCGAGCTGCTCCTCGGCGTCGGTGGGCGTCTGGTAGCCGTCGCTGCCGCCCTGCTCCCCGGGGGCGTAGCTGCGGCTTTGCCCGGTGAGGTTGGTGTAGCTCACCGTGCCTTCGAACACGTACAGCTCGTAGCCGTCGTACTCGAAGCCGGTGCCCCGCACCGCGGCGGTGGACACCGGGCTTTTGACCTCGAAATCCTGAGCCAGCCCCTCGGCGCTCTTGACCTCGGCGCGGATCTTGCCGACCTGCAGGAACAGCTCGGTGGACACGGTGCCTGCCCTGGCCACCAACTGGTCCAGGCGCAGGCGGGTCAGGGGCTTTACCTGCAGCACCGAGGCGCCCAACTCCAGCACGGCGGTGGAGTTGAAGCCGGTGGAGACCGTGGTGCCCAGGCCCAGGATCATGCCGGGCTTGACCGGCAGCCAGGCCTGCTGGGCGCTCCAGATCTCCACCTTGCCGGTGGAAGAGCGCACCCGGGCCTGGGTCTGCGCTCCGGCCAGCGCGGCGGCCAGCAATAACATTGCCATCAGCAATATGCATTTCTTCATGTGGGCCCCTATAATCCTTATAATCTTACTCAAGTATAACCCGGCAGCAAAGCAAAAACCTGGTCCACCCTCCCGATTCTGCCGTACAATCCAGGGCAGGCAGCAGGCTATAGAAACCAGGGAGGTGAAGCGTGCTTCATGGCCAAGAGGAGACCTACATCGCCGTCAGCGGCCGGCTGCTGCCCGCCGGCGGCGGCCGGCTGTGGGCCGTGGATGCGGCCCGGGGGCGCGTGGTGGAGGCGCCGGAGGAGGCAGGGCCGATCCTGCAGCTCGCGGACCGTTTCCGCCCCCTGCGCGAGCACCGCCAGGCTCTGCTGGAACTGGGCTGGCAGGACGACGGCAGCGGCTCCCTGGACGCCCTGCTGTCCAGCCTGGTGCGTGACGGCCTCCTGCGCTCGCGCCAGGAAATGCTGGGGCGCATCCTGGAGGCGGAACCTGAGCAGCCCCCGCCCCCGATCGGCGCGATCAGCTGGGTCACTCGCGATCGCCCGAAGCTCCTGCGCCGCAGCGTCCAGAGCGCCATCGCCAACCTCCGCCTGTACGGCCGCCAGGTGGAGCTCAAGGTGTACGACGACAGCGCGGACACTCAGGCCCGGGAGGTCACGCGGGCCATGCTCGCCGAGCTCGGGCGCCGCGAAGGATATGCGGTGTTCTACGCCGGCCTGGAGGAAAAGCGCAAGTTCGCCGCCGCACTGCAGGCAGGGGCGGAAGGGGTGGCCGCGGAGACAATCGAGTTCGCCCTGTTTAATCCCTATGGAATCGGCTACGCTCCCGGCGCGAATTCGAACGCCGTCCTGCTGGATACCCGCGGTCAGCTCGTTCTGCACACCGATGACGACTCGGTGTTCCGCTTCGCCTCTCTCCCGGAGGCGGGCCCGGGGCTGCGGCTTTCCTCGGCCGCGGACCCGATGGAGCGGCGTTTCTTCGCAGATCAAGGTGAGCGGGAACGGGCCGTGGAGCTGCGCGACGTGGATATCCTGGCCGCCCACCAGGCTCTGCTCGGCCGCCCGGTTACCGACTGCCTGCGCGCCTGCGGAGCGCAGGTGTACTGCGAGGAAATGGCCCCTGAGTTTTTTCCGTCCTGGAATCCGCCGGCGCCAGGGTGGCGACCACCATGGCCGGGGTGTGCGGCGATTCGGGTCTGGGTTCACCGCTGTCCGTGCTCTGGTTGACAGGGGCCTCGCGCGAGCAGGCCATGGCCGCCGAAGCAAGCTACCGGGATGCTCTACGGAGTCGAGAAATCCTTCGTGGCGCGTCTCGGGCGACGATCGGACAGGGCGCATTCCTGATGAACATGCACTGTGGCATGGATAACCGGCTGGCGCTGCCGCCGTTCCTGCCCGTGCTGCGCAATGCGGACGGGCTGTTCGCCCAGCTCCTGCGGCTATGCCTTCCTGCGTTCCTTATTGCCTACCTCCCAGAGGCGGTGCTGCACCTGCCTGCAGAGCGGCGGGCTTTCGCGTGGGAACCGCGCATTCCACCTCGCCTGTCGGACCTGCTGGGGCTGATGGCTCGGGCTCTGGCTCCTGCACAGTGGGCAGCCGACGGCGGACAAGGGCTGCGCGCGATCGGTGGCGGCCTGGTGCAAGTCGCGCGCCGGAAGGTTTCCGATTTCCAGGAGCTTCTGCGAGAACTGTGGACCGCGGAGATGAGCCGGTATGCCACGTCTTTGGAGCAGCTCCTGGACCGCTTCGGGGGCGAGCCAGGCTTTTGGGCCGTGGATGCCCAAACCTGGCTGGAGCAGACCCGCCGTTTCGTGACCGCGAAGGAGCCCCTGGTTCCGGACGACCTGGCGAATCGCGGGTCGGGACCGGAGGCTGTGGCCTTGGCCCAGAAGGTGGTGCGCGATTACGGCGAGCTGCTGCTTGCCTGGCCCGCCCTCCAGGCGCAGTCTGCCACTCTTGCTTCAGCCGGGAAGCGTATGGCGAAGCTGCTGCCGTTGAGCTCTTTGCCTCAGCAAAATCCCACGTAGACGGCGGACAATCCCTCGGTGCCGGCGAGGTATAGGGTCCCGTTGGAGTCCCAGGCCATGCCCGTAACCCGGCCGGGGGCCACGGCGAAGAAGGGGATTTTGTACAATCCGGAGTTCCAGAGGTACAGGTAGTATCGAGAAAGGTACGCTTCCTGGCTGCTATTATAGCTGTTGATAGCGATCCGCTCGATGCTGTCACCCTCCGTCCCCGCGACTTGCGTTGGGCCTGACGACACGGTGACATAGGGGGAAGAACACGGATTCGGTTACCCCCGCCTGCCAGACCCCATCCGTCGTTCCCAGGGTAAGCGTGCCTCCGGCGGCGGCGATAAGCGGCCGGAATCCCAGCGACTTGGTCGGTGCCGGCGCCGGCAGATCGACCCGGTGCTCGGCCAGGGTTGGCGTGGTGTCTTGCAGGAAGGTTGGAGGCAGCGCGAAAACAGCCCCATCGGCGGCAAAGTAAGCATTGTACCCGCTGACGGCAAGATCGCTTGCGCCCGCAACATCGATGTTCGCCCATTTCCAGAGTGTGGGATCGCCGCTGTCGGCCGACGGCACATAAGTGCCACCCAGGCCCCCGTCGCGCCGGAAGAACACCGTGTAGTCCGTGGCGGTGCCGGAAACAGCAAAGCTGCCTGATCCCTGTATGTCCCGTGGTCCGCCCAAGGCTTGAGTGAAGGTTCGATCAAAAGACCATCCCTCTCCTCCCCAGAAAGGCAGGATGCCATCGTTGCCGTCTATGTACGAGTTGCCATACAGATAGCCCTTGGATAGGCCGTTGATCCGAATCGAGGACACGCCCTGCCCGCCAGGGTCTGTGGCCAGGTCATACGAGTCCTGGATGTACCAAATATCTGGAACGGAGTAGTAGACATAGTACACCCGACTCGCCTCGGCCACGTACAAATAGCTGTAGTCGTCAACGATGCCCGTGAGCTTGCGGCCCAGCAGGTCGGAGGAAAAGGAGATGTCCGCATAGTAGGGAATCCAATCGGTGTTCACGGTCACTGCGGTTTTGGCGTTTGGCGCGATCGTGAACAACGGGGATTCGCCGTAGAACCGCGGTTTGAACACCCCACCGGAAACCGGTCCCCAGCCGACCATGGCCTTATACGTCGGGCCCACCGGCAGCCCCTCGACCGAGATGACTTTGTCCACCTCATCCTCTCCCGAGATCTCGGCCGTGAACGGCACTCCGCCGCCGGTGGAAAACAGCAGCCCGTCGGCTATCAGGTACACTCGAACCACTTCACCCGCAGCTTTCGACGTGACGCCGGAGACGTCAAGGCTGAGACCGCCGGAACTAAAATCTGGCCTCCAGTAGCAGGAGCCCAGGGCCAGCGCCACCAGAAGAATGCTTGTGCCAAGCGCGATTTTCTTCATCGTGTCCATCTCCCTTTGCGACTACATCGGCGGGAAAATCACGTTGATAACGACGCTGCCCGTGGCGGGGCCCGTCACCGACGGCACGGTCACGCTCTCGTTCCCGGCGCCGGGGGTGTAGGGGTTCACCCCGGAGTCGGACAGCAGCTGCTGTTCGGCGTCCGGAGGGGGTGTCGTACCCGTCGGTGCCGCCCTGCTCTCCGGGCGAGTAGCTGCGGCTCTGGCCGGTCAGGTTGGAGTAGGTCACCGTGCCCTCGAACACGTACAGCTCGTAACCGTCGTACTCGAAGCCGGTGCCGCGCACCGCGGCGGTGGAGACCGGGCTTTTCACCTTGAAATCCTGGGCCAGTCCCTCCGCGCTCTTGACCTCCGCCCGGATCTTGCCTACCTGCAGGAACAGGTCGGTCGTCACGGTGCCTTCCCTGGCCACCAGCTCGTTGAGGCGCAGGCGGGTCAACGGCTTGACTTGCAGCACGGAAGAGCCCAGCTCCAGCACCGCCGTGGAGTTGAAGCCCGTGGAGATGGTCGTGCCCAGCCCCAGGCTCATGCCGGCCTTGACCGGCACCCAGGCCTGCTGGGCGCCGAGGATCTCCACCTTGCCGGTGAACGAGCGGACCCGGGCCTGGGTCTGGGCGCCGGCCAGGGCGGCGGCCAGCAGGAGAATCGCGAGCAGCGTGTCAATTTTCTTCATCATGAACCCCCGCAGGATTCCTTTCGTCGCAGTCAAGTATATCTCAGAAGCTGAACGATAACTCGACCCGTCCCCCGAAGTCCGCCTCCCGATAGCTGGCCTGGAAGGCGCCGCCCGGCAGGAAGGCGCCGGCGGTGAAGGCCAGGCCCAGGTCCGAGAAAAGGCGCAGTCGGGCGACCAGGTCGATTTCGGTGCCCAGGTAGCGCGACGAGGAGGCCGGGCTCCACCCGCGCGTCCGAAATCGGCCCGAGAGACGGCCGCAGGAACAGGGTCGCTTTCAGCAGGTCTGGAGCACGGCCGCCGGCTTCAGGGAATAGCTGGCTTCCGCCATCAGCAGGTTGCCCAGACGCGGGGAGAACAGCAGGGCTAACTCGGGCTGGGAGACGGTCGAGAACACCGTGGCCAGCCCATCCCGGTTGCCCTCGATGAAGCTGTCGGCGAAGTCCTCGTCCCCGGTGGCCAGCAGCAGCCGCAGCTCGGCGCTGGAGGAAAGCCACTGTTCCCGGAAATAGCGCAGGCCTCCTCCCACCAGGCCGGAGAGCGATCCACTCGTAGCTGTAGGCGCCGCTGATGTAGGACAGCATCCGTCCGGTGCCCAGGTAGCCGAACAGGTCGTAATACAGGGATGCGGCCAGCGGGCCGCGCAGGGCCACGCCCAGGTACTCCGTGCTGAGGCGCCCGCCCTGGCCGACCACCTCCACCGAAGGTCCTTCCGGCAGGAGCTGGTCCTCGCCGCGCAGGTCCTGCTGGGCGACCACTGCCACCACCAGGCTCTGCCTGCCGAACAGCTCCGGCAGCTCGACCTGCAGCATCTCCAGCAGGCGCGGAGGAGCCAGGAGCGAGGTGCTGTTGAGGTCCCCCCAGCTCATGCTCACGGTGGATACCGGCTGGAGCTGCAGGCCCAGGAAACCGACGGCCAGGGACAGGTTGGCCCTGGGCAGACTCCAGGACGCCTGCGCCCCGTCCAGGTTGTCGCTGAACAGCAGGGCGCTGAAATCCGACACCCGGAAGCGGCCCAGGCTGAGGTCCAGCACCGAGGAGCCGCTCAGCGGAAAGCGGCCTTGCAGCTTCAGCAGGTCGACGTCGAACAGGTAGGGCCGGTCCAGGCTGTAGGTGTAGCTGCCCTGGACGATGAGGCTCAGGCGGGGGTTGAACTCCGCCTCCAGCCAGAGGGCCAGCTTGTCCTCCTGCTGGAAGCTGATTTCCTGCGAACTGCCGGACCAGGTCGGCGTGGTGGTGTTGTCCAGGGTGCCGCCCCACTCCACCGCTCCCACCGGCAGGCCGGCCAGGACCAGGATGGCCGCGAGGGCCGCGGAAAACGCGCGGGGCCTGTTCATGCCCCGCCTCCCTTGCTGTCCAGGAAGGCGCTCAGGAGCTGCACGACCTCCTGACCCGAGGGCAGGCGCCGGCTGTGCACCTTGCCGCGCACCAGCCCGCGGTAGGCCAGCTCGCGCACCGCGTAGCGCGGTCCGGGAGACCAGGCGGTACATCAGGCCGCCTTTCTCCCCGAAGGCCTTCATGAGCAGGAAGCAGAACTCCCCGAGGCGGATCGGCTCTTCGGCCTGGGCTGCGCGCAGCTTCCAGCCCTTCGCGCTCAAGGCTCTCCAGGGCCTGCTGCTCCGAAGCCGCCTGGTCCAGCTCCCCGGAAGCAGCCAGCACCAGGTAGGCGGCGGCCCCGAAGGAGGCCCGGGGCTGCTCCAGCAGGCGATCGATCAACTCGTTGGATTGGGCGGCCGCGGGCAGGACGAAGGCGGCGAGCAGGGCGAAGAACGCCCACGCTTTTTTCATGGCCCCTCCTTTCAAAGCGCAATAGCTATATTATACTAACACAGCGGCAAGCTGCCAAAAGCCAAGGAGGTCGAAGGCGGTCATGAAGAAGCGGAAGCTGGGACTGGATCTGCTGATCCCCTTCGTCGTGGCCGGGCTTTTTTCTCTGGCCAACCTTCTCGCTTTCTACCGCGGCGCGGAATCCCGCATCTACGACCTGGCCCTGCACCTGAAGCCGGCCGTGCCCGAGAATCCCGCCCTGCTGTTCCTGGACATCGACGACACCGCCATCGCCAAGGTGGGCACCTTCCCCTGGAGCCGGGACTTGATGGCCGACGGCCTGATCGTGATGGCCGAGTTCCAGGCCGCCTACGCGGTGTTCGACATCGAGTACGTGGACCCCAGCCCGCGGGGCGTCAACGCCCTGCTCCTGGAGCAGGAGGTCCCCGAGCTGTTCAGCCGGGAGTTCCAGACCATCCAGCAGAACATCCGCGACCTGTTCCAGGCCCTGCGCCAGGGCAACATCGGCCTGGGCGAGGCGGGGGACTACATCCACCAGCTGGAGGAGCTCACCGATTCCTCCCGCCAGCTCCTGCTGGCCAAGGTGGCGGCGATCGCCCGCGACAACGATACCTATCTGGGGCGCGCCGCGCGCCTGTTCGGCAAAGCCTTCTTCACCGTGAACATGGTTCCCGAAGCCGAGCCCAACCTCAGCGAGGAGCTGCGGCGCTACGTGCTGGACAACGTGGCGCTGCCCAAGGTGCAGGTGGCCGAGGGCTTTCCGTTCCTGGCCGTGGACGTGCGCCCGGCCATCCTGCCGATCATGCAGGGGGGCCGGGGGGCCGGCTTCCCCAACGTGATCATCGACGGGGACGGGGTGCGGCGGCGCATCGACCTGGTCCGCGGCTACGGGGAGCGCTACTTCGCCCAGCTGGGCTTCGCGGCGCTGCTGGACTGGCTGGGCAGGCCGGAGGTGAGCGTGGAGGCGCGGCGCATCGTGCTTTCCCAGGCCGAGATCCCGGGCAAGGGGCGCCGCGACCTGGTCATCCCGCTGGCCGAGGACCGGCGCTTCCTGATCAACTGGCCCAAGAAGAAGTACATCGACAGCTTCCGGCACCTCACCTACTGGGAGCTGGTGCGTTACCGGCGCCTGGAGCTGGAGCTGGTCCACAATTTGAAGATCATGGAGGATGCCGGCTACCTGGCGGAGTTCAAGGGCAACTACGGCCTGCTGGATCCCTATCGCTACGCCCAGGGCATCCTGGAGGAGGTGCTGGGAGGAGGGGACCGGCAGGGCCTGGAGGAGTACCGCCAGGCCCGGGCCACCTTCTTCCAGGACACCGGAGGCTTCCTGGAAGGACCGGCCGAGGCGGACCTGGCCGGCAAGCTCGACGCCCTGCTCGCTTCCGGGCAGCTCAAGGAGGCCGACCGCGCCCTCTACCTGCAGCACAAGGAGCAGCTGCCCAGGGTGTTCGCGGCCACGCGGGAGATCTACGGCAACCTGGCCCAGTCCCGCGCCACGCTCCAGGAGGAGCTTAAGGACGCCTTCTGCATCCTGGGCTGGACCGGCACCTCCACCACCGATATCGGGGTGAACCCCTTCGAAGAGGAGTACATGAACGTGGGCACCCACGCCTCGGTGGTGAACACCATCCTGAGCGGCCGCTTCCTGGACTCCCTGCCCTGGTGGATCAGCGCCCTGGCGGCGCTGGGGCTGGCCCTGGGCGTGTACTACCTGGTCCGCCGCCGGCCCCCCTGCCCTCGATCCTGATCGGCCTGGGCTTCCTGGTGCTGATCGCCGTGCTGGGCATGGGCTTCTTCCTGGTCACCGGCAGCTACCTGAAACTGCTCACCCCGGTGCTGACCGTGTTCTTCACCCTGTTCGTCCTGATCCTGTTCAAGTTCCTGGTGCTGGAGAAGGAGAAGAGCTACATCCGCAACGCCTTCTCCCACTACCTGTCCACGGACGTGATCAACGAGCTGCTGGACGACCCCTCCAAGCTGAACCTGGGCGGCGAGAAGAAGCTGCTCACGGCCATGTTCACCGACGTGCGCGGCTTCTCCACGATCTCGGAAACCATGGACCCCACCGAGCTGGTCAAGCTGCTCAACGCCTACCTGACCGAGATGTCCAACATCATCCTGGAGCTGCGGGGCACCATCGACAAGTACGAGGGGGACGCCATCATCGCCTTCTTCGGCGCGCCCATCGCCTACGCCGACCACGCCGGGCGGGCCTGCAGCGCCGCGGTGCGCATGAAGAAGATGGAGAAGATCCTCAACGAGCACTTCCTGACCGAGAAGTTGAGCCCCACGCCCCTGGCCACCCGCATCGGCATCAACACCGGGGAGATGGTCGTGGGCAACATGGGCACCGCCCAGAAGATGGACTACACGATCATGGGCAACTCGGTGAACCTGGCCTCGCGCCTGGAAGGGGTGAACAAGCAGTACGGCACCTGGATCCTGGCCAGCGAGACCACCCGTCAGGAGGCGGGGGAGGCCTTCGCCTGGCGGCAGATGGACCGCGTGCGCGTGGTGGGCATCAGCCAGCCGGTGCGGCTGTACGAGCTGCTGGAGGAGCGCTCCGCGGCGGACGCCTCGACCCTGGCCGCGGTGGAGATCTTCCACCAGGCCCAGGCCCTGTTCGAAGCCAGGGACTGGGACAAGGCCGCCGGCCTGTTCGAGGAGGTGCAGCGCCTGCTGCCCGGCGACGGCCCGGCGGAGGTGTTCCTGAAGCGCTGCCGGGAGTTCAAGAAGAAGCCGCCCGCGGACAATTGGGACGGGGTGTTCAGCCTGACCATGAAGTAGCCCGCGCGGTGCGACTAGCCCTTGCCGAAGAAGAGCTTTATCGATAGAAGCTCGAGGGCGAACACGGGCTTCCCGGTCTTCACGTCCAGGTAGAGGGCCATCGGCAGCAGCTCGAAGTAGAACTCGTCCTCCCCGCCGGCAATGGGGATGAGGCGGACTCCGACCAGATGCGCTGGCACCCCCTGCGGTTCGAGGCTCAGCAGGTAGCCCAGCTCCCCCACGAAGAACAGTTCCTTGCCGGGAGGCACCTGGAACCTGAGATGAGTGCTCAGCAGATGGCTTCCCCCGGCCGCCGGGAACAGCCGGAAAGCATAGCGGGCATTGATCCCGACGAAGCGGTTGAACAGGGCCAGGCCCTCGAGGTAAAGATAGCTGCCGCCGGCCACCGCCGGGCTGGCCGACACCCCTTGCTGGCCCAGGCCGAAACCCCAGGCCGCCTTCAGGGGAGCCCTTTCCGGCGCAGGTTGCCCCGCGGCCCCTGCGGCGGCCGCGACGGCCGCGACGATCCCCGCGGTCAGCCCATCGCAGGCCTGCCGCATCCCGCCCATGCTCGAGAAGGCAGCTTCATCCTGCCAAAGCAGCTGTTGGCCGGCCACTTCATACAGCCGCAGCTGCAGCCGGTACTGCTGTCCGTTCCAGGAGAACTGCCCCAACACGGCTGCCTGCGCCCGATGCTTCGCCGCCAGGCTGAGCGGATCCTGCTGGTAGTCGCCGCCGGGCTGAACCTTTTCGACACGGCCGAAGGCCTGGCTTTCGCGGATGCTTTCGGTCAGATAGTCGACGACCTCGGCCAGGTCCTCCCGGGTCGGACCTTTGAGCTCGAAATCCATCACGGCCAGGCTCTGGAATGGCCGCGGTGGGGGTGCGGCGCGGGCCGGCGAGGCCGAAAGGAGCACCAGCAGTGTGGCGAGCGCCGCCATGGCCCGGGCAGGGATTTTCATGGTTCGAAGATCTTCCCTGGGTTGAGAATTCCTTGTGGGTCCAAGGCTCGCTTGATCGCGCGCATGGCCTCCACCGCCGCCGTTCCCAGATTTGCCTCCAGATAGGCCTTCTTGGCCTGACCGATGCCATGCTCTCCGGAAATGACCCCGCCGCGGGCCGCCGCATCAGCATACAACTGGCCGCGCACCACCGGCAACAGCTCCCGCCAGCCGGGCAGCTCTTCACCGATCGCCCCGTCGACCAGGGCGCGGCGCAGGAAGTGGGTGTGCAGGTTTCCGTCCGCCGCGTGCCCGTAGGTGGGCAGGCTGATGCCGTGCTTGCGCTTCCAGCTCGTGCACGAAGGACAGGTGCCCGGCGATCCGGGAGCGGGGCAGGCAGATGTCGAACAGCTCCGCGGTGGCCGGGCGCAGGGCCTCGTACAGCAGGCTGCGCAGCTCCAGGATCTCCCGCTGGCGGGCCGGGCTCTCGGCCAGCAGCACCTCCAGGGCCCCGGCGCGCTCCAGGGCCGCGGATACCCTCTCCGCCTGGCCGAGGACGTCCTCCTCGTCCGGCCCGTCCAGGATCACCATCAGGGAGGCGCGGCCGCGCGTGGCCGGCCAGCGGCGGTTCAGGTGGCGCTCGGCGCAGGCCAGCACCCCGTGCTCCAGCAGCTCCACGGCGCAGGGCACCACGCCGGAGGCCAGCAGCCCCGGCACCGCCTGCAGGGCCCGGTCCAGGTCCGCGAAGCTCACCACCAGGGTCTGCATGGAGCCGGCCTTGGGCAGCAGGGACAGGGTCACCCGGGTGATGATGCCCAGGGTGCCCTCGGAGCCCAGCATCAGCTCCTGCAGGCCGTAGCCGGTGGAGTTCTTCAGGCGCTTGCCCCCCAGCTCCAGCACCTGGCCGGAGGCCAGCACCACCTGCAGGCCCAGCAGGAAGCGTCGGATGGTGCCGTACTTCACGGCCCGGGCCCCGCCGGCGTTGGTGGCCACCAGGCCGCCCACGCAGGCCCCCTCGTCGCCGGGGTGCGGCGGGAAATACAGGCCGAGGGCTTCCGCCTCCTGGTTGAGGCGGTTCAGGGTCAGGCCCGCCTGCACCGTGATGGCCAGGTTGTCCGGGTCGGCCTCCACCACGCGGTCCAGGCGCTCCAGGGAGAGCACCACCCCGCCGGGGGCGGGCACGCAGGCGGCGGCCAGGCCGGTGCCCCCGCCGCGAGGAGTGACGGGCACTCCGGTGCGGGCGCACAGGGCCACCAGCTCGGCCACCTCCTGCTCGCTGCCGGGTTTCAGCACCGCCGCGGGCAGCGCGTTGTACTGCGGGGTGGCCAGCTCGTCATGGGAATACTTCTGCAGATCATCGGGAGCGGTGAGGACCTGCCCGCCGGTGATCCGCCGGGCCTGCTCCAGCCAGTCCGCATCCGGGGCGCGCGTCATCGCCTTCACAGCGGCTGGAAGCCGCCCGGCAGCAGCTCCTCCGCGTCCAGGGAGGGCAGCTCCGGCTCGCTTTCCGGTTCCAGGATGGCCTGCACCAGCGCGTCGCGCACGATGCGGTCCAGGCGTGCCTGGGCCTCCGCGCCCAGGTCCAGGAAGCGCACGCCGAAGCCGTCCGGAAGCCGGCTGGAGGCCCTGCGGGTGTCCAGGACCTGGCAGGCGGTCTCCAGGCTGAAGTTCTGGAAGCGTACCCGCAGGCGGCCGCGGCTGCCCGCCGGCGGGCAGGGCCCTGAGCATTGCAGGAAGGCTCCGCTGGAGCTCAGGGCGCGCAGGTCGTAGGGCTCCGGCTCCGCGCCCGGAAGGCTCAGGGAACCCTGCAGCGGCCAGTCGAAGCGGGGCTTCTCCCGGCGCTCCCGGCGCTCCAGCGAGGCGATGCGGGCGGAAAGGTCCGCCAGCTCCCCGGCGGTAGGCTCCTGCATCACCAGGAACACGGGCAGCACGGGATAGCTGGCCTTCAACGACTCCAGGAAATCCTCCGGCGCGTGCTTTCCGGGCTGCAGCACCAGGCACAGCACCTCCGGCTCGCCGACCAGGAGGCGGGTGAGCTCCGCCAGGCTGCCCGCGGGCAGCACGTGGTGGGCGGCGAGCGCGGCCAGCAGGTTGCGCGCCTGGGGGGCGGCTGAGTACAGCAGCACGGTGTCCATGGCTTGATCTTACTACCTCGGAAGCTCGATGGTGAAGGTGCTCCCGGCTCCCGGCTCGCTTTCCGCGCGCACGCTGCCCCCGTGGGCCAGCACGATGTGCTTGACGATGGCCAGGCCCAGCCCCGTGCCGCCCTGCTCGCGGCTGCGGGCCCGGTCCACGCGGTAGAAGCGCTCGAACACGCGGGGCAGGTCCTGGGGCGGGATGCCGATGCCCCGATCGCGAACTGCCAGCTCGAGGCCCTCGCTCGCTCCGCCGGCCCTGCGGATGCTGATCCGCACCGGCGAGTCGGGGCTGGAATATTTGACCGCGTTGTCGATGAGGTTGGTCAGGGCCTGCTCCAGAAGCTGCGGATTGACCCGGGCGGTGAGCCCCGCTTCGGCCTGCAGCTCCAGGGGGATGCCGCGGGCTTCGGCTTTGGCCTGGCACAGCTGCATGGCCCCGCGGGCCACGGCCTCCAGCTCCACCTCCTGTTTTTCCAGGGCCCTGCCCTCCTGCTGTTCCAGGCGCGACAGGGCGAGCAGGTCGTCGATGATCGAGGCCAGGCGGTCGCTGTGCCGGGCGGCGACCTCCAGGAACCGGCGGGCGGCCTGCGGGTCCTCCTGCAGCGCTCCTTCCAGAACCGTTTCCAGCGCGCCTTTCACCGCGGTGATCGGGGTCTTCAGCTCGTGGGACACGTTGGCCACGAAGTCCCGGCGCACGGCTTCCAGGGCCTTGAGGCGGGTGATGTCGTTCAACACCAGCACGATCCTGCCTCCGTCCTCGGGGAGCAGGGAGGCGTGCACCTGCAGAGTGCGCTCGTGCTCCCCGGGCAGGCTGATGGTGCCCTCCTGAGGGGAGGCGCTGGCCAGGGCTTCGCGGGCCAGCTCGTCCAGGTGCGTGTTGCGGAACACCTCCAGGAGGCTACCCCCCTGCACCTCGACGATGCTGCGCCCGGCCAGGCGCAGGGCCGAAGGGTTGATCTCGCGGACCAGCAGGCCGCCGTCCAGCACGACGACCCCTTCCACCATCCCGGTCAGGATGGCCTGCAGCTCGTTTCGCTGGGCGGTGAGCTCAGTCACCTGCCGCCGCAGGGAGGCGGCCATGAGGTTGAGCGAGTCGGCCACGGCCTTCAGGTCCGGAGGCCGGGCCACGCTCAGGTAGTGTTCCAGGCGGCCGGCCGCGTAGGCCGCCGCGGCCCGCTGCAGGGCGGCGATCGGGTCGATCATGTGCCGTTCCACCAGCAAGGTCATTCCCGCCACGACCACCAGCAGCACCAGGCCGGCCAGGACGATGCGCCCGTAGATGCCGCGCAGCTGTTCTCGCAGGTTCTGTTCGGCGGTGGACACCCGAACCACGATGCTCACTCCGCGATGGGTAACTCCGGCAGGGCCAGATAGATCATGCGGCCGCCGCACGCTGGCGCTGTAGCGGGAAGACACGCCCGTTCGCCCCTGGCGGGCGGCCAGGAACTCCGCGCGATCCAGGTGGTTCTCCAGAGAGGCGATGTCCGCATCGGAGTCCCCGAGCACCTGGCCGTCCAGCCGGATCACCGTGATCCGCAGCCGCTCGGAGCCCAGGTCTTTGCAGATCCGGTCGATTTCCTCCGGACCGCCGCGTCAGGACCAGGGCCTGGGCCAGCCGGGCGGATTCGGCCAGGGATTCCACGGTCTGGCGGTAGGAGATCTGGCGCACCAGCGCGCCGGCCGCCAGGCCGGCGGCCAGCACGGTCGCGGCGATGATGGCGAGGTAGTGCAGGTAGCGCCGGAGCAGGCCGCGCAGGATCATACGCCGGGCTCCCGCAGGCGGTAGCCGATCCCGCGCACCGTCTCGATCACCTCGCCGCAGGGGCCCAGCTTGCGGCGCAGGCCCAGCACCTGCACGTCCACCGCCCGTTCCGTCACCGGGTAGTCCTCGCCGCGCACCCCGGAGATGATCTGGGACCGGGAGAACACCCAACCCGGGCGGCGCGCCAGGAACACCAGCAGGCCGAACTCGGTGGCCGACAGCTCCATCGCCGCTCCCCGGCAGGTCACCTGGTGGCGGGCCAGGTCGATGTCCAGCTCGTGCAGGCGGATGCGGTCCGTCGGCTCCGGGACCGGCTCGGCGCGGCGGCGCAGCACTGAGCGCACCCGGGCCACCAGGACCTTGGGACTGAAGGGCTTGGTGACGTAGTCGTCGGCGCCCAGCTCCAGGCCGGCCACCACGTCGCTTTCCTCGCCGCGGGCGGTCAGCATGACCACCGGGATGGAGCGGGTGGCCTCGGCCGCCTTCAGCCGGCGGCAGACCTCCCGGCCGTCCACGCCGGGCAGCATCAGGTCCAGCAGGATCAGGCCGGGAGGGTTGGCCGCCGCCGCGGCCAGGCCCTTCTCGCCGCTCTCGGCGATGCGCGGCCGGAAGCCCTCGCGCTTCAGGTTGTAGGCGATCAACTCGGCGATGTCCTTCTCGTCCTCGACGATCAGAATCGTCTCGTGGGCCACCCTCTCTCCTTACACGTTCAGCTCGACGCGTTCGCCGGTGGCGCTGTAGACCACCCATTCGCAGATGTTGGTCACGTGGTCGCCGACGCGCTCCAGGAAGCGGCTGATGAACAGCAATGATATGGACTGCGAGATGTAGCTGGGGTTTTGCATCATGTAGGTGAACACCTCGCGCATGACCTGGTTGTGCAGCTCGTCGATCTGCTGGTCGCGCTGGGCCACTTCCCGGGCCCGCTCCGCGTCGTTGTCCAGGAAGGCGGTCAGCACGTCGCGGATCATGCCGATGCCGATCTCGGCCATGCGCGGGATGTCGAGCAGCGGCTTCAGGTAGGTTTCCGGCAGCAGGCGCAGGGTGCCCTTGGCCACGTGCAGGGCGTGGTCGCCCATGCGCTCCAGCTGGGTGACGATCTTCAGGCTGGTGACCAGCTTGCGCAGATCGGTGGCCACGGGCTGCTCCCGGGCAATGAGCACGACGCAGCGCTCCTCGATTTCCTGCTCCATGCGGTTGATGGCCGCGTCCCCGGCGACCACCGCCCGGGCCAGCTCCCCGTCCTTGCGGACCAGGCTTTCCACGGCCCGGCGCAGGGCCTCTTCCACCATCACCCCCATGCGCAGGATCTCCTGGTGCAGGGCGGCCAGCTCCTCCGCGAACACTTGACGGGTGCCCATCAACCGAACCTCCCGGAAATGTAGTCTTCGGTGCGCTTGTCCCGCGGCCGGACGAAGAGCTCCTCGGTGGCGGCGTACTCCACCAGGAAGCCGGTCCGCCCCTCGTCCACCATCAGGAAGCAGGTATAGTCGGAGATGCGGGCGGCCTGCTGCATGTTGTGGGTCACGATGACGATGGTGTACCGGCGGGCCAGCTCCGCATCAGCTCCTCGATCTTCAGGGTGGCGATCGGGTCCAGCGCCGAGGCGGGCTCGTCCATCAGGATGATCTCCGGCTGGACGGCGATGGCGCGGGCGATGCACAGGCGCTGCTGCTGGCCGCCGGACAGGCGCAGGGCGCTCTGGTCCAGCTTGTCCTTGACCTCGTCCCACAGGGCCGCCTGGCGCAGGCGTCTTCTCCACCAGCTCGTCCATGTTGCCGCGGTAGCCGTTGATGCGCGCCCCCCAGGCGATGTTCTCGTAGATGGTCTTGGGGAAGGGGTTGGGCTTCTGGAAGACCATGCCGATGCGCCGGCGCACCTCCACCGGGTCCACCTGCGGGTCGTAGATGTTGTGCCCGTGGAACAGCACCTCCCCGGTGGTGCGGGTGCCGGGCATCAGCTCGTTCATGCGGTTGAAGGAGCGCAGCACCGTGCTCTTGCCGCAGCCGGACGGGCCGATGATGGCGGTGATCTTCTGCGCGCGATGGCCAGGTTGACGTCCTGCACGGCGCGGAAGCCGCCGTAGTAGATGTTGAGGCTGCGGGTCTCGATGGCCGGTTCGGCGGTCGGAGGCCTCTCCGGCGGCATCGCGTCCGGCTTGCGAGTGCTTGATCGTCAGTTGCATGCCTTACTCCCTCCGCCTGCGGCTGATAGCGGTTGCGCAGCAGGATGGCCGTGGCGTTCAGGCCAGCAGCAGCACCAGCAGCACGAGGATGGCCGCCGCGGCGATGTTGCGGAACTCCGCCTGGGGCCGGGCGGTCCACTGGTAGATCTGGATCGGCAGGGTGGTGAACTTGGAGAAGAGGCGAGCTGGGATCGAGGGTGATGAAGGTGGAGGCGCCGACCACCACCAGCGGCGCGGTCTCGCCGATGGCGCGCGAGACGGCCAGGATCGTGCCGGTCAGGATGCCGGGCAAGGCATCCGGGCAGCACGTGGTGCCAGATCGTCTGCCACTTGGTGGCGCCCAGCGCCGTAGCTGGCGTGGCGCAGGCGCGGGGCACGGCGCGGATGGCCTCCTGGGCGTTGATGATCACCAGCGGCAGCACCAGCAGGGCCAGGGTCAGGCCGGCCGAGAGGATGGTGCGCCCGTTGGCGGTGGTGGAGTCGGCCACGCCGAAGGCGGCGCCGCTGGTCAGGGGCTCCAGCAGGCGCACGAAGATGGCCAGGCCCAGCATGCCGTAGATGATCGAGGGCACCCCGGCCAGGTTGTTGATGTTGGTCTGGATGAGTCGCGTTGAAGCAGCTCTCGCGGGCGTATTCCTCCAGGTAGATGGCCGCCCCCACGCCCAGCGGGAAGGCCACCAGGACGGTGATCAGGATCGTCCACAGGGTGCCCAGCATGGCGGTGCGCACTCCGGCCCTCTCCGGGACGCTGGCCTGTGCGGCCAGCAGGAAGCGCCAGCTCACCCAGGAGCGGAAGCGCAGGGCGGCTTCGGGATGGTTCTGCGCCCGCCACTCCAGGATCTGCCCGCGCTGCAACAGGGACGCGGCCAAGGGCCAGCTCGCGATCACCCGCAGCCTGGCCACCCGCTCGATGACCAGCTCGTAGAGCTCCTCCCGGCTGCGTTCGGCCAGGGGCTTTTCGGACTCCAGGCGGCGGATCAGCCCGCCGGACAGGTGGGCGGTGAGGATCTCGCCCAGCTCCTCGGGTTCCAGCCGCTCCAGCGGCCTGCCTTCCCGCGCCAGACTGGCCGGGTCGACGTCGTTCTGCAGGGCCACCAGCCCGAAGGCATCGTTGATGATCGTGAGCAGCAGGGCGGCCAGCGCTACGATCCCGACCAGGGTGGACAGGAGGAAGAGGATCTTCCAGATCGCGGCGAGCTTCTGCCGCCGCCCCAGGTGCGGCCGGAAGGCCGGCAGATCGACCTGCCTCACTCGTACACCTCCTGGAAGCGGCGCACGATGCGCCGGCTGATGATGTTCAGCAGCAGGGTGATCAGGAACAGCAGGATGCCGATGGCGAAGATCCTGTTGTAGTCCACCGTGTCGTAGCCCAGGTCCCCGCCGGAGATGCGCACGATGTAGCCGGTCATGGTCTCGGCGGAGCGGAAGGGATTGGCGGTCAGGGCGGAGCCGGCCCCGGCGGCCAGGGCCACGATCATGGTCTCGCCGATGGCCCGGGACAGCCCGACGATGAAGGCCGCCGCCACCCCGGAAATGCCGGCCGGGACGACGATCGACAGGGAGGTCTCCAGCCGGGTGGCTCCCAGGGCGAAGGCCGCCTCCTGGAGGGAACGGGGCACGGCGCCCAGGGCGTCCTCGCTCATGGAGGCGATCAGCGGCAGGATCAGGATGCCGATGACGATCCCCGCCGAGGCGGTGTTGTAGATGCTCACCACGTTCTCGCCGAAGATCGAGCGCAAGCAGCGGGCGTGATGAAGGTCAGGGCGAAGTAGCCGTACACCACGGTGGGGATGCCGGCCAGCACCTCCAGGATCGGCTTGAGCACGGCGCGCACCCGGGAGCTGGCGTACTCGCTCAGGTAGACGGCCACGAACAGCCCCAGGGGGCCGGCGATCAGCATGGCGATCAGGCTGGTCATCAGGGTGGCGCTGGCCAGCGGCAGGATGCCGAACTCGCCGATGGCCGGCTGCCACTTGGTGCCGGTGAAGAACTTCCACACCGAGATTTCGCCGCTGGCGAAGAAGCGCAGGGACTCCGCCCCGAGGGTCAGCACGATGCCCGCGGTGACCAGGATGGATACCACCGCGAACAGCAGCAGGGTGAGCTGGATGGCCAGCTCACCCAGGCGCAAGCTTCTTGTTCAGTAGGCGCCTTTCAGGGCGTCCAGCCAGGCCTGCTTGGCTTTCTTCAGCGCCTCGGCCTCGGCGGGGAAATAACCGACCGAGCGGATTTCCTCGTTCACGTAGGTCAGGTAGAAGGCCAGGAAAGCGGCGACCTGGGGCTTCTCGCGCATGATCTTGGCGGTGGAGTACAGGAACAGCGGGCGGGCCAGCGGGTAGGTCGCCTTGTTGACCGTCTCGGCGCTGGGCGCCACGCCGTTGATCGACAGCACGTTCAGCTTGTCCTTGTTCTCCTGGTAGTAGGCGTAGCCGAAGAAGCCGATGGCGTAGGGGCTGCCTTCCACGCCCTGCACCAGCACGTTGTCGTCCTCGCTCAGCTGCAGGTTGGCGGCGCCCAGGATGGGCTCCTTCTTCTTGCCGAACACGTCCTCGACGAAGTAGTCGAAGGTGCCGCTGTCGGTGCCCGGGATGAAGCGCAGGATGTCCTGGGCGGGCCAGCGGGGGTTCACGTCGGACCACTTCCGGGCGGTGGAGAAGATCAATTTGCAGCTCGTCCTTGGTGACGTTGGTGACGAAGGTGTTCTTCTTGTTCACCACCACGGCCAGGGCGTCGGTGCCGATGCGGAACTCGATGGGCTCGCGGCCGATCTTCCGGGCGGCCTCCACCTCGCTGGACTTGATGGCCCGGCTGGCGTTGGCGATGTCCGTCTCGCCGGCCACGCAGAAGCGCTCCAAGCCGGCGCCGCTGCCGATGGAGTCCACGGTGATGTTGCCCTTGTACCCTTCGTCGGCGAACCGCTCCACGATCCGCTCGGACAGCGGGTACACGGTGGAGCTGCCGGCGCTGATGATGCTGCCGCTCACCTGGAGCGGGTTCACCCCCGGCAGCAGGGGGTCATCGGACTGTCTGGTCACCCACTCGAAGCCCTTCTTCATGCTCTGAGCGCTCAGCAGGGACGCGGCGGCCACGAGCAGCAGCATCGTGGCCATGGCGATCTTCTTCATGCATTGCCTCCTTACGGATTGTTGCTGCGGATATGAGTAGGCAGGGGAGATGAGCCGGTCGTTAGCGAAGCGTTAGGAAACGGTTAGAAAGGTAGCCGTTGACCGCCGATCGATGCATAATGCCGATCATGGCGCGCACCGATCCGCGGCCCGTCGTGGGGATCACCATGGGCGACCCGGCGGGCATCGGGCCCGAGATCATCGCCCGCGCCCTGACCGACCCCGGCGTCGCCGCCCGGGCCCGCTGCGTGGTCTACGGCGACGCGCGAGTGATGGAGCGGGCCCTGGCCTTGACCGGAGCCGCTCGCAGCCGCGGGGGCGATCCAGCTCGTCGATCTGGCCAATGCCGATCCCGCGGCCTTCCCGACCGGGCGGGTGTCCGCGCTCTGCGGGCGGGCCTCCTGGGAGTACGTGGAGGCCGCCGCCAAGGCCGCGCTGGCCGGCGGGCTGGACGCCGTGGCTACCGCGCCGCTCAACAAGGAAGCGGTCGCCGCCGCGCGCGTTCCGCACGTGGGCCACACCGAAATGCTGGGGGCGCTGGCCCGGGTCGAGAACCCCCTCACCATGTTCGAGACCCTCGGGCTGCGCGTCTTCTTCCTGTCCCGGCACGTTTCCCTGCGCCAGGCCTGCGAGCTGGTCCTCCGGCCGCAGATTGTGGACTGCCTGCGGCGCTGCGCGGCGGCTCTCGCCCGGCTCGGCATCCGGGGGGCGATCGCCGTGGCGGGCTTGAATCCCCATTGCGGAGAGCACGGGCTGTTCGGAGACGAGGAGGGCCGCGAGATCCAGCCCGCGATCGCCGAGGCCCGGGCCCTGGGCATCGCGGTGGAGGGGCCGCTCGGGGCCGACTCGGTCTTCCACCTGGCGAGGACCGGGCGCTACGCGGCCGTGCTGTCCCTGTACCACGACCAGGGACACATCGCCTGCAAGACCCTGGATTTCCAGCGCACCGTTTCGCTGACCCTCGGCCTGCCCTTCCTGCGCACGAGCGTGGATCACGGCACGGCCTTCGACATCGCCTGGAAGGGGAAGGCCTCCGCGGTGAGCATGAGCGAGGCCATCTACGCGGCGGCGCGCTACGCGAAGTCGTACCGCGGCGAAGTCGTGCCGCCGGGGTGAGGTTTTACAGCCCGTACACCTTGACCAGCGCGCGGCCCTCCCGGACCGGACCGCTGGTCTGGTAGAAGAAGACGATCTTGCGGATGATGCGCTTCCGGCCGGGAAGATCGATGATCCGGGAGCGGCTGCCCTCCTTGAAAATGTGGCGCACCGGAATCGTGTCAGCGACCCCGTTGGCATAGGTGACGACCACCCGGAGCATCTCCAGGTCGTTCTTGGAGAACAGACCCTCCCGCAAGCCGACGAGGATCTCGTCGCGATCCACGCGGAAGCCCACCTCCCTTGCGCCCAGGAGGGTCGGTTTCGTGTCGGCGGCGGCCAGTCCCAGTCCCGCGCACAGCAGAAGGACAACGCCGAAGGCGATGATTCCGGTTTTCATAGCACGTTCCCGCCGCGGCACCACTCCAAGCTTGCCTGCGGCTGCGGCAGGGAGTAGCTTGCTCGCAGGAGGCCGCATTGGGCGCTGCGAAACCGTCCCGCCGGCGAGTGCTGTTCCTGTGCACCGGCAACTCCTGCCGCTCGCAGATGGCCGAGGCCATCGTGAACTCCGGGAGGGCGGGGGACTGGGAGGCCGTTTCGGCCGGCTCGCGGCCGGCCGGCTTCGTGCATCCCCACGCCGTCGGGGTCCTGTCCGAAATCGGACGTAGTAGTCCGGGGGGCGCGCAGCAAGCCGGTAAGCGAGTTCCGTGGCCAGCCCTTCGACCTGGTGGTGACCGTGTGCTCCAGTGCCGCCGAAGAATGCCCGGTCTGGCTGGGGCAGGGCCGGCGCGTGCATCAGGAGTACCCGGACCCGGCCAAGGCCGAAGGGGACGAAGCCCAAGTGCTGGCGGCCTTCCGCTCGGTGCGCGACGCCATGCTTCGGGATTTGCCGGCCCTGCTCGGGCGCGGGGCCTAGGCGTGGCGGGCAGGCCTCACCGGCCGCACCTCGCCGCCGCGCTGCTCCTGGGCCTGCTCCTGCCGGATCTGCTGCTGCGCCTGCCGGCCGCTCTGCGGGAAGGTTGGCCGGCCTTTCTGCTCCCGTCGCTGGAAGCGCTGCTGCTGGCGGCCATCCTGGTCTTCCTGGCCCGGCTCTGGCCGGCGGGGCGGCGGATCGTGCCGCCAGTGCTGGCCGCGGCGGCCGGGTTGCTGTTCCTCTTCTCCCTGGCCGACGCGCTGCTGCCCCTGTACTTCAACCGCAGGCTGGCCCTGGCCACGGACCTGGTCTACCTGCCGGACCTGTACCGCCTGCTGCGCGACACGGTGCCGCGGTGGCAGTTCGTCGGGGGCCTGGTGCTCCTGCCGCTGGGCCTGGCCGGCCTGGGCTACGGTCTGGCCCGGGCCTACGCGCCGCTGTACGCGGCGATCGGCGAGCTGCCCCGGCGCGGGGTGGTGCCGTTCGTGCTCCTGGGCGCCTGTGCCGCGGCGGTCGCCGTGCTGGTGCCCGGAGAACAGGTGTACCAGGGCAGCTCCCTGCCGCGGCTGGGAGCGGAGCTGGCCAGCCTGCGCGCCTCCCGGCGCCACCGCCAGGAGCTGCGGCAGGAGTTCAACGGCATTGCCTCCCGCCGCCCCTTGCCGCTCCTTCCGCAGCCCCCCTCGGCCTCCTTCAGGGCCGCGACGTGTTCCTGTTCATCGCGGAGTCCTACGGCTACACCCTGTACAGCGAGCCGGAGCACTTCGCCCTGGCCGAGCCGTTCCTGCGGCGCATCGAATCCCGCCTGGCCGCCGCCGGCTATCCGGATCGCCTCCAACTTCCTGGACTCGCCGGCTTTCGGCGGCAACTCCTGGCTGGCCGACTCCACCCTGGCCGCGGGCGTGCGCATCCCCGACCAGACGGCCTACGAGGAGCTGCTGGCCTCGCGGGTCAAGCCCATGGCCGCCTGGTTCAACGAGGCGGGCTACCTGACCGTGAACTCCATGCCCGCCACCACCATGAGCTGGCCGGAGGGCGACTTCTACCGTTTCCAGCGCAAGTTCTACTTCCGGGACTTCGGCTACCGGGGGCCCAGCCTGAAATGGGCGCCCATGACCGACCAGTTCGCGGTCGCCGTGGTCCACCGGCAGGCGGTGGCCCCGGCGCGCGCAGCCGGTCTTCGTGCAGTACGTGATGATCTCCGGGCACTACCCGTTCAGCCTGATTCCCCGCCTGTTCGAGGACTGGTCGGAGCTGGGCGACGGCAGCGTGTACGCGCGGGAAGGCGCGGTGCGCCGGATGCCGGTGCCTCCGGGCGCCGCCACCGCCGGCCCCGCCGGCTACGCGGCGGCCATGGAGTACCAGCTGGAGGTGGCCGCCGACTACGCGGTACGCTTCCTGGCCGCGCGCCGCGCTCTGATCGTGGTGGTGGGCGATCACCAGCCGTACAGCGGCATCACCGGCCAGGGCAAGACGCGCTCCGTGCCGATCCACGTCTGGAGCCGCGAGCCGGAGCTGCTGGAGCCATTCCTGCGCCGCGGCTACACTCCCGGGCTGGTGCCCCGGCAGCAGCCCGCCGCACGCGGGCCTGGAGAGCTTCTGGCCGGCGTTCCTGGAGGATTTCAGCCCGAGCACTGCCGCCGGGCAGTGACGGCACGGGCGCCAGGCCGGCAGGTTTCTCGACGGCGGAGCGCCGAGGGGCCGGGCGCAGCAGGAGCAGCAGCAGCGCCGCGCCCAGGATGAGGGCCCCGAGCGGGTCCCAGGGACCCTGGAAGGCGCGCAGGCCTTCGATCAGCAGGGCCAGCAAAGCGCAGGCGGGCACCGCGCGCCGCGGGTGTCCCGCGGCCAGCACGACCAGGGCGGCCAGCTCGCAGCGCGGCGGCCAGGGCGGCGGCCGCCGGCTGGACCGCGGCCGGCAGGAAGCCGACCGCCGCGCGCCAGGCGCCCAGCGCGGCGCCCAGGCCGGCCCCCGGCGCCGCCCGCGCGCCGAGCCCCGCAGCCAGCGCGGCGGCGATCCGCAGCGCGGCCGCCGCTCCCGCCGCGGCGCGCAGCACCGGCGGCGTCCAGGCGAAGGCCAGGCGGCCGAGGCGGGCCTTCCAGCGCAGGTAGACCGGATGCGCGGTGTCCAGCAATCCGCCGGCCGCCAGCCCGTCCCGCAGGAAGCCGGCCAGGAAGGGAATGCCGATCAGGGCCTGCGCCAGGGTGGTCCCCGGAGGTCCGGCGATGGGCCAAAGGAACGCCGCGGCCAGGCCCATCTGGAAGCCGGCCAGCCGCCGGCGCAGGTAGCTGGGCGGAAGCTCGCGCGCCCGTCCGCCGGCCAGGCGCTGCACGGCCAGGGCGGCCGTGTAGGCGGGCTTGGCCAGGCCGATGGCCAGGAAGGCGGCGGGCAGCCTGCCGTACTGGACGGCCAGCGCCATGGCCAGCAGCAGGCCCACCCCGTCCAGTTCGCCGTCCAGCAGCGCCCCCAGCCGCGTGCCGGTGCCGGTGCGCCGGGCCCAGAATCCGTCCAGGGCGTCGGCCGCCGCCGCCGCCGTGTACAGGAGAGCAGGCAGCCAGCCGCGCAGGCCGGGGGCTTCCGGTGCGAACAGGAACCCCGCCAGCAGGGCCAGCAGGCCCCCGCGGGCCAGGGTGATGAGATTGGCCGCGCCCCAGAGGTGCTTCAGGTTCTCGCCTTCCAGCAGGCGGCGGCGGTTGGCCAGCAGGAATCCCATCAGCCAGGCCAGGACCGCGCCGGCCTTCAGGGCCCACCAGGCGCCGCGGGCCGCCGAGAGGCGGGTAGGGCAGGAAGGCGGCCGCCAGGAAGCCGCAGGTCAGGACCAGCAGGCAGGCCGCGCCCAGGACCCGCAGCCCGCGCCCGAAACGGCGTGCAATCCCGGGATCCGAGCTCAGTCCTGGTAATGGCCCAGCCTCTCGCGCTTGGTCTTCAGGTAGCGGCGGTTGTGGGCGTTGGCCGGCACGGTCATGGGGATGCGGCGCGTGACGGTGATGCCTTCGCGCCGCAGGCCTTCGATCTTGTCCGGATTGTTGGTGAGCAGGGCCACGGAGCGGATCTGCAGGAGGCGCAGGATGTCCGCCGCGGCCCGGTATTCGCGCGCGTCGCTGGGAAAGCCCAGGGAGGTGTTGGCTTCCACCGTGTCCAGACCCAGGTCCTGCAGGTTGTAGGCCTTCAGCTTGTTGAACAGCCCGATGCCCCGCCCCTCCTGGCGCAGGTAGATCACCGCGCCGAACTCCCGCCCCTGCACGTACTGCAGGCTCTTCTCCAGCTGCTCCCGGCAGTCGCAGCGCAGGCTGGTCCACACGTCGCCCGTATGGCACTCCGAGTGCACGCGCACCGGGCAATCCTCCCGGCCGGCCACCGCGCCCTTCACCATCACGGTGTGCTCCCGGCCGTTGGTGCGGTCCAGGAAGCCCACGATGTTGAACTCCCCGAAGCGGGTCGGCAGGCGGGCGCAGGCCACCCATTCCACGGAGTCCTGATCCCGCCCTTCGGCCAGGGGCTGGCAGCTTTCGGCCGCCGACGCCAGCTCGGTCGTCTCCGCCGTGTCCGGTCCCCCCTCGGGTATGCTGCTGATTGCCACATTTATAGTGTAAGAAAAAGCGCGACCCTCCGTCAAATCCTCCGCCTTGCAGGCGCGCCGGGCGAGCAGCTATATTGAAAGCACATGGGGCGCATCCCGCGCATCACCGTCAGCTACGCCCAGAGCCTGGATGGGCGCATCGCCACGGCCACCGGGGACTCGCGCTGGATCTCCGGGCCCGTCCACCCTGCGTCTGGCCCACCGCCTGCGGCGCGACCACCAGGCGCTGCTGGTGGGCATCGGCACGGTGCTGCGCGACGATCCCCAGCTCACCTGCCGCCTGCCCGGGGGCCGGTCGCGCAGCCCCGCCCGGGTGGTGCTGGACTCCGCGCTGCGCCTGCCCCCGGAAAGCCGCCTGGCCCGCGGCGCCGGCGAGCTGGCCACCCTGGTCTTCACCGCCGCCGGAGCCCCGCCGGCGCGCCGCTCGGCGCTGGAAGCCCTGGGGGTGCGGGTCGTGGAGAGCCCGCCGGATGCGGAGGGCCGCATTCCGCTGCGCTGGGCCCTGGAGCACCTGGCCGGCCTGGGCTACGCCAGCCTGTTCGTGGAGGGCGGCGCCGGGGTGATCACCTCCTTCCTGCGGCAGCGCCTGGTGCACCGCCTGCTGGTCGTGGTGGCCCCGCTGCTGATCGGGGACGGGGTGCAGGCCGTCGGCGACCTGGGCGTGCGCGCGCTGGCCGAAGCCCTGCGCCCGCGGCGGTGCCGGGTGCGGCGTTTCGGCGCCGAGCGGGTCTGGGAGATGCACTTCGATGGCCCCTGAAGCCCGCGCGCTGTACTTCACGAAGCCGGGGCAGGTGGAGCTGCGCGAAGAGCCTCTCCTGCCGCAGCCGGGGCAGGTGCGGGTGCGCTCCCGGCTGATGGGCATCAGCCACGGCACCGAGCTGCTGGCCTTCCGCGGCCAGCTGCCCGCCGCCCTGGAGGCGGATTCCACCCTGAAGAGCCTGCCCGGCCGGCTGGCCTATCCCCTGAAGTACGGTTACAGCAACTGCGGCGTGGTCGAGGAGGCCGGCCCGCGAGTGTTCGCCTTCTATCCGCACCAGGACCTCTTCGACGCCGACCCCGGCGAGCTGCTGCCGCTGCCCCCGGGGGTGAGCGACGAGCAGGCCGTGTTCCTGCCGAACCTGGAAACCGCCCTGGGCATCGTGCACGACGCGGGCGTGCGCTTCGGGGAGTCCGTGCTGGTGGTCGGGCTGGGGGTGGTGGGCCTGCTGGTCTCGGCCCTGCTCCTGAGGAGTGGGGTGTCCCTGCTGATCGCCGTGGAGCCGCTGGAGATGCGCCGCAGGCAGGCCGAGGCGCTGGGCTGCCGGACGCTTTCCTCCCAGGAGCCGCAGCTGCGCGAGCGGATCGCCGAGCTCACCGGGGGCCGCGGTCCGGACGCGGCGGTCAACTGCTCCGGGTCGGAAGCCGGGCTGCAGCTGGGCCTGGACACCCTGTGCTTCGAGGGCACGCTGGTGGAGGCCTCCTGGTATGGATCCCGGCGGGTGAGCCTGGAGCTGGGCGCGGCCTTCCACCGCCGGCGCCTGCGCCTGGTCGCGAGCCAGGTGTCCAGGGTGGCCGCCGCCCTGGGCCCGCGCTGGGACAAGCGCCGCCGCCTGGAGCTGGCCCTGGCGCTGCTTCCCGCGCTGGACCCCTCCGGCTGGATCACCCACCGCTTCAAGCTGGAGCGCGCGCAGGAGGCCTTCGAGCTCCTGGACCGGCATCCTGAGCAGGTGCTGCAGGTCGTGCTGGAGCCCTGAGCCCGTGAGCAAGGAGAGTCCCATGTACCAGGTCGGCATCCGGAACCGCTTTCAGGCCCGCCACTTCCTGCGGGGAGACTTCGCCGAGGAGTCCGCGCCCCACGGGCACGACTACGAGCTGGAGTGGGTCTGCCGGACCGAGGGCCTGGACGAGAACGGCTTCTCGGTGGACATCGCCCTGCTGGAGGAGCTGCTGGAGGCGGAGGCGCGGGCCGTGCGGGGCGTGCTGCTCAACGACCTGGAGTTCTTCCGGGACCGGCAGCCCAGCGTGGAGAACATGGCCCGCTTCTTCCACCAGCGCCTGCTGGCAGCTCTGCGCGGGCGCGGCTACGCGGTGGACCGCATCGTGCACGCGGAGCTGAAGATCTGGGAGTCGCCGCAGGCCTGGGCCTCCTACGGCGCGGCGCCCTGAGCGCGCCCGGCGCAAATGAGAATCCTCTGGGTGGTCTACGGTTCCCTGGACCGGCTGTCCGGGGGCAACCTCTATGACCGCCTGGTGGTGGACCACCTGCGCGCCCGCGGCGCGCAGGTGGAGGTGCTGGGACTGCCCCAGCCGCCCTACCCGCTGGGCCCCCTGCAGGCCCTGCCTGCCCGGCTGCGGCGGGAGGAAGACCTGGAGGCGATCGTGGCGGATGAGCTGACCCACCCCTCGCTGTTCCGTTGGGCCGGAGCGCGTCCCCGAGGCCGTCATCGCGGCCGGCCCCGTCTGGTCACGCTGGTGCACCACCTGCGCTCCTGCGAGCCGCCGCCTGTCGCCTGGCGGGCCCTCGCGCGCGCGCTGGGAGAGAAGGCTGCTCGCCGCCTCGGACGCCGTGATCGCCAACAGCCGCGCCACCGCCGCCGCCGTGCGGGAGTTGGCCGGGGACCTGCCGGTGGCCATCTGCCCTCCGGGCTGCGACCGGCTGGCCCTGCTTCAGCCCGCTCCGGCGGCCGCCGGCGGGGAGACAGCCGCCGGCGGCGAAGAGGCCTCCAGCGGACCGGTGCGCCTGCTGGCCACCGGCAACCTCATCCACCGCAAGGGCTACGACCTGCTGCTCCGCGTGCTGGCCGGAATGACCGACCTGCCCTGGGAGCTGCGGATCAGCGGCCGCTCCGTGGACCGCCGCTTCGCGGGCCGCCTGCGGTCGCTGGTGCGCCGGGGCGGCCTGGGCGGCCGGGTCCGTTTCCTGGGGGAGCTGGACACGGAGCTGCTGGCCGGCGAATACCGGCGCGCCCAGGTGTTCGTTTTCCCTTCCCGCTACGAGGGCTACGGCATCTCCCTGGCCGAAGCCGTGTTCGCCGGGCTGCCCTTCGTGGCCTTCGCCGTCGGCGCGGTGGCGGAGGCCGTGCGGGGAGGCGGCCTGCTGGCGGCGCCCGGCGACCTGGCCGGCTTCGGCGCGCACCTGCGGCGGCTGATCGCCGAACCGGCTTTCCGCCAGGAACAGGCCGTTCTGTCCCGTGAGCTGGCCCGCGGCCTGCCGCGCTGGCAGGACACGGGGCGGGCGTTCCAGGCGGCCCTGGAGGCGGCCTGTGGCTGAGCTGCACATCCCGGCTTTGGACTTCCAGGCCTACCTGGAGGCGAAAGCCCCGATCGATTCAGCCAGCCTCGACCGCGACCTGTTCGCGCGCTTCCGCGGGAGCCTGGAGGCGGACCGGTCCCCGCGCCTTTTGGACCTGGGCACGGGCACCGGGGCCACCCTGCGAAGGGTCCTGTCCTTCGCCGCGGCGGGAGACCTGGAGCTGACCGGGCTGGACAGCGACGCGCGGAGCCTGGAGCTGGCCGACCGCCGCATCGCCGAGCTGCTGCGCGCCCAGGGCTGGCGCGTGCGGGAGCGGGCGCGGGAAGGCGGCTGGCCCATCGAGGCCGAGCGGGGCGGCCGCCGGGTGCGCGCGCGGCTGCTGCACGGGGACCTGCTGGACCCGGGCCTGCCGGCGCTGCTGGGGCAGGCCGGCTTCGGCTACCTCACGGCGCACGCCTTCCTGGACCTGCTGCCTCCGGCCCGCGCCTTGCGGATCCTGCGCGCGCTGCTGGCCCCCGGGGGCCTGCTGTACGCCACCTTGAACTACGACGGCTCGACCGTCCTTCTGCCGGAGGACCAGGATCCGGGCTTCGAGCGGGCCCTGCTGCTGGCCTACGACCGCTCTATGGAGCGGCGGCGCGTGGACGGGGAGCCCAGCGGCGGGGCTTTCAGCGGCCGGCGCCTGCGCGCCGAGCTGGAGCGCGGGGGCTTCCGGCTGCTGGGCGAAGGCCGCTCGGATTGGAACGTGCCTCCTTCGCGCGGGCCGCACAACCCCGGCACCGCTTGTTTCCTGGGAGCCCTGTTGGGCCTGATCGCCGGGGAAGGCCTGCGGGCCCCCGGCCTGGATTCCGGCGCGCTGCAGGCCTGGTATGGGCGCCGCACCGCCGAGCTGGCCAGCGGCCGCCTGGGCCTGGCGGCGCGCAACCTGGACCTGCTGGCCGCGCGCGAATAATACGAAGGCGGCGAACGGCAGCTACGGAGCGGCGCGCCCCCCGCGGCACACGCGCCAGCCCAACGGAGGCAGGGTGAGCCGGCGGGGCACCCGTGTTCCGTCCAGCGCGTCGATCCAATCCCCGCGGTCCAGCCGCACGATCCTGGGGCGCGGGGCGAAGTTGAGCAGGAACAGGTATTCCTGGCTGCCAGCGGAGCGCCGCTGCGCGGTCACGCCTTCCGGCAGGCGGCGCCCGGTGGCCGCGCGAATCCCCAGCCGGCGGGTAAGGCCGCGGTAGAAGTCGAGGAGGAAACGGTCCTCCGCCTCCGCGGCCAGGTAGTAGGCCCGGCCCGCTCCGAAGGCGTTGGCGGTGAGCGCGGGGCGGCCCTTGTAGAAGTCCCGCCCATAGACGGCCAGCACGCGCGCGGATTCGGCGCGCACCAGCCCGCAGCAACTCCCGACGGCGTAGCTGCCGCGCAGCCCCAGCGCGTTGCCCGGGTGAGGAAGGAGGCGGTTGGCCTCCCCGGGATACAGGCCGTCGACTTCCTCCGGGAGGATGCCCAGCAGCGCCCGCAGGGGCCCAGGGCCCAGGAAGCACAGGTCGTTCTCGTCGACGATCCCCGACCAGCAGGTCGTCACCAGGGTGCCGCCCTCGCGCACGAAGCCTTCCAGTCGCGCCGGCGACCCCCGGTTTCAGCATGTACAGCAGGGGGGCCACGACCAGGCGGTAGCCGGAGAAGTCCTGCTCCGTGTCGATCACGTCCACCGGGATGCCCATGGCCCAGAACGGGTAGTGGTGCCGTTTGCAGGAGGCCTCGTAGCTGCCCTGCCCGGAAGCGGAGCGCACCCCGGCGGCTTCCAGGGCCCAGCGGTTCTCCCAGTCGAACAGGAGCGCGACCTGCGCCGCCACCCGGGTGCCCGCCACTCCGTCCAGCCGCGCCAGCACCCGGCCCAGCTCGGCGATTTCCTTGAACACCCGGGTTTCCCCGCCTCCGGCCTGGCTCACGGCCGCGCCGTGGAACTTCTCCACCCCGCCCCGGCTCTGGCGCCATTGGAAGAACTGCACCGTGTCCGAGCCGTGGGCCACCGCCAGCAGGGAGCTCAAGGCGTGCATCCCGGGCTTCTTCAGCTTCCACACCGCCTGCCAATTGCTGAAGGTGGGCGTGCTCTCCATCAGCATGAACGGCCGGCCGGCCTTCAGGCTGCGCATCAGATCGTGGCCGAAGGCCGTCGCGGCCGCGGTGCGCCAGTCCCGGCCCAGCGGGTCCCAGGGGAAGGCGCGGTCGAACACCTCCCCGCTCCCGTGCCAGGCGGGGTAGCTGGTCCAGCTGGCCGCGTCCAGGTGCGGGGCGAACTTCCAGTAGTTCAGTCCCGCATAGGTGCCCATCATGTTCGTCGTGATGGGAATCCCGGGGGTGAGCTCGCGCAGGGGGGCGCTCTCGGCCAGCAGGAAGGCCACGGTCTGGTCGGTCACGAACCTCTTCCAGTCCAGGCTCAGGGCCGGCAGGAACGGCTCCCCGTGGGGAGCCGGCGACTGGATCTGCTCCCAGTCCGAATAGGCGTGGCTCCAGAAGGAGTTCCACCAACGGCGGTTGAGATCCTCCAGGCTGGCGTACCTACGCTGGAGCCACTTCCGGAAGGCCGCCTGGCAGAGCTCGCAGTGGCATTCCCCCCCGTACTCGTTGGACACGTGCCACATCAAGAGGGCCGGGTGGGCCCGGTAGCGCTCGGCCAGACGCCGGGCCATGGCCGCGGCTTTCTCCCGGTAGACCGGCGAAGTGTAGCAGTGGTTGTGGCGCAATCCGTGCAGGTTGCGGCGCCGGCCGGCGTCCACCCGCAGCACCTCCGGGTGATTCTGCGACAGCCAGGCCGGCCGGCCTCCGCTGGGCGTGGCCAGGATGGCGAAAAGACCCTCGGCGGCGATGCGCTCCAGGCAGTGATCCAGCCATTCGAAGCGGAAGCGGCCCTCCTCCGGCTCCAGGGCGCTCCAGGCGAACATGCCCACGCTGGCCACGTTGCAGCCGGCGGCCTTCATCAGGCGCAGGTCCTCTTCCAGCACCTCGGGGTGCTCCAACCACTGCTCGGGGAAGTAGTCCGCGCCATGCCAGAGGCGCGGCAGGCGCGGGTTCAGAGGCGCCCGGTGTTCCGCGGTTTGATTCTGCTCCATGTCCTACCCCTTGATCCCGCTGGTGGCGATGCCCTGCACGAAGTATCTCTGGGTGAAGGCGAACAGGATGACCGTGGGGATCACCGCGAAGGTGGCCCCGGCCATCTGCAGGGCGTAGTTGGCCCCCTCCCGGGACTGGAAGAACTGCAGCCCGGTGGTGATGAGCTGCTTCTTCATGGAGTTGATGAACACGAAGGGATTGGCGTAGTCGTTCCAGATCCAGATGAAGGTGAACAGGGCCATGGTGACCAGGGCCGGCTTGGCCAGGGGCAGCACGATCCGCCACCAGATCCGCAGGTGCCCGTAGCCGTCCAGGTAGGCGGCCTCGGAAAGCTCCCGGGGGATGGTCATGAAGAACTGGCGCAGCATGAACAGGAAGAACACGTCGAAGACCGCGGGCACGATGATCGCCCACTGGCTGTCGATCAGGCGGATGGACTTGTACAACAGATAGCGGGGGACCAGGGTGGCCTCCGGGGTGATCATCATGGTGGCCATGAACAGCAGGAACAGGAAGTTCTTGCCGGCGAAGCGCAGGCGGGCGAAGGCGTAGGCGGCGATGGAGACCACCAGGCCGCGCAGCGGGATGACCAGAAAGACGATGCGCAGGCTGTTCCAGTACCAGCGCGGGTACAGCGGATCGCTGAACACGCGCTGGAAGTTGCCCAGGAACACCACCTTGGGAATGATCCGCAGCGGCTCCACGAACACCAGGCCCGGGTGCTTGAACGAGGCGGACAGCATGAACACGAACGGGGTGATCATGCACAGCCCCAGGACGAACACCAGGACCGAAAGCACGGCCCGCAGGGTGACGCCGCGGGCGCTCAATAGTGTACCCATCGCTTCTGCAGCCTCCATTGCAGCAGGGTCACCAGCAGGATGAACACGAACAGCAGGCAGGCCAGGGCGTTGGAATAGCTGTAGTAGGAGTAGCGGAAGGCCTGGTCGTAGATGAACAGGGTGATGATGCGCGTGGCGGAGCCCGGCCCCCCGTTGGTCAGCGCCCGGACCAGGGCGAAGCTGTTGAACGAGCCGATCACGGTGACCACGATCAGGAAGAAGGTG
>CAVUYS010000090.1:0-8678 GCA_963745745.1 uncultured Spirochaetota bacterium | reverse complement strand
TACGTCGCCAGGCGGCCGACGTCCCTCCAGCCTATGACTTGAACCGCTTCGCGGCGCAGGGTTTCGCCGCCGCCATACACCAGATAAGATTTCCGTACACTTCCGTGCAGGGCGGCCAGCTTTTTCAGGGGAGCGAAGAACTCCGCGTTCAGGGTCTTTCCGGACTTGATCTCGACCTGTTCAATAGCCCGGCCGAAGTCCAGGACCACGTCGACTTCCAGACCCTTGCTGTCCCGGAAGAAGTACAGGTTGTCGCTTTGCCCGCGGTTGAAGCGCTGCTTCAGCAGCTCGGATACGACGAACGATTCGAACAGTGCTCCCTTGAGGGGGTGGCTCTCCAGCTGGGTCTTTTCGGTGATCGACAGAAGGTAAGCGGCCACGCCGGGGTCGAGGAAGTAGAGCTTGGGGGCTTTCACCAGCCGTTTTCCGAGATTCCTGTAGAATGGCCGCAGCAGCTTGACCACGTAGCTGGCTTCGAGGATCGACAACCATTGGCGGGCCGTGTTGTGGCTGATCCCGGCGTCGGCACCCAGGGCCGACAGGTTGAGAAGCTGCCCCGTTCGACCGGCGCATAGCTTCAGGAACACTTCGAATTGGCCAAGGTCGCGGACGTTGAGGATCTGCCTGAGGTCCCGTTCCACGTAGGTGCTGATATAAAAGGAAGAAGCCTCGGAAGGATTCAGCTTGCGATCGAAGATGCGGGGATAGAATCCGGTGTAGAGCAGCTCTTCCAGAGTTGCGGGTGGGCGCTTGTGGTAGGCCTCGTTCATGCTGAAGGGAAGCAGGGTCACCAGAGCGGTTCTGCCGGCCAATGATTGGGAAATTTTATCGAGGAGCAGCAGGTTCTGGCTTCCGGTCAGGATAAAGGCGCCGGTTTGCCGCCTCTGGTCCGAGAATATTTGAATGTAGGAGAGCAGCTCCGGAACCCGCTGGACTTCGTCAATGACCACGCCGGAGCCGAATCTCTCGAGAAAGCCCTTCGGATCCTGCATCGCGAACGCACGCTCTTCCGGCGCCTCCAGGCTTACATAGGGCCTGTCGGGAAACAGCATGCGGCACAGGGTGGTCTTGCCCGACTGCCGCGGCCCTGTAATGGTAACCACCGGATATTGCGCCGCATACTCCAGGACCTTGGCGGAAACCTCCCGTTCGACCATAACAATAGCCTACTCGTGCTGGTGTATTCTGTCAATTGAATTTACAATTTGTCCCAAGGAGGCGGAGGGCCGACGGGAACGCGGGGGCTGCGCCGCGGGGTTGTATCTATTGGGAGAGTGAAAATGAAACGAACACATATGATCCTTGTCGCCTGCGCTGTGGCGGTGCTGGCCGTTTGCTCGGCCGCGGCAGCCGACCCCCCGGACCGGGTGGGCAGGCTGAACCTCATTGCAGGCAGCGTTTCCTTCCAGCCCGCCGATACCTCCGGCTGGGCTTCCGCCACGCTGAACTACCCGCTCACCGCGGGGGACAGCCTGTGGACGGACGGCGCCTCCCGCGCCGAGGTGCACGTCGGCTCCACCGCGATCCGTCTGGGACCGGCCAGCGAGCTGAGCTTTCTGGCGCTGGACGATCGGAGTGTCCAGATCAGCCTGCCGCGGGGCCTGTTGAACGTGCGCCTGCGCCAGCAGGACCCCGGCGAGTCCTTCCAGATCGACACCCCGACGATGAGCGTCCTGATTCTGGGTCCGGGCAGCTACCGCGTGGAGGTCCGCGAGTGGGGCGACACCCAGGCCACGGTGAACGAGGGCGCGATGCAGGCTCTCGTCGAGGGGCAGTCCTACTCCATCCGCGCGCGCCAGAGCGCGTTCGTCGCCCAGTCCGACTGGTTGTCCCTGGAGCTGGGCAGAGCCCCCGCGGCGGACGAATGGGACCGGTGGTGCGCAGGGCGCGACAGCCGCGAGGACCGCCTGGCCTCGGTCCGGTACGTGCCGCGGTCCATGGTCGGCTGCGAGGACCTGGACTGGTACGGGAACTGGAACGAGACCCCCGAGTACGGCCCCGTCTGGATCCCCTCCTCGCTTCCCGCGGGCTGGGCGCCCTACAAGTTCGGCCGCTGGGCCTGGGTGCAGCCCTGGGGCTGGACCTGGATCGACGACCAGCCGTGGGGGTTCGCCCCCTT
This sequence comes from uncultured Spirochaetota bacterium, assembly GCA_963745745.1. Lineage (GTDB taxonomy): Bacteria > Spirochaetota > Spirochaetia > SZUA-6 > DRHE01 > MIBK01. The sequence continues at coordinate 6,559 of CAVUYS010000090.1, read as the reverse complement.
CCACTACGGCCGCTGGGCCATTTTCCGCGGCGTCTGGGTCTGGGTGCCGGGTTCGATCCTGCACCGGCCCGTGTACGCGCCGGCGCTGGTGGCGTTCGTCGGAGCAAGCCACGGCGGTGCGATGCGGAATGGAAACTTCCGGTGGTTCCCTCTGGGGCCGCGGGAGGCGTACGTCCCGCCCTATCAGGCCAGCCGGGAGTACATCCAAAAAGTGAATATCCGACACGTTCGGATTGACGAACATGAGACGATCAACGAGGCCAGGATCCAGTACGCTCATCGTGACGCCTATCGCGATGCCGACCGCGACCCGCCCCAGGTTTTCGCGCAGGTGCTGCAGCAGCTCTTCACCGCCGCCGTGCGGAACGACGAGGAGCGGAAGCAGAAAGCCGTGACCGCGGAACGCAGACAGGCCGAAGTGCGGCGGGCGCCGAAGGAGCAGAAGGAACGGAAGGAGCAGAAGCTCCAGAAGGTCCGGAAGAAGAAAAAGCTCCCCAACGGCCAGTGGGTTTGGGTGGAAGAGTGGGTTGAGGAATAGGGCAGCGGCCGCGCGGCGTCCTCCAGGAGGGCGCCGCGTGCGGCCTCTGCCATCACTTCACTTTGATGTCGAAGTGATGGACGTCTTCCCTGGTGCCGAGCGACTCGTAGAATCGGATCGCGGGCGTGTCCCCCCGGTCAGCCTGGACATAAATGACATAAGCCCCAAGCTCCCTGGCGATGCGGCGAAGTGACTCGATGAGCCTGGTGGCTACTCCCTTGCGGCGGTGAGCTTTCGACACCGCCAGGTCATAGATGTACACTTCCTTCCGGTCCTGCTCGAATTTCTCCAGCACGTAGGCGGCCAGTCCGCCGACCACCCGCTCTGAGTCCAGCGCCGCAAGGGCGATGAAATGCGGCTTGCCCAGCAGCGACCGCAGATAGTCATCGCCGGGCACGGCGCCCTGATACGTCTGCGGATCCTCGAAGGCCTCGCCGAAGACCTTGAGCAATGCCTTGAGCAGCCCCACGTCATGGCTGTCCAGCCGTTGGTATGAGTACTCTTCGCTCATATGATGAAACTGCGTACGCCTCCGCTCTGCGGTCAAGCGGGGCCTGCCTGGTTTGACGATGCTTTTGCCAGAGCAATACATTCTGCGTCATGGGGAATCTTCGCATCTTCACCATCATCGCCTGGATCGCCCTTCCGACGGTGATGTACGGCGGCTATGCTCTTCTGGGCTTTCTCACGCGCGGCGGGCTTTCCGCGTTTCAACAGACCTTCTTCCGGGCCGGCCATGCCCACGCCGGGGTGCTTCTTCTGATGTCTCTGCTGTACTACGGTGCCCTGGAAAAGACCACCCTGAGCCCCGCGCTCAAGGTAGCCGGAGCGATCGTCGTGCTGGCGGGCATCCTGGCCCAATCCGGGGGGTTCTTCCTGCACCTGGCCCTCGGCCAATCCGGCCGGGCATCCGCGGGCACCGCGGTCACCACCGTGGGGGCCGTGCTCCTGGCCATCGGAGTCGCGGTGCTGGTCGTCGGCTTGATAGGCACCAGATGAGCGAGGCCAAAATGCACGGACGTTTTCCGGCGGTTCTCCTCATCCTGGCGGGGGTGTTCTTCATCCTCTTTCCGGTGATCCGGCCCTTCTTCGACGAGACGGCCGCCTCCGCCGCGGGCGGGTTCGCTTCCGCCCGATGGGTGCTGGCGCACGTCTGCGGAATGGCGGGCTTCATCCTGCTGGCGCTCGGGTTCCTGGGCGCCTACCTGCGGCTGCAGCAGACGGGCGTGGAGCGCCGCAGCTTCCTCGCGCTGCTCCTGTGCTGGCTCGGCGTAGGCCTGACCCTGCCTTTCTTCGGAGCCGAGGCGTTCGGCCTGCAGGTCATCGGGAAAGCGGCCCTGGGCCAGGGCGGCACGGAGTTCCTCCAGCAGGTGAGCCAGGTTCGTGGGGGGCCGGGGCTGTGGCTGATCGGGGCGGGTCTGCTCCTGGTGGCGGCGGCGACGATCCTGTTGGCCACCGCGATCTGGAAGGCGGGCCTGAAACCCCGCTGGGGAGGGCTCCCGCTGGCCTTGGGTTTCGTCGTCTACATCCCGCAACTGCAAGGCGCCCCGGTGTTCCAGCCCATCCGCATCGTGGTGGCGCTGATCATCACCGCCGGATGCGTGCTGGTGGCCCGCGGCATTTTTAGTCAGAGCCGCGCGGCTAAGTAGGACGGCGCCCGCGAGCCGCGCCGGGAGCCGCACCCAGCGAGGCCACGCTGAAGCCGAAGTAGCCGGCGCCGGTCAGGGTCAGGTCGGGGGTGGCGTCACGCGGCACCCCCGCGGAACAGGTAGGCTCTGCCGTTGCTGCTGTTTTCCCCGTGTGCACCCACCACCATGTCCGCGTAGCCGTCGCCGTTGACGTCCCCCGCCGAGGCGGCGCTGTATCCGAACAGGCCTGATAGCGAACCGGCGCCGTAGAGGGCCAGGTCCGCGACGACGTCCATGGCGGGGCCGCCGCGATAGAGGTAGGCCTTCCCCTCCGCTCCGGTCCAGTAGTAGGCCCCGATCAGGAGGTCGCCGTACCCGTCGCGGTCCACGTCGCCGGCGGGGGCTACGCTGAAACCGAACCGGGAGGCATCCCCTACGGCTTCCCCATCCAGGAGCAGGTCCGCGGTGGTGTCCAGGGAGGGTCCGCCGGTGACGTCCGGCTCGACCGTGCCGGAGAAGGTGAGCCCGCTGGTCTGCCGGGTGAGGTTGTCGCTGTTGTCCAGCCCGGTGTCGTCCTCGACGGCCAGATCCGGCGGGTCGGGCGGGCCGGGGAGCGTGGTGTCCAGCGCGATGGAGTCGCTGGACACCTGCGACGGGTTGCCGGCCGCGTCCCGGAAGGCGGCGTAGACGGTCTTGGGCCCGTCGCCGTCGGTGAGCGTCCAGGCCAGCGAAGCGGCGAAGCTCTGCCACCCGGCTCCGGCAAAATCCGCGGCGTTGGAAACCCGCATCTGCGTCACGCCGGCAGCTTCGTCATCCGCCGCGCTCAAGGTCAGGGTGACCGAGGTGGAAACCGTGTAGCTGTCGTCGTTGTTGATGAGGACCGTGCCGGTCGGCGGCGACGTGTCGCCCGGAGGCGCCGCACTGGGGATGGTGCAGGCGGCGATCGCGGCCAGCGCCAGCAGGAAGGAATACCTCGCCATACGCTCCGACCTTGGCCAGCTAAAGATAACTATTTTACTAAAGAACGTCACCACCTCCCGCAGGTTCGCTATATTGAGCGATAGGAGGCAGCCTGTGGACTTCCTCGTCGACCCGCGGGTGGAAACCTACCTCCGGTCCCTGGACCGCACCGCAGACCCGGTTCTGGAGGAGATGGAAGAGCTGGCCCGCGGGCGGGATTTTCCCATCGTCGGCGCGCACGCCGGCAAGCTGCTGAGCATCCTCACCCGGGCCACCGGGGCCCGGCGCGTGCTGGAGCTGGGCTCGGGCTTCGGCTATTCGGCCTGGTGGTTCGCCCGCAGCCTGCCGCCCGGCGGGCGGGTGACCTGCACGGATTTCTCGGCCGACAACCGGGAGCTGGCCCTGGGCTTCCTGGCCAAGGCCGGCCTCGCCGACAAGGTCGAGTTCCTGGTGGGGGATGCGCTGCAAGCTGCCCGGGCTCTGTCAGGCGGCTTTGACATTGTGTTCAACGACGTGGACAAGGAGTCCTACCCCGAGAGCGTGCCGGTGGCCGTGTCCCTACTGCGCCCCGGCGGCCTGTTCATCACCGACAACGCCCTGTGGTACGGGAAAGTCGCCGAAAGCCGGGTGGGGGACTCCACCACGCGGGCCGTCCGGCGCTTCAACGAGCTCCTGCACACCAGCGCGGAGCTGGAGGCCGTGATCCTGCCGGTGCACGACGGGCTGGCGGTAGCGGTGAAGCTATAGCCCTATTCGGCCTGGTCATCCAGCAGCCGTCATTTCAATCCAACTGCAATGGCGAGGCCATCGTTCAGCTCGCGCTGCTTCACCTGGCCTAACCGCCCGACGAAATCGGTCAGCAGCGGCTTGGCGATGCTCACCAGCTCATCGCAGTGAATGGCACTGTCGTGCTTCAGGCCCTCAGCGGTGCCGACGGAGATCTGGGTAGATAAGCCCTGGTAGGTAGAATATACCGGAGCGCAAATTACCGTAGAGAACTTGGAGTCGATTGCTACCTGCCGGCTGACGACGACAAACACTCTGGACCTCCTGGGGTCGGCTCTTGTTGGCTTGTGGATCCGGTAAAGCTCCGCCCTCGTCAATCCGGAAGCTCCGCCTGATATTGCAGGACCTCTTTGGCCTCTTGATTCAGCTTTGCTGAAAGACGATTGATGATTTCCAAGTCCCGTCGATCGCGCTTGTTGCGCTGGACCAGATCCAGATAGGTCCTGACCGCCAGCTCGATGAAAGCGGAGCGGTTGTTGGCCCCTTCCGCGTATTGGTCGATTTGGCCGAGAACTTCCTCCGAGAGGGTGATCGATGTCTTCACCTTCATACTACCATTATACTACTATTACGAGCCTTCTGGAACTGTCGCTTTCCGATCTTATACCGGAAGCCTGCCTTCCGCCGCTTCTTTCAGCAGGGCGGCCAGCACGCTCCGGTGGCACTTGCTCTCGTCCTCGCAGTAGCAGCCGATGGAGATGGGCGATCTTCTTGGCCACCTCGGCCAGGAACAGCAGGGTCTGCCGGCTTTCCGAGTTCTTCAATATTTCCGTCCGATAGCGCGGGAAGAGGTTGCGCTCGCGCGTTGCGAACAGCTGCCGGCTGGGGGCGAGGGCCGGGAACCACAGGTCGAACAGCCCCAGCTTCTGGTAGTCGCTCTTCTTCACTCCGCGCGGCAGGAAGCGCACGACCCCCAGGCGGATGCCGGCGCCCGGCACCGGCTTGCTCCCGATGCGGAAGGTCTTGAGCTTCAAGGCCATGCGCCGTCCTACTCAACGGCCGCGGCGATCAAACCCCTCATGCTGCACCTCCGTGAGCTAAGATAATCGCGCGGGGCCCGTGATGGCCACCTCGAGCAGATTGACAGGCAGGCGCGGTCTGCTCGATGGTGGGGCGTGGAGTTCCTGGTCCTCAAAATGGGCAGCACCCTCCCGTCGCTGAAGTCCCGCAGGGGTGACTTCGAGGACTGGGTCATCAGCGGTGCGGATCTGCGGCCTGCGGAAGTGCGGGTCATCGACGTGCAGGCGGGGGAACCCCTGCCCAGGCCTCATGGCGGATGCGCGGTAATCCTCACCGGCTCGCACTCCATGGTCACGGAGCGCGCGCCATGGAGCGAGCAGACCGCGGAGTGGCTCCGGAAAGCCGTCCGCGGAGGCGTGCCGGTGCTCGGGATCTGCTACGGGCACCAACTCCTGGCCTACGCTCACGGGGGGCTGGTCGCGGACAACCCCCTGGGGCGGGAGTATGGCACCGTGCAGGTCAGGATGGACGGAGCCGCGGCCAGGGACGAGCTGTTGGGCGGTCTGCCGGCCAGCATCCCGGTGCACGAGGGCCACACGCAGTCCGTGCTTTCCCTTCCCCCAGGGGCGGTGAGGCTCGCCGCAAACGCCTGGGATCCGCACCAGGCCTTCCGTCTTGGGGACCGTGCCTGGGGAGTGCAGTTCCACCCCGAGTTCGACGCGGACATCATGCGGGAGTACATCGGACACTACAGCGAAATCCTCTCTGCTGAGGGACAGGATCCCCGGGCTCTAAGCGCGACTGCCCGCGACGACCCGTCGGGCCCGGCGATTCTCAGGCGCTTCGTCGAGCTGTGCCTCTCGCGGGACAGGCCGACGACCAGCTGAGGGTTCGCAGCCGCTGCCGAAATTCTCTGCACGGAAACCCGCTGGAGCGCGATAATAATATAGAAGAGCATGACCGCAAACCTGGAAACCAAACTCGACCGTTTGACCCGCCTGGTGGGAACCGACGAGGGCTTCTACATCCTGGCCCTGCACGCCTTCGTGGAGTACTTCCTGCGCTACGAGAAGCGCTACGGGGAAGGCCCGACCTTCCCCGAGCTGACCTGGATTTTCCGCGAAGAGCTTCTGCATGACCACGGCGAAGAGTTCGTCGACGGGCTGTACTGCCTGGGGCGGCTGGGCAAGCAGCACGCGCTTGCCAACCGGGTGCGCCACGCCTTCGAGAGGATGGACCCTGAGGAGGCCGCGGCCGCCACCCACCTGTTCGCGACCTTCTGCAGGCTGGCCGGCCTCGACAGCTTCCAGCAGGTTCATCTGCTGGAGAAGAGCCTGGCGATCTGGAGCACGCGCAGCTCCGCTCTGGAGTCGGCCGCGGTGATCCGCGGCATGCAGGAGGAAATCCGCCGGCTCCAGGATCGCGCTCGCGGGATGCTGGAGCAGCGGCGGGAGTACGAGGAGCTGAAGGAGAAGCTGGAGCAGGCCCAGCGGCGCCTGGCCGACTCGGACCGGGACATGCGCCAGGCCCGCGAGGCTGAGCAGCACCGCAAGGAGCGCCTGGACGCCCTGCGCCGCGAGCGCAACGCGCTGATCCAGGAGCGCGACGGCCTCTTGTCGAGGATGGAAGGCTATCAGGAGCTGGAGCGCTACCTGGGCTACCTCGGGCGCCTGTCGATCTACACCCG
>CAVUYS010000089.1:0-41538 GCA_963745745.1 uncultured Spirochaetota bacterium | reverse complement strand
CAGGCCGCGCGCGCAAGGCAACCGGCGGCGCCAAGGGGACCAAGGGCCGGCTGCGCATCGGCGACGCGTGGAACGCCATCACCATCATCGCCTTGTCGCAGAACAACCCGTACAAGGCCATCGCCGAGTTCGTGGAGAACAGCATCGACGCCCACGCCCGCACCGTCACCATCGTGCGAGGCAAGGAGCGGGGCGAGCTGTACCTCAAGGTCATCGACGACGGCGACGGCCTGCCGCGTGACGAAGACGGCACGCCGGACTTCCGGTACGTGGCCACCCACATCTGCGACTCGGTCAAGCGCAAGTTGAAAAAAGAGGGGATCCAGGGCATCCAGGGCGAGTTCGGAATCGGCCTGCTCAGCTTCTGGACCGTTGGCGAGCGGCTGACGATCGCCTCCGCGGGCGCGGACGGGAAGACCTACCAGATGGAGATGACCAAGGACCAGCCCGGCTACTCGGTCACGGTGCGCCGGGCCCTCTTCACCCACCCTGGCACCGAGCTGCTGATCCAGCCCCTGCTTCCCGGCCTGCGCCAGCTCAGCGGCGAGAAAATCCAGAACTACCTGGCCTCGGAGCTGCGCGACCGCATCCGCAAGTCCGGTGTGCGGATCCGCATCCTGGACCGCACCGCCAAGAAGGAGCTGGAGGTGCAGCCCCGGCAGTTCACCGGGCGGCTGCTGCACGAGCTGGGCGGCATCCCGACCGCCCTGGGCGAGGTCTACCTCGAGCTGTACCTGAACAGCCCTTCCCCCGCCAACCAGGTCGGGCTGTACCGCGCCGGCACGCGCGTGCTGGCCTCGGTCACGGAGCTGGACGCCTTCGCCTCCGAGCCCTGGTCCAGCGGGTACCTGCAGGGCATGATCGAAGCGCCTTTCCTCCAGCTCACGCCCGGCACCCGCGGCGGGGTCATCCACGACCAGAGCTTCCAGGTTTTCGCCGAGGCCCTGGAGTCGGTCCGGCCCCGGCTCCAGGAGATCATCGCGCAGGAAAGGGAGGCCGGAGAAGAGGAGGCCAGCCGCAACATCCTGAGGGCCGTGCGCAAGGCCTTCAAGGAGGCGCTGCTCGCTTTGGCCTCGGTGGAGTACGACTGGTTCGACGTGTCGACCGCGCGCCGGCCGACCGGACCCTCCGCAACGCCGCCCGGGGCAGCCGGGGAGCCGCAAGCCGCTGCCGGGCAGGGGGAGCCCGGGACGGCGGGCCCGGCCGGAGAGCCGGCGTCCGCCCCGGCCCCTGCGGACGCCATGGCTGGGGCGGAGCCCGGCCGCGAGTTCTTCGACTACCCCGGTCCCCTGTACGGCGCCGTCGTCTCTCCGGCCTCGGCGGTGGTGAAGGTCGTCGCCGAGCAGGGCTTTCGCTGCATTCCTCGAGACAAGCAGCGGCGCACGATCGAAGAAGGGGTGACGATCCAGTGGAGGGTTCTCGAGGGCGAAGGCAAGCTGCTGAGCGAAACCGGGGAGATCGTCACCTTCCAGGCGCCCGCTGAACCCGGGCTGGCGATCCTGCAGGCGCAAGTCAGCCAGGGCGAGCTCTCCTGCACCGCGGAGAGCCGGGTCACCGTCACCGAAACGCTGCTGGAGAAGGAAGCGGAGGAGGCGATCGGACGCGGCAAGGGGCTTCCCGGCTACACCTTTCTGCGGGCGCCGGGGGAGCTGTGGCGCTCCCGCTACGACGGGAAGAACAACCTGATCGTCATCAACAACGGGCACCGGGACTACGTGTTCGCGGCCCAGAAGGCGGCGCGGAAGCTCAAGTACATCAGCCGCCTGTACGCCAAGGAGCTGGTCCTGGCCAACTTCCCGGGTTTCGACGCCCCGGAACTGATCGAGCGGGTGATCGAGCTCTCGCTGTACACGGAGGAGCACCTGCGATAGAAAGGCTCGGTCGGATTCGACGCCGTTGGCTTCTCGCAGGGCTCGGATCACGGCCGGCGCGTGCACCGCGCCGGCGCGTGCTCCACGACACTCATCTTGAGCTTTGTTCCATCACCTCCCGCAGCTTCGCGGCGAAGGCGTCCGGCTCGCCGGTCTGGCCGTACTCGCCCCCGAGGAAGCCGGCGTGGCCGCTTGGGAAGATCACCGGTCGGATGCCGAGCCGCTCCGCGACGGCGTGCGCAGCGCGGCTTGCCATCTGCCCCTGCGACTCCGCCCCGGCGGCGATGACGATCCTCGTCGCTGCCGCACGCAGCGCGCCGAAGTCGGGCTCGTAGTGGGTCGTGGCGATGATGGCCTGGCCCAGCAGCGGGTCGGCGCGGGTGCCGTCGTCATTTGCCGGGAGGCCGAACATTGCCGGATCGGGCCCCGGCTGGCGGGCGATCTCGGCGGTGAACGGTCCACGATGGCTGGTTATAGCGATGAAGTGCGCCATCCCCGCACCCCAGCCGCTGCGCTGGTACGTCGCGTGGATCGCCCGGACGGCGGCGAGCGCCTGCTCACGGTCGGGGAGAACGGAGCCAAGCGGCGGCTCGTGCGCGACGAGCGTCCGCACGTCCTTCGGATACTTCGCCGCCAGCGCGAGGGCGTTCACCGCGCCGCCGCTCGAGGCGAACAGGTCGACCGGCCCGCCGCCAATGGCGTCGATGAGCCGATGCAGGTCCTCGGCGTGGACTTCGGGTGTCACCGGGCTTTCGGGATCGGTCTTGAGGCTGCGGTCGCTTCCCCGCGGATCATAGGTGACTACCGTGCGGTCCGCGAAGTGCCCGGCAAGGGTGCCGAAGCCGGCCGCGCCCATCGGTGAGCCGATGAGCAGAAGGATCGGCTCCCTGCCCTCCTCGCTGCGCCGCACCTCATACACCAGCGTGGCGCCGGGCACCTCGAGGGTCCGTGTCGCCTGCTGGGTGGTTGTCGTCGTCGATATCTTCTGAACGCTCATGGTCTCTCCTCCTTCTCCATGGGCTGATGCGGCGAGCAGGAGCCCGCACGCAGCCGCGCAGAACTTGTTCATTACTTTGGACCTCCGCTTGTAGTCGAACGAGAAGGCGGGATTTCGACACGGAGAGGGAGTATGATTCAGCCGCCGTCGGGCTATTTGGCGAGCAGTGCCGTTATCGACCTGGCCATCGATTGCAGGAGAAACGCGCAGGAGGCGGCTCCGGCATCCAGGACGCCGCGGGACCTTTCCCCCAGGCGGCTCGCACGCCCGACTTTGGCCACCAGGTTCCTGGTGGATTCCTTACCCTGCTCCGCGCCCTCGGCCATCGCGGCCAGGGCGGCGGGGAAATCCACCCCGGAGGCCGCCGCTTTCTTGTAGGCGCCAAGGGCGGCGGCGAGAGTGTCGACCATGGTCTTGTCTCCCACCTTGGCGTCTCCCAGCGACATCACCGCCTCCGTAGCGCTTTCCAGCATCCGCTGAAACACCTCCAGCCCGATGTCTTCGTGCGGGGCGGCAACCCCTGCCAGCTCCAGGAAGAACGTCCCGTAGAGGGGGCCCATTGCGCCGCCGATCTCCCCCAGAAGCACGCGCCCGATAGTCTGCAATCCGCTGGCGAACCCCCCCGGGCTGGCCTCGAGCTGCTTCTGGCAGATGGTGAACCCCTTGCTCATGTTGACGCCGTGGTCCCCGTCCCCGATGGCGCCGTCGATCTCGCTCAAGAGTCCGGACTTCTCCTGGATCGTCCTGATCATGTCCAGGACGATGCTCTCGCCGTCCCGATTGCGGAACCTGTCCTTCATTGCGGCGTATTCCTGCCGAACTGGGCAAGCCCCATCGACTCGGCCTCCAGGTCAACCAGCTCCTTCAGCTCACCCTCCAGCTTCATCAGCGTCAGGGTCACGCCCATCATCTCCAGCGAGGTGAAGAAGTTGCCCACGTACTGCCTGTAGACCCTGATTCCGCGCTTCCGCAGCAGTTCCACTACCGTTGCGTAGAGGATGTAGAGCTCCATGATCGGGGTGGCGCCAAGACCCGAGACCAGGGCGACCACCTCGTCGCCCGACGAGAACGGCAGGTCCGGCAGAATGACGTCAAGCATCATTTCGGCCATCTGGGCGGCGGGCCGGAGGGTGTCCACCCGGATTCCCGGCTCGCCGTGATGCCCGATCCCGACCTCCATTTTCCCCGGATCGATGGTGAAGTTCGGCTTCCCTACCGCCGGTATGGTGCAGGGCGTAAGCCCGATGCCGATGCTGCGCGTGTTGTCGATGGCCTTCTGGGCCGCGGCGATCACCTGCTCGAGGCTGCCGCCAAGCGCGGCCTTCGCTCCACCCACCTTCCACATCAGGACTTCGCCGGCCACCCCGCGGCGCTTTTCGCGCTCGCCCTTGGGGGCGGAGGGCACGTCGTCGTTGGCCACGACGGTCCTGACCTCGATCCCGTCCGCTTCGGCCAGCCGCTTGGCCATTTTCACGTTCAGGTTGTCCCCGGCGTAGTTGCCGTAGAGACAGGCCACGCCCCTGCCGGCATTCGCCTCCTTGAACGCGTCGTAGAAGGCCTGGGCGGAGGGCGAGGTGAATATCTCACCCGCCGCCACGGCATCCAGCATGTTCCGTCCGATGTAGCCAATGAAGGCAGGCTTGTGGCCCGAGCCTCCTCCGGTCACCACGCCCACCTTGTTGGCTATGGGGGCTTGGCGGTATTTCAGGACCCTCGGGTTTTTCGTGGCGGCAACGAGGTTCGAATGAGCCGCGACGAAACCCCGGAGCATGTCCTCCACGACTTCATTCGGATTGTTGATGATGCGCTGCATATTCCTGTTCCCCCTGCCGTCTGAATTGGGCCGCTGACCCGCAGCCTACCGCCCGAAGCTCGCCGCCAGGTCGCGCAGGACCGGGTCCTCGCTCTCCAGGATGAAGGCGTTCACGTTGTCCATGGCCCGGGTGATGCCCACGTAGAGCAGGTTGCGCAGCAGCCGCTCGGTCTGCGCGTCGTCGTAGTCCTTGCGCCAGGGCAGGTAGGGCAGGTACAGCAGCACCACCGGGAAATCCAGGCCCTTGCTGGAGTGCAGGGTGGACACGCGCAGCTTGCCCGTGGAGCGGAAGCTGAACTGCTCCTCGCGGATGGCCTCCAGCTCCAGCCCTGCCTGCTCCAGCACGCGGCGCAGAGGCTCGATCTCGCACTTCCGGGGGACCAGAATGCAGAGGTTCTCCGCATCGTAGCCCAGCTCCTCGAGGAACACCCGGATCTTCTCCAGAAGCAGGCGCTGCAGCTCTTCCGCGCTCCGGGCCGTGTACAGCTCGGGGGGAGGGCCCTCCCGGAAAGGGAAGGGCCGCCCGGCCTCCGCCGGCGCGTCGGCCGTTGCATCGGTCGCCGCATCGGCCGGGGCATCGGCCGGCCCCTCGGAGGCCGCCGCGGCCAGGGACCTTCGGCGGAAGCGGTCCGCGAGGTCATAGACCTGGATGGTGTTGCGGAAGTTGGTCTTCAGGATGCGCGTGGCGCCGCGCAGGTTGATGCCGCTGCGCCGGAAGGGCGAGCGGCAGCTGTAGATCGACTGCTCCCCGTCGCCGGCCATGATCATGGCCCCCCGGGTCAGCTCGCGCAGGGCGCGCAGGGCCACGGGATTCAGGTCCTGCACCTCGTCCAGGAACAGCACGCCGATATCGCGGATGCCCCGGTCCTCCGGGTGGCTCTGCAGGTACTCCAGCACCTTCAGCCGGCCGTAGTTCTTGGTGTAGGTCCTGCTGTCCTCCATCTCCGCCGCCATCCGCTGGCGGATCTGCCACACCGCCTGCCGCTGCTGGGCCGACAGCCTGCGGCGCATGCCCGTGCGCGGCACGATCTCCTCCAGGTACTCCTTCTCCGTGATCCCCTCGGCGAACAGGAAGTTCTCCAGCTCGCTGGCCAACTCCTCGGGGCTGAAGAAGGCAGGCGTCCTTTCCGCCGTGACCCAGGCCTCCAGCAGATCGAAGTCGTACCTGGCCTCAGGGCTAATGTGCTGCAGCTTGCGGAAGAACAGCCCGTCCACGGTGCTGATGATCTCCGGGGGGATGCGCATGGCCTTGATTTCAGCGATGTAGCGGCTGTAGCGGGCCAGGGCGCGCGTGAAGGTGACCAGCACCACCGACGCCTGGTCGCCCAAGGGTAGCTGCTTCTGCGACAGGTATCGCCGCAGGCACTCGATCAGCACCAGGGACTTGCCCGTGCCCGCCCCGCCCCGGATCAGGATGCTGCGCGCCGGGTTGAGCGACGAGACGATCTGCTCCTGCTCCGGGGTGAGCTGCGAGATGGACTGCTCGTAGTCCATGCGCGTGCGGGTGTAGATCGACAGGCGCCCGAGGTAGCCCAGGTAGCGCTCCAGCTCCTGGTAGCCTTCCATCCTCGACAAGAGGCCGTCGCGCTCCTGGATCAACGCGTTGCGCTCGCGGCGCAGGGCGTCCAGGCGCTCCTTGCGGTGCTGCTCGGCCTCGCGGGCCTGGCGCATGTCCCGGTCCGAGTCGGCCAGGCGCCGCTGGGCCTGCTCCAGCTTCTCCTTCAGCTCCTCGTACTCCCGCCGCTGCTCCAGCATCCCGCGGGCGCGATCCTGGAGCCGGCGGATTTCCTCCTGCATGCCGCGGATCACCGCGGCCGACTCCAGAGCGGAGCTGCGCGTGCTCCAGATCGCCAGGCTCTTCTCCAGCAGATGAACCTGCTGGAAGCTGTCGAGGCCGGCCAGCCTGCAGAAGGTCGCGAACAGGTGGGTGGCGGCCGCGGCCTCCTCGGGGTCCATCATCTCGAAGGCGTGGCGCACCCGGTTGGCCAGCGCGTGCTGCTTGCCCAGCCGCCCCAGGCAGTACAGCCCGTCGACGAACTCTTCGCCGTGGTCATGCAGAAGCTCTTCGCGGAAAATCCAGGTCAGCTCGGGGAAGGTCGGGCCTTCCCCGTAGCGCTTCTCGTAGCGCAGGAAGTACTCCACGAAGGCGTGCAGGGCCAGGATGTAGAAGCCCTCGTCGGTTCCCACCAGGCGGGTCAAACGGTCGAGTTTGGTTTCCAGGTTCGCGGTCATGCTCTTCTATATTATTATCGCGCTCCAGCGGGTTTCCGTGCAGAGATTTTCGGCAGCGGCTGCGGAAATCACCGTATCGAGCTAGCGTAATCGGCCTGTCCCGCGCTATCGAGTGCACCGCCTCCAGAATTTCTGAACCGATGCGCCGTGCACGATATCTTAGCTCACGGAGGTGCAGCATGAGGGGTTTGATCGCCGCGGCCGTCGCAGCCTAGAGCCCGGTTGGATTCCTGGCCCTCCCGGCAGTCAGGTCCCGGATGCGAGCTTCAGGCTAAGGTGTCCGATTATACCTCCCGGCGGATGCGACGGCTATCCCACCGTCGGAGTCGCCGGTCTCGGGCCGTGGAGGACGACACTGCCCCAGCGTACAGCACGGCTACGTCATGGCCGTCAACGACGGAAGGCTTCTGGAATGCGGATCCCGGAGGCGTTAGCGGGAACGCGGCCATGGCCTAGCCGCCCCACGAGGTGGCCGGTCCGACGGGAACAGCACCCGGACTGGTCGTCGACTGGGCCTCGTCCACCGGCGGTGCTAACCGATCGATATCAACAGGCCGCAGGGACGAGCTCGTACCCTGGCTCGCGGGGCCCTACCAGCCGCCCTGCGCTGGGTGCCGGCCCCGGTTCCGGCAACCTCAAGCTGTACTCCACTATCGCTCCAGCCAGTGGTACTTCGGAATTACGCGACCAGCCCCCCGTTGGAGTGGCCAAGGTAGAGGTCATGGGGTCCCCGTGGCGGATCCACGGGGGTCACCGGACGGAGCTCCTCCGCGGACGGCTTTATCACCGCTCGAGCCACCTCCGCGGTCGCCGACATCGGGCTGCCGATCACCGTGCTCCGTCACCTCGAAGCAGTGCGAGCAGGTGAGGTTCGGCCCATCCGCCTGAGGCCTGGGAAGGGGTTCCCGCACACCGCGCTGGTCCAGATCACCCCGCCCACTCCCCCGGGCCGCGGGTCCCCCGCCGATCACCGAGCCTCGAAGTCGCCCCTGCGGGACTATCGGCGACGGGACCCCGGACCCCTACTCCACCACCTCCCCCTACTCCGGCAGCTACACGCTGGCCGCGGGCTCCTTCGGCGGCTTTGGGCAGCTGCTCCTGCTCTACCCCATCCCCTTTGGGTCCAGCCGTTTCCGGGGAGTCGAGCTGTGGGCCCGCAGCAGCGCAGCGGCGGGCAGTTTTTCCCTGTGGGTTTCCGACGGCACCAATTACTCGGATCCTCTGGCCCTTCCCGCGCTGAGCACTTCGTGGCAGAAGGTCACCTACCTGTTTGCCGGCCGCAATGTGCCCGTGCTGATCGACCAGGTCGTGCTGGGAAAAACCACGTCGGGCAGCTCCCCCGGCATCTTTCTGGACATGTGAAGCTGCTGGAGTAGGACGGCGCATGAAATTGAAGACCTTCCGCATCGGGAGCAAGCCGGTGCCGGGCGCCGGCATCCGCCTGGGGGTCGTGCGCTTCCTGCCGCGCGGAGTGAAGAAGAGCGACTACCAGAAGCTGGGGCTGTTCGACCTGTGGTTCCCGGCCCTCGCCCCCAGCCGGCAGCTGTTCGCAACGCGCGAGCGCAACCTCTTCCCGCGCTATCGGACAGAAATATTGAAGAACTCGGAAAGCCGGCAGACCCTGCTGTTCCTGGCCGAAGTGGCCAAGAAGACGCCCATCTCCATCGGCTGCTACTGCGAGGACGAGAGCAAGTGCCACCGGAGCGTGCTGGCCGCCCTGCTGAAGGAAGCGGCGGAAGGCCGCTTCCGGCATAAGATCGGAAAGCGACAGTTCCAGGAGGCTCGTTATAGTAGTATAATGGTAGTATGAAGGTGAAAACATCGATCACCCTCTCAGAGGAAGTTCTCAGCCAAATCGACCAATACGCGGAAGGGGCCAACAACCGCTCCGCTTTCATTGAGCTGGCGGTCAGGACCTATCTGGAGCTGGTCCAGCGCAACAAGCGCGATCGACGAGACCTGGAAATCATCAATCGTCTTTCAGAAAAGCTGAATCAAGAGGCCAAAGAGGTCCTGCAATATCAAGCGGAGCTTCCGGATTGACGAGGGCGGAGCTTTACCGGGTCCACAAGCCAACAAGAGCCGACCCCAGGCGATCCAGAGTGTTTGTCGTCGTCAGCCGGCAGGTAGCGATCGACTCCAAGTTCTCTACTGTGATTTGCGCTCCGGTATATTCCACCTACCAGGGCTTATCTACCCAGATCTCCGTCGGCACCGCTGAGGGCCTGAAGCACGACAGCTCCATTCACTGCGATGAGCTGGTGAGCATCGCCAAGCCGCTGCTGACCGATTTCGTCGGGCGGTTGGGTCAGGCGAAGCAGCGCGAGCTGAACGATGCCCTCGCCATCGCAGTCGGATTGAAATGACGGCGCGGAGACCAGCCCGAATAGGGCTACAGCTTCACCGCCACCGCCAGCCCGTCGTGCACCGGCAGGATCACGGCCTCCAGCTCCGCGCTGGCGTGCAGGAGCTCGTTGAAGCGCCGGACGGCCCGCGTGGTGGAGTCCCCTACCCGGCTTTCGGCGACCTTCCCGTACCACAGGGCGTTGTCGGTGATGAACAGGCCGCCGGGGCGCAGCAGGGACACAGCCACCGGCACGCTCTCCGGGTAGGACTGCTTGTCCACGTCGTTGAACACGATGTCAAAGCCGCCCGCCAGCGGTCGGCTCGCCTGCAGCGCGTCCCCCACCAGGAACTCGATCTTGTCGGCAAGGCCCGCCTTGGCCAGGAAGCCCAGGGCCAGCTCCCGGTTGTCGGCCGAGAAATCCGTGCAGGTCACCCGCCCGCCGGGCGGCAGGCTGCGGGCGAACCACCAGGCCGAATAGCCGAAGCCCGAGCCCAACTCCAGCACGCGCCGGGCTCCGGTGGCCCGGGTGAGGATGCTCAGCAGCTTGCCCGCGTGGGCGCCGACGATGGGAAAATCCCGCTCGCGGGCCAGCTCTTCCATCTCCTCCAGCACCGGGTCTGCGGTGCGGTCCAGGGACCGGAGGTAGGTTTCCACCCGCGGGTCGACGATGAAGTCCACAGGCTGCCTCCTATCGCTCAATATAGCGAACCTGCGGGATGCGGGTGACGTTCCTTAGAGAAATAGTTATCTTTAGCTCGCCAAGGGCGGAGCGTATGGTGAGGTATTCCTTCCTGCTGGCGCTGGCCGCGATCGCCGCCTGCACCATCCCCAGTGCGGCGCCTCCGGGCGACACGTCGCCGCCGATCGGCACGGTGCTCATCAACAACGACGACAGCTACACGGTTTCCACCTCGTCACCTTGGCTTTGAGCGCGGCGGATGACGACGCTGCCGGCGTGACGCAGATGCGGGTTTCCAACGCCGCGGATTTTGCCGGACATCGTGGGACTCTCCCCCTCCTCCTCGCCGCTCCGTGGATACGCTGACCCGAAGTAGCTGTTTGCCGGCTTCAGCGTGGCCTCGCTGGGAGCAGCTCCCAGCGCAGCTCGCGGGCGACGTCCTACCTACCGCGCGGCCCTGGCTCAGGATGCCGCGGGCCACCAGCACGCATCCGGCGGTGATGATCAGCGCCACCACGATGCGGATGGGCTGGAACACCGGGGCGCCTTGCAGCTGCGGGATGTAGACGACGAAGCCCAAGGCCAGCGGGAGCCCTCCCCAACGGGGCTTCAGGCCCGCCTTCCAGACCGCCGTGGCCAACAGGATCGTCGCCGCCGCCACCAGGAGCAGACCCGCCCCGATCAGCCACAGCCCCGGCCCCCCACGAACCTGGCTCACCTGCTGGAGGAACTCCGTGCCGCCCTGGCCCAGGGCCGCTTTCCCGATGACCTGCAGGCCGAACGCCTCGGCCCCGAAGAAAGGCAGGGTCAGCCCCACGCCGATCCAGCACAGGAGCAGCGCGAGGAAGCTGCGGCGCTCCACGCCCGTCTGCTGCAGTCGCAGGTAAGCGCCCAGGAAGCCGAGCGCCAGCAGGATGAAGCCCGCCATTCCGCAAACGTGGGCCAGCACCCAGCGGGCGGAAGCGAACCCGAGCGCGGCAGAGGCGGCCGTCTCGTCGAAGAAGGGCCGGATCACCGGAAAGAGGATGAAGAAGACCCCCGCCAGGATGAGGAGAATCGCCAAAAGCCTGCTGCTCATATCGACCTCGCTTATCTTGAAGTGATCAGGCCGACGACCAGCACCGCGACTCCGATGGCCAGGTGCAGGAAAAAGCCTCCGGATTGGGCCAGGATGCCCGCCAGCACGACAATCGCCCCGGCAGATTTCCCATGACGCAAAATGTATTGCTATGGTAATAGCATCGTCAAACCAGGTACGCCCCGCTTGACTGCAGTGCGGAGGCGTACGCAGTTTCATCATGAGCGAAGAGTACTCGTACCAACGGCTGGACAGCCAGGACGTGGGGCTGCTCAAGGCATTGCTCAAGGTCTTCGGCGAAGCCTTCGAGGATCCGCAGACGTATCAGGGCGCCGTGCCCGGCGATGAGTATCTGCGGTCGCTGCTGGGCAAGCCGCATTTCATCGCGATTGCGGCGCTGGACTCAGACCGGGTGGTCGGCGGATTGGCCGCCTACGTGCTGGAGAAATTCGAGCAGGACCGGAAGGAAGTGTACATTTATGACCTGGCGGTGTCGAAAGCTCACCGCCGCAAAGGCGTAGCCACCGGGCTCATCGAGTCACTTCGGCGCATTGCCAGGGAGCTTGGGGCTTATATCATTTTCGTCCAGGCCGACCGGGGCGACACGCCTGCGATTCGCTTGTATGAGTCGCTCGGCACCAGGGAAGACGTCCATCACTTCGACATCAAAGTGAAGTGATGCGGCCGCACGCGGCGCCCTCCTCGAGGACGCCGCGCGGCCGCTGCCCTATTCCTCAACCCACTCTTCCACCCAAACCCACTGGCCGTTGGGGAGCTTCTTTTTCTTCCGGACCTTCTGGAGCTTCTGCTCCTTCCGCTCCTTCTGCTCCTTCGGCGCCCGCCGCACCTCGGCCTGCCTCCGTTCCGCGGTCACGGCTTTCTGCTTCCGCTCCTCGTCGTTCCGCACGGCGGCCGTGAAGAGCTGCTGCAGCACCTGCGCGAAAACCTGGGGCGGGTCGCGGTCGGCGTCCCCTGAGCGCGATAGGCGTCGCGATGGACGTACTGGACCTTGGGGGCCTCGATCGTCTGGTGGTCGTCGATCCGGACGTGCCGGATATTCACCTTCCGGATGTACTCCCGGCTGGCCTGATAGGGCGGGACGTACGCCTCCCGCGGCCCCAGAGGGAACCACCGGAAGTTCCCATTGCGAATCGCACCGCCGTGGCCGGCTCCGACGAAGGCCACCAGCGCCGGCGCGTACACGGGCCGGTGCAGGATCGAACCCGGCACCCAGACCCAGACGCCGCGGAAAATGGCCCAGCGGCCGTAGTGGAAGGGGGCGAACCCCCACGGCTGGTCGTCGATCCAGGTCCAGCCCCAGGGCTGCACCCAGGCCCAGCGGCCGAACTTGTAGGGCGCCCAGCCCGCGGGAAGCGAGGTGGGGATCCAGACGGGGCCGTACTCGGAGGTCTCGTTCCAGTTCCCGTACCAGTCCAGGTCCTCGCAGCCGACCATGGACCGCGGCACGTACCGGACCGAGGCCAGGCGGTCCTCGCGGCTGTCGCGCCCTGCGCACCACCGGTCCCATTCGTCCGCCGCGGGGGCTCTGCCCAGCTCGAGGGACAGCCAGTCGGACTGGGCGACGAACGCGCTCTGGCGCGCGCGGATGGAGTAGGACTGCCCATCGACGAGGGCCTGCATCGCGCCCTCGTTCACCGTGGCCTGGGTGTCGCCCCACTCGCGGACCTCCACGCGGTAGCTGCCCGGACCGAGAATCAGGACGCTCATCGTCGGGGTGTCGATCTGGAAGGACTCGCCGGGGTCCTGCTGGCGCAGGCGCACGTTCAACAGGCCCCGCGGCAGGCTGATCTGGACACTCCGATCGTCCAGCTCCAGAAAGCTCAGCTCGCTGGCCGGTCCCAGGCGGATCGCGGTGGAGCCGACGTGCACCTCGGCGCGGGAGGCGCCGTCCGTCCACAGGCTGTCCCCCGCGGTGAGCGGGTAGTTCAGCGTGGCGGAAGCCCATCCGGACGTATCGGCGGGCTGGAAGGAAACGCCGCCCGCAATGAAGTTCAGCCTGCCCACCCGGTCCGGGGGGTCGGCCGCCGCGGCCGAGCAAACGGCCAGCACCGCCACAACGCAGGCGACAAGGATCATGTGTGTTTTTTTCATTTTCACTCTCCCAATAGATACAACCCCGCAGCGAGGCCGCCGTGTTCCCTGCGCCTTGACCTCACCAGGAGGGGGACTATCCTATTGGGTGATGGATGAGGTGCTCTACTCGGGTCGATCGAACCGCCCTCGCGATCGGCAGACTATCCGACCCTTCTGACGAAAAAGCTTACTGGCTATCGCGCAGCCCAGAGGACCTCCATCTCCGGGGTTGAATTCGATGCCTGCTATGCTGACTGGATCGAGAACGTCATAGACGACGTCCGGGTCAATGTGCTCAGGTCGCAGGTCGACCAAGGAACCTGGCCGATCTGGCAGAGCTGCCATAACCGCGCGGCAGCTATGGCTGCCCGCAGCAGCCTTTCAGCTCGGTGGCATTGAAGCGGAAGGTGGCCGCAGGGGGATCGGAGCCCGGGACGAGCCGGGGCTGGACCGCGAGCTTCATGACAAAATCGGTGACCGTCACCTGGATGTCCTCCAGCCGGCCGCTGCCCGGCGATGATGTCGATGATGTACCCGTCCGTACCGCTGACGGTGTACACCTGCTGGAAGCGGGAAAGCGGCCCATGCTCCACGGCCCGGGTTTGCTTCAGCACGACGTTCCCCTGGCTGGAGATCATCGCCCGTTCCCTCACCCGGAAGGTTGCCCCGGAGGGATCCTCGATCAGCACGAGGACCCCCACATCTCCCGCTGCCGAAGCGGCGCAAAAGGCGAACACCAGGATGCCCAGCAGGGCGAGCGGCCTCTTCATGACGCCCCCTATCCCTTGACCGCGCCGAAGGTCAGGCCGCGCACGATGTAGCGCTGCGCGGTGATGGCCAGCACGGCCGGCGGCAGGATGGCGGCCAGCAGGCGCGTGGCCACGAACCAGAACTGGATGCCCTGGGTGTGCTCCACCCCGGCGATGATGACCGTCACCGGCTGCGCGTTCTTGTAGGACAGGATCAGCCCGAACAGGAACTCGTTCCAGGAAAAGGAAAAACAAATCACCGCCGCCACCGCGACGGCGGGCGCCGCCAGGGGCAATGCGATGCGCACGAAGATGGCCAGGCGCGAGGCGCCGTCCACCATGGCCGACTCGTCCAGCTCCACCGGCAGCTCCCGGAACACGTCCCGCATGATCAGCACCGCGAAGGGCAGCGTGAAGGTGGCGTTGGTCATGATCAGCGCCCAGCGGGTGTCCAGCAGGTTCAGGGTCTTCATGAGGATGAAGAAGGGAATGGCCGTGGCCATCGGCGGCAGGAAGCGCTGCGAGAGGAACCAGAGCGTCATGTCCTTGTTCTTCCAGCGCCGGAAGCGGAAGCGGGCCAGCCCGTAGCCGGCCATGGTGCCGAGGCTCACCGCCACCAGGGTGGCCCCTCCGGCGATGATGATGCTGTTGGTCAGGGCGTTGCCGATCTCCCGGCCGCGACTCACGTATTCGTTCTTCCAGTTGAACAGGGTCGGCTTGAACTGGAGGAAAGGAATCAACGAGGGTTTGCTCAGGATCACCCCGGGGGGTTTGAAGGAGGTGATGATGGCCCAATAAAACGGGGACAGCGCCCAGCAGGTGACCAGGACGATCACCGCCCACATCAGCACGCCGCGGAAGCCTTTGGGTTGTCTGATTCTACTCATATTGCCGCCTCAGGCGCCGGAAGAAGAACAGGCTGATCCCCATCATGACGATCAGGAGGATATAGGCCAGCGCGGAGGCGTAACCGGCGTTGAAATTGCGCAGCCCCGTCAGGTACACGTAGTAGGAGTAGGTCTGCGTGGCCATGCCCGGTCCTCCGGAGGTCAGGCTGAAGGGGATATCCAGGATCTTGAAGGTCTCCACCACCCGCAGGATGGTCACCGTGAACAGCACGGGACTGAGCAAGGGCAGGGTGATGTAGCGAAAAGTCCCCCACCCCGAAGAGGTGTCCAGCCAAGCCGCCTCGTACACTTCGTCCGGGAGCGACTGCAGGCCGGCCAGGAGGACCAGGAAACAGAAGGGGGTCCACTGCCAGATGTCCACCAGGGTGATGGCCAGCCGCGCCAGCCAGGCGTTGGAGAACCAGGCGGGCAGGTGCACAAAGCCCAGGGCCCGCAGGACGGTGTTCACCGCCCCCACCTCCTGGTGGAAGATGGTCAGCCCCAGGTACCCCAGGGCGATCGGGGCGGTGAAAATCGGCATGGTGAAGATGGAGCGAAAGACGCGCTGCCCGCGCAGGGGCCGGTGGAAGAGCAGCGCCAGCCCCAGGCCCAGCACCACCGTCAGGGCCACGTCGCACACGACGAAAAACACGGTTACCTGCAGCACGGCCCAGAAGCGGTAGTCCGTGAAGGCCCTGCCGAAGTTCTCCAGCCAGATGAACTCCTGGGCCATGCCCAGGCGGGCGCGGAAGAAGCTCAGGCGCAGCGAGTACAGCAGCGGGAACATGGTGAACAGGAGCACCCAGACGATTCCGGGTGCCACGAACAGGTACTTGGCCCGGTCTTTTTTTGCCATGGCTTCGTTACCCCGGATCGGGAAAGGGGGGTCCGGAGCCGGACCCCCCTGGCATTCACGCGATTCGGCTACGGCTTGTAGCCGATGGATTCCTGGTACAGCTTCAGCAGCCTCGCCTTGCCCAGGTCGGCCACGATGCGCACCCAGTCGGCATAGGTCCTGTCCAGGGCCACCTTCGGGCTCACCTGGCCGGTGATGGCCTCGGAGAGGTGCACGTCCCACACCTCCTGCATCTCCGGCGTGCCCGGGACGCGCATGTAGTTCTGGAAAACCTTGTAGTTGAAGAAGTTGTCCTGGAAGGCGCCGATGAAGGCCTTGGCGTCGTCGGCGTTGTAGCCGCCGTCCACGTACTCCTTGAGGGTCGCCTTGCCGTAGGGCGGGAACCAGTCATACGTGGTCCCGGGATCGATGCCCGTCCAGCCCATGTACACGTTCCAGTGGTTGATGGCCGGGGTGGCCTGCCAGGCCATGAAGTAGTAGGCCAGGTCCGGGTTCTTGGCGTACTTGGAGATGACCGGGTGCCAGGAGCAGCCCACCTGGTTGCCCACCATGTTGGGCTTGGCCAGGTTCAGGAACTTCTTCGCCTGCCGGTCATACGGTGTCTTGGTGCCGGGGATGCCGCGCGCCCCCAGCTTGCCCGTGATCACCGACTGGGTCGGGTCCTCGGCCAGCGAGCCCACATCCCCCCAGGAGAAGGTCATCACGGCCTTGCCGGACAGGAAGTCCGCCCAGGCCTCCCCCAGGCTCCAGCCCCACATGGCCGAGGAGCCCGTCTTGGAGAGCTTCATGAGGGTTTCCAGCGCCCTCACGTGGCCCGGGGAGTTGATCAGCGGCTCCATGGTCACCGGATCGAACCAGTACACGTTGTTGAACTTGGTGACCTTGGTGATCGGCTCCGTCGGGTTGGGGATGACCACGTACGGGGCCGAGAGGGCCATGAAATGGAAGAAGCCCTGGCCGCCCACCCGCAGGTGCAGGGTGATGCCATGGTCGGGCTTGCCGTCCCCGTTCCAGTCCTTGCCGTTGAAGAATTCGCAGATTTCCAGCACCTCTTCCCAGGTGTCCATCTTCACCGGCATGTCGTGGCCTTTTTCCTTCTTGAAGGCGGCCTGCCACTTGGGGGACTCGATGATGTCCTTGCGGTAGTAGAGCACCTGCGCGTCGTGGTCGTTGTTGGTTCCGTACCAGCGGTCGCCCCACTTCATGAGGTTGGCCACCGGGGTGGCAATGGAATCCCGGTCCCATTTGGGCATCCGCGGATCGTTGAAGTACTTGTCGAGCGGCAGGATCCAGTCGTTGGCGATGTAGTCGCCGTAATAGTTGGAGCAGTTGATGATCACGTCATACCTGCCTGCTCCAGTCTGCAGGTCGGTGAAGATCTTCTCCCTCAGCTCGGCGAAGGGGATCTCCACGATGTCGTAGGTGGCGCCGGTAAGCTCCTCGAACTTGTTGCGCCAGAAATACAGCGGTCCGGAGACGGCTCCCCGCTGGCCGGCCGAGTACACTCCGACGGTGAACTTCTGGCCGCGCCAGGCCGGATCGGGCCTCCCCTTGTCCGCCTGCTCGAATGCCGCCTGGGCAGTGGCGGCCTCCTGTTCGTTGGCAGCCGGGAATCCGCTGATCATCTGCGCTGTGAGCACCTGAGTTGCGATCAGGGAAGCAACAGCAGCCAAAATCACGATCCATCCCAGCTTCTTCATTTTCTTGAAGCCTCCTCTGCGGTGAATTCTATGTTACGGGTACCTCGCCGTCAAGCGCAGTCTACGCCTTGGGCCCGAAGTGCTTCAGGAGGACCAGCGGGTCGGAGGCGCTCGGGTTGCGGATCGCGAGTCCTTCCTTCGCTGCCTTGGCGCTGACGAAGATCTCGTCGCGGGTCATTTCGCCAAAGCGGATCAAGCCCGGCGCCTCGATTTCCAGGGTGCCCAGCACGCCGTGCCCCTGCACCACGATCGCTCCGTAGGGCCCCTCGTCCCGGATCGTCGCCGAGCGGCCGGGCAGGACGGTCAGCTCCTTGGCTGAGAAGTACTCTGATTTGTAAACGATCCAGCTCTCACGATACCCCTCCGCCTCCATTTCCTGGACCGCCTTCACTGGTTTCGGAGGCATGAAGCGGTGGGCGTAGAAGTCCGGGTCCACGTTCAGCTCCCAGTCCAGAAGGCTCACGATATAGTCCAGGTCGTCCTTGCGCTTTTCGGGGATGTTCTTGGTCAGCAGCTCCCGCGGCGTGTAGGCCTCCCAGACGATGTTCTGGAACATGGCGAACACGTCCGAAGCCCGCTGCGGCTCGTAGGTGAGCAGCGAACCGGGGGCGTGCAGGATCCCCGGCGGCACGTCCCAGCCGGTTCCCAGCTTGAGCTTGTAGGCCTGGGACAGGAACAGGATGTCGTTGTCCTTGTTCTCCCAGCCGGCCAGGCAGCGCTTCACCTGCTCCCTGGTGGTGCCGGGGTGCAGCCCGAAGAAGGTATAGGGGAACCAGCCGCCGTGGTTGTTCAGCTGCGGCGGGAAGAAGTAAGCCTCCGGCTTTCCCCGCTGCCCGACGTCGGCGGCCTTTTCGTCGGAGTGGTGGATGTGGTGCGGCAGAGGCTCCTGGTTGTCGAAGAACTTGCTGTACATCACCCAGCCGCCGTGCTTCTTCACGACCTCGCGGCCCAGGATCGTTTCGCCGGCCAGCTCCAGGGCGTCCTTGAAGAGCAGCTTGCCGCTCTTGCCGCCGTCCTCCAGCTGGATGTAGCTCAGACCTTCGTCCGGCGTGGTCAGGGGCCCGTTGTCCGCCTTCGTGGTGGAGGCGAACCAGCGCTCGTCGATGCCGCCGCGGTTGGCTCCGAAGGCATAGTAGTCGTCCGGGTGCAGCTTCAGGCGGCGCCCGGGGA
The DNA here is from genome assembly GCA_963745745.1 of uncultured Spirochaetota bacterium. Taxonomy (GTDB): domain Bacteria; phylum Spirochaetota; class Spirochaetia; order SZUA-6; family DRHE01; genus MIBK01. The sequence continues at coordinate 23,065 of CAVUYS010000089.1, read as the reverse complement.
TGCAAAAGGAGCGGGGTACCCAGGTCGGCGCAAGCCGGAACACTCCCTGACCCTGATTCAGCGCCGTTTCGATCTTCTGCCGGTCACTCATGCTCATTCCCTCCATTATCATGCATGTTCGATGATACTCGAAGAAAGTCAGAATTATCCAGGCACCGAGGCAAGCTCCACACCCGCAAAAGCGCGAAGTAATCGGCGGTCGTTGATATTGCAAGGGTTCTGATATGCCGACCAATTCATCAATCAACGGCTCTTGTCATATACCAATTATATTTGGTATATTGTTCAACGAGGCCCAAACGTGCCCATGAGCGGGGAGCAAATGCTGAAGCTCTACCGCAGGGCGGGATGGGCGGTGATGAGCCGGCGGGGATCGCACGTGAAAGTCGGGAAAAATGGGCTTCGAGAAACGATACCCCTTCATCGAGAGCTCGCCAAGGGCCTGGAGCGAAAGCTGATGAAGAGGCTCGAGCAAACCAGATGACTTACCATTTTCGAGTGCACAGCGATAGAGAGTGGGCTGTGGGCTGAATGCATCGAATTGGAGGGCTGCGTCACCCAGGGTGGAAACCGGGGCGAGCTCGATCGGAACATGCAGGAAGCTTTGAACCTGTATCTCGAGGAACCGGACAACTCCAAGACGATATTTCCGCCTCCATTGGCAAGGCCCTCCGGCCGTGGTGTCGCAGCCGTGGAAGTGGATCCGGCCGTTGCCTTCTCCATGCTGCTGCGGCAGCTGAGGGTCCTCCACAAGCTGACCCAGGCACAGGCCGCGCGTCGTCTCGGGATGCGCAGCCTGTACAGCTACCAGCGGCTGGAACGGCGGTCCAATCCCTCGCTTGCGACGATCAACAAAGTGAAGGCTCTGTTCCCGGATTTTTCCCTGGATGCCATCCTGGGCGGCTGATCCTCCCTCTCCGGGCTACGGGCCGGCAACCTCGCGGATCATCCCCAGCACGCGCTCGATGAGCTCGTCGGCCAGCCGCTCGTGCACGGCGTCGAAGGGCAGCCGGGGCTCGCGCACGCGCGGGGTGGCGTAGAGGCCCTGGCGCCAGAGCAGGCGCTTGAAGAAGCGGATGGAGAGGTCCAGGTGCTGGTTGGAGAAGGCCAGCACCGGCAGCAGCCGCTCGAACAGCCCCCGGGCTTCCTCGCGCCGGCCACCGCGGTACAGCAGGTCGATCTGTCACGTACAGCTCGTGCAGGCCCGTGGGCATCAAAGCGTGCACGCCGCGGTCCAGGGCCTCGATCATCTGCATCACCGCCCAGCCGCCGGAAACGTGCAGGCGCCCTCCGGTGGCCCGCAGCACCTCGCTGTACTTGACCCCGGCGGGCACCACCTCCACTTTGAGGCAGCGGAAGCTGGCGACCTCGCTCGAACAGGCGGGCGATCAGGGGCACGGGCAGGCCATAGCCGCGGAAGTCCCAGTCCTGGAGCATGAGGAAGCCCGGGCCCAGGGCGTCCAGCGCCCGCACCTCCCGCTCGTACTGGGCCTCGCTTTCGAAGGGGATGCTCGCCAGCAGGCCCGGGCAGCCCAGCTCGAGCAGCTCCCGGGCGCGCGCCAGCCGCTCCGCATCGGAACCCGCCGATGCCCCGCCGATCACGGGCACTCGGCCGCGGGACTCTTCCAGTACCGTCTCCACCAGGCTGCGGCGCTCGGCGGCGCTCAGCCGGTCCACCTCCGAGGCCATGGCCGGCACCAGGAAGCCGGCCACCCCCGCCCGGAGCGCCGCCTGCACGTTGCGGCGCAGGCCCGGCAGGTCCAGCTCGTCCTCCGCCGTGAAAGGCGTGTTCAGGACCGTGACGATGCCCCGCAGGGCCAGGAGCTCTTTCATGCCGGGGACCCGCCACATCATCCTATATCTCCTCCGCGGCTGGCAAGCGTGAGGAAGATGGACTACACTTATCCTCATGGAACCGGACATCGAGCTGCCCCCGGACGTGTACCTGGAAGTGACCAAGAAAAGCGGCGAGACCTTCCGCTTCCCCATCGTCAAGAAAACCGTGACCATCGGCAGGGATCCGAACTGCGACCTGCGCCTGGAGGACCAGTACGTCTCGCGCAAGCACTGCCAGATCGTCTTCCGGGGCGACCACTTCACGGTCATGGACCTGGGCTCCCTGAACAAGACCGTGGTCAAGGGCAAGGAGTACATCCAGAAGAACCTGATGACCGGCGGCCTGATCAATCTCGGCGAGACGAGGCTGCGCTTCGTGTGGACCGACTACCTGGCCTGGCGGCGCGAGCACGGAATAGCGGAGGAGCAGCCCGAGCCAGGTGACACGCCGGAGCCCGAACAGGAAACCGAAGAGCCGGGCTAAGCGGGTCCTTGCCCGCCGCCCGGGCCGCACGTATACTTCCCACCATGAGCTATCAGGCGGCAACCAACCGGTACGATTCGATGGCGTACCGCAGGTGCGGGCGAAGCGGCCTGCGCCTGCCGGCGATCTCCCTCGGGCTGTGGCACAACTTCGGCGGGGTCAACCCGCTGGAGCCGGCCCGGCGGATGATCTTCCGGGCCTTCGACCTGGGCATCACCCACTTCGACCTGGCCAACAACTACGGTCCTCCCCCCGGGTCGGCCGAGGAGAACTTCGGCCGGATCCTGCGCCAGGACCTGGCCGCCCACCGCGACGAGCTGATCATCTCCACCAAGGCCGGCTACCTGATGTGGCCGGGTCCCTACGGGGAGTGGGGCTCGCGCAAGAACCTGCTGGCCAGCCTGGACCAGAGCCTGAAGCGCATGGGCCTGGAGTACGTGGACATCTTCTACTCCCACCGCCTGGACCCCGACACGCCCCTGGAGGAAACCCTGGGGGCGCTGGCCACGGCGGTCAAGCAGGGCAAGGCGCTGTACGCCGGCATCTCCTCCTACTCGGCGGCCAGGACCGCGGAGGCCGCGGCGATCCTCAAGGCCCAGCAGGTGCCGATCCTGATCCACCAGCCCTCCTACTCCATGCTCAACCGCTGGGTGGAGAAGGGCCTGCTGGAGGTGCTGGAAAAAGAGGGCATCGGCTGCATCGCCTTCTCCCCGCTGGCCCAGGGCATGCTCTCGGACAAGTACCTGTCGGGAGTGCCCGCGGGCAGCCGGGCGGGCACGCCGGGCACCTACCTGGACAAGAAGCTGATCACCGAGGAGAACCGGCGCCACATCCGGGCCCTGAACGAGGTGGCCCGCGGCCGCGGGCAGAGCCTGGCCCAGATGGCGCTGGCCTGGGTGCTGCGCGACCCGCGCGTGACCACCGCGCTGGTGGGGGCCAGCAGCGCCGAGCAGATCACCGAGAACGTGGGGGCCCTGGCCAACCTGCGCTTCACGGCCGAGGAGCTGGCGCGCATCGACAAGGACGCGGTGGACGGGGGCATCAACCTCTGGGCCCAGTCCAGCGAGGCGGGCTGAGCGCCGGCTGAAAGCCGGCGCCGCTGCGACAGTCGCCGTTTCCTTGACTGCCCAACCAGCTTGACGTAGCCTCGTTTACCGGTGATCGGTCACCGAACGGCAAGGGGGGAGCAGCATGGAGAGGAAGGTGGCAAGGCATTGGCTCGCGATCGTTCTGGCCGGATGCACGCTGCTGTGGGGGATTGGCAGCCTGCAGGCCAGGCCTGGAGGATCCGAGACCTCAGCCTGTCGGGCACCGTGCAGGTGCTGCTGGCCACGGGCGAGCCCATGCCGGGCGTGACCTTGAGCTTCAGCGGCGGCTTCTCCTCAGTGAGCACGAATGCCTTCGGGGCCTGGTCCAGATCCGGCCTGACCGGGACGGTCACCGTGACGCCATCCCGCGCGCACTGGAGCTTCACCCCGACCAGCCGGGAGTTTTCCTCTTCCTCCGGCGCCGGGGATTTTGTCCGGCACCTCGGACGGCAGGAGTACCTGCTGTCGCTGGGCGTCAGCGGTTGGAGCACCGGCTACGGATCCGCGTCGGCCAATCCATCGGGGCCTTACTACGCGGCCGATGCAGCGGTTCAGGTATCAGCCGTGGCCGACGCGGGTTCTCTCTGGTGGGGCTGGAAGGACGAGTCCTGCACCCACCAGTACGACCGCGCCAGCGTCGACAATCCCTGGAGCCTCACCATGGCTGGCAACAAGAGCGCAGAGGCTACCTTCTGCGTGCCGGAAATTCCTGGCAACAGCGAGGACGACGACCTGGACGGGAGCGTCGACGAGCCGTAAGCCGCGGGGGCAAGATCAGCCGGAGCGCGGTTCCTACTGCAGGCCGCGCGGCGGCCCCAGGATCTCCGCCCAGACCACGGCCCGCTGCCAGGGCGTGAGCCGGCGCAGCCGCTGCAGCCCGCCCGGCGCGGCGAGCGGAGCCGCCGGAGCCGGCGCGCGCCGCTGAACTGGCGGCGGCGGTTCGGGGGCAGGGTCACGGCAGGCCGCGGCGGAGCTGGAATGGGGGCGGCCGCGGCCGCGGTGACGGGCTCTTCCTCCGGCTCCTCCTCCTCAGGCGCCCTGGGCAGGCCGGGCGGCGGGGGACGTAGGCCCCCCAGCTGCCGGCCGCGCTGTCCCGCGCCGCGGGCCCGCGCGATCAGCGGCATGACGAAGAAGAACAGGATCCCCAGGAAGGTGAGCAGCCCTTCGATCAGGCCCTCCGGCATCGCCTACTCCTTGGGCGGGCGGGCGCCTTCGCCGCCGATGGATTCGCGCATGTGCGTGTCGGCCTGGATGTTCCGCAGGCGGTAGTAGTCCATGATGCCCAGGTTGCCCTGGCGGAAGGCCTCGGCCATGGCCTTGGGGATCTCCGCCTCGGCCAGCACGACCTTGGCGCGGTTCTCCTGCGACCAGGGCCACGCATCTCCTGCTCGCGGGCCATGGCCATGGCCGCGGCGCTTCTCGGCCTCGGCCTGGAAGCGGCGCTTGTCGGCCTCGGCCTGGTCGGCCTGCAGCTTGGCGCCGATGTTCTCGCCCACGTCCACGTCGGCGATGTCGATGGAGAGGATCTCGAAGGCCGTGCCGGCGTCCAGGCCCTTGGCCAGCACGGTCTTGGAGATCGTGTCGGGGTTCTCCAGCACGTCCTTGTAGGTGTCGGCCGAGCCGATGGTGGTGACGATGCCCTCGCCGACGCGGGCGATGATCGTCTCCTCGGTGGCCCCGCCGACCAGCCGCTCGATGTTGGTCCGCACGGTGACGCGGGCCTTGGCCTTGCAGCTGGATGCCGTCCTTGGCCACGGCGTCGATGGTGGTCTTGCCGCCCGCCGGGTTGGGGCAGTCGATCACCTTGGGATTGACGCTGGTCTGCACCGCGTCGAGCACGTCGCGGCCGGCCAGGTCGATGGCCGCCGCCCGCTGAAAGTTCAAGGGGATGTTGGCCTTGTTGGCGGCGATCAGGGCCTTGCTGACCCGGATCACGTCCCCGCCGGCCAGGTAGTGGGTCTCCAACTGGTCGGAGTCCACGGGGATCCCGGCCTTGGTCAGCATGATGCGGCTGTCCACGATCATCGTGCTCTTCACCCGGCGGATCCACATGCCGATCAGCCGCCCGACGCCGATGTGGGCGCCGGACAGCAGGGCGCGGAACCACAAGCCGAAGAACTTCAGGAACACGACGATGAAGATCACGGCCACGATGGCGATCAGAATGAATACAACGATCATGCCTCACCTCCCGTAGTTTCGCGCACCAGGATGCGGCTTCCTTCCACCTTGAGCACCTGGACCCTCCGGTCGCGCTCGATGAACTCTCCCCCGCTGACCGCGCTGTACTTCCGGTCCCCGATCCGGACCTGCCCCACCGGGTGAAGCACCGTCAGGGTGCGGCCCTCCCGGCCGGCCAGCTCTGCGTAGGAGCCCTGCTCCGCCGAGGCTCCGCCCGGCCCGCCGCCAGGCCCGTCGCCCGGTGTCCCGCGGATCATCAGCCACCGCCCCATGGGCGAGCGGGGGAAGAACTTGAAGTACAACGCGATCAGCACCGGGATCAGCACCGCCACGGCCGCCAGGTACAGCGAACCGGCCAGGCTGCCGAAGCGGCGGTAGACCACCACGATGCTGGCGATGATGCTGCCCAGGCCGGCCGCGCCCAGCACCCCCGCGGTGGGCAGGAACATCTCGGCCAGGATGGCCAGGAGCCCTGCCGCCGCCAGACCCACCGCCAGCCACATGGCTCTTCTATCCTTTCTCGCCTTTCCGCACCAGGATGCGGTTGCCGGCCACCTCCACCACCTGCACGGGGCTGCCGGCCTCCACGTACTCCCCGTCGCTTTCCACCGCCAGCACCTCCCCGTCGAACTCCGCCTTGCCCGCGGGGCGCAGGTCGGTCACCGCCCTGCCCTTCCTTCCCGTCAGGCCCGCGGCCTCCGGCCCCTGTACCGTGTAGCCCTCGCCGGCCTGCTCGCTGGAGCCCAGGATCAGGCGGCGGAAGGGGCCCAGGGTGGGGAACAGCCGCAGCAGGACGAAGGCGGCCACCAGGGAGCCGGCGAAGCCCAGGCCCACGTTGCGCAGGTTTCGTAAGAACACGCCCCACTGCCAGGCCGAGCGCGGCCAGGCGAAGGGCTGCTGCGTGAGCACCAGGGCCAGGACCATCAGGACGATGCCGGAAATTCCGACCACCCCGAAGCCGGGAATGAGGAAGATCTCCACGACCAGCAGCACCGCCCCCAGGAGGAACAGGATGAGCTCCAGGGAATCCAGGGCCCCCAGCAGCGCGCTGCCGGCGAAGATCAGTCCGAAGCAGATGATGGCGATCGTGCCCGGCACCCCGAAGCCGGGAGTGGAAATCTCCAGGTACAGGGCCACCAGCCCGACCAGCACCAGAAGAGCCGTCACTGCGGGACCGGCCAGCACGGAAACGACGCGGTCCGCCGCGCTGACCGAAAGCCGGCGCACCTCCCCGGCCTCCAGCAGCCCGGTGAGCTTCTCCACGCTGTCCACCGTGCCGCTGGACACCCCGTAGCGCTCGGCCTCCCCCGCGGTGAGGGTCAGCAGCTTGCCCTTGGGGGAGATCACCCTGCCCTTCTCCAGGCTCCGGCCCTCGGCGCGGGCCTGGCGCTCCAGCTCCGGCAGCTCGTCGGTGGTGGCCACCCGCAGCACCCCGCCTACGTAGACCTCCCGCAGCTCCACGTCCATGTCCACCATGGCCAGGGCCACGGCGGTGGGGTAGCCGTTCTTTTCCGCCAGGGCGGCCATTTGGGCGCGCAGCGCGCTCACCGCCTTTTCCGGTGCCGCCTCCAGGCCTTGGGCCCCCGCGGTGACCGGGGCGGCCGCTCCCATGGAAGTGCCCGGGGCCATGTAGATGCGGTCGCAGGAAAAGGCGATCAGCGCCCCCGCCGACCAGCTCACCCCGGTGCCCGCCGGCGATGCGGGCACGTAGGCCACGGTCCGGATGGGATCAGCGCTTCCGATCAATGTCGTGATCTGCAGGGCTGAGTCCACCCTGCCGCCGAAGGTGTCGATGGCCAGGACGATGGTCTTCGCCTTGGCCCGCTTGGCCTGCTCGATGCCCCGGCGCAGGAACACCATCTGGGAGCGGTCGATCTGCCCCTCGATGGGGATGACGTATGTCGGGCCCGGCGGCTCCGCAGCCTCCTGCGCCCCGGCTGCGGCGGCGGCGAGCAGGAGCAATATCCAGGCGTTGCGCATCATTGATCTATCTAGAAGTGTCAGCCCGTCGTGTCCGAAATGTCAAGGAAGGCCGGAACTTTCGCGCAGCTCCAGGAAAGCCCGCAGGGCGCCATCCACCTTCTCCGGTGGGACGTCCGGCTGGACATTGTGCGTGAAGGCGAACACGTACCCGCCCCCGGGGGCCATGATCCGGAGGGTCTTCTGGATTTCCAGCCTGATCTCCCGCGGGTCGAGGAACGGCAGCTGCTGCTGGATGTCGATCCCTCCTCCCCAGAAACAGAGGTCCTTGCCGAACTCCGTCTTCAGCCTGCCCAGGTCCATATGCGCGGCCGAGCTCTGCACGGGATTCAGCACGTCCAGGCCGATCTCGATCAGATCGGGAAGGATCGCGTACACCGACCCGCAGCTGTGCAGGAAGACCTTGGCCCGGGTCCGGGAATGGATGAGGTCGAAGATCCTCCTGTGCAGGGGTTTGACGAAGCGGCGATACATCTCGGGGCTGATGTAGGTGGACTGCTGCATGCCGATGTCGTCGCCCTGGGCCGCCACCTGGACGTACGGACCCACCTCGGCCAGCAGCAGGTCCCATTTGCGCAGCGCCGTCTCGGTGATCCGCTCCAGCAGGGCTTCGGCGTACTTCGGGTTCTGGTACAGGTCCAGGAGGAAATGCTCGTAGCCGCGCAGCGTGCACCCTCCTTCGAACGGGCCGATGGCGGGGATGTCCGCCACCAGGCAGTGCTCGGTGGTTTCATACAGCCTCCGGGCCAGCGCCCCCATGCCGGCCACGGTTTCCGGTCCCACCTCCTCCCAGGGCGCGCGGGACAGCTCCTCCAGCGTCCCTTCGCGCAGGGGGCGCTCCACCGCGTCGAAGTAATGCGAGGCTCTCTTCCAGAGCACGCCGTAGGCGTCGCGGAAGGAGTCCAGCGACTCGATCTCCACCTTCCCCGTGGTCGGGTCGCTGAGGTAGACCGGCCGCACGTCGGAGCGATAATGGGCCAGCAGGTCCTCGGAGGGCCGCACGGTGTTGCACATCATCTCCGCGACCAGGGGCTGTTCCTCCGGCAGGCCCAGGAAGCGGCGCAGTCCGCTGTTGGCCTCGCGCGTGAGGATGGTGGCCAGGGTCCCGCCGAGGTCCAGGGGCACCAGGTCCGGCTCCCGGTGCTCCAGGGCGGCAATCACCCGCTCACGCGAGGTCATCCTGTGCGCTTCTTCCGCCGCAGCCAGGCGAACAGGGCCCCGCCGGCCAGCCAGGCCAGGAACACGGCGAAGAACCACCAGCCCTGCGCGCGCGAGGACAGGTCCACCAACAGGATGGCGATGGCCAGCAGGCACAGCAGCAGCCCGCCGGCCGGGGCCAGCCAGTACCAGATCCCGCGCAGGCGCACTCCCGAGCGGGCGTACACCTCGGGGAAGCGGCGGCGCAGGCGGAAGGCAGCGCCCATGACCGGGATGAAGATGATGATCCCGCCCAGGGAGGCGAAGATGGCGAAGGTCTCCACCCGGCTTCCGGCCGCCACCAGGGACAGGGCGGAGATGACGAAGATGAAGGTGAGCATCCAGTGCGGGGTGCCGAAGCGCCGGTTTACGGCCGCCAGGCCCCGCGGCAGCAGGCCGTCCTCCACGACCAGCAGCAGCGACTTGGTGCCCCACAGATACGTGGCGTTCAGGGTGGTGACCACGGCCAGGAAGCCGCCGCCCAACAGGAAGAACAGGTAGGGGAAGCCCTTCAGGAACCTGCCCGCCACCGCGGCCAAGGGACTCTCCTGCCCCGGCTCCCACGGGGCGATGCCCGCGGTCACCAGGCCGATGGCCGCGTAGATCGCCACCACCACCGGGATGGAAATCAGGAAGGAAAGGGGGATGTTGCGCCTCGGCTCGACGATCTCATCGCCCAGCTCCACCGCCGCGTTGGCGCCCAGCACGGTGAAGGTGAGCAGGCTGGAGGCCACCGCGAAGCCGCCGGCGCCTCCGGGGAAAAGCGGCGAGAAGTGGGCCGCCTCGATGCGGGGCAGGCCGCCGCCGATGAACACGAACAGCGCGGCCAGCAGGACCGCGACCATCACGGCCTGTACCCACATGGCGATGCGCGCCCCCAGCAGGTTGGCCAGATAGAACAGGAACAGCAGGACCAGGGCCGTGGGCACCGCCGGCAGCGCCGGGAACACCGCACGCAGGAAGCCGGCGCCGGTCAGCGCGTACAGGGGGAACATGCCCAGCACCGCCCCCAGCAGGTAGGCCCAGACCCCCGTGAAGGAGGCCACCGGGGAGAAGTAGCGCGCGCCGTAGTAGTAAGTGCCGCCCGAAATGGGCTGCCCGGAGCCCAGCATGGCCAGCACCGCCATGGACAGGCCCACCGGCACGGCCGCCGCCAGGAAGGCCAGGGGCAGGGACGGACCGGTGCGCGCCAGCGCCAGGCCGGTCAGAGCGAAGATGCCCGCCCCGATGGACTGCCCGACCTCGATGCCCACCAGGTGCGGCAGGGTGATGTGGCGCTTGAGGCGCCCGCGGGCCGAGGGTTCGCTCATGGAGGGCCCAGTCTACCCGACCGGCCGCCGAAGCGCTACATTGCGTTCATGGCGCCCGCATCGCTGGCATCGCTGGCCGAGCCGCGCACCATCCTGGGCATCTACCTGGGATTGTTCGCCCTGTACTTCGCCGCGGAGCACCTGCTGGTCCTCCTGAACCTGCGCCGGGCCAGGACCAATGCGGGCAACGGGGGCAACGGCGGCAACGTTCCCGTCGAGGCGCTGGAGCTGATGAGCGCCGGGGAATACCGGCGCAGCCAGGAATACGCCTCGGCCCGCGGCAGCCTCACGCTCTGGTCGGGCGCCGTGCAGGCCGCCGTGGCCCTGGCCCTGATCCTGGCCGGCGGCCTGGGCGGGCTGCAGCGGCTGTGGGAGCGCGTCGCGCCGGGCCCCCGGCTCGCCGAGCTGGCCGGCATCCTGCTGGTGTTCTCCGTGTCCCTGATCTTTTCCATCGCCGAGCTGCCCGCTTCGATTTACGGCCAGTTCTCGGTCGAGGCGCGTTTCGGCTTCAACCGCATGACCCCCCGCCTGTTCGTGCTGGACCAATTGAAGGGGCTGGCGCTGGCGGCGGCCCTGGGCGCGCCGCTGCTGTTCCTGGTGTTCCGCCTGGTGCGCGTCAGCCCGCGGTGGTGGCTGTGGGCCTTCCTGGCCGCCGCCGGCCTGCAGCTCCTGCTGGCTGTGTTGTACCCGCGGCTGATCGCCCCCCTGTTCAACCGCTTCACTCCGCTTCCGCCAGGGGAGGTGCGGGAGCAGGTGGAGAGCCTGGCCCAGCGGCTGGGGTTCCGGACGCGCGGGATTTTCCTGATGGACGGCAGCCGGCGTTCCTCGCACGGCAACGCCTACTTCACCGGGCTGGGCCGGGCCCGGCGCATCGTGCTGTTCGACACCCTGCTGGCCAGCCTCTCCGCCCCCCAGGTGGCCGCGGTGCTGGCGCACGAGATCGGGCACCAGAAGAAGCTCCACGTGCCCCTGCGCCTGGCGGCAACGCTGGTGGGCGGCCTGGCCGCCTTCTGGCTGCTGGATCGGGCCCTGGGCTGGGAGCCGCTGTTCCGGGCCTTCGGCTTCGCTATCGGGGGCGGGGCCGGGGCGGGGGCGGCCGGGACGGCGAGCGCAACCCCCGCGGCGGTCGTGCTGCTGCTGTTCTTCGCCGGACCGCTGTCCCTCGTGCTGCGGCCGCTGGGCTCGTGGCTTTCACGCCGGCAGGAATACGCGGCCGACCGCTACGCCTACCGCGAGGCGGGCTGCGGGGAGTCGTTCACTACAGCCCTGCTCGCGCTGGCCCGCGGAAACCTGGCCAACCCGACGCCCCATCCCTGGACCAGCTTCTGGTTCGCTTCCCACCCGACGGTACTGGAGCGGGTGCGGGCGCTGCGAGGAGGCGGCGGGTAGGGCAGGGGAGGGACGCCCGGAGCGACCGCCCGGAGCGACCGCCGGTTGGGCGCCGGCTTACTTGCCCGCGCCCTTGTAAATCACCCGGATCCGCTTGTACAGGCCGTCGCCCTCGCTGGCGGTTTCGATGTCCCCTTCCTCGGCCAGCGCGGTATGCACCAGGCGCCGCTCGAAGGGGTTCATGGCCTCCAAGAGGCGCGACTGGCGGGTGCGGCGCACCTGCTGGGCCGTCTGGCGGGCCATGCGGACCAGGCTCTGCTCGTGGCGGCTGCGGTAGTTCTGGGTGTCGACGATGATCCGCTCCGCGCCTTCCTTCATCCGGCTGGCCGCGATGTTGGCAATGACCTGCAGGGCTTCCAGGGTCTGGCCCTTCTTGCCGATCAGGATCCCCGAGTCGGGGGTGTCGATGTTGAGCCCCAGCTTGCGATCCTCGCGAAAGCCGATACCCACCCGGCCGGGAATGCCCATGCGCTCCACCAGGCCCTGCAGGTACTCGACCATGGAGTTCTCGAACTCCCCTTCGGCCGGCAGCGGCTCGCGCACCGGCTCGGGGGCCGGCTGCGGGCGCGGGCCCCGCCCGTCCCCCCGCCCGTCCCCCGCCCGCTCATGGGCTGACGGTCTCCGCGCTGCCGCCGGTCTCCCCGCTGCCGGGTCGGCCGGCTCTCCTGGTGCCGCAGGTTGTCCATGGGCTGCCGGTCCCCGGCCTCGTCTTCACCGGGCTGGCGATCCTCCTCCAGGTGCACGCGGATGCGCACCCGGCCGCCGCCGAACAGGAAAGGGGCCTTGCGGGTCTCCACGATCTCCACGTCGATCTCGTCCCGGTCCAGGCCCAGGCTCTCGATGGCCTTGTTGATGGCCTCCTCTTCGTTTCTGCCTTCGAACTCTTTGACGCTCATATCGGCCGCTCCTTTGGAGGGTTACTTGCGTTTCTTGACGACCGCGAGCTCGGCGCCCCCTTCTTGCTGCTTCTTGCGTTGGGCGTTGTAGAACAGCTGCTGCACGATGCCCAGCAGGTTCTGCGCGGTCCAGTACAACACCAGCCCGGAGGGCATGTTGTACAGGATGAAGAAGAACACGGCCGGCATCATGTAGGTCATGAGGGCCATGTTCTTGTCGGTCGGGGTGGTGCTCTGGCTGACCTTGCTCTGCAAGAAGGTCGTGCCCAGCATGAGGAAGGGCAGGACGCGCAGGGCATCCAGCTTCCACACCAGCAGGTTGATGGGGGCGAAGGTGGCGATGGCCTCCGGCGCGGACAGGTCGTTGATCCAGCCGGCGATGAAGGAGGCCCCGCGCAGCTCGAAGTGCGAGTTCAGCAGGTTGTACAGGGCGAAGAAAATGGGGAGCTGCAGCAGCAGCGGCAGGCAGCCGCCCAGCGGGCTCACCCCTTCCTTCTTGTACAGCACCGCCATTTCCGCGTTGAGCTTCTGGGGGTTCTCCTTGTACTTGGCCTTCAGCTCCGCCATCTTGGGCTGCAGCGACTGCATCCTGGCCGTGGAGCGCATGCTCTTGTTGGTCAGCGGCCAGAACAGCAGCTTGATCAGCAGGGTGAGCAGCAGGATGGCCACCCCGTAGTTGGGGATCAGCCGGTGGAACAGGTCCAGCATGATCCGCAGCAGATCGGCCAGCCAGCCGATCAGCGGGGCGCTGGGCACCGACTGCTCGAACTTCAGGTCGGCCAGCTTGAAGCCGTTCTTCTCCGCGTTGTTGTAGCGGGCCAGCACCTCGCGCTTGCGGGGGCCCAGGTAGAAGCGGAACACGTCCGTGTTCTTGGAGCTCTTGATCTCCGGCCGGCTGAAGAAGATGCTGGACTGCTCCTTCAGCCCCTCCAGCGGGGAGTTCACGTAGGTGATGACGTAGGGGGTGGCGTCCGGAACGGCGATGACCTCGAAGTACTTGCCCATGATCCCCGCCCAGGTCGCCCGCCCGTTCAGGGTCAGTCTGCCGTTCTTGGGGTTGGCGTTGCGGGGCTTGCCTTCCGCGAAGTACATGTACTGCCGGGTCTCGGTGTAGCGGTCCAGCTTCTCGAAGGGCGGGCCGATCTGCGGGCCGAAGCCCAGGGTGTAGGCCAGGTCACCGAACTTCAGCGCGGGATACTCGTTCACGCTGTTCTCGATGGACACGCGCAGCTCGATCAGGTAGTCGGCCGGCTGGAACTGGTAGGTCTTGCGCAGGACGAAGGGCACTCCCGAGGGGGAGGCGAAGGTGCGGTAGAAGCTGACCGCGTTGCCCACGGAGGAGCGCTCGAACTGGAACAGCTCGTTCACCGGCGGGGCGTCCGCGTCCCCGAAGTGGATGCTGAAGGGGTAGCGCCCGGTGTCCTTGGAGAACACCATCTCCACCGGGGTGCCGTCCAGGTTCTTGTAGTCCTTCAGCTGCAGGGAGGTGACCACCCCGCCGCGGTTGCTGAAGACCACCCGGTAGACCTCGGTCTCCAGGGTGAAGGACTGCGCGGTGACCTCCGCGGCGGGCACGGCCGCCACGGTCCCGGTCCCGGCCGGTGCGGCTTGGGCCGCGGAGCCCGCCTGGGCGCCCGTCGCCGGAGTCGCGGGCTGGGCGGCCGAGGCCGGCTCGGCCGCCTGGACGGCGGGCTGCTCGGCGGCCGGCTTCTGGGCGGGCAGGCCGGCGGGCTTCTTTTTCGCGGCGATCGCGTTGTTGATCAGCATGCTGGCGATGATCACCATCACCGCCAGGACCACCGCGATTACTGTTTTTCGATCCATCAGGTATGTTCTCTCTTCCTGTTAAGGTACGGGGTCGTATCCCCCGGCGTGGAAAGGGTGGCAGCGGCCCAGGCGCTTGACCGCCAGCCACAGGCCGCGGAAAAGGCCGTGCTTCAGCAGCGCCTCCCTGGCGTACTGGGAGCAGGTCGGGGTGTACCGGCAGGCTGGCGGCAGCCAGGGGGACACGAGCTTCTGGTAAAGGGCGATCAGAAACACCAGCACGTACTTCATCGGCTCAAGTCCGCCCGCTGCAGCACGGTCTGCAATTGCCGGTAGCGATCATGGAAACCGTAGTCACCGGGGAAAAGCACGAAAGCCAGGTCCAGCCCCGGGCGGACCTGATCCTTGAGATGCCGGTAGGCTTCCCGGCAGGCTCTCTTCTGCCGGTTGCGATCCACCGCCCTGCGAAATCCGCGGACCGGGCAAACGGCGATCCGGCTCCACGGCAAGGCATTCTCGATGTACAGAAGCTTGAATCCCTTGGTCTCGATGCTCGCGGCGCGGTTGAAGACTCTCTGCAGATCCGCTTTCGCTTTCAGTCGCTCCCGTCTAGAAAGGTTTCTTCTCATCCGTGACAGTGAGCTTGATCCGGCCCTTGCGCCGTCGGCGCTTCAGCACCAGGCGTCCGCCCTTGGTGCTCATCCGGGCCCGAAATCCCAATGTTCTCCTTCGCTTCGTTTTGCTGGGCTGGAAGGTACGTTTCATAAGTAATTCTCCCTTATCGAATAGGACAGGGGAGTATACTTATTTATCGTCAAAAGTGTCAATCCGGCGCATCCGAGCCCCGGCGCTCCAGCTCCTGCAGCAGCAGGCGCAGCTTCTCCCGCAGCTCCGGTTCGCTGACCGCCGCCAGCGCCTCCTGGACTTCCGCGCTGGGCGGGGCGCTGGGCGGGACAGGAGGCGGGGCAGGGGGCGCTTCCGCCGGCGCAGCGGGCTCGGGCGCCGGCTGCGGGGCCTGCGCCGTGGCCTGCGCCGGGGGCCGGGGCTTGCCTGGGCTCCGCGCGCCGGCGGCATTGACCCGCACCTTGATGTCCCGCAGATCCAGCTGCGGGAAGCGCTGCCGGATCCGGGCCAGGATGGGCTTCTTCTGCATCAAAAAGAGCTGCATCCAGCCGGGGTGGTCGGCCTCCACCAATAGGCTGTGGTGGCGGACCTCGTAGGCCCGGCAGTGCTCGGCCAGGGACGGCCCGGCGATCTCCTGCCACCCGCCGAACAGGGAGTGGAAGGCCGGGGCGCCCGCCGGGCCTTTCTCCAGCAGGCGGGCCAGGATCTCCTCCGCCTTCTTCATGCCTGCCTCCGCAGCTCCCCGGCCTCCACCCGATACACCATGGTCTGCGGGCCCCGCAGGCCCAGGAACTGCTCGTCGGGCAGGAAGGTGAAGAAGGCCTGGTCGTATTCCGGGATCTCTCCCAGGAAGCGCTCCCGGCGCGCGGAGTCCAGCTCCAGCAGCACGTCGTCCAGGAGCAGCACCGGCTGCCGGCCGGTCTTGGCCTGGTAGAAGCGGGTCTGGGCCACCCGCAGCAGCAGGGAGCCCAGGCGCACCTGGCCGGTGGAGGCCTGGTGGGCGAACTCGCGGCTGCCCTGCAGCAGCAGGAAGCGGTCCCGGTGGGGCCCCGTGGTGGTGGCCGCGAAGCGCAGGTCCACCGGCAGGGACCTCTCCAGCTCCTTCTCCACCTCGCTGACCGTGGCCCCTTTCCAGCAGGGACGGTACTGGATGCGCACCTCCTCCTCCAGCCCGGAAACCCGCCCGAAAAGGGGGGTCAGGGTGCGGTTGAACTCCTCCACCACCTGGGCCCGGCGCTCCCGGATGCGCAGGCCCAGCTCGGCCAGCGACCTTCCGGCGGCGGCCAGCAGGTCGCGCCCGGAATCCCGCAGCAGCAGGTTGCGGGCCTTCAGGGCGCGGCGGTAGGCCCGCAGCAGGCTCACGAACAGGGGATCGAACAGGCCCAGCACCTGGTTGAAGAACCGGCGGCGCATCTCCGGGGAGCCGGTGACGGTTTCCAGGTCCTGGTGGGAGAACAGGATGCAGGGGATGTTCTCGATCAGCTGGAGGCGGTCCCGGACGTTCTTGCCGTCCACGTGGATGTCCTTGCCCCCCTGCCGCTCCAGGCGGATGGCCACCGCGCGGCCCACCCCGTCGCTGGAGAAGCTGCCCCGCACCAGGGCCTCTTCTTCGCCGTGCCGGATCAGGCGCTGGTCGGCCGCAGTGCGGAAGGAGCCGCCGTAGGCCAGCAGGTACACCGCCTCCAGGAAGTTGGTCTTGCCCTGGCCGTTTTCCCCGACCAGGAACACCTGGGGGGCTTCCAGCGGCACCTCGGCTCCCGACAGGTTGCGGAAGTTCTGGCTGCCGATGGACAGGAAACCCATCTGCGGCGCGGCTAGCCGATCTGCATGGGCATGATGATGTGGAAGTAGTCCTTTTCCGGCACGGGTTTCATGGTGATGGCCTTGTCGGCCTCGGTGAACTCCAGGGCCACGGTCTGCTCGGAGGTCTCCTTCAGGGGCTCCAGCAGGTAGCTGTAATTGGCGGCGATGGTCATGGCCGGCCCGTCGTACTCGCAGGGCATGCTCTCCTTGGCCATGCCGATTTCCCCCTCCGAGGAGCTCACCTCCAGGTTGCCCGGCTCCACGCTGATCTGCACGCGCCGGGACTTCTCCTCCACCAGCAGGGAAACGCGCCGCAGGGCGGCCTGCAGGCTGTCCCGGCTCACCGTGAGGCGGTGCTCCTGGCTCTTGGGGATCACCCGCTGGTAGTTGGGGAACTGGGCGTCGATCAGGTTGGAGGCGATGCGCAGTTGGGCGAAGCGCACGAACAGGTTGTTCTCGCTGATGGCCAGGCTCAGGTTGCCCTCCCCGGCGCAGAGCTTGCGGATCAGATGCAGGATCTTGGGCGGGATGATGACCCCCTTGAAGTCCCCCACCTTGGCCTCGGCGCTCTTCGAGATGTAGGACAGCCGGCGCCCGTCGGTGGCCACCATGACCAGCTTGCCGTCGGTCTTCTCGAAGTACACCCCGTTCATGAAGTAGCGGGTCTCGTCACTGGAGACGGCGAACAGGGTCTTGGCGATCATGTCCAGGAACTCGGCCTGGGGGAACTCGAAAAAGGAATCCTCGCCGATCTCCTTGAGCTCCGGGTACTTGTCCGAGGGGATGGATTTGAGCTTGAAGTCGATCTTCTGGAACACCGGGCGGATGTAGAGCATGCCGTCGGACTGCAGCTCCACCTCCACTTCCCCCTCCGGCAGGCTGCGCAGGATGCCCAGGAACTTGTCGCAGAACACCGTGACGCTGCCGGAGGACTTGGTTTCCACCGCGATCTGGGTCTGGAAGCTGACCTTCAGGTCGGTGGCCTTGATGGACAGGAGGTTGTCGCGGTTCTCCAGCAGGACGTTGGAAAGGATGGAGAGGGTGTTGCGCGAGGAGATGATCTCCTGGGCGACGGCGATTTCCTTGACGATCAGCTCTTTTTCGCAGGAAAAGTGCATCGTCTTCTCCTTCTGATTCTAGCTATATAGATAGTAGAGGTGGTACTAGAAGCTGTGGATATCCGGAAAAGCGAGGCATCCCCTTGCCGGGCAACGAGATCGTCCACTGGATAGCTATCGCCCCTTTCCACAATCCATCAACAATGCTCCCAACCGGCGTCATTATGCACCGGTTTTCCACCGGAAGACAACAGCGCGTCAGGAAGGCGCGCGGTACTCCTTGATGCTGCGGGTCAGGTGCTGGATGGCCGGGGCCAGGGTCGGGTCGGTCTTGATGCGGTCCTCGATGCGCTGGCAGGCGTGCATGACCGTGGTGTGGTCCCGGCCGCCGAACTCCAGGCCCACTTCGGTCGTGGAGAACTCGGTCAGGTCGCGGGAAATGTACATGGCCAACTGGCGGGGGAAGGCGATGGCCTTGCTGCGCTTCTTGCCCTTCAGGTCGTTCAGCGACAGGCCGAAGTACTCGCCGACCACCCGCTGCACCAGGTCGATGGTCACGTTCTTCTGGTCGTAGCCGGTGAAGAAGTCCTTGAGCTGCCGCTCGGCGATCTCCAGGGTGACGGTCTTGTTGACCAGCTCGGCGTAGGCGATGAGCTTGGTCAGGGCCTTTTCCAGGTCGCGGACGTTGGTCTTGATGTTCTGGCAGATCAGCTCCACGACCTCTTCCGGCAGGGCGACCTTCTTTTCCTCGATCTTTTTCTTGAGGATGGCGATGCGGGTTTCGTAGTTCGGGGGCTGCAGGTCCACGTTCAGACCGCGCTCGAAACGGCTGCGCAGGCGGTCGGAGAGCTTCTTGAGCTCGGAAACCGGGCGATCGGCGGTGAAGACCATCTGCTTGTTGGCGTCGTACAGGGCGTTGAAGGTGTGGAACAGCTCCTCCTGGGTCTCCACCTTGCCGGGCAGGAAGTGCACGTCGTCGATCAGCAGCATGTCCACCGAGCGGTACTTGTTCTTGAAGCGGTGGCTGGTGTTCTCCTTGATGGCCAGGATGAACTCGTTGGTGAAGGTTTCGGCGGTGACGTAGACCACCTTCAGGTCCTCGAACTCCTGCCAGGCGGAGTTGCCGATGGCCTGCAGGAGGTGGGTCTTGCCCAGGCCGACCCCGCCGTAGATCATGCAGGGGTTGTAGGCCTTGCCGGGGTTGCGGGCGATGGCGAAGGCGGCCATGTAGGCGAAATCGTTGTTCTCGCCGCGCACGAAACGCTCGAAATTGTACTCGGTGTTGAGCTGGCCCTGGGGCCGGCGGCCCTTGCGCGGGGCGGGGGAGGCCTTCGGCCGTTCCTGGGGCGGCTCACGCCCAGCGGGCGGGTCACCGCGCTGGCGGTCCGGGCCTTTTTCGGGCTTTTCGGGCTCTTTCTGCTGGATCTTGAAGGTCAGGGCGATCTTGTGGCCGGAAAGCTCGAAGAGCTTGGCCTCGATGCGGCGCAGGTAGCGCTGGCTGACCTGGTCCTTGTAGAAGGTGGAGGGCACCCCGATCACGATCTGGGAGTCGTTGGAGGCCAGGTATTCCATATTTCGAAACCACATCAGGAATTCCTGCTCGCTGATTTCCTCCTGGATCTGGCTCACGCCCTCCTTCCAGAAGACCTCGTAGTTCCACTCGCCGGCTTTCATGCAGCTCCCAACCTGCTCCCAAGATATGCACAGTCTGTCCACAATTTTCCGATTTTCTTTAGCAGCAAGGAATTAAACACGGCGAAGCGGGAAACACGTAAACGGAAATGTAGTGTCATATCTTGTTATGAGCAAAAGAAATAGAGTACACGTTTTGCGCGGTGGGCTTTTTTGCCCCGGGGGCAGGTTGGTGAGCGCGCCGGGCGGCGGCGAATCGGCTTGAATGCAACTTATCCACAGATCGTACACAGCCTCGAAAGTCCGATTCTACAGCAAGGACCGGGCCATTGCAAGAGCGGCGGGCCGCCCTGCCCTTTACATTTTTCCCGGCCTTGGGTTATAATCAGGGAAACTGGGATTTCTCCTAAATCTATCAGGGACAACCACATGCAAGACAGCTACAGCGCGCAAAGCATACAAATTCTCAAGGGGATGGAGCACGTCCGCAAGCGGCCGAGCATGTACATCGGTTCCACCGGAGCCGACGGGCTGCACCACCTGGTGTACGAGGTCGTCGACAACTCCATCGACGAGGCCCTGGCCGGATACTGCTCGGCCATCTCGGTGACCATCGAGAAGCAGAACATCATCCGCGTCGAGGACAACGGCCGCGGCATCCCGGTGGACCTCCACCCCCAGGAAAAGGTCAGCGCCCTGGAAGTGGTGATGACCAAGCTGCACGCCGGCGGCAAGTTCGACAAGACCACCTACAAGGTGTCCGGCGGGCTGCACGGGGTCGGGGTCTCGGTGACCAACGCCCTGTCGGAGTGGTGCGAGGTCTGGGTCCACCGCGACAAGAAGTCCTACTTCCAGCGCTACAAGCGGGGCGTGCCGGAAAGCAAGGTCGAGGCGGTCGGGACCAGCACGGCCACGGGGACCATCACCCGCTTCAAGGCGGACAAGCAGATCTTCGAGGACATCAACTACAGCTTCGACATCCTGTCCAACCGCCTGCGCGAGCTGGCCTTCCTGAACAAGGGCGTGGAAATCCGCATCGCCGACGAGCGGGCCTCCAAGCCCAAGACCCACGAGTTCAAGTTCGAGGGGGGGGTCAAGAGCTTCATCGAGTACCTGAACAAGAACAAGACCCTGATCCACAAGGAAGTGGTGTACATCGAAAGCGAGCGGGACAACGTCGTGGCCGAGGTGGCGCTGCAGTACAACGACACCTACACCGAGACCATCTTCTCCTTCGCCAACAACATCAACACCCGCGAGGGCGGCACCCACCTGATCGGCTTCAAGAGCGCCCTGACCCGCACCCTGAACGGCTTCGTGGAGAAGCTGGGCATGGCCAAGAAGCTGGACGAGAACCTGAGCGGCGACGACGTGCGCGAGGGCCTGACCGCGGTCATTTCCGTGAAGATCCCCGACCCGCAGTTCGAGGGCCAGACCAAGGGCAAGCTGGGCAACTCCGAGGTCAAGGGCATCGTGGAGTCGGCGGTCAACGAACGGCTGACCGCCTACTTCGAGGAGAACCCGGGGGTGGTGAAGGCCATCCTGGAAAAGTGCATTGTGGCCGCCAAGGCCCGGGCCGCGGCGCGCAAGGCCCGGGAGCTGACCCGCCGCAAGAGCGTGCTGGAGAGCGTGGGCCTGCCCGGGAAGCTGGCCGACTGCTCCGAGGAAGACCCCAAGAAGTGCGAGCTGTACATCGTGGAGGGGGATTCGGCCGGCGGCAGCGCCAAGATGGGCCGGGACCGGCAGTTCCAGGCCATCCTGCCGCTGTGGGGCAAGATGCTCAACGTGGAGAAGACGCGCATCGACAAGGTGCTGTCCAACGACAAGCTCATCCCGGTCATCTCCTCCCTGGGCACCAACGTGGGCACCAACTTCGAGGTGGCCAAGCTGCGCTACCACAAGGTGATCATCATGGCTGACGCCGACGTGGACGGCTCGCACATCCGCACCCTGCTGCTGACCTTCTTCTTCCGCTACATGCAGGAGCTGATCGAGAAGGGGCACGTGTACATCGCCATGCCGCCCCTGTACAAGATCGTGCATCGGCAAGGAGACCTTCTACTCCTACAACGACGAGGAGCGGGACAAGATCATCAAGAAGCACTCCAAGGACTCCAAGCAGACCAACATCCAGCGGTACAAGGGGCTGGGCGAGATGAACCCCGAGCAGCTCTGGGAAACCACCATGGATCCGGACCGCCGCAGCATCATCCAGGTCACCCTGGAGGACGCGGTGGAAGCCGACGAGATCTTCACCACCCTGATGGGCGACGCGGTGGAGCCCCGGCGCAAGTTCATCGAGGAGAACGCCCTCTCCGTGTCCAACCTGGACGTATAAGAGCCTAGGAGCGAACCATCGTGGCCGCCGCCCTCCGGGAGCGCTTCGAGCGGCTAATGGAGAAGCTGCGAAGGCTGGCCCGCGAGAAGGGGCTCATCGAGTAGTCGGGCAGGCGACGGGGCCGCCCGCTTCTACTGCGGCGGCGGCATCGCCTGCGGCGTCCAATGCGGTGTGATTCGCGCATCCGGTGATCCACGCCACGGGTCGGTGAGGTTTGGTGCGGCTCGCTGACGAGAGGGCACGGGCAGCGCGGGCCGGTGCTTCAGCCTCTACGATGAGCAAACCCTAAAATTGATCCTGCGCTAGACGCATTGCGGCGCGGTTGCTCTTGTGGAAATTTCCATCCGGTCGCTTGCATTCGTGAGTGCAGAGGGTTCACGCTCCGCAAAACGGCGGGCCCGTGACATCGGGTCATGCGGGCAAGTGGTCTCGATCGCTGCATCGGCTCCCGTTGGTGGTCTCGATCTTCGCGGGCAAATTGCTCGTCGCGGGGGAATCGTATGAATCTCGTCCGCAGGTTGTTTCAAGGCATTGTGCTGGTGACGCTCGTTCTCGGACTCGGTGTGGCGTCGCAAGCAGGTGCCGCAGGGAAGCGCGATCTCAAGGCCGTCGCGGAGCGCATCGTGGCCGAGTGCGCGGGCGTGCACGAAGGCGACCTGGTGGTGGTCGCGGGCGACGTGCGCGACATCGAGTTCGTGGAGAATCTCGCCATCGCCTCCGCACGTCACGGGGCGGCTCCCGTCCAGTTCGTCGAGCGCGAGAAGACGGGTGTCCGGTACTTCACGGAGGTGCCGGAGAAGTACGACGGTGCCCGGGCCGCATTCGCCGTCCAGATTGCGGCGATTCCAACCGTTTCGTTCCAGATCACGAGCAGCGCGGATCCCGGCCTCTACAAGGCGATCCCGCCTTCGCGTATCTTCACCGTCGGGAAGTCATTCCGACCCGTTGGCGAGACGCTCATGAAGCGCGGCGTCCGGCAGGTCTACATCGGCAATGGGCTCTACCCCACGGCCGCCACCGCCAAGTTGCTCGGGGTGAGCCAGGGCGAGCTGGAGAAGATCTTCTGGGGCGCGCTTGCGACCGACCCGAAGCTGATCCAAGCGAATGGCGCCGCCGTGAAGGGCGCCCTCGCCGGGGCCAAGCAGGCGCGCGTCACTCATCCCAACGGAACGGACCTTCGGTTCGGGGTGGAAGGGCGCCAGGTCATTCTCAGCGATGGCGTGATCACGCCGGAGCAGGCAGCGAAGGGCGGCGCATCGGCGAGGCTATACCTCCCGGCGGGCGAGGCACTCCTCTCGCCGGTGCCCGGGACAGCCGAGGGCAAAGTGGTCATCGACCGGATGGACTGGGGGATTGGTCCGGTGGAGAAGCTCACCTGGACCTTCCGGGCTGGCAAACTGGTCGAATACACGGCGAAGCCGAGCCCGGCATTCACCCGGTGGAAGGAACTCTACGAGGCTGGACCCGCGGGGAAGGACGCGTTTG